>CAYYIY010000003.1:0-187118 GCA_964472075.1 uncultured bacterium | reverse complement strand
ACCTCCCCCCCTTCCCCGACGCCCCCCCGCCCGCGACCGACACCCCGGCTCCCACCGGCCAGTTTCGGTAACAGCACCGTTTTCAGGAACAGAACGAACACACCGTCGCCCCTTTGAGCATAGCTTGCATTGACGGCGGCCGCGGTTCAGAACTTCCAAGCAAACTCGACCTTCACCTGAACATTTCGACTTATCGCATCTCTCGGCTGTAAACCACGAAGCGTGTCTCGAAAGGCGTTACCCAACCCATCAACCGATAGATGAAACGGCTTGTCCGAGATCGGCGCACGAAACACCATAACACCATCAGAATTCTCAAGCAGGCGATTTGGAGTGATCGCCTTCACATCCAGCACCCTTTCTGCCTCTTCCTGAACCAGTTTTTCAACCACCACACAGACCTGTGGATCACATTCGTCGACCTGATTCTTCACCTGCTTGCCCACTTCGTGCGACAGCGCTTTCGCCAGAGATTTCCGCAGCTTCTTCTCATCAACGACTTTCATCGCCACACCTCCGGCGTATCCAGGGATTCAAAACTGGTTCACTTGGACGGTCGATGTAGTTTCTTTCCAGACCTGGCCTAGTCAGATCATCTTCACAGAGTATGCAACCGCGAGTATCAAACACCCCGAGAACTGACGCAGAACTGGAAACCGCAATCTCAAAGTCAACGCTGCCGAAGATAGGCAAGAGGCTGACATCATTCTCAGCAACATACCGAAGCAAGTCACTCCGAAGTACCCTCTGAAGTCCCTCGTGCCGATTCAGATAGCTTTTCACTTTCCGTCCGAATGACTCTGCACTATTGAGAATCGTGCGTTTCTCTTCGATGCTCAACGCGTGCTGAGACGAGTCACGAGATCGAAATCCTGCGACATACCCGCTGAATGTGCCAATGATCAGTGCGAAGACAAGCATCAGAACAGTGCGTTTCATTTTCGTTCTCCTTCCTGAAACAGAAATTCTGACGCCGAGATCATTCCGCTATCCAGGTCCCAATGGCTTGCCAACGGGTACGTCGGGTCTTCACCTGTTGCGAGCATATTCCAGAAGGCTACCCACGTCATGGCGATGTTTGCTAACGTCTGGTTCGCAAGTTCGTTGAATGTCACTATCCCGTAGTTCGGCGTGACCAGACGGTCTATGAACGCGCGGTTCACTTTTTCGTAGGGAATCTGCAGCAGCTGACCTCTGCCCGCAAGACGAGCAATGTAAGCGACAACATCCCTGTTACCCTCCTCACCAATCCAGTCGATCACGTCCATACTTCGCGAGATCCAGTGTTTTGGATCAGCTGACCCAAGCTCTGGATAGGCCCCTTGGACAAGGTCCGAGCAAAAGCGAGAAATGTCATACTCCAGTCCTGCCTGTTGCTCCAGGTCATGAAATCGCTTCTTCAAGCCGGAAATGTATTCAGACTCAATAGTACTGCCTACTTTCAGATATTCATGAAACGAGTATGCATCCCAGTTCGTCTCGATCACCTGGTGTTTCACAACACATTCCGGGCCGTCCGTGTATTTTCCGGCCATGGCATTCACTACAGGATGAATCGTTGCATCGGCAGCCATGTGACTCAAGTGCCCGCAGAACCAGGCAATACTTCTCTTTCTCGCCTCGCCAGCCAAATCTCTGATGAGTTGAACTCCTTTCGTTATGACTCGGTTCGCGTGGGCATAGTGCATTTCGTTCCCCCATTCATCAGCACTCGCCAGATACGGCATGTCCGGAAAGTTCGCCCCAACGAGGAGATGGACATCCCGATTTTCGAGAATGTCTGCCATCGCGGGGGGCAGAGCTTGATACAGGGCGTGCGAAGCCAGCACGATGTGTGTAAAGGGTCCGGGCATCGGTCAACTCCTTTCCGGCCGGAGGACGAGGGAACATGATTCCCTGCGCGAGAACACAATGAGTTGCGTCCACTCGATCACTTCAGGTATCATACAAATGACCTCCTATAGGGGGTCTCCATCGTGCCTCACGGCATGATGGGCCAAACGGCCGTTAAAGGCCGTGATGTGCGAAGTGCAGCCCCGCCAAGGTAAACACTTTGCACACGCATGAATGGCACTCGCCGTATTAGGCGGGTGCTATTTTTGTTATACCAGAATCGCACGCCAACGTCAACACAGCATACGCCTTACATAGCATTATGACATCTTAGTTATTACTTTATATGTAATTATGTATTGATTTTATTGCGTTTCTGTTGTATTTTCACTATAACGATGCAATGGAGTTTGAATTCGCACACAAAGATCTTGTCGAACTCTACGAGACCGGTCGCTCTCGCAAGATCCGATTGCCTGAGGGGATTGCCCGGCTGTTCGTTGCCCGCGTGCTTCGTATCGAGGCCGCCAAGAACATCAACGACCTCCGCTATCCGCCTTCCATGCACTTCAAGCGCTTACACGAGAAAGAGAACAAGTTCTCCGTCCGACTGAATGACCAGTATCGCCTGATCTTTCGCATCGACTTCCAGGATGAAAAACAGACAACCGGCTTTGTCACCATCCTCGAACTCTCGAAGCACTACGAATGAAGGGAGCGAAAAACATGGCTACCTATAAGCCGTTCATCAACCTCGGCCCCGGTGATCACCTGAAAGATGAAATGGAAGAAAAAGGCTGGAACCAGAAAGACCTCGCCGAGATCCTCGACCTGAGCGAGAAGCACGTCAACCAGCTTCTGAACAACAAAGTCTCGATCACCATCGAGGTGGCGAAAGCGCTCAGCAGTGTTTTCGGACAAAGCCCCGAGTTTTGGCTGAGTCTCGATACCCATTACCGACTTCGCTTGGCCTCGAGTGAAAAGCAAGATGAATCCGGAGCTCTCGCACGACTCTTCGAATGCATGCCGGTTCGAGACATGCAGAAGAAAGGGTGGCTGCACAAAGACAAGAACCGCCTGATTAAAGAAGCCCGAGAATTCTGGGGCAAAGCTGGTGGCACCAGTCTGGCCGATCTCGAAACACTGAAGGCGCAGGCCTGTTTTCGCCGTTCCAAAGTCTTCGAGAAGTACAATCACTTTTTTGCCCTCACGTGGCTGCAGAAGGTCAAGAACGTTGCCGACGCAACGCCGTTCACCATTCCCTATTCGCGCACGGCCCTCGAAAAATTCGCCGAGGAGATTGCCGAGTACACCAACCGGCCATGCGGCATCGAACGATTTCTTGAACAACTCGAAGCAGCCGGTGTTCGCTTTCTCGTCATACCCCACCTTGAAAAAACGTACACGGACGGCGCTTCTTTGTGGCACAACAAGAGCCCGGTCATCGTTCTCACCTGTCGGTTCGATCGTAACGACAACTTCTGGTTCACGCTGGCCCACGAAATCGGCCACGTTCTGCTGCACGAATCCAAGTTGCGTAAACACCATCCGTTCATCGACTCCTGTGAAGGAAAGGACGTCAGCGGCGAAGCCGCCGAAGACGAGGCAGATCGGTTTGCACGAAAGCACCTCAAGTTCGATATCGTTCTCCGCTTCTTTGAAAACCGCGAACGCATCTCGGAAAAGGCCGTCATGGAATGCAGTCGTATCCTCGATCTCCACCCGGCCGTCATCATTGGTTGTCTTCAGCATGAAGAACGCATCTCGTATCGACTGTTGAACAGACATAAGTTGCCGGTGAAACCGCACCTTCGCCCGTTCATGCGCGGATGGGAACAACTGGAAGCAGGAGATTGAAGCGCTCTCACGGTTGGCGGGCCGTGATCCTTGGTCAATCGGCGCCGACAAAACCCTATTGAAAGCGTAAGACGCGATGATCCTGGGCGTTGTGTCAGGCGGCGCTGAATAGTAGAATCGAACGTGTCGTTTTTACGGCACCGAGAGAGTTCAAAGGCGCGAAGGATAGGCATGACACCGGAACAAGAGGCGCGGCAACGCATCGACCGGCAGCTCGATGAGGCCGGGTGGCGGGTGCAGAACCGTGACGAGGCGAATCTGTCAGCCCGACGCGGGGTCGCCATTCGCGAATTCAAGCTGAAGAGCGGGCACGGGTATGCCGATTATCTGCTGTTCGTCGACGGACACGCGGTCGGCGTGCTCGAAGCCAAGCCCGTCGATTTCACGCTCACCGGCGTCGAGGTGCAGGCCGCCAAATACGCGCAGGGTCTGCCCGACGAGCTCGACGCCCCGATTCGCCCCCTGCCGTTCTGCTATCTCTCGACCGGCGCCGTCACGCGGTTCACCAACCGCCTCGACCCGCGTCCGCGCAGTCGAACCGTCTTTCAGATACATCGCCCCGAAACGCTCGCCGAATGGCTGAGCGCCGTGCCGCTGACTGACTGGCTCGGCGAGGCCACGACCACGACCCCGAGCGCCACCTCCGCCGACCCATCTGACACGGCAACCGACCCCGCGGCACCTGGCGCCGAGAACCGGCCGTCGACGTTGCGGGCGCGTCTGCGCGCCCTGCCGCCGCTCGTGCCGGGCAGTCTGTATGCCAACCAGATCAAGGCCGTGACCGGCCTCGAACGGTCGTTGCACGATGATCGGCCCCGCGCCCTGATTCAGATGGCGACCGGTTCGGGCAAGACGATCGCGGCCATTACCGCTATCTACCGGCTGATCAAGTTCGGGGGCGCGCGGCGGGTACTGTTTCTCGTCGACCGGGGCAACCTGGGCGAGCAGGCCGAGAAGGAGTTCGAGTCATACCGCACGCCCGACGACAATCGCAAGTTCACCGATTTGTACAAGGTGCAACGACTGACGTCGGGCACCATCGGCGCTTCGACCAAGGTGGTCATCTCGACGGTTCAGCGGCTGTATTCGATGCTCAAAGGCGAACCGTACCAGGAAGACCTCGACGAGAAGTCGGTCGGCGAGCTCGAACCGGCGCTCGCGAAAGAGCCGCTGCCGGTAGTGTATAACCCGACGGTGCCGCCCGAGTATTTTGACGTCATCGTCATCGACGAGTGCCACCGGTCGATCTACACGCTGTGGCGTCAGGTGCTCGAGTATTTCGACGCGTATCTGATCGGCCTCACCGCCACGCCCGCCAAGCACACCTACGGGTTCTTCGAGCAGAACCTGGTCATGAGCTACACGCACGAAGAGGCGGTTGCCGAGGGCGTCAACGTCGACTTCGAGGTCTACCGCATCAGCACCAAGATCACCGAGCAGGGCGCGCAGATCAAACGCGTCGAAGACGTGCAGATCGGGTTGCGCAACCGGCAGACCCGCAAGGTGAAGTGGCAGAAGCCCGACGAGGATATCACCTACACCGCCACCGACCTCGACCGGGCCGTGGTGGCGCAGGATCAGATCAGAACGGTGGTGAAGACGTTCAAGAACAAAGTGAAGACCGAGATTTTTCCGGGTCGGCAAGTAGTGCCCAAGACGCTGGTCTTCGCCAAAGACGACTCGCACGCCGAGGATATCGTCACCTGTATTCGTCAGGAGTTCGCGCAGGGCGACGAGTTCTGCCAGAAGATCACCTACAAGACCACCGGAAAGAGCGCCAAAGACCTGATTCAGGAGTTTCGCAACCGGTACTATCCGCGCATTGCCGTTACGGTCGACATGATCGCCACCGGCACCGACATCAAGCCGATCGAGATCGTGATGTTCATGCGGTCGGTGAAGAGCCGGGTGATGTTCGAGCAGATGAAGGGGCGCGGCGTGCGCACGATCAAGCCCGACGAACTGCAGGCCGTCACGCCTGACTCGCGCCGCAAGACGCATTTCGTCATCATCGACTGCATCGGCGTGACCGAAACCCCGCTGGCCGATACGCACCCGCTCGAACGCAACAAGTCGGTTTCGTTCAAGAGCCTGCTGGAGCACGTGGCGATGGGCGGCACCAACCCCGAGATGGTCTCGTCGCTGGCTTCGCGGCTGGCCCGGCTCGACAAGCAGTGTGGGCCGAAAGAGCGCGAGAAGATCGCCGAGGCCGCCCCGGGCGTCTCGTTGCCGAAGCTCTGCGCCGAGATCGTGCACGCCCTCGACCCCGACCGCCAGGAAGAAAAGGCCCGCGAACTCTTCGCACTCGCCGCCGATCAGGAACCCACCGACGAACAGATCGAGAGCGCCCGGAAAGCACTGGTGAAAGAAGCAGTACAACCGCTGGCGACCAACCCGAAGCTTCGCCGTTGCCTTGACGAGCTGAAGACCCAACTCGAACAAATCATCGATACGGTGACCCCGGATGAGTTAACCCAGGCAGGATTCTCAAAGGAAGCGAAAGAAAAGGCGAAGTCGCTCGTACAGTCGTTCGAGGAGTTTTTGAAAGAGCATCAGCGTGAGATCGACGCGTTGCAGTTTTTTTACTCTCAGCCTTATCGGCGGCGCCTGCGCTTTGCCGATCTCAAGAAACTGCACGAGGCCATTGCCGCGCCGCCGCGCCAGTGGACCGAAGACAAGCTCTGGGCCGCGTATGAGCTGGTCGAACAGGGTAAAGTGCGCGGCGCAAGCGCTGAACGAAGGCTGACCGATCTGGTCTCGCTGATTCGGTTCGCCCTGCACCAGGAGCAGGAGCTGGTCCCGTTCGCCGAACGAATTCGAGAACGCTTCGCCGCCTGGCTGAAAACGCAGGAAACCCAGGGCCGCACCTTCACCGCCGACCAGCTGCGCTGGCTCGAAATGATTCGCGACCACGTCGCCCAAAGCTACGAGATCACCATCGACGACTTCGAATACACACCATTCAGCGACGCCGGATATCTGGCAAAAGCTGTTGAGCTGTTTGGACAATCAGGCATACGAGCAATCATCGATGAACTCAACGAGGTCCTGGTCGCATGAAACGACATTGTTGTCCACTTGGCTGGCATCGCACAAATCTTTCCGCAATCGTCACGAATTCCAGACCTCGCCACGCACCTGAATCCAGCCAAGGTTTACCGTATGTAGGGTTAGAAAATGTGGAAGCTCACACAATGAAACTGTTGGGCACAGTCCCGGCTGAGACAATGAAGAGCAGTTCTATTCATTTCTACCCCAGAGATATTCTTTATAGCCGATTGCGGCCTTATCTTAACAAAGTGATCCTGGTCGACTTTGAAGGGTTGTGTTCAGCAGAGTTCATAACTCTCATTGTAGAAACAGGCATCGAACCAAAGTTTTTACAGTACCGGATTAACTCGTCTGATTTCGTAACATTTGCATCCCATCTCGACGAAGGAGATCGCCCACGAGTTAATTTTTCTCAGATTTCTGATTTCTGTATTCTCGTTCCGCCTTCCAATGAGCAACGAAGAATCGTTGAGGCGATTGAGTCCTATTTGTCGCGGTTGGATGAGGCGGTGCAGAGCCTGGAGCGGGTGCAGAGAAATCTGAAACGGTATCGGGCGTCGGTGCTCAAGGCGGCGGTCGAGGGGCGACTGGTGCCGACCGAAGCCGAACTGGCGCGCCGCGAAGGCCGCGACTACGAGCCGGCAAGCGACCTGCTCAAACGCATTCTCGCCGAGCGAAAAAAGCGCTGGGTCGAAGACACCGCCGAGAAGGCCCGTGCCGCCGCCGAAGCCAAAGCCCGCCAGGCAGGCAAACCCTGGACCGACGCCATCAACCAGACAACCCTCGAAGCCGAACGCACCAAAGCCCTCAAAAAATACCAAGCCCCCACCCCGCCCGACACCACCGATTTGCCCGACCTCCCCGAAGGCTGGTGCTGGGCGCCGTTTTCGCAGTTTTCTGAGCAACGTTTAGGCAAGATGCTTGACCAAGCAAAGAACCGTGGAGAGCTACGTAAGTATTTGAGAAACGCGAACCTGCGTTGGTTTGGCTTCGATCTGTCAGACTTGTCTGAGATGCGTATCACAGACGCGGAGTATGATGACGTAGCATTGAAGTGTGGTGATATAGCCGTTTGCGAGGGTGGAGAACCAGGTCGATGCGCAGTTTGGCAGCATCATGATCAGAGCATTGCCATTCAAAAAGCTATCCATCGAGTTCGTGTGTTTCAAGGTCTGGATCCGTGGTTTGTTTGCTTCGCGCTTGCATCAGCATCACATACGAAACGACTTTCTAAAGCCTTCACAGGGACAACAATTATGCACCTGACCGGCGAGTCATTGCGAGATTTCAGTATCCCGATCCCTCCTACAGTTGAACAACTGAGGATCGTCGCCGAAACACAGAAACAACTAGCAGATCTGGAATCGATAGAGGCTCTAACTATGAGGCAAATGAAGCGGTGTCAGCGGCTTCGCCAGTCCATTCTCAAATGGGCGTTTGAGGGGAAGCTGGTCGATCAAGACCCGAACGATGAGCCGGCTTCGGTGCTGTTAGAGCGCATCAAAGCCGCCCGCGCTCAGAGCACCACAGACAAAGCAACCACCAAGAAACCACGAACACCAAGAAAGAAAACATCATGAGTGAACATTCAGAGCGGTTAGTCAAGAAACTCTGGTCGTACTGTAACGTTTTGCGCGACGACGGGCTGTCGTATCAGGATTACCTCGAGCAGCTCACGTTCCTGCTGTTCCTCAAGATGGCCGACGAGAAGGCAGCCCTGACCGGGCACGAGCAGGCGATTCCCGACGGGTACCGGTGGGCCGACCTCGTGAACCCGCAGATGGAGGGCGTCAAACTCGAAGAGCACTACCGCAATACCCTCAAACACCTCGGCGAGCAGGGCGGCATGCTCGGCCTCATCTTTCGCAAAGCCCAGAACAAGATTCAAGACCCGGCGAAACTGCGGCAGATCATCGTCGAGCTGATCGGCAAAGAGACGTGGCTTTCGCTCTCGGCCGACGTCAAGGGCGAAGCTTACGAAGGTCTGCTCGAACGCAACGCGCAAGACACCAAGTCGGGTGCCGGCCAGTATTTCACGCCCCGCCCGCTGATCGACGCAATCATCGACTGCATTCAGCCCCAGCCGCACGAGACCGTCTGCGACCCGGCCTGCGGCACCGGCGGGTTTCTGCTCTCGGCCTATTCGTACATCACCCGACATTTCGACCTCGACCGCGACCAGAAGAAACACCTCAAGTATGAAGCGATTCGCGGCGTCGAGCTGGTCGATAGCGTGTCTCGCCTCTGCGCCATGAACCTGTTTCTGCACGGCGTCGGCCCCGACGACGACGAGCGCGAGCCGCCGATCAGAACCGACGACAGCCTCAAGAACCCGCCCTCGACCTTCTTCCCCGTCGTCGTCACCAATCCACCGTTCGGCAAGAAGAGCAGTATCACCGTGGTCAACGAAGAGGGCGACTCGGACAAACAGTCGATCACCTACAACCGCCCTGACTTCTGCACCACGACCACCAACAAACAACTCAACTTCGTGCAGCACATCAAGAGCCTACTCGCCATCAACGGCCGGGCCGCCGTTGTCCTACCCGACAACGTGCTCTTCGAGGGCGGCGCGGGCGAGACGGTGCGGCGCAACCTGATGCACGAGTGCGACCTGCACACGATTCTGCGCCTGCCGACCGGCATCTTCTACGCCCAGGGCGTCAAGGCCAACGTGCTGTTCTTCGATCGCAAACCCGCATCGAAAGACCCCTGGACCCGTTCCGTCTGGTACTACGACCACCGAACCAACATCCATTGCACGCTGAAGCAGAACCGTCTGAGCCGCGCCGATCTCGACCCGTTCGTCACCTGCTACCAGCCCGGCGCACGGCAAAAGCGCACGGCCACCTGGTCGGAAACGAACCCGACCGGACGATGGCGGTGCTACACCTACGATGAGATCATCAATCGCGATAAAGCCAGCCTGGACATTTTCTGGCTGCGCGACGAAAGCCTCGAAGACTCGGCCTCACTGCCCGAGCCGCACGTGCTCGCCGCCGAGATCGCCGAAGACCTCGAATCAGCCCTCGACCAGATCCGTGACATCCTCACCGACCTCGACAAACGCGCCAACCGCTGACTCCAGTCCGGTATTATTTCTGATCAGCGGCTGAGAAGGTCGGTGTAGCGGGAATAAGCAAAGAAGCGGTTGCGCTTGTTTCCGGTCACTTCATTGACGAGGCCCTGCTTCTGCAGAAGTTTGAGCGCTGTACCAGCCGCCGAGAACGACAAGCCGGATTTCTCGGCCAGTTTTCCCACAGTGATGATGGGAAATCGTAACAACACCTCGTGTGCGCGAAGCGCTGATCCGGCAGATCTGCCGACGCCCTCGATGCGTCGCCGGTCGTCTTCAGCAAGCTTCATCAGATTCTTCGCGGTGCGAATCGCTTCTTCCGCCGTGTCGCGAACCGCCGAAACGAAGAACACGAGCCACGATTCCCAATCACCGTGCGTGCGAACTCGCTGCAGGAGTTCGTAGTATCGATCGCGATGCTGTTTGAAGTAGAGGCTCAAGTATAACAGCGGTTCCTGCAATATCTGTTCGCTGCAGAACAGCAGAGTAATCAGCAGTCGGCCAAGACGGCCGTTTCCATCGAGAAACGGGTGAATCGTCTCAAACTGCACATGCGCCAGACCGGCTTTGAGAAGGAGGGGCGTGAAATCATTTTTGTCATGCAGAAACTTTTCCAGCTGACTCAGAAGTCCGGGAACCTCAGTAGCAGGGGGCGGGACATACCGCGCATTTCCCGGGCGGGTCCCTCCAATCCAGTTCTGCGAACGGCGCAGTTCCCCCGGCTCTTTCCCCGCTCCACGCCCTTGTCGCAGGAGCACCTCATGAATCTCTCGCAGGAGCCTCACCGACAACGGAAACCCTTCGCGAAGCCGTTTCAGTCCATGTTCCATGGCCGCGACATAGTTTGACACTTCTTGAACGTCATTGAGCGGAACGGCAGGAACACCCTCCATTTCGAAAAGCAGAAGATCAGAAAGCGACGATTGCGTTCCCTCGATCTGGGAAGACAAGACCGCCTCTTTGCGAACATACATGTAGAGGAACAACGAGGTCTCAGGCAGGAGACTTGCCAGACTGTCCAGTCTGCCCAAAGCCAGGAGAGCTTTATCCATCTGCGCTTGAAGAGTCGGAGAAATCTGTATTGCGGGTTGAGGCGGCAGCGGAGCAGGAATGAAAGCCCGACATGGCTCCCCGACGGTCGAAACCGTCACCCAGGAACCGCTTCGGCGAGTCTGTTTCTGTTGCGCCGTCATGTTACTCAACTCAAAACAAGGAGATTCTTATTTTGATTTTCATCCCATTTCATAATAAGACTCTTTTTCACTATCTTCGGAATCACCGGGAAAGTCAAGTCGATAGCCCCGAAAACTCTGCTTCCCTGCACGATCCGATCATATTCACCGCCGAGATCAGCGAAAACCTCGAATCGGCCCTCGACCAGATCCGCGACACCCTCACCGACCTCGACAAACGGTTAGGCTACGGGCAGGCCGCGCAGGCAGCTCAGCGGCTCCCGTTCCAGGAATACTGTTTCCCTGCCGGCTGAAAGAACCGGAAAATGATTTGCCATCGGCAGACATCGTCGAGGTGAAGGGTCCGCTGTTGTTTGAACCTGGGTCATGCCACGTGCGAGTGGTTAACGTCGACGGGCAAGCGCGCGGAGTTTCTGCAGGCGGGGTCGGCGTGTGCGAGACGCAGTGCGCGGCGGGCATCGGCTCACCAGCTCAGGCAAGGTCGTGGTGATTCGCTCTGCGCAAGTATTCAAAACGATGGTCGTGGAGACCCGGGGAGGGGAAAGTCAGGACCTCGCGTCTCCGGCCGGTTTGATCATGGCATGTGCGAGGTCACGGATCTCCTGAGTACAGGTCGATACTTCTCCCGAAATCATCAGCTCGAGAGCATCTCCAGCCTTCAGTTCGGTTTGGCCTGACGGAACGAACTTCTGCCCGCGCCGGTTCACGCTGACAATCAGAACCCCCTCGGGAAAGCCGATCTGATTAATGCGCCGGTCAGCCATCTCGGAATCTTCCTCGACCTGCACATGCATGCTCATGGGTTCCTGAAAGAGCACGGGCGGCGGGCCCGAACGACGGAGATCTTCGTTGAGAAGGGCTTCGTAAACCGGCTCTCCACCCCACCATTCAGACATGATGAAGGCAATGAGAGTTGCCACCATCATGGGAAAGAGCAGTTTGAAGTTGGCGGTCATCTCGATGATCAGCGCCAGACCGGTCAGCGGAGCATGGACAACTCCCGCAAAAAAGCTTGCCATGCCGATGACGGCGAAGACCTCGGGAGTGACTCCCTTCAAGCCGGGCAGAAGCAGGCAATGCACATGACCCACACCCAGACCCAGCAATCCGCCGATAACCAGCATGGGAGCAAAAATGCCGCCTGGAACCTTGGCCAGATAGCTGACCAGCGTCAGCAGAAACTTTCCCGCCAGCAATAACAGAATGAGACCCGAACCCCGGTTGAGAATGTTGCCATTCAGCATCATCTCAGACGTTTCATGCCCACCGCCCGCCACTTCGGGCAGGAATATCACCGCTAACCAGGCCAGCACTCCTGCCACCACTGGAACCAGCCAGGCTCGCTGCGGCGACAGGTGATGGGTAAAGCGCAGCCCGCCGATCAGGCTTTTCTTGAAGAGGAGTGCCAGCATTCCCGACAAAACACCCAAAATCGCAAAACCCGGCAGGGCACTCAACGGCGGGGTCGAATGAGAAAACACCAGGAACGCGGGCAACTGGCCGGCCGCCAGGCGCGACACCATGTCAGCGGTAATGGAAGCAGCCAGAGCGGAAATGTACGGCATAGGCGCGAACTCGAAATGCAGCTCCTCCATAACGAACAGGAACCCCGCTAACGGAGCGTTGAAGGCGGCCGAGAGCCCGGCACCCGCTCCCACCGCGATTAGCAGTGATCCGCTCTGAGGCGTTTTGCTCGCAGAACCGCCAGCCATCAGTTGTCCAACGGCACCGCCCATCTGAACCGTCGGCCCTTCACGACCCAACGACAGCCCCGCGCCGATCGACAGCAGACCACCGATGAACTTCACGGCGATCAGACACAAGCCATGCATGGTGCGCACTCCGATCAGCACGCCCTTGAGATGAGGAATGCCACTGCCGGCGGCTTCGGGACAGAATCGTCGCGTCCCCCAAGCCGTCACCAGCACGCAAAGAACCGCCGGCAGCATCGCGGAGAGTGCGATGACAACGCCGCGTGCCGATAACATGGCAACCAGACCCGTGCGGGCATATTCGACGGCATGCAAGGCTTCCTGAAAAGCAACGGCGACTGTCCCCGCACCGACACCGACCAGGATCGCCCAGATCAGCTGATTGCGACGATTCTTTCTCATTCGCTCAACTCAGCTCCAATCATTGAAGTCGGGGAACAAGATAACAGGATTCCCGGAAATGGCAAGCAGACAGCCGGGTGCCGCCGATACACCTGCGATTCTCGGCCGGATCCGCGACATCCTCACCGTCCTCGATAAACGCGCCGCCCGCGGGCAGGCCGCGCAGGCAGCTCAGCGGCTCCCGTTCCAGGAATACTGTTTCCCTGCCGGCTGAAAGAACCGGAACATGATTTACCATCGGCAGACATCGTCCAGGAGAAGGGTCCGCTGTTGTTCGAACCTGGTCATGCCGCGTGTGAGCAGCTAACGGCGACGGGCAGGCGTGCGGAGTTTCTGCAGGCGGGGGTCGGCGCTCGCGAGGCGCAGAGCGCGGCGGGCGCTGACCTCTTTGTCTTTGATCTCGAGCATGATGTCGAAGTCGATGCCGGCACTGGCCGACAGAAAAGCGGAAAAGTCCGAGTCATCGAGAGTCTCGGCGTGCGTACCAGGCCGTTTTTCTGGTTGCTGGCTTGAGTAGTCGACTAACAAGCGACCGGTCTTTTTTGACCAGGTACGAGCCGCAAGACGCAGACACTCGCCGACTGAGCGGCCATCGCCGTGCAACGAATGGTGAAAGACGTCGAAGAGAATCGGAACGCCGGTGTGGTCGCTGATCCAGAGGCAGTCGGCCAGCGAGTAGTGACGGTCGTCGTTCTCGACGGTGAGTCGACGGGCGACGGCGGGCGGCAGTTTCTCGAACTCGCGCACGAATCGTTCGCGGCTTGCCCCATGATCGCCGTAGACGCCGCCGACGTGAATCTGCAGGCGGGCAGTATCGTCGAGACCCATGGCGTCGAGAAATCGTGCGTGCCATGCCAGTTCGGCGACACTGCGCGCGACGATCTGCGGATCTTTGGCGTTGATCAGCGTGAACTGGTCAGGGTGCATGGCGATACGCATACCGTGCTGACGGATGAAGGCCCCGATGCGCGCCAGATCGTCAGCGAACTCTGCGGCCCAATCGACGGCACAGACCGGGTGCGAGGCAAACGGAATCAGGTCAGATGAAATGCGAAAGTATCCGAACCCCTCGGCCAGATTCCAGCGCAGAATCGCCTCGGTAGCCCGCAGATTGAGTGCGACGGTTTCGCGAAACCGGTCGTCGGAATACGACGCCAGTCGAAAGGTGCGGTTCGGCCGCTCTTTCAGGCTCCAGTTGAGGCACGGGTACCCGATGAACATACCGACAGCATAACACACCATGACGGAATCGCATCGACGGGAGTATGATGAGAGAAACTCAACGACGGTAAGCATGAGGCATGAAAACCGGCTTTTCTGAACGGCAGGCGTTTCTGGAGCGATGGTTTCCCCTGGTGCGGCGACTGCTGGCCGAGAGCCTTCCGATCGCCTCGTATTCGGGGCGCGAGCAACAACAGGCCGAATGTCTGCTGCGCTTCTTTCAAGAGCACCAGATCATGGCGGCGCTCCTGCCTCGCGGAGGGGTGATCGCGCTTTCGCAACCGGTACAACTGGGCGAAGCGGTTTCTCTCGAAGCCATTCAACGTGTGGTCGCCCAGGCAAAGCGGCAGCGACAGACCGTTCTGGCCTACAACGCGCATCTCGACATCGTGTATCCAGGCGACGAGTCAGCCTGGACATCGCCGCCGTTTTCGTTCGCCGAACGTGACGGAAAGATCTTCGGGCGAGGCACCTGCGACATGAAAGGCGCGATGGCCTGCATGGCGGTCGCCCTGCTCGCCATCGCCGACCAGAGTTCGCCGACGAGTGCGGCACCTCTGGTCATGGGGTGTTTCGTCACCGAAGAAGAGTGCGCCGAGGGGTTCGCATTTGAAGAGATCATCACCGACCTCGAACTTGTACCTGACGCCGTTTTGCTGGGCGAGCCTTCGTCGCTCGACATCGCACGCGGTCAGCGGGGCAAGCTCGAGTTCCGCATCGCCACTCACGGCACGCTGGCCCACACCTCGATGCCCGAGGTCGGCAGGAACGCTTTGTACGATCTGGCTCGAGCCGCTCTCGCGATCGAAAGCCTCGACCGGGAAGAATACCATCGACTCGGCAACTATCCCGAACGCCTTCTCGAACGGAACACGCTGGTCATGACGGCCGCCCGCTCTATGCCCTTTCAACGCAACTCGGTTCCAGCTGAGGCCGAGGCGTTCGTGACCGTACGACTTGCCAAAGGCGGCTCTTTTGATCAGATCATGGAAAAGCTTCGCCGGATTCCCGGTTGGCCCGCCGGCTGCGATGCTCACCCTCTCGTGTACGAGACGCCGGCGTGGACCGGCAGGACCGGCAGGTGGGTCTGCGAACACCCGGCCTGGGAAACAGCATCCGAGCACCCGTTCACCCGGTCTCTCCGCCAGGTCTGCCGAAACATGACCGGTACTCTGCCGAGAGAAAAGTTCTGGCCGTTCTCAACCGACGGCGTCACCAGCGCCGGCCGTCACGGCATTCCGACCCTGGGGTTCGGGCCCGGCGTCGAGTCGGTCGCCCACATCGTCGACGAGTGGGTCGCCGTCGAACATCTCGAAACCGCCCTGCTGGTCTACGCTCACCTGCCTCAATGTCTGGGGCTGCCTGACTCCTGAGTCGTTCGTTCGAGCACAGGTCTTCAGTTCAGAGAGACAAACGAGGCAATTCTCACTACCGTTTCGCTGAAAACAACGTGTCGAAAGTGCCGATAGCGACGTGCGGATTTTTCGAGGGGTCGAGCCAGGTGAACAGACGTTGCAGGCGGTCTTCACCAAAGGCGATGCAACCGGCGGTAGGTTTGCCGATGCCCGACTGGATGTGAATAAAGATCGCGCTGCCGTGTCCGGGTACGATCGGTTCGGTGTTGTATTCCACGACAAAACCGTACTTGTACAAGTCGTCTTTGCGGCGCATGGTTTCGTACGAGTTTGCTTTCGTGGCTGATCGCTTAACCAAAAGATTGTAGTCAGGTGCTTTCGGATCATCGACCCAGACATCGTCTTCAGCCAGAGCCAGATACGGCATCTTCGTCGTTGTCGAAGCGGCGTAGCCGAACGCGCGCCCGATCTTGAAGATGCCACCCGGACTCTTGCCATCACCCTCGCGTTTCTCCCCCGGGTTGGCCACGCCCTTCCGACCAATGCAGGCCCGGCGGCTGGTCAAAGCTCGCACCCAGCACTCGTTCTTCTTCTCAAAAAACTGGACCATCGCAACCGGTGACGACGCCTCTTCGGCCACAACCAGCATCAACTGGCCGATACCTTTGTCGTCACACTCTTTCAGAAACGCCTGCAAAGAGGCGTCAGAAATCCGCCATTCCCTCATCGCCAATCCTCCAGGTGCGGTCATTGCCTGCGCCGCCAGTTCATCGAGGCCGAGATCGAGAATCGGGTGCTCCTTCCATTCGCCGAAATCGAAGTGCCACCATTCGGACTTCAGAATTCTGAATCCGTGCCGAGTCATGGCCTTCTGCAGCCGATGACGGTTCAGTCTCGCCTGGACACTTTCGGACGGAGCAAACGCCCCCGCCTTTTCGGAAAAATCGTCAAAGAGGGTCGGCATCTCGCACTCGTTGCCGCGCGCATCGATGAGCGTCACATCCACCGAGGCCCCGCGATTGTGGCGAGAGCCGGTCTTCGGGTCAGCCACATACTTCGGGTCCGGCATGATCTTCCAGAACTCTCGCTGCACGGCGAGCGGACGGTAGGCATCATAGACGCGCAATCCGTAGCCTTCCTTCTTGAGATCGGCTTGTACAAGAGCCAATGCTCGCGCCGCCGGTTCAACCAGAAAAGCCCGTTCGACCGGATAGACGACCTGCCCAGTGAAGTTGTCGGTTGTCGCATAGCGCAGATCGAGATCAATTCCGGGAATCAGTGACTCGAGGTTGACAAGAGCCTCTGTTGAAGAACCAGACAACGTTGCCTGCCGCGCAACGACGACATCAACCGACAGCCATCCGAACAACAGCAAGGCCAAAAGTGACAGCCTGCAAACCACTCCACGTGTGAGATGCATTCGTTTTCTCCCTTTCTCGCCGACAACTGCCGTGTCACTGCCGCCATTCTTGAGCCCGACGGTTCTCATGCCGCGCAGGATGTGCAGACACGGTTATCGTCAGGGTAACGGAGACAACGCTTCAATGCAACGACAGGTAACAGACATGTTACAATAGGCAAAGATTCAGGCAAGCTAACGGAGGATGTATCATGTCCGATGAGACCGTCTTCTACAGCGGCAGAATTCCGACCCGCGTGTTTCTGTTTCAGCACAGCTTTCTCTGGCTGTTGCTTTTCGGCTGGAACATCGGTCTGATCGCCGCTTTTTTTCACAGCTTTCGCTGGCACGTGCGCATTACGTCGCAGCGCGTGGTTCTCACCCGAGGGTTTGTGGCCCGCGCTGACGAGGAAGTGGAACTGTTTCGCGTGAAGGACACTTCTTACGAGCAGGGATTTCTGCAGCGATTGGCCGGTACCGGAACACTGACGATTTTGTCTGAAGACTCGACAGCCCCGGTATTGGTGATCCCCATTCATGACCCGTTCGGGTTTCGCGAGAAGATTCGCGAACACGTGCGCGCTGAGCGGCAACGCATGGGCACGAAACAAATCGAGTAACGAGAGGAGATGTTCATGAACCGCAGCAATCTCATCATTGCGACCCTTTCCATAGCAACCCTGCTGTTGCGGCCGCCCGCATGCATGTCTGCCGCTCAAGACCCCCTGAAGCAGCTGAGCAAGCTTCTGCAGGGCAAGGTCGCCGAGACGCTGGCACAGCAGTTCATCAAATTCGACCCAAAGACCGGGACCCTCGAGTTCTCTCCCACCTGCATTCAGCTGGCAGGCCAACTTGTACAGAAGAACATCAAGACATTGGAATCATTCAGTCTCGAGCCGAAGGGAAATGCTCTGCACTTTTCGGTGAAGACCAGAGCAGGCACGCAGGTCAGCGCCTCCATCGTACCCGAGTCCCTCGAGATCGGTCTCGAGGAAATGGCCATTCGCGGCAGGTTGCCGGGCGGGCTGCAGATCAGCAACAGCGAGGAGATTCAGAAGTCGATCGGCGGGTTCTTTGATTCGCTGTTCGGAGCGGCATCTCAAATCACGGAATTGATGAAAAACTTCACCGTCGAAGGTGAAACGTTCAAGCTCAAACGGCCTCTGCGAAGTTCGGCTTTCGGGCGCACGCTGCGCAGTCAGATCAAGAGTGGTGACGGCTCCGTGCCTGCCGCCGGCGAAACTCGATCGCTGAACATGCGTTTAGAAGACGGTTGGCTGAAACTCGAACTCGGACGCATCGGCGGCATGAATACACTGATGAAGTTCGCCGTCGAACAGCTCACCTCAAAACTGCAGGGACAATAGCTATTCGCGGCCGTAGGAAGCGGCAGCTTCTTCGGCCGCCTTGCGTGCGGCTTCATCGCGAATCTTGCGCGCTCGCTCCTCGGCCTTTCTCGCCGCCTGCAGGACCCTCGCCCGCTCGACGCTGTCGAGCACATTCCAGCGCTCGGTCGCCTGCGTCGGAGTCTCGCCCGCAGGTCGATACCCGAAACTTTTCAGCACGAGCCGGGCCAGCTCTTCGCGGCGATCTATGTCCGAGAGCAGCTCCTCGAAGCGCACATGCGTCGCGAATTCGGGAAGCCTGTGCATCAGAAACTTCGTCACGCCCTCGGCGACTCCGGCACGGCCTTTGAACCAGGGATCATACAACAGCCACACCGCCGCGCTCGTCACCTGCAAATGACTCAGCATCTGTTTCGACCGTCGACGATCAAGCACGAACTTCGCCAGTTCCGTGGGTTGCATGATCTTTCCGGAAAGTTCATGGACGGCATCCCACACCAGCGCGGCAACATCCAGCTCTCCGACACCGGCTTCATCGAGCGGCTGCTTCTGAAAATCGAGCGGACACTCCGCCAGACGGCGCATCAACAGTTCGAGAACCGGGCCTTCACGTTCCATGCTGTCTTTTACACACCTTTCTTCCAGGCAAACGTCGGAAGACCTTTTCCCGACATCGTTTCAGGTACATCGCACCGGTACGGAATCACTTTGCCGCCGACCGTGTCTTCATCACGCAACTCCTCAATCGACATCGAAATTCCGGCACCGAACAGACTGATCAGCACCCGCCTCAGTTCGGCTTCACGGCACCCCGGCCCGCGCACCTTTACGAGCAACGATCGATCGGCTCGCTGGTGAATCCGGAACTGGGCCAGCGGAAACGTCCGCAACGCCCCGGTGACATCGATGGAATTGACGGCCAGACCCTGTGCATCGACGAACACCACCGGCGGACGCCCCTCAAATTCCCGCAGTTCCAGACCTCGATCGCCGGCATGAAGACTCGCATAGTCACCCGTACGATAGCGCAGAAGCGGCAGAAACGGATTACGACCGCCGGTCAGGGTGATCTCGCCACGTTCCCCCGCGGCACAGCGTCGACCCTGAGAATCGAGAATCTCGACATAAAGATCCGGGGCGATCAGTGAGAACGTTGCCCCCTCCTTCGCCCCGGCCACCATTCGCGCTTCATTCAGCGAGTATGTATCGAAGACCGGGCAACCGAACCGCGCGCTCAGGGTCGCACGGGTTTCGGGGAGCAGCATCATGGCCGATGAAACCAATGCCTGCGGTCTGATTCGTACCGGTGCTGCGGCCAGCGCCAGAAACACCGTCGGATCTCCGGTCAGGATCTGCGGGTTGCAGTCTTCGAGAAACGTCCACCGGTGCTCGGGATCGCGCCAATCATGGGGGTTCAGATTGATCTTGGCGTATCCGGCCTGGTCGAGATAACTTGAAACTGTCGCATGAGTATAGGTGCTTTGCTGCGCGCAGATCTGCACGATCGCAACTCGATCAGGGCCGCGCGCCAAATCGATGCCTTCACGTTGCAGCAACCATTCGAGCGATGCCAGATACGACGACGACACGACAGGGTGCGAATATACATATAACCGACGTCCCGTGGTTCCGGTCGTGAAATAGACCAGCAGGTCATCGAGCGGCTGATCGTCCGGGACGAAGCCCCAGGGGGCTCGCATCAGATCATCGCGAGAGCAAGTCGGTATATCGATCAACGGTCGCGGTTCGACGACAGACTGTCGATAGAACGGCACCTGCTTCACGCACCGATGGACGAAAGACTCGAGCCAGGGCGGCTCATGCAGGGAATTCAGCATGCCGCGTTCATCGTCAAGACGCCGCCGGAACGCACGAACCTGCTCGAGGCCCACTGCGTCAAGGCGATCACCACACGGGAACGTATAACGCGGTGCCTGCGGATGCTCGAGCAAACGCTTCAACATGGCCCGCCCGCGGTCATTCAGCAGGGGGAAGCGCTCCGCTTCGGTCAACGACCGGTCAGGGTTGAGACTCATCCGGCAGGCATCCTCCTTCGGCGAGCAGACGATTCACGGCCGCGCAGGCATCTTCGAACCTCTGCTCCCAGTTTCCCTGTAGAATAACATATCGCTGTCGACCGGCCTCGAGGGCTTTGCGACATTCGTCGAAAAACACCCGTCGACTTGCTAAATCAGGCTGATAACGCTGCCCGTCGTCAACCCACGGAACGTCGGGAGTCGTCAGCAGAGTCAACGAGTACGAACGCGAGCGCGCTTCGGCTTCGATCCAGGGTGGACAGCGGCCGAAGAGAACATGCGCCCACAACTGCGTCGTCAGCGGGTCGGTGTCGCAGATGAGCACACGATTGGCCTGCCGGGCCAGCGCCTCTTCAGCGGCGACCTGCCCCTGCACATAGCGTTCAAAATCCTGTTCGCGGCAGAGATTGTCGTGCAGATCGATCCAGCCGCGGGCATACTCGCTGACTTGTACTGTCTGAAAGCGATTCGCCAGGCGCCTCGCCAGAACGGTTTTTCCGGAGGATTCCGGTCCGATGATACGCACGCGCCGCACGAAATACGGCCGAACCGGCTCGGGAATGTACGCCCAGTAATGCAGGGGACGACTGCGAACCGCCGTCCCGGAAACCGGCACCAGTTCTCGAGACTGATCAACCGGAATATAGCTCGCGCCAAGCACTTCGGCCAACGGAAACCCGTACGATTCGGAGGCATACAGGCAGTCGACCCGGGGACAGTAACGACGAATCGAGTCGTGCCAGATCTTCCAGAAGTACGGGTGTTCGAAAGGCTCCTGCGGGTTTTCATCGGGGTGATGCAGAACATCGACATCGGGAAACATCTCTCGCACCCACTGCCAGCGCAACGCTCCCGGAATCGGTTCGCGGGCGAGCGAGCAGACCAGTACCGTCAGACGACGACAGTGTCGGCGGGCAAAGTCGATCAGAAACTGATGCCCGCGATGGGGCGGCAGAAACTTGCCGATGATCAGACCGGTTTCCGGTCGAGGAACGAGCGTCGCCATGCGAAGTACCCCATCGTCGCCATGATGAGAAACGCCGTGTACAACCCCAGCGTGAAGGTCAGACCCTTTACATAATAGATTCCAATGCTGAAGATGTCTACCGTGATCCAGAGCAGCCAGCTTTCGAGCACCTTGACGTTCATCAATATCTGCGCCGAGATGCTCATCGAAGTGACCAGAGCATCGAGATACGGCAGATCGGCATTTGTCCAGGTTTTCATGATCGTGCCGAGAACAAGCGTGAGAATCAGCGTGCCGACGATCCATTTCAAACGTTGCGCTGTCGTCAGGCAGACGACGGGCACGGAATCCTCGTCAGGCTTTCGTCCGCCGAACACCCAATAGTACCAGCCGTGAAACTGCAGGATGATGAACAGAACCTGTAAAATCGTCTCAGAATACAGACGAGCCTGATAAAAGATCACCACATAGAGAGCCGTTGACAGAATGCCGGGCGGCCAGCACCAGACGCTCTGGCGAATGATCAGAAAGACGTTGATGAACCCCAGAATGACCGCCAGCAGTTCCACCGGATCCGCAACTCCATCGGGTTCAGGAGCTGGAGCGGCATCGGGTGACACCAATTCGAAGAGCACCACCTGAGGACGGGCGAAGAATCGTACCCGCGGCGCATGTCCGCCTTCCATTCCCAGGCCGCGACTGGTAAACCCATACGTTTCGCCCGACTTGTACAAACCCGAGGCATACCGCCGGCCGGTACGCGCCAGAGTCACGACGGGGCCGTAGACAGGCAGGCATACCTGTCCGCCGTGCGTGTGCCCCGCCAGATACAAAGCCGCGCTCGCCGCCGCAGCGGCCGGGAAACCGTCGGGTGTATGCTGAAGCACGATCACGGGCCGATCGGTCTTCATGGCTTGCGTATCCGGCGCCGGAACGTCAGACCACAGTGCCACGCCGATCAGCCGCACCGGAACCGATGCGGGCGCACAGTCCTGCCACGATCCGTCCAGAATTGGAATTCCCAGATCCCGCACCAGTTGCCCGCCGCGCGCCATATTGAAATCCCAGTTTCCAAGAACCGCATACGTGGGGGCAATCGCTTTCAAGCGCTCGAGCCAGGGCCGAAACGCGCCTGCTTCTTCTCTCGCGTTCAGGTAATCTCCCGTGAGGCAGATCATATCAGGTGCCATTGAAGCAACGGCGGCAAGTACCGGTTCGGCGGGCCAGCCCCAAGCGCGGGTTTCATAGTGGAAATCGGTCAGGTGGGCTAGACGCACTGTCTTCCCCGACGGGATGCCCTTGATCGGCAACCGGATCACTCGATACTCGACCCAGCGTGGTTCGATGAAATATCCATACAGCACACAAAGCACAACAACGAGAGTACAAGCAGCCCAGAATGCTGTTCTGCGCCGTGAGGCCCGCTCACGGCCGAGAATCAACTCGACCGTTCGACCGATCAACAGCACCGGCGGTCCGACGATCAAAGCACCCATGACCATCAAACCGAAGATTTCTTCCCAGGTCAGGATTTCAAGGATTCGGGCGACCATCATCTCGGCCTGGTTTGAAATTCATCTGGAGCCAAACGGACGGGCGAATATTGTCACACCACCGATGTGACTCATTTTCACGAGCGATCAACCGTGCCTTTTCATGCGCAGCACCTGCTGCGCCAGCTGGTACAAACGCTGACGCTCCTGTTTTACCAGCATGTTAACATCAATCGGTGTCAGTCCGATACGACGACCGAAGGCAATCAGCAATGCGGTTTCGTCAGGCGACAGTCTGCCATCCGCCAGCGCCATTCCGGCAATGGCTTTCAGCAAGGCACGGGCTTCATCCAGGTTTTCAGGAACCGGAAGATCACCGCCGCCGGCACTCACGGAACCGATGAGTCCCTCGAGGCGAGACGCGGCCACTCCACATTGAGCGGCGAACTCCTTCAGATAGTCACGCTCCTTGTCCTCGATGACCCCGTCCGCCAGCATCATTTGAATCAACCAGCGCACGCAGTCCACTCCGGCAATGCCGAACGCCTCGGCCGTTGCCTCACCCGACGACGTCGCCGATGCCGGCGGTACGATTCCAGGCGTGTTCGCAAGGTCTGGCGTAGGGAACGGGGAATCCGGGGCCGGCGGCATTCCGCTCGGTTTCGCTGTCGGCCCAGTGGTACCGGCTGCACCCGCCGGTCGCGAAGACTTTCCAACGGAAGCCGCTGCTCGGCGCAGTGCCTGCAGTTTGTCACGGAACTCCGCGGAGCCGACCGGTACGATTTGTTCAAGAACCCAGTCGTACGAGCCGTCATTCACCACAGTACCGCAGTATTCGCAGGCCGGAGCATCTGCATTCCCCTCGGGTCCGCCGCAGTTCGGACAATGGGAACTGACCAGCGCGTTGCGCACATCGGTCTTTGCCTCAGGTTTTCGGCGCAGAATGAAGCCGTGATGGAAGTTCAGGACATTCCCGATCTTGTGCGGGTGGCGGTCAGAAGTGCTGATCTCAAGCGGCGTGCCGCTCCAGCGAATCTCAACATACGCACGATCGAAATCGCCGTCCATCGCGATGCCTCGCACGTCGACCGATCCCACGGCGCAGTTGCCATAGAAACGTCTGATCCCTTTGGCGTTGAAACCCACATCAACGGCCATCTTCCCGGCACATTCCTCGCAGCACATCTTGCGCAGCGGCGCGATGACTCCAAGTCGATTGGCTGTGGTGAAACGCCAGAAAATAACGGAAGCCCGGTCTTCGAGATGCTGCACGTTAAAGCCCGCATCGCGCTCCGTCAGAGCACGAACGCCCGGAATCTGTTTCGATTCCTGGATCGCCCATTCGCATCCCTGCGTAATCTCCGCAAGCACCCAGTCGTACTCCCCCGATCGCAACAACGCCTGACAGTATGGACACTTCACGGTGGCACTCACTTCGAGCGGCGCGCCACAGTTCGGACACACGCCCTCTATCAAACCACCTTTCACAGACAGCGATTTCGCGCCAGGTTTTCGCAAAAACGACCAGTACTCTTCAAATTCCTCTTCCGCTTTCACGGCTCCGATCGGTTTCTTCGTTTTCAGGTCTTCTTCGTAGTCGACGGCCGAGGCCCGAATGTACACATGCATGGTATCAAAGTGAGCATCGCTCTGGATCTGCGCCACACGCCGCTCAAGCACCTTAAGCCCTTCCATGCGGTCGTGCAGGCCCTTGTCCTTCTGTTCCTGGATCTGCAGCCCGAAACGCTCGAGCACGCCGTCAGAGAGAAATGCCTGAGCCGACGCAAGGTTGTGATCACACCACGCTTTCTGGACTTTGAGAAACGCGCGCTCCACCCGCGTCAGAAAAGCCTCTTCGGAAAACTGCGGGTCACGCTTCCTGAGCGCCTGCAGGGCAGCCTGACGCAGATTGTCCTTTTGTGCGCGAATGCCCTTGCGGATCGTGTAATCGACATAAACTTCCTTGCCTTCTTTCGACGAGTAGTAGGCAAACACGCAGATGCCGATGACGAGAGGAATTCCGACCGCCGGGTAGCGGAACACCAGCTCGATCAGCAGACGAATGATGATATCTTCGCCGCCGCTCCCGCCGCCGCTGCGACCGCCGGAGTAACTGCTGCGGCCCGAACTGTAACTGCCACCGCCCCCGGCACGGGCCCAGGCTTCCACGGCTGCCAGCAGCAGTACCGGCGACAGCAGAGACAGCAGCCGGGCATTGCGATAGATCCAGCCGCGCAAGACGCGCACGATGCGGGAACCAGGCATGTCGTCATCCTCGTCGGGGAAGATTGTCGCTTCAGCATAGCACAGGTCCGTGAAGCGACCCAACCCCGGGTCGGTGAAAAAATTCCTGCCACGAGAGAGTAGCCTTCCGGAGAAAAGACTGATACCATAAGGCGAATTTTCTGCGGAGGAGCAAGAAGCCATGGGAATCGACAACCTGATCAAGACCGTGCTGTCTGAACTGCAGGTGGCCATCAACTCCAAGACGGTCATTGGCGAGCCCATTGCGGCCCAGAACTGGACCATCATCCCCGTCACCAAAGTATCATTCGGCTTTGGCGCCGGCGGCGGCGAAGGAAAGAAAGAACCGTCAGGGTTCGGCGGCGGTTCGGGCGGCGGCGCCACGATCGAACCGATGGCCTTCATCGCGGTCAATCCGAAGGAAGTGAAGCTGTTTTCCTTCAAGGGTAAAGAGACGGTCTGGGAAAAGATTCTCAACGTGGAAACCGTCGAGAAGATCTACCAGAAGCTCATGGGTGCCGGCGAAGACAAGGCCGCCGTTTCAGCTGAATCGCCCGCGACACCTGGCCATGAACCGCCGAAACCAGGGTCCGTTGCGTAAGACCGCGCGGCCAACCACAGATTCCATCGAGGGGAGATCACGACATGTCTGTTGAGATCCTGAAAAAGCTCAGCCTGTTCGAAGGCCTTGAAGAGGGCGATCTAACCAGAATCAGCCCGGTTGTCAAAGAGCGCACGTTCCCCAAGGGAACGGTGATTTTCAAGGAGGGCGATGCTGGAGACGCCTTCTATCTGATTCTGGACGGAGCGGTCGAAGTGCTCAAGAAGGAAGGCAGCGAAAGCAAGGTGGTCCATACCATCGAGCATACCGACAAAACCCCCTTCTTCGGAGAAATGGCCCTGATCGAGGGCGTACCACGATCGGCAACCCTCCGAGTCAGCAAAGATCTGAAGTGTCTGGTCATCGAGAAGAACGACTTCGACATGATGCTGCGGCTCAACTCGTTCATCTCTCTGCGCATCATGACCGCTCTGTCGCGGCGACTGCGCTCGAGCAGCACGGCCGCGGAAAAACCGGTCGAAACGAAACAGGGGCAGGTCATCGCCCTCTTCAGTCCGAAGAGCGGTTCCGGAAAAAGCATTCTGGCCGCCAATCTCGCAGCCGGTCTTACCAAGATTACCGGGGGCAAGGTCTTGCTCATCGATCTCGACCTGCAGTTCGGCGATCTCGGTTTCATGCTGCCTCTCAAGCCGAAACACACCATTGCCGACCTGGTCGAAAAAACCGCCGACAAGTGCCAGGACATCAAGGATTTCGTGGTCGATCATGCGCTCGGCTTCTCCGTGCTGCCGGCTCCCAAGAAACCCGAACAGTCGGAACTCGTCAACTCGACGCATCTGCGCAACATGGTCGGAGCCGCGCGCGGCATCTACGACTACATCATTCTCGATACGCACTCGATGTTCCACGACCTGACGATCAACTCGCTCGATATCGCCGATCTGGTGCTGCTGATGATGGTGCCGAACATGAACCATCTGAAGAACACCGTCGTCTGTCTGCAGGTCATGGAAAACCTCAAATACCCGAAAGAGAAGATCAAGCTGTTGCTGAACCGCTGCAACTGCGAACGCGGCATGACCCGCGAAGCCCTGGAAGGCGGTTTGAAGCGGCCGATCGACTTCATGATCTCTGATGACTTCCAGAACGTCAGCGAGCTGATCGAACATCAGAAGACGGTGTATGAAATCACCGCTGACTCGCCCTATCGCGACGACATGAACAAACTCATTGAAACGCTTACCGGCAAGAAAGCCGATGGAGGCAAGAAAGGTTTGACCGGGTTGTTGAAGAGCTTCTTCGGCCAGTAATCAGGCTTTTACAGGCCCCGATCTGATCTGTCAGGTCGGGGTTTCTTATTTCAGGGCGTCAAGATACGTCTTGAAAGCGGCTTTTACCGCACCGGCCAGCGTGTCACCACTTTTGAGGAGTGTCCGCAGGATAACCGGATTGGTCGGTCGCGCCAGGAACAACTCTCCCAGCAGCTCCAGCACTGTTTCCCGGTCTCCCTGTCGCGACTTGAGTTGAATCATCGCATTGTACAAGTTCAATGACGGCGTTTCGAGCGCATGAAGCTGTTCGTAGAACCCGCCCTTTCCGTGACCGAGCAGTTCACCTGCCATCTCGCGGCAGGCATCGAGCAACGGACGGTAAAGCGCATGCACCCGGCGGCCGAACTGTTCGGCCCGCGGCAGATCACCGGCCAGCAACGACAAGCGGTAAGCGTCGAATTGATCAGCCAGCACGCCCGGCTGATCACGCAGACAGGATTCGAGTAACGCCAGAGCAGGCCGAATGCGCTCTTTCATCGCCAGGAATGAGGCGGTCAGGCGGCGCACCGCTCGCGATGCCGGGTGCCGCCGATGAAACGCATGCAGCACGATCAGTGCGGCTTCCGGCTCTCCCTGCGTATGCGAGAGTTCCTGCAACAGTTCGGGGAGCATCGGCTCAGACATCCAGACCGGTTGTCCCGGCACCGCGACATGCTGACGCCGCACCCGACTGCCGAGATGCAGTCGCAAAGGATGATCTGGTGCCAGCGCGGGAGGATGCAGGCGCATCAGGCGACCGAGCGCATGACAGGCCGCCAGTACCGGCAGAGGCGAGGGCGTCAGCAGCATGCGGTTCAGCACGCCGATCACCTCGAACTGCCCCAGCGCAAACAGGGACTGAGCGGCCCCGGAACGGACACGCGGCGAGGGATCACGCAGCGCCTGCGACAGAAACGGAACCGCGCCCGCCCCGCCCCCCAGGAGTGCCTCCATGAGGTTAGCACGCACACGAGGGTCCGGGTGGTCGCGAAAGCGACTGAACACCAGCGCCCGGGTCGACCCCATACGGGCGGCCGCGCCCAGCAGCGAAGCCAGCACATGCGGGTGTTCCTGTTCTTCGAGAGCGGTAAGTATCAGATCTTCAGCGGAGATTCCCAGGCGACCGCAGAGAACGGCGGTCTGACTGCGGCGAAAGAAGTCAGCACTGCTCAACAGGCGGCGGAACTGCAACAGCAGCCGTTCCTGGACCCGTGCGGGAAACACCGCCCCGGGGAGCAGACGACGCAGACTCATCAGGATCGCCCGCAGGACGTCCCCCTGCTTTTCCCCTTCCAGCATATCGACCAGAAGCGGAATGGCGGTGCCCGGCGCCAGCAGTGCCAGCGCGCGTGCCGCTGCCTGACGGGTCGCCGCCGCCGCATCGCTCGCCATCGAGGTCAGGCGCGACACCGATTCGAGCGCCCCCAGTCGCCACAACCAGCC
Organism: uncultured bacterium; assembly: GCA_964472075.1. Lineage (GTDB taxonomy): Bacteria > Muiribacteriota > Ozemobacteria > Ozemobacterales > Ozemobacteraceae > CAYYIY01. The sequence goes on along the minus strand of CAYYIY010000003.1, from coordinate 158,618 downwards.
GACCGCCGTGGCTGCTACCAGGGCATGATCATCTTTCTGCAAGGCCCGCAGTGCTTCCCGGCGCTCAGCGGCCGGGCGCGGAAAACGAGCCACGGCTTCCAGTGCGGTCAGTCGCACATCAGCATCAGCATGCGCCAGATAGCGACGGCACACTTGCCAGGCTTCTTCGCGACCAGTCTGCGCCAGAACGGCAAGAAAACCGCACAGCTTGGCCGGATCACCGGCCTGCTTGATCTGTGCCAGCAGCAGCACATACACCCCCGAGCCGCCGCAGGCGAGAATCGCTCGGGCAGCCTCGATCGCTACCCGCACATCCGGCGTATGCAGCCAGGGCAGCAGCAGGTCCGTGATTTCCGGCTCCGGTTCAAGTTGCAGAGCCAGAAAAACGGGAACGGCGTCTTCACCTCGAGCGGCTTCCAGCAACTCGCGCAGCAACCGCACTCGATCCGATCGGTCGCTCATCGCCGCCAGCAGCAGCCCCTGCATCTCGAACCACCCGCAACCGGACGATTCGTTCATCAATGGCAACGCCGGCGGCTGTTCCGTCAGACTTCCCCACGCTGCCGGCTCGGACAAAAGGTCCTGTCTCCATCGCTCGGCAACACCGGGAAACACTCCGCCCGGGGCAAAAGCCAACGCCTGCATGGCCGCCAGACGCAACGGCACGGGGCCTGACGCGGCACGGGTCTCGAGCAGACGCACCGATTCGCCGAACAGTTCCAGCCAGGCTTCATGCACCCCGGAAATCGGCGGATGAAGCCGACGCAACCCGAGCCAGGCTGTGAACGCCAGACGCGGATCGTGATCCCACAGGGCGTCTTCCAGCGCCGGTCGATCGGCTTGCACGGGGTCGCGCGCCAGTCGCAGAATCGCCTCCCGTCGTCGTATCGGATCAACTTCCGCGAGATCGCCGGCCAGAAGGTCGTCGTGAATCCGATCGTGCGCGACACGGCGGCTCATGCAGCGAGACACTCCCTTTCATGATCTTGAGCGCATTATAACGGTCAGCCCGCCGTGCGACAACCTTCTCACCATATACGGCACACATCAATGACGACTCCGCGAGAGGCCCGCAATTCAACCCAGGTTCATCAACCCGCTTCAGATCCTCTGCGCAGGCAGATGTTCCCTTCATTCCGCTCGCATGTGCTCAGGTGATTTTGCCCTTTCGCCAGTTGGCGGGCGCGGTGGCATTCTGGTATACTTAACCATGGGTCTGGGGGCACAACCCCTGGAGGAAAGCTGCGGATGGTCGGGCCGCCATTCGGACGAGACCGAATGACGTTTTGCCGGTGTTGCGATTCGTACAAGCGCGGCAAGCCTTTGATTTGCGTCCATTCGGTTATTTCATGCCAATGGAGGGAAACGATGGATCAGCAGCAAAACCCCAAAGAAGTCGATGTCGTTCGTGAGTCGATGAGCAAGGTTATCTTCGCGGCCGTGGTCTTCGGTGCCATGCTCTTCGCCAAGTTCGTACTCGGTTGGTAAAGGGCACGCCCCACCAGACACACCAGATTCCCGCCGCTAGCCCGGCGTTTCCTTGAGACGGCGATACACCGCATGCACGTGCTGATACAGCGATGTGTACTGGTGTAGATACGGAATGTTGACCGCCTCTTCAAGATAACGCAGCGCTTTCTCGCGATCGCCGAGCCGACGCGCCAATTCGCCGGCCAGAAAACCAGTGATCACGATCGCGCGCTCTTCAAGCGGTTCCGCCATTTTGTCGAGCCGTGAAATGACCGCATCACGCCCTGGAAAATGACCACCTTGCCTGAGATACGGACGATAACAGGCTTCGAAACAGGCGAGAGCTTTTTCCTGCGCCTGTCGTTCGTTCAACCCGTGACCCATTTTTCGACAAAGCCAGGAAGCCTTGAGATAGAACTCACCGGCGAGTTTGACACAGTTGCGTATCCGCAGCTGTTGAACGGCATGAGCCGCGATGTCAAACGCCTTCACCCCGTGCAGCAGCGTTCGCTTCTTCGTGAAGTCGAGTCCGGAGGTCAGGGCTCGGCGCTCGGCGGTCTGCTTCGGTGAGAGAAACTCGCGCCGAATCGGCTCGGGAATCTTCACGCTCCCGAACTTTCCGGCGTAATAACCGAAACAGCAGTTCGGACAGACCATCACCGAATAAAGTTCGGGATGAACCGTACCAGTCGTTACCGGACAAAAGTCCGAGTCGGTGTCACATACAGGCATGACCCAGAGCTTGAAACGGGCAGCCGAAAACTGATAACGGCACACGGAACACTGCAAGGTAACGATACGCAGCAGCGGATCGTCTCGAATCTCGGCTTCATGATCCGGCATCGGCGACGGTGTGGTTCCCGCCGGCGTCTTCGCAACAGGCACATCGCGATCCTGATCATTACTCGAAATGAGGTCTTCCTCTTCGAGCAGTTCACGTTCCTGATGAATCGAGGAAAGCGTTTGTACCAACCGTTGAACCGGGAAAGGTTTCAGCAGAAGCGCGATAGCTCCGAGACGAATACAGGATTGTGCCATCTGCACGGTGAACTGCGAACTGAGAAACACCAGACGCGCATCGGGCGCTTTCTGCCGGGCCAGCTTCACCAGATCTTCTATGGTTTCGGAGACATTGTCGAGATCGATGACCCAGGCCATCGTCGGCATCGAGGAAGAGAGTGCTCCAAGATTGCCGACCATATCGGTGACCTTGGCGCGAAACCCGTATTGGCTGATCACCATCTCGAGAAAGACAGTGTAATTTGTGTCTCGCGACAGAATCAGACATTGTCGCGCCGGTCGAGTGGAATTCTCGCTCATGATACCCCTATGATGTATTATCTTAAGCGAAAAGTAAATCTTTCGACCACATTCACAGGGGAAATATGAGTCAGAGCCGACCCGGTCTTCCAATCCCACAACTTTCCAACCTGCAGCAACTGCTTATCACCATCTGTTTTCTATCATTTTTCCTTTTTCTCCCGTTCCCCTCCGGTCACGTCCCGCCGTATTTCTTCGACCCCCGAACGTATGTGCCGGTCGTCGTCTTTCTGTCTCTGCTCGCCGCGTTTTTTGTCGGGTTCAACCGCTTTGCCGCCGGCCTGTTTACCGGAATCGTCGCGGTGGTGTTTTTCGCCTACGGCTGTCTCGAAGTGGTTTTCTCATATCTTCCTCCTCCCGAAACCGGCTGGGTAAGCCCCCCGACCCCGTGGATGGTTTTCACACGGGAGTTGTACAACTATGCCGGCAATCGCGCGCTGCAGATTCTGCCGATCGCCATTGTCGGCGTCCTGCTTTCCCGCTTTCTCTCTCGTCACTGGCGACATCGCCTGCAACTCGGACAGGTGAACGCTGAAACCACGATTCTGGGCGGAGCACAAGCTCAACCCTGGAAGCAGGTGGCCGCTCGACTGGCCGCCTACATGAGTATCGTTCTCATCGGATTTCTGGCGGCTCGCGGCGTCACGACCGGCGGCAGCGAGCGCCTGCTGCTCTTCTCCAGTCGTCTCATCGGCGGCTCGGTGAACTCGCTGGTCGAAGAACTGCTCTTTCGCGGCATTCTACAGCCGGTTTTCGAAACGTTCGTCACCCTGGGCGCCGCCAATGCTCTTCAAGCCGGTTTTTTTGCCGTAATCCACTTCGGATATATCGAGTCCATGACCCTCAGCGCCGTGGCCCCGGAAGTCGGTCGCATTCTTCTCTACACCTTGATCGGCTGGTTTCTCGGTCGGGCGGCGCGAGAGACGAACGGCCTGCTTGTACCCTGGTTCTTTCATGCGTTGATCACGGCTTCCATCTGGGTTCTGTTGACCGTGCAAGGGTCTTGAAGTATCCTTTGCGGGCATCACGCCCGCGCCACCCTCTCTCTCATCACACCACGCCCTACAAGGATGCCGCTCATGAACCGCCTGATCATCTTCGAACGCTCGACCGCCACGGCCAGTCTCGACAAAGCCGCTGACCTGATCAGCGGGGGACAGGCGGTCAACTCGATCGGCGGCTGTTCACCGCAGGCAGCCCACCAACTGCTGGCCTGGACCGACATTCCGGTCAAAACCCTGCAGGAAGGCGCAGACCCGGAGGGTGGCGAGTTTCTCGTCGTCGAGCGGACGCCGCATGGGCGCCGCGACATCGTTCGCAGCCTTCTCGACATCGTTTCCGATCTCAATTCTCCCGACCTGCTGCTTGCTCTCGAGTTCATCAATCAGGAAAACTCGCTGCTGGAAGCGGAAGCGGCTCTGTTGATGCCTTTTCTGCAGAAGCAGTTGTTCGCCGGAGACCAGCAGGTTCGTTACCTGGCTCGAAAGGCGCGCGATCATCTGTTGCAGAGATATCCGGATATCGAAAAGAATCGCGACGCCGACTCGGCAAGTCTCGAGCCGCTCGAGAATGCCGGAACCCGTGAGATCCTGCTGCAGAAGATGCGCCTCGGCAGTCGCTTCGTCTGTTTCGATGCCATCGAACGACTGACCGACAGCGGTGATACAACGCTCGTCGAACCGTTGCTCCAGTTTCTCGAACAGGAAAGCGACCCGTTCAAGATCGCTCACCTGGTCAAACGTATTCCCCGTCTGAAAGACCAGCGCATCGCCAAAGTTCTGCGCGCCTATCTATCACACCCTGACCCGCGTATCGTCGCCAATGCCGTTGAAGGCTTCTGGTACATCAAGGCTCCCGATCTGGTCGATGAGTTCGCTCATCTGGGCAACTCAGCGGACAACCGCATTCGCGCCAATGCCATCAAGGCGCTGTTCCCTTTCGACGCCCCCCGGGCCACCGAACTGCTGCGAGCCATGTTGCAGCATCATCTCGTTTCGATGCAGGATTCAGCGGTTACGCTGTTGAAAGACCTGCCCTGGCGCGATATTCAGGACCTGGCGGAGATCGCCTTCAATTCACGTTATACGACCGTTCGGCTGAAGGCCCTCGAACTTCTTGAAAACAAGGGCATCAAGCCGAACTTCAGCGGCTCAGCCGCCCATTACTCGCTCGACGCCACCCGACGGCACGAACATCAATCTCTCGGAATCACGCTGACAGCAGCCTTTTTTGTCACCATCGCCTCGTACTTCGGCTTCAACCCGCTGGTCGGCTGGCTGATCCTGGGCGGCATGCTCTCGATCATTCTGACCGGGTATCGCCCGACCTGGGGGAGCTTTCCCCGCATTGTCCTTTCGTGGGTTTTTCTCGCCGCGCTGTTTGCCGGATGTTCGCCAGTACCAGTCTATCTAGGCATTCTCGCCGTCTGGATCAATGAATTCGGCATGGGCTTTCTTGGTCGCGAAGCCGGCCCGCGCTTCGTCGTCTGGGGTGTCGCCACGTTCACCGTCGTGTTCATTTCCTTCTTCGGCGGAACCATATATCCGCTGTTTGATGCCCTTTCGAGCCTGCATCGTCACGGAATGACGGTGCGTGAACCGTTGCTCGGGTTTATCATGCAGTATCAGCGTTTCATGTTGATGTTCCTGTTGTTCTTCAGCGTGGCCGTCATGGCTCTGCTCAACCTCGAGTGGTTCTACCCTCTCGCTTATGAACAGGGAAAGCGTCGCAAATATCTGATCATCGGGTTCACCATTTCGGCTGCATGCGTCGCCGCTCTGCACACCGTTTTCGGTTTTTCGCTGCGGCTGTTCAACGCCGCCAGCGGCATCGGCGGCCCCGCCGGCATCTGGAAATTTCTGGGCGAATAAAGGTTCGATCGAGTTCGGCCGGACTCAGGATGCGAACAGGTTCATGATTCGGTCGCCGTCGGCGCTTCGTCTGCGACCGACTCAGCTCGATCGCGCGCCCAGACAAATCCCGAAGGCAGGGTCTCGCCGAGAAACTCGGTCAGCTCTTCCGGCTCCAGATGATGCACCTCCAGCAACGGCGCCAGGAAACCACGCTTACGGTTTTCTTTCTTGAAGCGATCGATGATGCGTTTTCGCACCGAATCATCGATTTGAATCAGGCGATCGGCACAACGACGCCCCATTTCACGCAACGCCCATTCAAGATAGGCCGAACCCGCGACCGTCCGAGGAAGCAAACTCTCAACCCAGCTCTGAACGGTAATCTTCGGCACCAGATGCGTATGATCGGCATAAGCCGGCATGCGGGCACCCAGACGACCCAGCGCCAGCAGCGCCATCGCATCACGCGAAAACGTGGTGGGGGCTTTGAGAATCCAGAACCCCAGACGTTCCTTCTCGGCAGCGGGCAAACGCTCAAGCTGTCCGAGCAGACGCCACATCTGATTTCGCTCATGCTGTTCCGGCGTGCGCGAACCCTTTCCGGAACTCTTGCCGAAAAGCAGTGACTCGATGATCTGCGCCAGCATCATCTGCCGACTTCCCGATAAACCCGGCGCCAGTCGCTTCCAGAGGATCCACCATTCGGCCCAGAGTGCGCTCTCACGAGATTCAAAAGGCGTTTCATGCAGAGACCACAGTCGTTCAACGCGTTCATCATCACCCGGGAAGCCATACCCGGGACGCAACGCAAAACCGCACAGCCGCATCCAGGCTTGCCGTCCCTCACTCGAGCCGTGGAAGCGCTCGTCTTCGAACAACATATCGTACAAACTACGCAGAAGGGGGAGATCCCATTCATGACGCGGCTGAGCCAGCATCTCCTCGAGTTTCTTGAACACTTGCGAAAAAGGGACCGGCTGTTTGCTGTCGAACAGTGATTCAATGCACTTCTTCAGTATGCCGATCTGTCGCTTTCCCGGAGCTGTTTTGATCGGCTTCTCCGACCCTGCGGAGCGTTTTTCCTTGTCCCCCGACTGGGACAAATCAAATGCCAGTTCCTCCCTGCGGCCATCAGCACAATGCCGAATGAGTATCTGCAGGAACCCCGTCTCGCGAAGATTGGCGGCAATCTGAACTTCTTCAACTTCAGGGGCCTCTTTCCCGCCCTGCGACTTTTCGGCCGGCGGCCGCATCGGCGGCAACGGTCGATGGCGTCGCGCCTGAAACTCGACGAGATCGCCGACCGACTCACCGCGCGGCGGGTTTCCCGAATAGTACAGATAGAACGCCACCGGACGCCGCCGATCAATGCCGAAGATCTTCGAAGCGATATGATGTTCCGTTTCGGCCTCTGCGCCTTTGGGCAACAGACAGATGAGCGACTCGGGAATGTGACGCGCCGGCGTGGACTTCGGATCGGTACCGATGCCGAGATAGATGGAGTTCGGACTGCCGCTGCGAATTCTCAGACCCGTACCAGTCGTCACCTGGGCAAAGTGAACAGCTCCGTGCGCGACCGCCATGGTCGGATACGGATTTTCGAGCACCTTGACCGTTTTCCCCGCGGGAGCCCACGCGTTCAACTGATTGAGCAGGCGATCGCGCAACGCCGGAGAGAGTGTCGTGCCGCCATTGAACAGCACGGCATCGGGGAACACCCGGTTGTCTGCCAGAAAGGCCGCCAGATGACGAGTGATCGCCGGATCGCGCGTAAACGGCAACCCGGCGTCGGAAATCCCCAGTCCAGTGTCCTCTTCGGGGCGATCCGTTGCCGCTGCCTCAGGGAAGAAGCCTCCCAGCAACAGCGCCTTCAACGGCTCAGCGTCAAGCTCTTCCTTGAGCGTCTGAGCCGTGACCCGGCTTCCGGCTCCCGGGATGTTAAACGCTACTCTGTCAGACGTCTTCTGCGACAGCAAGCGCTCTTTCACGTCTCTCGACTGGTACAATAGCGCCTGCCACTGTCGCGTCACCAGCTTGCGGCCGCGTTCGCGCAGTCGTGCCTCAACCGTATGCGCGAGTGTCAAATCAAGGTTGTCACCGCCGATGAGCAGGTGCGGTCCGACCGCCAGTCGCGACAACCCGGGGTGTGCCTTGCCGGCACGGCTTTCTTTGGTCCACTCGACGCCGATCAGGCTGAAGTCAGTCGTTCCACCGCCGATATCAATGACCAGAACGGTTTTCACGCCTTCGAGCGCCGAATGCAGCCGGCTCTGATGGCGACTGAGAAAATCATAGAATGCCGCCTGGGGTTCTTCGAGCAGGGTGACAGACGGAAATCCAGCCTGTTCCACCGCTTTCAGGGTGAGGTTGCGCGCAACCGGATCAAAGGAGGCCGGGACGGTCACCACGATCTTCTGTCGCTCGAAAAGCTGGTCTTCGCCGCCGGCTCCGATGCTTCTGTTCCAGATGCGCTTCATGTGCGACAGGTACAACATCGCCGCCGTGACGGGCGAGATGCGCTCTTGGACGGTTTCGCTCTGCCACGGCAGAATGGCGGCTTCCCGATCGATCCGCGGATGACACAACCAGGATTTGGCACTGGCCACCAGGCGCGCCGATACCTGACTGCCAAGCTCTCTCGCCCAGTGACCGACGATCGGCTTATATCCGCTCGCGCCAACTGGGACTTCTCCCTCGAAGACGGGAAGTTCGAGTGTATCTTCGGCGAGGTAGGCTACCGAAGGCAGCGTGGGAAAGGGGCTGACCTCTCGAGCGGAAACCCGCTGCAACACAGGCAACGAACGAATTCCCGCCTCCGGATCATCGCTGTCAAAGTAGCTGACAGCCGACTGGGTCGTTCCCAGATCGATGCCGATCAGATAACGCGGTTCGGTCTCGCGGACGTCTTTCATCTCAGGCGCTCTTGGCTGATTCGTAGGTAAAGGAGATTCTGCCGCCGCTCAGGTCGACCATCGCCTTGCCCCCCTGCTTCAGCGCGCCAAAAAGAATCTGTTCCGACAGCGGATCCTTGAGTTCCTTCTGAATCAGGCGTGCCAGAGGACGCGCGCCCTGTTTCGGATCATACCCGTGTTCGGCAAGCCAGCGTCGGGCTGCTTCGCTCACCTCGAGCACGATCTCCTTGCGCTCGAGCTGCCGTTCGACCTCGCGCAGATTCTTTCCGACAATCTGGATCATGGTTTCAGGCCCAAGGCGACGGAAGCTGATAATGCCGTCGAGACGATTGCGAAACTCGGGGCTGAACAACCGATTCACCGCGTCGCGCGCCTTGTCAGTGGAATCGAGCTTCTGATCGCCGAAACCGATAGTCTGTTTTTCCATCTCCTGCGCGCCGGCATTCGAGGTCATGACGATGATGACATGGCGGAAATCGGCTTTCTTGCCATTGTTGTCGGTGAGTGTCGCGTAATCCATCACCTGCAGCAGAATGTTGAAGACGTCCTGATGAGCTTTCTCGATCTCATCCATCAGGACCACGCAATATGGATTCTTGCGAACGCCGTCGGTGAGCAACCCGCCCTGATCAAAACCGACATAGCCGGGCGGAGCCCCGATCAACCGGGACACGGCATGCTTTTCCATGTATTCGCTCATGTCGAAGCGCAGAAACTTGACGCCCAGTACCGCGGCCATCTGCTTGCACACCTCGGTTTTGCCAACCCCGGTCGGCCCGATGAACAGGAATGAACCGAGCGGGCGATCGGGGGAACCCAGACCGGCCCAGGTGCGCTTGATCGAACTGACGAGTTGATTGATCGCTTCGTCCTGGCCGAACACGACCTGCTTCAGCGAGCCATCAAGCATACCGAGCTTCTCAACCTCGTTCGAAGAAACTGTCTTGGCCGGAATACGCGCCATCAGCGACACAACACGTTCGACATCTCGTACGGTCACGGTCTTCTTCTTCGGATACTGCGGCGACAGCTTGAGGCGCGCTCCAGCTTCATCGATCATGTCGATCGCCTTGTCCGGCAAAAACCGCTCATTCACGTATTTGGCAGACAGCTCGGCGGCAGCCCGCAGCGTGGCGCACGGAAAGCGCACCTGATGAAACTCTTCATAGTACCGGCGCAGGCCTTTGAGAATCTTGACCGTTTCACGCACGGAAGGCTCCTGAAGTTCCATTTTCTGGAATCTTCTGGCCAGGGCGCGATCTTTCTCGAAAACCTGCCGGTACTCTTCGTAGGTCGTCGCGCCGAGACACCTGATTTTGCCGCTGTTCAACAGCGGCTTGAGCAGATTCGAGGCATCCATGACGCCGCCGCTCGTCGCCCCGGCGCCGACGATGGTGTGAATCTCGTCGATGAACAGAATGACTTTCGGTTTCTCGCTCAGGGCCTTGATCGTCGCTTTTAACCGAGCCTCGAACTCGCCGCGATACTTCGTTCCCGCCAGCATGCCGCCCATGTCGAGCGCATAAATGGGCGTATCGAGCAGGATCTCGGGAACCTCGCGCTTGTGGATCTTGAGCGCCAGTCCCTCGACCAGAGCGGTCTTGCCGACTCCGGGTTCGCCGACGAACACGACATTGTTGCGTTTGCGGCGGGCCAGAATCTGAATAGTCCGGCGCAGTTCGCGCACCCGTCCGACCAGCGGGTCGATTTCTCCCGCGGCCGCACGTTCGAGCAAATTGACGGCAAACTGCTTGAGTGGGTCGCGCACAGGCTTCGGCCGGCCCTCGCCACCTGGCAAACCCGCCTGATCACCGTCTTCTTCCTCGTCCTCGTCAGGCACAGCCGGCTCACCGCCAGGCGCGGCCGTTCCGTCGTCGCCCAAGGGGAAGCCTTCTTTGACCACGCCGTGCGAGATATAGTTGAGAACATCGAGTCGGGTGATGTCTTCACTCTCGAGAATGTGACGCGCCTGGCAATCGTCTTCGAGGAAGATGGCCGCAAGCACGTCTCCCGCGTTCGCCTCCGATTTTCCGGCCGACTGCACATGCAGAAAGGCGCGCTGCATGACGCGCTGAAAGCCTACCGTGATCTGCGGCTGATCCTTTGAGTTCTCGGGCAGGCGCGGCACCTGCTTGTCGAAGTATTCTTCCACCTTGCGTTTGATACGGCCCAGATCGCCGCCGCAGCTGTGCAGAACATCGCGACCGTAGTCATCGTGAACCACGGCATACAACAGATGCTCGACGGTGACATACTCATGATGCCCTCGGGCAGCATCGCGAATAGCGGCTTCAATGGCGAGTTGCAGTTCTTTGTTGATCATTCTTTTTCCATTTCACACCGAAGAGGGAACCCCTGCGAGCGGGCCAATTCTTCGACAGCGGCGATCTTGGTCTCAGCAATATCACGCGGGTAGATGCCGGCCAGGCCCTTCCCCTTCTTGTGCACATGCAGCATGATGCGGGTGGCCTCGGCAGAGGGCTTGCGAAAGATGGTTTCAAGGACATACACCACGAACTCCATCGTCGTGTAATCGTCGTTGAGCAGAAACACCTGATACAGCGACGGTTTCTTCGATTTGCTCGCGGTTTTTTCCTCGAGAACTTCTTCGTGACGAGTATGCGGTACCGGCATTCGGTGTATCTCCTGATCAGCACTCTACCATACCTGCCCGACTCCGACAATCGGGTCAGGGCAGCGGGGTGAAGCTGACGGGCAGGTCGACAAGCTCGGCCAGGCGCTTCAGATAGTCTTCCCGGGTGATCTGCCGCACGCCCATTCGTTCCGTCGCGGGAGTAACGACCTGACTGTCGAACAGGCGAAAACCGCGGCTGTGCAGATGCCGCATCAAAGCAGTCAGGGCGACACGCGAGGCATTGTCGACGCGATAGAACATCGATTCGCCGGCGAACAGACCGCCGACAGCCACCCCGTAGACCCCTCCGACCAGGCAGCCGTTCAACCAGGCCTCGACACTGTGCGCATGGCCGAGACGGTGCAGTTCGACATACGCCTCGATGAACTCCGGGCTGATCCAGGTTTCCTCTCCCGAAGCACGCGGCTCGGCGCACGCTTCCATGACCTGACGAAAAGCCCGGTCAAACGTGATGGTGAACACGTTCTGCCGAATCAGGCGGTTCAGACGATGTGAGACGTGAAATGTCGCAATATCAAAAACCGCGCGCGGCTCGGGAGACCACCAGGTGATCGGATCGTAGGTCCAGGGGAAGATGCCGCTTCGATAGGCCAGAAGCAGACGTTCCGGGCTGAGATCGCCGCCGGCCGCGAGCAGTCCGTCCCGGTCGGCCAGACGCGGATCGGGGAACCAGAGCTTCAACCCGAGAAAGGGAATTCGATAGCGCGGTGGACTCAACATGCGTCTCCTGCGACAACCTCTCACCATGTACCTGTTCGCATCTATTGTAAACGAAGTCGCTTCGCCTGTCACATGGAAGTTACACGCGTGTAAAACCCTGACAATGAAGAACCGCCGCCCGAAGGCGGCGGCTGTTCAGACCTTAGACCAGTCGATAACCGGTACGAATACGGCTACTTGATCGCGTCACGCACGTTGAATTCGAGCTTCCACTTGTTCTGGCCGCCCTTTTGCAGGCACCAGATTTCGAGCGTGCCGATCTCGGTAATCGCGACCTCCAGGCTGACATCGACGGTACTGCCCGGCGCCATTCCCTCGGCCGCGGGAAGATTGAGCGCCAGACTGCTGGTTTCCTCAATATCGGCGAGAATATCGTCGAACAGATGACCAACCTTGTCTTCGCGTCTGGTCGGCGAGCGGAAGAATTTGAATTGTACCGGTCGCCCGACCACCAGACCGAAGGTACGATCGGGCACGCCAGTCTTCGTTCCTTCCTCCATGCCGATAGCGGCCACGCAGAGAGCCTTCACCGGCGGCTTGATGCCGGGCACAGCGGGCATCGACATCTCAATGCCGAGATAGTAAGCCTGCGAAACGCCGCCGCGAATGCGAATGCCCTTGCCCTGCCGCGCCAGACCGAAGTAGCTCGCACCGAACGAGACCGCCCGCACCAGGTCGGCGCCCTGCAACACCCGTACCGCGGGTTTGCCGGCAGCCGTCAGCCACGAATTGATGACCTCGGTCAGGCGTTCGCGACATCGATCAGACTTGAAGACGCCGCCATTGAAGAGAACAGCGTTCGGATACTTGTACTCTTTTGTCCCACCCTGCGAATTCAGAAATCGAGCCAGGTGGCGGGTAATCGCCGGGTCGGAAGCATACGCGAGGTTCACTTCGCGGAACCCGCTTTCCGAGGTTTCCTGCGGTTCATCATTCAGCGCGCAGGTCGGGAAGAAGCCCTCGACCAGCAGCTTCTGCACTTCCTCGCGTTCGAGCGTCGTTTTCATGCTGCCGCCGATCACGCTTGAGCCGCGGCCCGACACAACGATCGGCTCGGACTTGATGCCCTCGTCCGCCAGCATGCGTTCCTTGGCTTTGCGACAGGCATGGCTGAGCGCGATGGTCTGCCAGGTATCAATCTTCTTTTTCGCCGCTTCGAGCTTCTGCTTCACATGAAAGGCCAGCGTCAGATCCATGTTGTCGCCGCCCAGCAGAATGTGTTCGCCGACCGCGACGCGACTGAGATTCAGATCGCCGCCCTCTTCACCGATCTCGATAAGACTGAAGTCGGTGGTTCCGCCGCCGACATCAACCACCAGCACGACATCACCTTTCTTCACCTGATCGCGCCACGGAGCTTCCGATTGCGAGATCCAGGAGTAGAAGGCGGCCTGCGGCTCTTCGAGCAGGGTCACGTTCTCAAGCCCGGCTTGTCGAGCGGCTTCCAACGTCAGATCACGCGCCACCGCATCGAACGACGCCGGAATCGTGATGACCACCATCTGATCTTCGAGCTTCTGCTTGAACTTGTTGTTCCAGCAGGATTTCACGTGCTGCAGCAACTCGGTCTGCGCGTCGAGCGGCGAGATCTTGCGGGCATCCGCCGGCGCATTCCAGGGCAGAATGTTTTCGCGCCGGTTCACACGCGGGTTGCACAGCCACGATTTGGCGGAAGACACCAGGCGGGCCGGAACTTCCGAGCCGCGCTCGCGGGCATATTCGCCGACAATGAACGGCTGCTCACGTTTCCAGGGCAGCACCGGCTTTTCCTGTAAACGATCGAACAGAAACGACGGCAGGGTGTCGCGCTCTTCCATGCTTTCCTTGGCGAACTCCTGCAGCAGCGGGAACAGGTCGATGGACGGCTTGTCGTCTTCGGAAGCAGGCATCTTGGCATAGGTCAGAACCACCTTGGTGGTTCCCAGGTCGATGCCGACGATGTTCTTCGGCTGGCTCATGCTCGTCTCCTTATGTCTGTTTGAGCGCTCATTATACCCAAACCGGCGAAAAAAATGAAACCCGGTTCTTCGGCAGTACCGAAACCGGGTTTCCGCGACTGTTCAAAGATTCGTGGCTGACTCAGGCCGCATCGGCCCGCAAATCATTGAATCTCGACTTCTGCGGGGGCAACGACATCACCGGACCATCCTGAAACAAGTTCGGGAAGCTTGCACTCGGTCAGACGCCAGCCGCGGTGCACCAGCGTGCCGGAAAACGGCCCCTTCGCGGGCACATTGCCGGTCAGCTTCACTTCCCGCACGTCCAGCGTCAGGTAGGTCTTGCCGTCAGAACCGGTTCGATCTTCAGGCGTTCCTGCAGAATCTTGCGACACCCCTCGTGAATCGGACGAATCGCGCCGCCCAGCTGGTCATCAGCGACACCCGAGATGTCTTCCATAAGAAAATCGAGCAGACGCCCCTCTTTCTGGAACAGATACAGAATCTGATACGCAGCGGCCGGAACCCCTTTTTCATTCACCGCGGCCGCCTTCGGCTCAATCTTCGGCTCGATCTTCGGTTCAGTCTTCACTTCCGCGATCGATGGTTCAGCGGCCTTGACCGCCACCTTCACTTCGACAGGCGGTGTTTCCCTGACCGGCACCACCACCACCGGTTCGTCTTTTTGTACCGGTTGCTCGACGTGAATCTGCTCTTTGGTCGCGGTTTTTTCGACCGGCTTTTCGGCAGGCGGTTCCGTCGTTTCCTGATTCAGGTTCGGAGGATTGCCGAACAGATTCAGCAGTGCCAGATAGACGGTGGTCACCAGGAAGATGCCGCCACCGGCGTGAATCTGGACCTGCCAGGTAAAGTAAAAACTCCGGATCTGTTCCAGGGTCGGGGGCATATACAATGCCTTGTACAAAGCTCCAATGACGGTGCAGACCCCCAGAAAGGAAATCAGAGCGGCAAAGCGAGTAATCATCATCCTTCTCCGAGTTCAGAAACGTTGATGTTCGATCGGCTCATCGGCATGAGCGACGAGCGCTTCCATGATGCGGTGCGATCCTTGCCCTGTCAAGAAATTCCGTACGTGATTCTTAGGGTTCTCACCCGGTCGGTTCGCCCCTAAAATCGGCCGTCAGTACCGCTGTCGCAACTCTAACCACCTCACGAGCACGAGGATTCCTGACCGGGGGCCGCTCACTCGGTGACACCGGGTCGCCGCAGCGGCACCGGCTCCTCGCCATCAATATGCTCAGCCAGATAGCGTATTCCTTCGACCCGCGAGACCAGTCGATCGAGATCCGCCTGATCAGCGGCAGAGTCGAGGGCTTTGATGCGCAGAGTCTGGAAGAGCGTGATCGCTTCGCGTTTCTGCTCCTCGTATCGATCGCGGTACGAGCGCAGATTGCTCAGACTGGCCATCATCGAATCGTCGCCGGGTTTCTCGAGTCCGTGCGCGGTCGCCTTTTCCTGAAACAGCTGCCGAATGCGTTCCGCCCGGTCGCGCGCTCGAAACAGTTCAAGAACGAGTCGTTCCGTCTGCTGCAGATAGGCTTCCTGCTTTTGTTCGCGCAGCAGTTCGCGCAGCTTTTCATACTCGGTTCGCAACGGTTCAAGATCACGCCAGCGATGACGCTCGGCTTTCTGCCTCCAGGCCATCCAGAGCACACAGCCGAACACGCAGGCCGGAACGGCCCAGAATACCGGAGGCAGCGACGCGGCAATCTTCAAGGGAATCATGACCGCAGCATAGCTGAACACCCCGAACAATATCAGGCACACGACGCCGAGCGCCATGATCGAACCGCAACTCGGCAGACACCCGCAACCGTGTTGAAGTTTGTTTCGAGTCGCCATCTGCATGTCCCTCCGCGTCGAGCCAACTATACCATGCCGACACTCCATCCTGCAGGTCGAACCGCGGAAACCTCACGACAACAGAGTTGCGCAGGTCGAACGGTTGGAGTACCCTGAGCACATGCCAGCCCTGCTGCATATCATCACTCCGGAAAACGTGACGATTCGGTATCGACTGGCCGGACCGGCACAGCGTGGGCGCGCGCTGCTCAGCGATCTGGTCTACCAGAGCCTGATTCTGCTGCTCGTTTTCATTGCCACAGCCTTCGGCACCGAACTGTTTCGCATCAATTATCTCTTCGACGGTATCTGGGTCGCCGAAATCTTCCTGGTAGTGTGGGGGTATCCGATCTTTTTTGAGATCTACTCGGAAGGCCAGACCCCCGGCAAACGCCAGCACCATGTCAGGGTATTGAGCGAAAACGGCGATCGTCTTACCCCGATTGCCTCCATCCTGCGAAATCTGCTGCGCATCGTTGATTTTCTTCCGTTCGGCTTCGCAGGCGGTTTTCTGGCTATGCTGTTCACCAGCCGTTTTCAGAGATTCGGCGACCTCGTCGCGCGAACCGTCGTGATTTCCGCCGAAGACGAGGGACCGAACCCGTGGTGAGGCAGGTGAACACCGCAGAATCCGCTGTCGGCTTCGACTTTTCCGCCTGTCTTGAACAACTGGAAAGTGAACAGCAGGAACAGCGAATGGAAGCGCTGCAGAAGCTCAGTTCAAGACCGGATTCCAGATCGCTTACCGTTCTTCAGGCCCTGCAGGAAGATGAGAATCCGGAGATCAGACGCCAGTCGATCGTTCTGGTTCGCAAGATGCAGCAGCTGGGAATTCGACCCCGCGTCAGCCCGGTTTCGGTCAGCAGCCGTGAGCGCTTCACGCTCAGCAGTTCTCTGCAATTGATCGATGAGGTCTGCGCCATCTGGAGCAACCGCGCCTGGGATTACCTGATCAGCGCCCTGGTGGGAGGCGCACCCAAACTTTTTCTTCTGGTACTGATCATGTACGCCGAATCAAGTCGACGCGGCTACGTCAGCGCCTTGTCACTCGAACCCTGGCTGCTCTTCGGCATGCTGCTGGTTCACCCGCTCCTGTTTCGACCGTTCGCCTGGGAACTGATCGGCAAGACTTTTCTCGCCGGGTGGCCCGAACGATCTCTGCGCAGGCGTTTCCAACGTCGCGTGACGTTTCGCTCTTATACCCAACTGCTTTTCCGTAACCTCATTCCCATCGTTCTCAATCTCGGCATGCTCGGCATCTTTCTCGTGGTTCCAGCCACGCAACCGAATCTTGAGATCCTCTACCTGGGACTCATCCTCTTTTACTGGGTCATCCCCATGAACCTGTGCCGCGTACCAATGATCCTCCTGCATCCCCATTCTCCCGAAGCAGTCAATCGAGCCCAGGAGCTCGCCGCGGGTGACAACACTTCAATGAAACTGATTCGGGAAACCGTCGGAGATTTCGTGTGGTTCATCGGGGCCTGGTACATCAGTTTCTCCATTTCCTTCGTCGTCATCGCCTCCTTTTTCGTCCGCACTCCTCCCGACGTCTACTTTTTATGCGGCTTCCTTGTGGCAGACGTGCTGCTCGACCCTCTCTGGATCGGTTTTCAACTGACTCTTACGCATCTGCTCGATCAGACGAGGACCAAGCTGTGAAACGATTTTTTGCCTGCGTGGCGATGCTCCTGCTGTTCGCGCCGACCCTATCGTTCGCCGTTTCACTCCCGGAATTCTCACGACAGGTGAATGCTCTGCGAGCACGCGGCCCGGATCTCGAAGCGGCAAAGTTCAGCCTCGACGGCACCACCGAAACCATGATGGTCGACCTGAGTACCATCACCGAAGTCTCATCCGCCGCAGGAGTTACCAGGGTCGAACTTTCCTGGGTCAGGGACATCGCCGCAGACATGCGCGCCGAGCCCCTCGACTCGCGTCGTCACCTGTACTGGAAGTGTTTCATCGATACTCTGGACGGCCTCATCGAGTCTCTCAACACCGGCGCGTTCGGCCGCCCCACTCGTTCCTCTGCCGACATTCTTGCCGCACTGCGTGACACTCGTCGCGACGTGCAATCGGTGCGCGTGCGTCTCGCCCCCGGAGCCGGCGGCGAGAGCGGACTACCGGACGCGGCCCTCGATCAGTATGCCGAACTGCCCGATCAGGTAGAAATCTCCGCGATTCGCGCCGAAGGCGGAAATTTTACCGGATACGGCAAGAACGATCTGACCGTCACCCAGGGCGGTTCCTACGGCGGTTCTTTTTCGGGAGCACCCGCTGCCGGCTCTTCCAGCAGCTCCGGCAGCCCTGGAACGAGCGGTTCCTCGGCATCCACGGGGGGCAGCTCCTCAAGCTTCAGCTCCACATCCGGAGGACAAACCACGGGGAATCCCGGATCACGTCCTTTCCCGACGACCGCTCCAACGCAATCCCCATCCGGCTTCACCCCTCCACCTCCGCCGCCCCCTCCGCCCCCTGCACCGCAACTCACCGGGTCAGCCGGCATCCTCTACTGGATCCTCGGCTCCCTCGTTTGCATCGTCCTCGCCATCGTCGGTTTTCTCATCTACCGCGCCTGGGCACGCAGCCGCGCCCTTGCCGCCCACAAACCCCTGGTACTCGGCAGTGCCGCCATCGACGACGAGGTGCGGCGACGACGCAACGTCGATTTGTACCAGCAAGCGATCGACGAAGCCCGCAAAGGGAACTACGAAATGGGTGTACGACTCATGGCACTGGCGATTCTGCTGCTTCTCGATCAGCGCGGACGAATGAACTTTGACAAAGCGCGCACCAACGGGGAATACCGTCTGCGCATCCTCGACGAACACCCGGCTCTCGGGCAGGTTATGGATACCCCTCTGCGTATCTTCGACCGCCTCTACTACGGGTTCAAGCCGGCCTCGGAAGCAGATTTTCAAGAGTTCCGCGGCGTCTTCGACAAACTGGAGAAGAGCCTGACATGAACCTGTTGCGCGGATATGCCATTCTGCTGCTCAGCCTGTTCATTTTCACCATGTGGGGGCTGAACCTCGTCAGTCTGTCAAAATTCGAAAAAGAGGTTCCCGACGAAAGTCGTCGCCAAACCATCACCACCGAGGAAACCCGGAGCGAAGTCACCCAGACGCAGATTCGACCAAGACCGTTCCTGTATTTCTTTCTGCGCCGGCTCGGATACATCATCGACTTTTCCTCCGCCCCGCCGAGCGACCCGAAGGGGGTAACCATCGTCACGGACCCGCTGATCGGCATGAGTCAGGAGCGCATGCGGGCGTTGTACAGCTGGTGTCAGTCGGGAGGGCACCTCCTGATCATCACCCGCAAATCGCATCCTCTGGCTCAGGTTCTGGGTGCCGATCATGACGACCGCTGGTCATCGCGCAGTGAAAACCTGCAATACACGTTTTCCTGGCTGAAGGATGCCTCGCGCATCAGCGTGGACAAGGGTGGGCTGACCAATCGGCGAGGCATGAGTTTTCTCCCCGTCTACGGCACGCAAAACGGCAAGCCGGTGATGCTGACGACGTGGCGTTCACGCGGTTCGGCCACCGTGATTTCCGGATACGGCTTCTGCACTCCTGATGAACTGGCGTGCGGGCACAACGCGATTCTGCTGGTACGTCTGCTCGAGCATCTGGCTCCCGACCACCGCATTCGCTTCTACGATCCTGACCCCATGTCGGCTTTTCAGGTTCGCATGAAAAAAGTCAAAGTCACCATCGACGTGCCACCACCGATGAAAAAAGAACTGGAACCATATCTCAGTCTCTGGAGCATGATTCGCGCGAACCCGATCTCGTGGGTTCTGCTGCAGCTTTTCATCGGTCTGACCTTGTACTTTCTTTCAACCGGTCGTCGTCTCGGGGCTCCCGTCCCGTTGCCGCCTCTTGAACCGCCGCCCCAGCATTTTCTCGAAGCCATGGGCCGCCTGTATGTCAGATTCGGTTCCCCCTCGGCCGTCGCCGCCCAAATGGCTTCCTGGCACCTGCGCAGTCTCAAGCGTCGCTACCATCTTCCGTCAGACACCCTGGTTTCAGAGGTCTGCGCTCAGATTGTACAAGCCACCCCACAGGAACGACAGCAGCTGCAGACCCTTTTAACCCAGCTTCAGGAAATGGGCGGGCAGTCTCAGCTCGACCCGGTCCGACTCGTTCATCATCTGCGACTCATCGATAACATGCGAAAGGAACTCAGGATCCATGATTGATCTGGCACGCGTCAAAGAAATTTTTCTTCAACTCAGGGCTGAAATGCAGAAGGTCATCGTCGGACAGGACCCGGTGCTGAATCTGATTTTGACCGGCATGCTGGCCCGCGGTCACATTCTTCTCGAAGGGGTGCCGGGCACCGCAAAAACGTTGACGGTCAAGACGCTGGCTCAAATCATCGGTGCCAAATTCCAGCGTCTGCAGATGACTCCAGACCTCATGCCCTCGGACATTATCGGCACCAACATCTTCGATCAGCGTACCGCGTCGTTTCAGGTACAGAAGGGCCCGATCTTCGCCGATCTCGTTCTCGTCGACGAAATCAACCGCGCTCCCGCCAAGACCCAGTCGGCTTTGCTCGAATGCATGGAAGAACGGCAGATCACCATCGAGGGGCAGCTGTTCCCGCTTCCCTCGCTGTTCATGGTGCTGGCCACCCAGAACCCTCTCGAGTATGAAGGCACGTATCCTTTGCCCGAAGCGCAGCTCGACCGCTTCCTGTTCAAGGGGCTGGTCAGTTACCCCGAAGCCAAAGATGAAAATCAGATTCTCGAACGGTATGAATCGGGCTTTCGCTCGGCCGAACTCAAGAACGTCGGCCTCGCATCGGTCGTCAGCCTCGATGAAATGCAGCAGTGCCAACAGGCGATATCGCTGGTCAAAACCAAACCGGCGCTCATCGAATACATCTCGACCATTGTCCGTACTACCCGCACCACCAATGAAGTGCTGGTCGGCGGCGGTGTTCGCGCTTCCATCTCTCTGCTGTTGGCCTCGAAAGCCAACGCTCTTATCGATGGTCGCGACTTCGTCTCGCCCGACGATGTCAAGCTGATGGCCCCCCCGGTACTGCGGCACCGCATGATTCTCAAGCCTGAAACCGAAATCGAAGGTGTCACCACCGATGAAATCCTGAAACGTATTCTCAATCAGGTGAAGGTTCCACGCTGATCTGATGTCGGTTCTCGAGATCACTGGCTCGGACATTTCAGACAGTCGCAAAAGGAGATGCAGATGAAGGTCACGGTGACGACCCGAACAGTCCTGTTGTTCCTTTGCGGCACTTTGCCTCTGATGTCCGCATCATCGCACCTGGCCGCTCTGCAGATCTGCCTGGCCGTGAATCTGGCCCTCTTCGCCCTGCTTTGGCTCGACTGGAAACTCTCACCCCACCCGGACCAACTGGAAGTCGGGCGCCTCTGCCCCGGCAAACTCTCGATCGGGGAGCCGAACGAGATCATCATCGCGATCACCAACCATACGTTCCGGGGTCTCGACCTGACGGTACGGGACGAGTTTCCACATCTGTTTCGCGCTGATCGCCGGCTGCTTGAGACACGTCTCGACCCGCGCCACGAAATCCGCCTGCGGTATGACGTCACTCCTGATCAACGCGGCGATTTTCTGTTCGGCGACATTACCGTCCGCTATCGAGGAGTGCTCGAACTCGTCGAAATCCAACAGACCTTTCCGGCTCGCGCCAAGGTCGAAGTCTATCCGAACATCCGCAACATCTCCCGCCTCGATCTCAGCCTCAAGCGCAGCCATCTGGTCGAATCCGGGCTGATCACCGAGCGCCGACGGGGGTCCGGAACCGAGTTCGAAAGTCTGCGTACGTATGTCCGAGGCGACGAGTTCAGAAAGATGGATTGGAAAGCCTCAGCACGCAAGGGAATTCTCATTACCCGCAACTTTCAGAACGAGACCAATCAATCGGTCATGCTGCTGATCGATCAGAGCCGCACGCTCGGCGTCAGGATCGGCAGACACACCCTGCTCGACGCCGCGGTTAATGCCGCGCTGCTCATCGGTCATTTCATCGTTCGCAAGGAAGACAAGGTCGGCCTTCTCACCTTCTCCCGGCGCATTCATACCTACTCTCCCCCGCGAAGAGGCAAACGGCACTTCCACGAACTGCTGCGCAGCTTGTACAATCTGCAACCACGACCCGAGGAAGCGGATTTCATGCCGGCTTTTCGCCATCTGGCGACGGCGCGATTGCGACGTTCGCTGATCCTGCTGTTTACCGACCTTTCAAGCAGCAACGCCCTGGACAGTCTCATGAAGTCGATCTCGCTGCTGGCCGGTCGTCATGTGGTCGTCGTCGTCAGCCTGATCGATCCGCAGATTCGCGTGACCGCAGAATCAACACCGACCACGTATGAGGAAGCCGCCCGCAAATCCGTCGCTCTTGAACTGTTGAGTCGCTTCAGTCAAATCAGAAGAGAACTCGAGCAGAAGGGACTGGGACTGCTCGTCCTGACTCCTGATGAGGCAAATTCAGCGATTCTGGCGACGTACATCCGTCTGAAGCTGAGAGAAATACTCTAACAGCAGGCCCGGTGGCAAAAAGAGATACAAGGCCGAAACAACGCTGAGAACCATCGCCGTTGCATACTTGGCCGTGATCGGCAGTTTCGACGGAGTGATGTAGGTTTCGACGAGGCCCGCAACCACCAGCAGCGGCAGCGTGCCGACCACCAGTCGCACGGCGTCATAGCCCTCATGATTCAGCCACTCCCGGCGCCCGTACTTTCCAGGGTTCAGCAGGGCGTTCCCAAGCATCAGCCCACCGGCCGCCGCGATGAAGACACAGGGAAGCTCGACCGCGCCGTGCGGCAGAATCAAAGCCCAGAATGGCGCCGCCAGACCGGCCTGGTGATAGATGGCCGCCAGCCCGCCGACCATCATGCCGTTCAGAATCAAGAGATACACCGTGCCGATGCCGAAGCCGAGACCGGTCGCAAAAGCGAGAAAGCCGACCTCCATGTTGTGAAACATGATGCGGCTCGCCTCGTTAAATCGCTGCATCGTGTCGATGCCCCCGCCCACCTTTCCCTGGGCAATTGCCTGCTGCAGAGCCGTGCGCATCTGCTCCGGAATGACCAGCCCGATCAGTTTGGAATCCATGTCGAAGCACAGGAACCCCACGAGCGCGCCGCACAGAAACACCAGCACTGAAACGAAGAGATAATGTTTGCGTTCGCGCACCAGGCGCGGAAAGTCGGTGAGAAAGAATCGGACGATATCCATGATCTGAATTCCGGGACGGCCGTAGATGACCGCATAGGCTCGCCCCACCAGCAGATTCAGTTGTTCGATCAGCACCGGCTCTGCGCGTTCCGAGCGTGCCTTGGCCAGATCGGAAACAGTCTGGTGATACAGCGCACTCAGTTCCGCAAGCGAGTAGGCAAGATCAGGAGCGTCCCCAAACAACCACGCCGCTTTTTTTCTGCCGCCGAAAAGCGTTTCCAGACCACGGCGAATCAGGCCGGCCAGACCACGACGCGCCTCAATCTGCGCGATCAGCTGATGCAGTTTCTGCCACCGGGCACGTTCGGCATCGGTCGCCTTATACGTAGCGCGCAATGCCTGCTTCAGTCGTTTTTCCTCGGCGATTTCCGTCATTCTACAGTCCCGTGTCTTGAGCAGACGATTTTGCCGTCTTTGGTCAGACCCTGCCCGGAGTAGTAGCAATCCGGCTCATACCGTGAGATCGGTGTTTTCAGATAGCCGCCGCGAACCAGCATGCCGTCCGGCGACGTGACATCCGCATCCGACACCCAGTCGCGCATTTGCTGATGATCCATGTTGTACATCTCTATCGCACCCAGGATCACCCGCATGTTCGCATAGCAGGCTTTCATCCGCGAACCATCCCGGGTTCCGCGTCCCCTTCCTCTGATTCCCAGTATGTCGCTGATGATCGGCAAAAGAATGAACAGTCCGAGCACAATGTAAAACACTCGCGAACACCCGGAGGTTGTCTGTTCGACGACCCCTGGTTCGGGAAAATCCAGAACCAGGGTCTGCTCGACCGGAAGCTCATCGTCAATCAGCTCACTGCCGCAGCCGCGGCAAAAACGATGCAACGCCGCTCCGACCGAGCCGCAGGCTTTACAGAGACGATCATCCATGCTTCAGAAAAAACCCGCCCCGATTGGGGCGGGCGACAAATCACTCATGAAAAAAGTACCGGTTCAGTTCGTCTTGTTCCCGCAACTGGAGCAGAACTTGGCCCCCGGGGCAATGTCGGCTTTGCACGACGGGCAGGTCGCCTTCTGTGCTGAGCCGCACTCCGGGCAGAACTTGGCCCCTGCCGTCATCGGCTTGCCGCATGACACGCAGGCCGCCTGACCCGCCGCCACCGCCGGTTTGCCGCATTGCGGGCAGAACTTCACTCCGGCGGGCATACCGGCACCGCAACTGCCGCAGGCAACCGTCGCCCCGGCCGGCGGCTGGCTCATCATTTGAGAGATATTCTGACCCAGGCCGATCCCGGCGCCCATGCCTACTCCCAGTCCTGCCGTCCCGGATGGATTATTCGCGGCGGCCTTGAGAGCATTCAGCTGTTCGACCGCGGCATAATTGCGCATGCTGTTGCCGTCGATGTCTCCCATCGCCTTGATGGCATGAGCATCGGCGATTTTGTCCGAGATGCGGCTGATGCGACCCTTGGTGTCATCGTCGAAGTCGGTGTTTTCAATGCGAAAATCGGTCAATTCGAAACCGAGCTGCGAAAACTCCGAAGCCAGCATTTCACGCAGCCGCTTCGAGAGTTCCACGCGCTGCTTGTCGATTTCCGCGTAGCTGAACCCGGACTCGGCAAACAGATCGGCCAGCGGAGTAATGATGCGATCGACGATCGCACTGCGAATCTCTTCAATCGTGTATTCCTGCCGAACGCCGGCGATATCCTGAAAAAAGGCGGCCGGCTTGGTGATCTTGAAGCTGAAGTTGCCGAAGGCACGCATGCCCACCGGGAATTTGTACTTCGGATCTTCATACTTGACCGGCGATTTGGTGCCCCACTTCTGGTTGGTTATCTCGGTCATGCGCACAAAATAGACTTCGGCTTTGTGTTCCGACTCAAAGCCCTGCATGAATTTGCTGAGTGTGGTGAAAAACGGAATGTTCGCCGTGCGAATCTCGAAGGTGCCCTGTTCGAGATGAATGGCTTCCACCCGGCCCTGATACACGAAGATGGCCGCCTGGCCGGGGCCGACGATCAGCTTGGAGGCATTCTTCAATTCATCCGTGCCGCCGTCCCAGCGCCAGATCAGAGAATTGGGGGCTGGATCCTTCCACTGGATCACTGACTGCAACTGATTCCAGAAAGCCATGGGGTCCTCCGTCTCAATGTGATTTCTCCGCCAACCGGGCGGCTTGCCCTTTCAGCTTACCACATCCCGTATCGAGGGTCTATTCGACTGTTCCGTGAAAAGCGCACCGAATCGTTCCGGTTCCGGTCAGACCGACCCCGGAATAGGCACACTTCACCGTGGGCTTCGTCAACGGCGTTTTCAGATAGCGAAGTCTCACCAGAATCCCGGACTCCAGGCCGTCTGCATCGCCGATCGCGTCAATCATGACGCCGTCTGCATCGCCGATCGCGTCAATCATGACGGCGTTGTCCATGTTATACATTTCGACCGCTCCCATCAGCACACGCATATTTGCATAGCACTGTTTGACCCGCGCCGAACAGCTCGGCCCGCGCACCGCGCCGAACAACACGGAATGGAGGCCGCCGCACTTCTGACACGGAGTTTCAATCGACGCCCCCACATACAGGAAGGCACACACGATCAGCATGTAATACCAGGCTTCACTTTTCTCGGTAAAGGAATACCAGGAAGTCACTTCCGGCTCCGATCCGGGCAACGGCTTGCCGCACAGGCCGCAGAACTGGGCATCGGACGTCATCTCGCCCCAGCATCTCGGGCACTTTTTCCCCTGAGAGTGTTCCAGAGCAACTTCTACCGAGATCAATCTGGACTCTTGCGCCCAGATCGAATGAACGGCATAGAGCGCCGTCAGGCAGCAGGCATAGGTAAATCCGGTCGGCAACTGCATGGCCAGCATGACATACCCGAACACGGCCACGCTCGAAACCACCAGAATCTGAGGCATCTGCGTCTTTGCATGGTAAACCGGGGGAATCGCGAAGGCAGCGCTCGCCATGACCGTCGTGTCGGAGTAGGGCACAATCATGCCTCCGGCAATCGAACCGCTGACCACGGCGCCGGAAACAATCGGAATCATGGCCGTTCCGCCCACTCCCATGGCCATCTGATAGGCAACCGGCATGACGATCGCCATCGAGCTCCAGGAGAATCCGGTGGCCACCGAGATGAGAAAGGAAACCACAAACACCAGGGCCGGAACCACCGCCGGAACCGCAAATCCTCGCAGCAGTTCCGTGATATAGGCGCCGGTGCCGAGATCGCCTGCCACAAGTGACAAGCCCTTGGCCAGAATGATGACCAGCCCGGCCGGCAACATGTGCACACAACCTTCAACAATGGCCTTGCGGTATTGAAACGGCGTGAGAACAGCACTCGGAACCAGCACCACCAACGCCGCCACGTGGCCGGCCAGGGTTGCCAGCAACAGAATGTTGATCGTCGGAACTTCGGCCAGCAGACTGACCCATGTGGCATTCGCTCCCAGCTTCACCTGTGCCTCTATGGCAAGGGAATACACACCCCAGATCGTCAGACCGACCAGCGTGGCGAGAGGCAGAAGCCCATGCCGGAGACGAGCTCCCATGCCGACCACGCTCACCGACCGAACCACTTTGTCCGGTTCAGCATCGAGCTTCGCGCCGAACCAGCGCCCTTCCCAGGCAACGACAAGAGCCAGAAAAATACCAAGAATCGTGAACACATGATACGGCAGCGAATCGACCAGCATCTGCGTCGGTGTGGATTTGATCCCAACCAGCTCTGCCGCGCCCGTCATCAACGAACCCTCGTAGGCTGCCCAGGTCGAAATGAACATCAGCGAGACAATCGTCGCCATCTGATCGACAAGATACCCGTGCAGGCCGGGCGAGACACGTAATGCCGTCCCGAGACCGCGCATCGAAGTTCCGGAGATCAGGAGATTGGCGTAGTCGTCGAAAAAGACCAGCGCTCCCAGGAAGATCGATGCCAGCCTTCCCTTGCGCGGAGAGTTCAACCAGCGGCGAAAGGCTTCGGACATTTTCAGATAGGCACCACTGCGAGCGATGACTTCGACCAGCGCCCCCATCAGAATCACGAACAAAGCGATCTTGAGACGTTCTTCATCCTGAAAGGAAATGAAAATGTACTGCTTCGCCTTCTCCCAGGCAGGGTCGATGACTCCTCCGGTCGCACCAAGAGAGCCGGCAACGATCCCGAGAAAGATCGCCGGAACAATGCGTTGGGCAATCATGGCGACGAGAATCGTCACCGCCGCCGGCAGCAGGGAGATCAGTCCGAAATGCGTCACCCGTGCCGTTCCTCCAGGGATTCGACGGCATGACCGCGTTGGGTCAGTCGCTCTTCTTCCGCTCCGGTCATTACCTTGATCATTCCCTCATGCAGACCGTGAATCTCCACATGATGATCGCGATAGATCTCGAGCGCGTTGATGATCTCGGCGGAAATAATCTGACCAGGCACCAACAGCGGAATTCCAGGCGGATACGGCACCACCATGACAACGGCGACCCGCCCTTCCGCCGCACGCAGACTCAATTTCTCGCCATCGCAGTAGTAGGCGTGACGCGGCATGAACTTCATCGGCGACAGACTCAGGCGGAACTCACGCGGCATCAGATGCGGGTCTTCGTCAACATTGCCGCTCATCCGCTCGATGTTCTCGAGTGCCAGAAACAGGCGATTCAGTTTCGACTGGGTCGCACCGATCGTCAACAGCACCGTCAGGGTATTGAAGGTCGACTTCTCGATTTGAATGTTGTGCTTCGACAACAGAATCCGCTCGACCTCCTTGCTCGTGAAGCCGGAAAGCGAGCAGTCAATCGTGATCTTGGTCGGATCGAGCCGCACATGATCGCCGCGAATCTCTTCCGCCAGCATGTCATCGAGACTCAACACCCGAAACCGACGCAGCGAGTTGATCGCCTGCCGGAAATTCTCCGCCAGCTCGAGGCATCGCGACAGCAGACTGTAGCCTTCCATCACCATCTGTTTGCGCGCCGCATCGAGAGAAGCGATCATCGGATATCCCGGCGACGTCGACGTGTGCATGGCAAAGTTTTCGTAGAAGAAATCCTGAATGTGTTCGAAATCAGGGTCATTCACGTGAATCATCGACGCCTGGCTGAATGCGCTCATCGTTTTGTGGGTCGACTGCGTGGCGTAATCGGCGCCCGCTTCCATCGCACAGGGGTAGAATGCCGGGTGAAATCGCGCGTATCCGTACCAGGCCTCATCGATGATCACCTTGATGCCGCGCTTGTGAGCTTCGGCGATGATCGGCGGCAGGTCATACGTCAGACCGTCGTAGGTGCAGTTGGTCAGAATCAGGGCCTTGACGCGCTTGCCTGCCGCAATCGCACGGTCCATCGTGTCGATGATGCGACGCTTCGGTACCGGTCCGAAGATGCCGTATGTCTGATTCACAGAGGGAAGCAGATAGATCGGTTCCGCACCGCTGATGATGATGCCGTAATGCACCGATTTGTGGCAGTTGCGATCGAGCAGAATCGCGTCGCCCGGCTTCAGCAACGTCTGCAGCAGAATCTTGTTCGATGTCGACGTGCCGTTCGTGGAAAAGAACGTGTAGCGGGAACTGAACGCGCGTGCCGCCAGCTCCTGCGCTTCCTTGATCACGCCGGCGGGGGCCAGCAGTGAATCAAGCATCGGCACCGAAACCGAGACATCGGAACGAAAGACGTTCGGACCGAAAAAGTCGTGATAGTCCTTGACCCAGACCGAATTGCGGATCGAATCGCCGGACGCGTGTCCCGGCGTGTGCCACGAATCCTTGGCTTTCTCGGCATATTGTACCAGCGTCTCAAAGAACGGGGCCCGATTCTTGCTCGATATGACCTCGGTGCGAACCTTGCGAATCACATCGTCGAAATCGTGGTCGCCCTTGTAGAAATAGCCGTTGAGCAGACCGCCGGTGACCACTCGACGGCCGGACTTTTCGGCCGTCAGCAGAAATATGTTTACCTCATAGCGAATGCGCAGAAACTCTTCGAACATCTCAGGGCCGGAAACAATGGGTGCGTCCGGGGTTTCGTCTTCCGGCAGCGACAGCTCGGTCAGCACGGCGTGAATCAGGCCGTCTTCGCGCAGCAGGCGACACGCCTCGTTGAAGGACGCGGCCGTCGCAACGTTCAACCCGCGCGCGGAAAGCTCACGCGCAGTCTCTTTCAAACTGGAGAGATCTGCATCTGCAACCAGAACCCGGTATTTCATAGCCCCTCCGTATGATGTCGTGACGGCGCTGCCAGTGAGGCAACGCCGTCATCGAGAAAGACCGGATTTTAACACGAAACAGCCTCGTTTTCTATCGGAGAAACGGACCGTCCTGACCGATTTTGCCGGGCCCGTTCAGCACGTAGATGCCCGCTGAGTTGCCCTTTACGGCAAAGCTGAGTGTGCCGTTGCCGACCTGAATCGTCGTGCCGGTTACCGCATCACGGTAGGTGCCGTTTCGCACACCGACCACCGTGATCTGCTGATCGCCACCTGCCGCCAGGCCGACCACGGCATAGCTCTTTCCGTTATCCCAGTCACGAATGAAACTCATGCCCGAGCCCCACTCGTGCACGCTGTTCATGGGCGCCTTCTGCAGGGCGGGCACGGCGCGACGTATCCGGTTCAGGCGAGCGATGTGCTGCCAGAGCGGGTGTGACCGGGTTTTCTCGATCTGATCGGGAACGAGGTGATCGCCGAAATAGGCGCGGCCCGTCTGGTCGAGCGTATCGTCATTGCCGCAGATATCCTGCGGCAGGCCCCGTTGAAACGCAATTTCTTCCCCGTAATACAGGCATGGAATGCCGCGGATTGTCCAGAGCAGATTGTACGCGACAGCCGCCATCCAGTCGTCACCCTTGAACCGATACTTGAAGTCGTTGTCAGGGCCGACGTCGTGGTTCTGCAGAAAGGTGACCAGCCGGGTCGCATCACCGTAGACCCAGTCCATGGAGAGAACCGATTCAATGCCGCCCAGCGAACCCTTGCTGAGATTGTCGCGGAAGGTCGAGAACAGGGAAAAGTCCAGGACGGAAAATCCGGAATCGCCGCCCGATCGGGGATCTCGCGGGTCATTTCCGAGACGGGTATACCACCAGGGTCGAATCTGCGAAGGCCCGTTGTCGCCGCCGAGATCGCCCCAGCCATGACCTTTCACCAGGTTCTCGCCGAAGACGAACAAACCGGGTTTGTGTTTCTTCCAGGTGTTGACATACGAAAGCAGGTCCCCGCGCTCGACGTGTTTGACGGTATCGAGGCGAATCGCGTCGACACCGAGATCGAGCCAGCGGCAGATCGCCGTATTGAGATAGTCGCGAACGTTCTGCCGTTCGGTCGCGAGATCGAGGCAGTCGCCGGCCATGTGTTTCTGTTGCAGTGAGAACGGACTTTCCCAATCCCCACCGGACATAAAGCCATGCAAATGGTACCAGTCGGCCGGCAGCTTCATGACGTCGGTGCCGAAGAATCGATTGGGGTCACACTTCTCGGTCGGCAACAGGGCGCCGGTCAGCGGGTCTTTCAACGGAAGAATTCCGTCCGGGTCACTGTTCTGTCTTTCCTTGAACCAATCTGGCGCAAGAGGGTTGTCGTTATCTTCCCGGAAGGGGTGCTTGTAGTTGCCGAGATTGACCGTATACGGCCAATCGAGCTTCATGCCGGGTTTGCGAAAGTATTTGATCGGCAGGCGATCGATCCAGACCTGATTGCGAATACCATAGTTGCATGAGTGATTGATGACCACATCCTGAATCACTTTCATGCCGCGGGCATGGCACGCGTCGATGAGATCTTTGTAGGTCGCCCCCGGTGACTCGTTACGCGGGTCGATCCGGTTCCAGTCGTAGCCGTGATATCCGTGATAATCGAGGCCGCTGCGATTCTCGATCGGCGGCGTGATCCAGATGGCGGTAAAACCGAGATCCTTGATGTAATCGAGTTTCTCGATCAACCCTTTGAAGTCGCCCCGCCAGTGCGGGTCACCTTTCTTGATGCGATCGCGGCAGTAGAAGTTGTTCTCGGGGTCGCCATCGTAAAATCGAGTCGTAATCAGAAAGTAGATCGTCTCCTCGCGAAAATCGAACCCGGTCGGCGTCGGCACCGGGGCCGGCGGCAGCTCGGGAACCGGCGGCGGCACCGGCGCGGCCGGATCGAGCTTCAGGCTGTATGAACCTGTCTCGGGCTGAAAGCGAAACACATACTGTCCGGCCCGTTCGATGCGAGCGACGATGTTCCCCGCGCCGGCCACGGCCGTGCCGCTCTGCGGCAGAGCGTCGAGCTCTTTGTCGTCTCCCCAGTTCTGCTGCCAGTTTCCGTTCGCGGCGAACTTGTACTCAATCACGCCGGTGTGCAGAAAGACCCGGGTTTCGAACCCTTCGGCATCGGCCGTCATCCGCCCGGCATCCGCCGTCGGGCTCCAGCCGTTGAAACTGCCCGCCACCTGCATGCGCTGCCACGCCGCGGCAGGGAAGGAGAGACCGATGGCCGTCAGCAGAATGAGGATCCGGATGGTGTTGGAACGAATGCTCATGAAAGCCCCCCGTTCGATACGAAGTCTACCGAGACCGGCGAAAACTCTCGTGCACGACTTCGACCTTCAGGGCGGGGGACGGAAGCTGTCGACCCGCGACGGAACCTCGAGCCTCGATAGTGCCATCATAGCACAAACCTGATCAAAAGCCAACCTCGGAAGCCCAGGCCAAACCGCACCGCCCGCAGGTTCAGCGGAAAAGCAAGGTACGCACCTCGGATGCGGGGGAACAAACCGACTCTGTTCCGAATCGGTTTACTCTCGCAATAGTACAAGCGGCTAGGTCACACCACGAACTATCAGCGGGTCTGAGATCGATAGAGAAACTGCAACACCTGGTCAAAGCGGGCCGACCAGGCCTGTTCGCTGTGTGTGGCCCCCTCGATTTCGCGGGCTGTGAAATCGACTCCCTCCCGTAGTCCTGCTTTGCGCAGCAGATCAGCCAGACGGCGCAGATTGTCCAGGTGCGCCTGCGGGTTGTCGCCCTCTCGGGTGCCGATATCGACCCAGAAACGGGTGTTTTTCAGTTGATCCAGTCGGCTGGAGAGATCACTGAGAATCCAGGCTTTTTCCCACCAGAGCGAAGGCGACAGTGCGGCACAGCCTGAGAAAACCTGCGGATACCGAGAGCAGATATACAGAGAAATCAAACCGCCGAGTGATGAGCCGCCGACCGCCGTGTGCGCGCGGTCAGGCAGGGTGCGATAGGTGCGATCGATGAACGGCTTCACTTCCTCGACCAGGAATCTTGCGTACAAGTCACCCTTGCCGCCGAACTTGTGTTCGGCGCTGTAGACAGGAGTGTATTCATCGTTGCGGCCGGGGGTGTTCGCGACGCCGACGATGATGACCGGCGCGAGCCGTTTGCCCTTGATCAGCTTTTCCGCGGTTTCGTCGACATTCCACTCCCGGCCCATGAACCCCGTGGCGCGATCGAACAGGTTCTGCCCATCATGCAGATAGAGTACCGAATACCGTTTCGTCTTCTGCTGATCATACGCCGGTGGCAGATACACAAAAAGGTCGCGCGTATTCTTGAGATGTTTCGACGCGAAGCCGCTGTGGCGACGAATGTCACCCGTCAGACTCGACGAACCGCTCGGAGCCTGGCCGGCCCAGCGCGAGACGCGAATCTCCCAGGGCTGGTCTTTTTCGACCACAAAGCGTCGATTGGCAACCTCGTCTCCGTTCGGTCCCTTTTCGACCGTATCCCAGGACCCACGATTCACCTTGCCCTCCACGACATCACCGACCCGGGCGGCGAACTGCCCGCGCCACGTTCCGTCGGCATCTCGCTTCAGCGGCAATCCATCAACCTTCCAGTTGCCCAGCGCTTCGCCTGCTCCGGCCAGAAACACCGGCCCCTCTTTCGGAGTGTCCGCCGGTACTTTTACCAGCACCTGAACCGTCACCTGTGTTCGCAGGTGAGACCAGGCCGGTTGAGCGGGTTCATTCGCCCGGACCGTCGAAACCAGAGACAGCATCCCCAGACACATCAGCAGACAGAAGCGTTTCATCGGCAATTCCTTTCCTGTTTCGACACTCGGCACCACGACATGGTGATCTTCTATCGCCGCCGATTTCTGATTGATCCGCCGGTCATCGGTCGACCCCAGAGGAACAGCAGAATGAGATCCATGCGTTCGGCCCAGGCCGCTTCGTTATGACATCCATCATACACTTCGTGATAGTAATAGTCACGCCCGGGCAGCAGTCCATGCCGATCAAAAATACGTACAAGTTCTCGACACTGCTGAATGGCTTTCCATGAATTTTCGGGGTCGCCCCATTCCTGAGTACCCATATCGAGCCAGATCCGATGGTCGCGCAGACAGCGCCCCTTGCGCCGAGCCTGTGAAAGAATCCATTGTCGGCCCCACCACAGCGCCGGGGAAATCACCCCCAGGCGTGAAAAGATCTGCGGGTATTCGAGACCGAGATAGAGAGAGATCAGCCCGCCGAGCGAGGAACCGGCAACGCCGGTATGCTCTGCCTGCGGCAGCGTGCGATAGGTATGATCGATGAACGGCTTCACTTCCTCGACGACGAAGCGCGCATACGCCGCCCCCTTGCCGCCGGCCTGTCGACTGTGTTCGGCAATCGGCGCATACTCGTTCAATCGGTCCTCGTTATTGTACATGCCGACGATGATCAACGGCTCAAGACGACCGGCTTCGATCAAACGCTGGGCGGTCTTGTCGGCCGCCCATTCCACCCCGGCGAAGGACGTCGACGCATCGAACAGGTTCTGGCCGTCGTGCATATAGAGCACCGGAAAGCGTCTCTGCGGCTCTTTTTCATATTGAGGCGGCAGGTACACGGCGAGCGTTCGAGCGTTTCCGAGATGTCGGGAAACGAATCGTCGATGGTAGCGAACGCTCTCGAGAGCCGTCGAACCGGCAGGCTTTTCACGAGGCTTCCAGCGAGCCACCCGGATCTCCTGACGCCGCCCGGGCTTCATGATCAACCGATGGTTCAGGATGTCGCCGCCCTCAACGTCTTTTTCAACTTTTTTCCAGGTGCCGCGATGCACCTTGCACTCGATCGTCTGTCCGTCTGGAACCGCCACGCGGGCGAGATATAACCCTTCCCCGATACGCTCCAGGGGCACTCCGGGCAGCTGCCAGCCGCCTAATGCCGAGTGATTTCCTGAAAGATAGAGTTTTTCACGCGGATTCGTTTCTTTCGGGACCCGAACCAGTATTTCTTTCAAACGCATGTGCCGGACCTCCTTGCCGAACGCTCAGATCATGTGTGCCTCCTTGTACCATAATCGCCGCACAAACGAAACGCCGGAAAAGAAAAACGCCGGCCATCAGGCCGGCGCGTTGTCAAACGAGGGAATCAGCTGTTCGGGCGATACATCGGAGTCGAGGGCAGCCCGACGGGCATGACCTGCCGGCCGTTGCCCCATGAGGAAGAGCCGTTGTAGCCGCCGAACCAGCCGCCGTTCGTGCTCGGATACGTCGTATAGCCGCCATTGTAACCATAACCGGTCGAGGGCTGCGCGTAGTAGGTGTCCGCTCCGCCGTTCCGAATCGAAGCCGTGACACGGCGAACCATGGAAGCGATCTGATTGAGACGGGCGCGAGCATCGCCGACATCGTTCATCAGCAGATAGAAGCGCACTTTCTGCAGACGATCTGCGAGTTCGCCGACCAGACGACGATACGAGCAGTGAACCCGGCTGCGGCGCAAGGCCGAAAGCGCGTTGTTCACGTAACCGATGGCCATGACATTGTTCGCCCAGGCGCCGTGGCGTAGCGAACTGATGCACATCTCACAATCGTTGGCGACGAGATCGAGCAGCGCCAGACTGACGTTGTCGGACACGTAGCCACCCGTCGTGCCGCCGTTGTACTGACCGTTGTTGCCACCCTGATAACCGGTGTTATACCCACCGTGGTAACCGCCCTGATATCCGCCGTTGTAGCCACTCTGGCCCGATTGCCAGGACTGGCCCGCCTGGCCTGACTGTGACGACTGGCCCGACTGCCCATACGGAGAGGATTGAACCACCTTACCCGAGCCTTTTCCGTGATGAAAAGCAGGCCCGCGGCCGAAAATATCAAACATGTCGTAGGCAAACGCCGACGTCGTGGCACAACAAATCAACCCGGTCACGATAAGCTTCTTCAACATGGCAGTTCCTCCTGCGTATTGTAATGCGCAGCGGATAAAGCAATATTGGTGCCAGGCAATCGACGCTGTGCCGACACACCGCTCCAATCCGTTTGGCAACGGCCGAAGTCGACCAACGACACAAAAATTATGCAGCCGTCGGGAATCAACTGCTGAAAATGACGCAACCAACTGCCGAATTTTATGCCCCGGCCACGGAGTCGCGCTTGACCACCAGCATGGTCAGATCATCATCCGCTACCTGTTGAAAGGCCTGTACCTCTCGAATGACCGCGTCTCGCACCTCGGCCGGCGTCCGCCTGTGCGTGCGCTGCAGGACCTCTTCCAAACGCTGTTTGCCGAAATACTCGCCTTCGACGTTCCGCGCTTCCAGAATTCCATCAGTAAAGAGAAACAGCAGATCGCCCGGCATCAGCTGATCGGTCCTGACGACAAAGGACTCGGCCGGCTCACGAAAGCCGAGAGGCGTGTGTACAAGTCGAAGACGTTCAAAAGAACCGTCAGAACGCACGATGATCGGGTATGGATGTCCGGCTGTCGCATACGACAACGCGCCGTCTGCCGGGTTGAGGATACAGACGAACAGCGTCATCATCTTCTTGCGCTGCAGCAGTCGAAAAATCATGCGATTGAGTCGTTCGAGAAACCGGCAGAGATCGCCCGCTTCTTCCGCATGACGGAAGATCATCGCTTTCGCCATGGCCATCAGCAGAGCCGAACTGACGCCGTGACCGGTCACATCGCCGATGACCAGAAGCACGCGGCCGTTGGTCATCCGCACGACATCGCAGTAATCGCCACCAAGGTCGGCGGCCGCCAGATTCACCAGAGCGAGCTGATACCCGGGAACAGACGGAGGAGTGCGCGGAATCAGCTGTTCCTGAATCTCGCGGGCGAACAGCATGTCCTTGATGTCCCAGATCGTCTGGTTGAACATCTGCGCCAGATCACCAAACTCGTCACGCTGATCGATCACCAGCCTGACATCGGTGTCGCGACGGCGCAATGCATCGACGCCCCTGGTCAGCTCTCCGATCGGGTTGAGAAACATCTCCGAGAAGGTGCGGGCCAGCATCAGAGCCAGCAGAATGACGAAACCAACCCCGACCGCCACTCCTTCGCGCAGAGAGGCCGTTGCCTGTCGAATCTCGTCGTCAGGGAACAGAGCCAGCAGCACCATTCCCGACAACTGCTTCCCCGGAAATCCAAGCGCCAGATGCGTCACTCCGTCGAGAACCAGGCGATCGCGCACCGTTTCGCGGGCCAGCTCCACGCGCTCAGCCAGACCGCGCACTTCCGTCGCCACCGACACCCCGTCAGGCAGCCAGCGAAACCGCGCGGGGTCCCAGGCGAGAATGCGGAAGGCCGTTTGCCCGTGGCCGTGACGCTGCTGCAATCGCTTGTTCAGATACAACGTCATCAGGTCACCCATGCGGGTATCCCCCTGTATGACGGCAGCCGGGTGGGTCGGATCGCGAAAAATGTCCCAGTACCAGAAAACCTCATGCCCGCCGAAGCGTACCTGATGCAATTGGTCGGGGCGTTCATACATCGACGCCCAGCCCATGACCGGACTCTGCATAACCCCCTGAACCATGATCTCATCAGGAGTCGGCAGCTTCTCTGGAACGCCTCCCAGACGCTCGGAAAGATGTCGATCAATCGTGTGGCGAGACATTCCGCGAGCCATGAGTCCGATCTGCGCCGTCAACTTCGGGTCTTCCGTCGTCATCAGAATGTTGCCCCGGACATCCCGCACTTC
The DNA here is from genome assembly GCA_964472075.1 of uncultured bacterium. Lineage (GTDB taxonomy): Bacteria > Muiribacteriota > Ozemobacteria > Ozemobacterales > Ozemobacteraceae > CAYYIY01. Next base: position 121,768 of record CAYYIY010000003.1, on the reverse strand, counting down.
CAGCCAGTTAATCAGCTTCTGACGCCCCAGGTCGACCACTTTCCCGCGCAAAGCGGCCATATCCTCTCGCATCAGGGGGTCATCACGAATCGCTCGAAATCGTTGCAGAAGCTTTTCGTGCTCCTGCAGGAAATCGCTGTCGAGACTGGCCAGATATTCCTGGGCCGCCTGCATCGCTTCGAGACTCATCACCTGCTCTCGATCGTGCAGCAGGCGAGTGCCGAGCATGCCGACCCCGGTCAAGGGCAACGCGAGCGCGTACAGGAACAGCCCGGTCAGCTTCCATCTGATCGACAGAAATCGCCCGACCGTGCGGCGCTGACGCCACCAGACCAGCACCAGGACAACTCCGATCGCGGCGGCAAGCCCTGGCAGCAACCGCCGTTCAAAGGCAAGTCGCAGACTCGAACGCGGAATACCGGCAAACAGCCGCTGTTCATCGATACGAAACGAGGTCCAGGCATGATCGTCGACCGAGATTCCCGATTCCAGGGTCCTGGTCGTGGGACGGCGGAGAAAGAGTGTCTCATCAGCTTTCTGGAACACCAGCTGAACATCGGGAGCCAGAATATTCCGGCGGAGTCTCTCAGCCAATGCCTGCAGGGGCGGAACCTCCCAGACGATGAAAATCACGCCCCCCCAGTCGCCCGTATTGGTCACGTTCCAATAGAGATAGCCGGGGGTGCCGTTCGGCGAGATCCTGATGACTTCACCGCGATGAGCCACACAATCATCGTAGGCGAAGACACAGCCGAAAAGAGTACGCACCTGGGGTGCCGCATAAAAATGGTATTTGAATTCGTCACGCCCGTTTCGGAGAAAGTGCCAGAAATCGCCCATCACACTCACAGCTCGGCTCGATTCCGGCGTCAACAACTGCATCGAGCCGGAAGCCGGAAAACGATACGCTTCGATCTCCAGACGTGTTTTCCGTTTCCATGTCTCGACGGCCTGCCGCAAATCCCGCTCATCATGACCCAGCCGCTGCAGTTCCTCGAACAGCGCTCCCCACTCTCGCGGAAAGAAGTAGGCCGGCGCACACGTTTGTCCGAGTTGCTGCAGATTGCGAGTCAGTTCCTGCAAGGCTTCACGCTCTCGTCGTTCTTCGGTCAGCAGAATACCGTACCACCCGATTGCCAGAAGCAGGGCCGGCGGCAGTCCGACCAGCAGAATCACCTGAATCGGACCGGGCAGTCTGACATCCGCCGTTTTCTGATCGCTCAAGTTCGCTTCTCCGTAAATGCCTGCAGATTCAGCAGCTCGTACAAAGCCACGGGTTTTTCTTTTCCCTTCACGGTCACTTCGTCGAGAAAGGCGGTCCCGGCATGAGCACCAAGACGATCACGTGTGGCCGGAGAAATGAGAATGTGCGAACGCATCGCCCGCTTCGACTCGGACTCAAGGCGCGCGGCCAGATTCACCGCGTCGCCGATGACCGTGAAATCCAGGCGCCCGATGCGCGAGCCGACCCGCCCGGAAATCACTTCGCCGGTATTGATGCCGATCCCGTTGGCAACCGTGAACAACCCCTGCATCTGCCGATCATGATTGAAACGAAACAGTGCCTCGCGCATGTCGAGCGCAGATCGTGCCGCCCGCCACCAGTGCGGCGGTTGTCCGGCGCGGTCGCGAAACACCGCCATGATCGCATCGCCGACGTATTTGTCGATAATGCCGCCCTGCTCGACGATGCAGGATTCCATCACCGTGAAATAATCGTTGAGCATGGTCACGATGACCTCGGGCTCGAAACGTTCGGACAGACTCGTGAAACCTCGAATGTCCGAGAAGAGAATCGTGACTTCCGCCCTCTCGGCGTGTTCCGTGACATTCTCCTTCTTCACCGCTTCGAGCACATCACCCGAGACGAAGCGGCTCATCTGCTCACGTTCGTACAAACCCTGGGCCATACGATTGAAGGCCTCACCCAGTTCGCCGAACTCATCGCGCGAATCCATGGCGACCCGAACCGAGTAGTCGCGATGGCCGACCGCTTCCGCCGCCGAGCGCAATTCGAGCAATGGAGCGGCAAACCGACCGCTGAGGAAACGCGTCACCCCCGAAAGGACCAGCAGAGCATACCCGACAAGCAGCGACAGTCCCCAGATGATCAGGTGGTTGGAGCGCAACAACGGGCGGCCGTCCAGACCGGCCACGACGACATAATGATAGGTCGAGATCCTTCGCGCCCCGATGATCCACGGGTCGGAAGAGTCGAGATAATCCCGCACAACCGCCCCCTTGACGTCAACCGCCAGATTATGCACATCCCGTTCAAGGGTTGAGAGAATCGTGCCTTCAGGGAATACCTTGAGCGTCTGCCCTTCTTTGCGCACCACCTTGAGAGTGTCCAGGCCGATCGAACGCCTGGTATCCGTGTCTTGTAGGAGATCCTGTTTGATAAACCTCGGCAGATTGTTATACACGCTCTGCATGAGAACGATGACCCCGGCCGGCTGCTTTTTCTCTCGATCGCGATACAGAATGTCAATGTAGAAAACCATCGGTTCACGGTCACCCGTCGACAGAAGAAAGAACCGATCCAGCGAGACCATGAATTCCGCAAGCGACTGCGCCATCAGCAGTTTGAACAGATCATCACCCATGGCCGCTTCCGCCAGATCGGCCACACTCTTCGCTCCCGCCGTCTCGAGACGCAGACTCTTGAACAGTTTGAAGGCGATACCCTTGAAGATGGATTGCAGCAACCGGTCTTCCTTCGTATCGTTGCGAATCAGTTTTCCTCCGGCCGTGATGATGAAAAACCCCTGAATCTCTCGATCCATCGTCAGCGTATCCAGCCGATCACGAACCAATTCCGGCTCAGCCGCATGCCTGGCGACCCATTCCCTGATCTGACGGTATTTGGCCAGTTGTTTTTCGGTGAAACTGCGATACCGCTGATCGATGGTGTTCAACCTCCACTCAAGCTGTTTTTGCAGTTGATCGCGGCCGAAGGAATAGTGAAACGAGGCATACGCCCAGGCCACGAGAACGAACCCGATCAGAGGCAGCAGGGCGCTGACGGCCAGTGCGACGTTCAGCTGGCCGTAAATGCGCAACGAAACGATATTCTCAAACGACTGCCCGCGCCATATCAGCAGCAGACTCGCCAGGAAAAAGAACGCCAACAGGAAATCGACCCAGGGAAGATAGCGTTTGATCGGCACGCTCAAAAGAGAGGGCGGGACGAAGGTGATCAGATGCACTTCGGGATGATGACGAGCGACATCCACCCAGGCCAGCCCCGCATAGTTCGGGAGCCAGACACGCTCAGGTCGCCGGGGTGATGACTTCGCCCATCGCCTTCTGATCGCCTGATCGCGACGATCCTGACGGGCACGACTGAAATACCAGGCCGGCATGATGCGATTCTCCGGAATGGTCAGAACCACGCCCCCCCGGGGTCGACCGGTCGCTTTATCCCGCAAAATCGCGACCAGCAAAATCGTTCGGCCCGCGGCGGTCAGAATCGGCCACATCAAACCGCAGCGCAATCGGTCACCATGTCCGGCATCGACGTCCTGCATCATTTTGTTCAGATTCTCGCGTTCGCTCCAGAGTTCCGTGGCGAACGACTTCGCACGTTCAGACAATTGACCACCCTCGTTGATCGCCTCGACAAACTGGCGGCTCTGATACTCGTTCAACCCTTGATTGGCAGCAATGGTTTTTCGGAAGTTTTCATCCGTGCGACTGACGGAATACAAACCACGATGTAACGCGGCAAAGATCCAGCGCACCTTTTCCCGCATATGTAACGGCGTGCCCTCGATATGCAGATTTTTGAGATCGGGGCCGAATATCCAGAGATCGAGCGGCTCAAACGGAATTTCCCGCTTCAATGCCGGCAAAAAACCTTTGAGCCAGGTTTCGTCGATGATGGTGCCCGATGCGACGGGAAACCGTTCGAGCACCTCATTGAAAGCACTCTTGATCTGATCTTCCGGTGTGGCATCGCCGAGAAAGCTCTGCATCTCAAGCTGAATGCGTTGCTGGAAATCTTCGCGAATCTTGGCTTCATCAAGACTGACCGCCGCACCCAGTAACTTTCGCAGCAACAGCAGCGGAATAAACAGCAACAACAGCAATCCGACGAACGCTTTGACCGGGCGAGACCACTCGGAAAAAGCCGTCAGGCGACGTATCAGATTTCTTCCCACTGTCATCCTCTCAGGACGCCTGATGCAGCCTCCGATAACAGGTACGGCAGGTGGCGATGTACTTGTCGTCACCGCCGACGTCGATCACCTGCTGATCCTGCACCAGCTTGTGCGATAACGTTCCGGCATATTCACCGCACTCGTGGCATACAGCCCGCTTCTTCAGCACTTCATCGGCGTGGGCCATCAACGCCATCGTCGTCGGAAACGGCTGGTTGCGGAAATCCAGATCGAGACCTGAGCAGTAGACGTTCACGCCTCGCTCGATCAGCGTCAGAATGACCTCGCGCAAGGACAGGTCGAGGAACTGTATTTCGTCGACAAAGACGGCCTTTTCGTCGCCGCGCAGCAAGGCCAGAATTTCGCCGGGATGGCGAACGGCCCGCGCGTCGACCTTCGCCTGCGTGTGCGACACGATGCGTGAGGCATCGTACCGGTCATCGAGCGCGGGTTTGAAGACCTGATGCTTTTTGCGACCGAGCGCGTAGATTTCGACAAACGATATCCGCACACGGCGTAGCAGTTCTTCTGTCTTGCCCGAAAACATCGGGCCGACAATCACGGTGAGTTTTCCCGAGTTCATCTCTTCGTCTCCTGACTGGAAGGTGCGTCAGTATACCGTACGTTCGGTTCGAAGGCGCAGGTTCTGAAAATCGGCTCCCTGAACTTGATACAACGGACAATACTTGCTAGTATCATAATTACTTTATACTTCAACTATTTAGGAATAAATGATTCATGTCGACCATTGCGGTTACCATCGGGCAACAGCTCATGCAGTGTTTTCACCAGTTGTTGCGGCTGCTGCGTTCGCAGATCGAGCCGCGCGGACTGACGGGTCCGCAGTTCGGCATTCTACGCCATCTCGCGCTGGCCGGCCCCCTGACACCGACCGAACTCAGTCATCGTCTGATCGTCACCCCCGGAAACATCACCGGTCTGCTGCGCCGTCTGGTCGGCCTGAAACTCATCGAAATGCGGCGATCGCCAAGAGATCGGCGGCGAATTCGCGTCGCCATCACGCCCGCAGGCCGCTGCAAGGTCGAAGAGGTCTCCCCCGTGCTCGAGGCCGCTCTTCACCGATGCCTGAAACCCCTCCCTGCCACCGATCAGAAAGAGTTTGTCCGACTTCTCGAAACCTTCAACCAGCTGCTGCAGGCTGAATCCACTTCCCTGAAAGGTCAATCCGCACCATGAGATCACGTCATCTATTCCTTTCGGTTGTCTGTCTGGTGATTCCGGCCATGTTATCGTCCCTCGCGCCCTTGTGCGCGCAGGACGGCGGATCGGCTGTAGAGACGCTTACTCTTGAGCAATGTCTCGAGAGAGCGAGGGTCCACAATCGCACGCTGCTGTCGCAAAAAGCTCGCGTGGAAGCCGCTGACGCACGACTCAAGCAGGTGAAGGCCGGGCAGCTGCCTGCCGTGTCTGCCCAATGGTCCGATACCTCATACAACGCCCCGGCCGGTCCTTTGGCCGCACGCGAACAGCACCTGCATCGACTCATTCTATCCGACACGGTGGCCCCGTTCGGGCGCTATCGTTCTCAGAAGCGTGCCGCCGAAGCAGCACAGCAGGCTGCTCGCCATGAGACCGACAAAGTCGAGCAGGATGTCGATTTTCAGGTGGCCAAACTCTTCTACGATCTGTTGCTCGCCCAGCAGATGGTGCGTGTGGCCTCTGATTCCGTCGACCAACTCACATCGCACCGCGACAACACGGCCGCTCTGGTAAGAGCGGGGTCGGCACCGAAGTTCGACCTGCTTCGCGCCGAAGTACAACTTGCCTCCGCCCGCCCGCCGCTGATCAAGGCACAATCCACGATTACCAATTCCATGGCTGATCTGATGAACCTGCTCGGTCTTGACCCGCAGCTGACCCCCACGCTGATCGGGTCTTTTCCCGAGCAACTGCCGGAGCCTCCGACCGAGGAAGAAGCCGTCATCGTCGCCCAGGAACGCCGCCCCGATCTGGCGGCTGCCCGTGAACTCTGGCGAAGCCGGAAACATCAGGTTGCGGCTGCCCGTCAAGCGCTTCAGCCGACGGTCCAGCTGGCCCAGACCTGGGACCACAGCAAGGGATTGCGGACTCCGGTTCATCAGTATCAGCAGTCCTCCTTCACACAACTCAATCTCTCCTGGCCGATGTTTGATTCCGGCCTGACTCGCGCACGGGTTCAGGAAGCACAAGCCGCTGCCACGCAAGCGGAGTTGTCTGCCGCGTCGGCGCAGGCGAACGCCGTCGTCGAGGTGCGCAAGGCGCTTTCGGCCTGGCATGAAGCCGTCGAGGTTCTGCGCAGTCAGGAAAAAAATGTCGAGCAGGCCACGGAAGCACTGGCAATCGCCAAATCAGCCTACAAGGCCGGTGCGCGCACAGCGCTCGACGTCCTCGACGCTCAGGTCGCTCTCACGCAGGCGCGCACGCTGCACTACCAGGCGATGTATGCCCGGACCCTGGCGCATCTCAGCCTGCGGCGCGCCACCGGCCTGCCCTTCTCTCTGTCAGACGCATTCCCCCACCCGACCGCTTTGCCGGAAAGGAGTCACCCCTGATGTCATCGCCATCTCATCGTCCGGTCGTCTCTCGCTTTCGTTGTCTTTCACTGTTCATCGCCATCCTTGTCGGAATCGGATCAGCATCATATGGCGTCGACAGTGCCACGGCTCCCGTTCTCACGGGCGCCGATCAAGGCGCACCAACAATTTCCGGCACGCCTCTCACCTCGCTTCCTCACATCGACCCGGCGGGCAAAGTCGCCCCTACCACATCAGCAACGATACCCGAACTCGTCGGCGAACTGACTCCGTACCGGAAGGTCTCACTCGGATTCCGCATCAGCGGCCGCGTATGGCAGATGCATCTGCAGGCCGGCGAGCTTGCCACTCCGGGAAGCGTGATCGGGTCACTGGAACCTCAGGACCTGGAACTTGCTCAGGAACAAAGCCAGGCGGCTCTGGCCGTTCTGCAGGCCAAGCTGCGCATGCAGGAAACCGGTTCACGCCCGGAAGAGAAACAGCAGGCTGAAGAAGCCGTGCGTCAGGCGAAGGCGAATCTCGAGAACGCTCAGTCCGATTTCGAGCGCACGTCGCAACTCTTCACCACCGGGGCGGTGTCTCGACAGGCCCTCGATGCGGCCGTTGCCCGCAAGGATGTCGCCGCTGCTCAGCATCAAAGCGCGCTCAACGCCCGCGCCCTGGTTTTTCAGGGGCCGCGAGCCGAAGAGAAGGAATCGACACGGGCACAGATTCGCGCCCAGGAAGCTGCGCTCAAGCTCGCCAAACTACAGTTGTCCTACTGCCGTCTGGAGTCCCCCTTCCCGGCCGTCGTCGCCGCGCGCCTTCAGGATGAGGGCGCCTGGGTGACCCCGTCCACGCCCGTGTATTCTCTCGTGCAGATCGATCCGCTCTTTGCCGCCGCGGAATGTCCCGAGCAGTATGTTCCGCTGCTCAAGCCGGGGATGCGCGCTCAGATTACCGTCGATGCGCTTCCCGGTGAAACGTATGCCGGCGTGCTCGATCGAATTCCCGCGGTGCTTGACTCGAAAACCCGCACCGCACGCATTGAAATCACGCTCGGCAACCCGGACTATCGCCTGAAGCCCGGGATGTTTGCCCGTATTCGACTGCAGGACGGCGAGACTCGGTAAGCACCCCAACCCATGAATATCGCCAACATCTGCATCAACCGCCCCGTCTTCACCGTCATGCTCATGTCGGCCCTGGTAGTCCTGGGGCTGTTCTCGTATTCCGGACTGGGACTCGATCTGTACCCAAAAATCGACTTTCCCGTCGTCTCCATTGCCGCCGTATTGCCGGGAGCCGGTCCCGAAGAAATTGAAACGCAGCTGGCCAAACCTATCGAGGAAGCCGTCAGCACGCTGGGTGGCATCGACATCATGACCACGTCGTGCGTGTTCGGTCAGTGCCGCATCGTGGTGCGTTTCGATCTCGAGAAGAACATCGATGTTGCCGCCCAGGAAGTCCGCGACCGCGTGGCCCGCATTCTGAAGACGCTCCCCGAAGGCACCGAGTCGCCCATCATCGAAAAGATGGATCCGGACGCTTCTCCGGTCATCACCGTCGTGCTTTCCTCGGCCATGCCCTTGCGCGAGCTGACCTACTTCGCTCGCAAGCAGATCAAGGAACCTCTTGAAGCCATTGAAGGCGTGGGAGCCATTCAGGTCGTCGGCGGTCGCGAGCGCGAAATTCATGTCATTCTCGACGCCAAGAAGCTCGCCGCTTTTCAAACCTCGGTCACCCAGGTTCGCGATGCCCTGCGCGGCCAGAACATCGACATTCCCGGCGGGAACATCACAAACGGGCCGAACGAGAGTATTCTCCGCACGCTCGGCCGCATTGAGACTCCCGAGGCCTTCGGCGATGTCATCGTCCATGTTCAGAACGGCATTCCCCTGCGCCTGAAGGACATTGGCACGATCGTCGACTACGAAGAGGAAGCGCGCACTCTCGCCCGGCTGAACGGCAAGACGGCGTTGGCGCTCGTCGTGCAGAAGAAGTCCGGCACGAATACCGTACAAGTCATTGATTCGATCAAGCAGCGTCTGAAGGATATGTCAAAGGAGTTTCCTCAAGGTCTCGAGTTCGCCGTCATTCGCGACCAGAGTCAATTCATCAAGGCGTCACTGCACGAGTTGAATCTGCATCTGTTTCTCGGCGCTCTGCTGGCTTCCGCCGTCGTCTATCTGTTCATGCAGAATCTGGTGTCGACGGTAATCTCCGCGCTCGCCATTCCGATTTCGCTGATCTCGACCTTCCTGCTGATGCGACTGATGGGGTTCACCCTCAACAATATGTCGATGCTCGGTCTGACATTGGCGGTCGGCATCGTCATCGACGACGCCATCGTCGTGCTCGAGAATGTCTATCGCCACATGGAAGAAAAGGGTTCTGATGCCATGACCGCGGCTTCCGAAGCGACTTCCGAGATCGCCCTGGCGGTACTCGCGACCTCACTGTCCCTCGCGGTCATCTTCGTGCCGGTAGCCTTCATGCAGGGAATCATCGGGCGGTTTCTCAACAACTTCGGTCTGACGATCGCTTTTTCCATCATCATTTCCATCTTTGTATCATTCACACTCACGCCGATGATGTGCTCCCGTCTTTTTCAGTATCGTTTTGCTCGCGGTTCCGGGCACAGCAAGGAGTCCGCGTTCTATCGGATCATCGATCGCGTGTACGGACGAATGCTGCGTTTTTCTCTCAATCACCGCTGGGTGATCATTCTGGTGAGCGTTGTCTGTCTGCTTGCGCTCAAGCCGATGGGAAACCTGGTCCGCAGCGATTTTGTTCCCGTCGACGACACCGGCGAATACACCATTTCGTTTCGCGCCCCCGAAAACACATCTCTCGAAGGTACTCGCATGCTGCTCGATGAAATCGAAGCGAAGATTCGTACCCTGAAGGGCGTTCAGAACTTGTACAGTTCGATTGGTGAAGGCTCGCTCGCCGGAGTCAATGACGCGCAGATCTACGTTCAACTGAAGGACCTGAAGGAACGGGACTTCACGATCTTCGATTCCATGACCGAGGCTCGCCGCATCATGTCCGAGTATTCGAGCCTGCGCCCGGCTGTGCAAGCCATCGGCGGCATCTCGGGAGCGAAAAACTATGACACGCAGATGTACATCCGCGGGCCCGATTTCAACGCGATCAACACCTGGGTCAGTGACATCATGGCGCGTATGCGCAAGAACCCGCTGTTTGCCAACGTCGACTCATCGTTCATCGAAGGCAAGCCGGAAGTACAAGTTGTCTTTGATCGAGAGCGGGCTCATCGGCTGGGGGTGAAGATGGAACAAGTTGCCGCCGGGTTGCGCACTCTGGTCGGCGGCAAGGATCAGATCACGCGTTACAAGGAAGGCGAAGAACTCTACGAAGTACGTGTGCGATTGCGCACCGAAGATCGCATCAACCCCGAATCGATCGCCGGGCTGCTGTTTCCGACGACGAACGGCTCCATGGTGCGCCTCGATGCCATCGCCTCGATCAGAAGCGGAACCGGACCCGCCCAGATCGATCGTCAGGACCGTCAGCGTGCGATCACCGTCTACGCCAATCTGGCTCCCAAAGCCGGTCTGGGAGATGCCAACACCTTTCTGCTGGAATGCGCGAAAGCTCAGAAAATGCCTGCCGCCTACACGTTCGGATTTACCGGACGCGGCCGCGAAATGGAACGTACCAAGCGCGGCTTCGGTATCGCCTTCCTGCTCAGCGCCGTCTTCATGTACATGATTCTCGCCTCGCAGTTCGAGAGTTTCCTGCACCCGGTCACCATCATGCTGTCACTCCCTCTGTCGGTGCCCTTCGCCATTCTGTCTCTGCTGCTGACCGACAGCTCGCTGAACGTGTTTTCCGGTCTGGGCGTCTTCATGCTGTTCGGCATCGTCAAGAAAAACGCCATTCTACAGATCGATTACACGAACACGCTGCGCGAGAAAGGAGTGCCGCGCGACCAGGCAGTCGTCGAGGCCAATCACGCCCGTCTGCGCCCCATTCTGATGACCACGATCACCCTGGTCATCGGCATGCTGCCCATGGCGATGGGAACCGGCCCCGGTGCGGCCGTTCGCGCAACACTTGCGACCGTCATCGTCGGCGGGCAGTCTCTGTGCCTGCTGATCACGCTTCTGTTGACGCCCGTGGCGTATACGCTGTTCGATGATGCCGTGGCCTGGATGCAGAAACACCTGCCGCGACTCGAAAAATGATCGCCACCGCCTGAGCCGCTCGTCAGAAACTGATCCAGGACTTGCGCTTCCGGTTGTTCGCCGTTGATGCATGTGAATGCAGGGAGGAGTTCCGCACCAGGCAGCGAGTCGCACGCGACACTCGAGAAGCGGTCGGACGCTCGCTCATGCACACGAGTTTTCAGGCAAACACGCGCTTCACCACAGCTCGTCGTGCATCTTGTCGTGAGCACCCAGGGTTTGCTACACTTTTCCCGTCAGTGACATTTTGTGACCACCGGGGAGGCGTCCCATGGGCCGACGAAACATCATTGAAAAGATTCAGCAGGGGCAGTTCCAGTTTACGCAGCACGCGTATCAGCAGATGCTGGCCCGCGATATTTACATCCGACAGGTTCCCGAGGCCATTCAGCGCGGCCGCGTCGTCAAACGCTGGAACGAGCGCGACGGAGAGAAACTCGCCATCGTCGGCCCCCGCTTCAACGGCGACTACATCAAAGTACTGGTGAAAGACGCCGAAACCCCACGCATCATCACCGTCTGCTACCCCTACGAAGAGGTGTGAACCGCAAGGTCAGTTGAGTCGGAACAGATTTTCCACTACCCAGCGGTTTTCCAGGGTCATTTCCTTCTCCTTCGTTTTTCCGTGGCAAGAGCGAAACTTGTGAGCCGTTCGACAAGGGGCGAACGAAGTCCGAGAGCAGGCTGCCGGATCGCAGGAGGCGATTCAGCCTCGTCGTCTTCGCATGGATGCGAAGTCGACAAGGTTTCAGCCTCGATCTCGAGACGAGAGAGCACTCCCTGCCGCAATGGTGAACGTTGAGCGATGCCGGCGGAAAAACAGAGTTTCGAGAGAACGAAATGACCCTGGCGGTTTTCTGGCCGGGTAACTCATCATGATTCATTTGTGATAGTATGATGCGGTCGTAACATTTCAACAGAGGAGAGAGAGCATGGCTTCCACGAATCAGTGGTATTTGGCGGTCGCGGGGCAACCGCAGGGGCCGATGAGTTTCGAGGCAGTGGTCGGTAAATTGAAAAGAGGCGCAGCAACCAAAGACACGCTGGCCTTTGCGCAAGGGGTTACCAAGACCTGGGCAACGCTCGAAGAGATTCCCGAATTTCAGGGGCATCTGTTCACCAGCCTCGAGTTCCCCACCATTCCAAGCGGCGAAACGCATGCCAAAGGAAAGTCAGACGAGATCGACTTCGACATCTACGGTGAAGACATGCAGTTTGTCGAGATCGAACTCGACCCGGGCGAGTCGGCGATCGCGGAAGCAGGCGCCATGATGTACATGGACAGCGTTGTTGAAATGGAAACCATCTTCGGCGACGGCAGTGCTCAGGCGGCCGAAGAGAGCAGCAGCTGGTGGGGCGCGATCAAAAGCGCCGGAAAACGCATTCTGACCGGCGAAAGCCTGTTCATGACCATGTTCACCCACAAGGGCACCTCCGGCAAGGCCAAGGTTGCCTTTGCCGCCCCATATCCGGGCAAAATCATTGCGGTTAACCTGCGCGACCTCGGCGGCTCACTCATCTGTCAAAAAGAGGCCTTTCTTGCGGGCGCGCGTGGGGTTTCCGTCGGCATGCATCTGCAGAAGAAGCTCGGCGTCGGCCTGTTCGGCGGTGAAGGCTTCATCATGCAAAAACTTGAAGGCGACGGCATGGTGTTCTGCCACGCCGGCGGCACCATTCTCACCCGCCAGCTCGAAGCCGGACAGACGCTCAAAATCGACACCGGCTGCGTCGTGGCCTACACACCGTCCGTGAACTTCGACATCCAGATGGTCAAGGGCGTCAAATCGATGCTCTTCGGCGGCGAAGGTCTGTTCTTTGCCACCCTGACCGGCCCCGGCCGCGTCTGGCTCCAGTCGATTCCGTTCTCGCGCCTCGCCACCCGCATCTTTGCCGCATCACGGCAACAGGGCGGCGGTAAGGAAGAAGGCTCGGTGCTGAACAACGTCTTCAACCTGACCGGCGGCAAGAGCTGATCGTCTACTGATCCTCGATGTCCGAAACGTCTGTCACGACAACCAACCGTCCTCCGGAACCACCCGTGGTTTCGGAGGACAGCTGGCAGGCGTTTCTCGAGTCTTTGTATGCGCCTCTCCCCTCGTTGCGAGAGATGGCGGTTCTCGAACTGCCGCGTTGGTCAGAACTCGGACGTGATGTCAGCGAGGTTCTCGCCCTTTCCATCAATGACGACGCGGCGCTGGTCGTGCGCGCCGCCGTCATGGTGGCCGGTCGTCTCCGCGTGCAGCGGCGCAGTGTCATCGATGCGCTCGAACGTCGATTGGTCACCGCCGACGAGCTGCTTCGCCGCACCGTCGTTACCGCCCTCGGACGCATCGGTGCACCCGCTCTTCCCATACTGGCCCGACTGCTGTCCGATCGCGATCCTTTCATTTCCGAATTCGTACAAACCACCATGGCCATCGAAGGCGAACCGGCAGTCCCGGTCCTGCTGCCGCTCCTGTCAGATCTGAGGCTGCGTCAGTCGGCCGCATCGGTATTAGTACGAATCGGTCCTCCGTCTATTTCTCATCTGATGCCTCTCCTGAATCACTCAGATTCGGAAGTGCGCTTCCTGGTTACCGACATTCTTGAACAGATCGGCCCGGTCGTGCTGCCGACGCTTCTCGATGCGCTGCGGCAAACCGGCGTCGAACGCGAGGGCGCGGCGGCGGCTTTGCCGAAATTCGGTCTCGATGCGATTCCCGGCCTGATCGATCTGCTCAGCGACGCCAACGTGCATCACCGATGTGCAGCCGCGGCCGCTCTCGTGCAACACGGAGCGCGAGCCGTTCCCTTTCTGGTCAAGGCCCTTGAGCATGCGAACACGGGAGTTGCCTGGCTGGCAGCCAAGTCTCTCGGGCAAATCGGCCCCGCAGCAATTCCCGACATGGTGATTCATCTCGGCCGCACCACCCGATCCGTGCGTTGGATCATGGCGGATGTGCTGAGACAGATGGGCTCAGATGCGGCCCTGCAGCTCGAAAAGGAACTCAACAACCCGGACCCTCTGGTCCGCGAGGCGGTCGCGCACATCCTCGGTGATATCCACGAATTCGCCATCGCCGGATTGCACAGCCTTCGTCAGGCACTGAAAACGGAAACAGACCCCGCCGTCATTCAGGTCATCAAGACGGCCATCATCAAACTCGAAAGCCAGTCGTAGACGCCGTAGACGCCTGTCTCTCGCGCTGCCGCGCCATTCCCGGCGACGTCAGCGTCCAGGTCGCAGTTTTCTGAGAGCCCCATCGTATCTGAGCAAGGCTGCCCGATCATCGGCGATCCAGAGTGTTCCCTCGTCATCGAAGCAGACCCCTTCCTGCTGTCGGCCGCCCACCGTAAAGACCCGGTTGAGCCGCCCGGCCGGATCGACCAGAAGCAGGCTGTCATACTTTTCCGACAGAACCAGAATCTGCGACGACCCGGGAACACAGGTAACCGCGGTCAGGTCGGAATAGCCTTTCCAGGAAAAGCTGTCTTGTACATGCTGCGCAGAGATGGTTTGCGAGCCGCGCACCAGCGGCACCCTGACTGCCACGAGCATGGCCGGTTTGGCCTGGTGCGTCAAATACAGCGTCAACTTACCGTCTTTCGAGGGGCCGGGGTTGACCGCCAGCCCTTCGAAGCCGCTGTTGTTTTCAGACGGCTCGCGACCCAGCAGACCAGCCCGATCAAGCTTCCAGGTGCCGACCGTCTTGCGTGTCTGCGGGTCAAACACCAGGATCTTCGACGATTGCTCCGAAAGCAGAAGAATCAGCCCGGAGCCTTCATCAACGGCAACATCTTCAAGGTCGCCCAGCCCATACACGGTCCAGTCCTTTTTCCCCGCGCGGGTTACCGCCGTCAGACTTCCTTCATCGCCGATAACGAGCAGGCGCCCGAGAGCCCGATGCCAGGTGACTCCTGATGGTTCAGCAACCCCGGCAACGGTGACCTCCACAGGCGTGCCGAACTCGCTGCGACCGGTGGACACAACGGCATCAGCAGAATTTGTCGACTTTTCGCCTTCACCCTTTTTACCAATAACGGCCGCAGGAACACTGAGCAGCGCCAGGCACACCAGCAGGGTCGATAGTTTTCGTTTGAGCATGGGACGCCTCCGCGATGAATACGCTGAAATCCGTTCTCAGAAGAGCCTACCGCAGCCCCTTCCACAATGCAAGAATACGGAAGCCGGGCCGCGGCAAGCCTTCACGGCATCGCCCGGATGCTCGGAGTTTACTCGTCGTCGCCGAGATCGTCGATCTTCTCGGTGTTCTTCGACTTGAAAGCGCTGGCGGGAAGCTGCGGCATGGCGGGCGGCTTCTCGTCGCGCACCATCGCCAGCACCCACTTGAGGCAATCGATGGTCAGCAGAAATCCTTTGCGAACGTTGAGGCGAATCTTTCCTTTGGTCGAGACCGTCAGCGTCATCGGCCCCAGCGGACCGTCGATCAGCCCTGATACGCTGTCGATCCCGTGATTGCGCGGATCGATGACGTTATAGGTCGAGTAGTTCTCGATGCGACCGGCCAGACGCGCCCGACGCACTTCCCGATCCTTCGGGTTGGTCAGCACGATGGCCTTGAGCATCGAAAGCCGCTCCTGAAACTGACTCATCTGCGTGAACTCGAACTCAAACGGCGTGACGCCGAACCCGGAAAGAGCCGTCATGGTCTGCGCCATCGCCTTCTGCGGCGCCTGCTTGCCGGTCGCGAACAACACCCCGTTCACGGCAAAGAACTCGCAACTCTCGACGCGCTTGAGCAGCGTCTTGGTCACCATCCCGTCGGTCAGGTGTTCGACCTCGAAAGGCACCACCTGAGAATACCAGCCGCGAATGATCTTGCCATTCGAATCGAGATCATGAAAACCAGCCTTTTCAGCCCCAAGGTCGAATACTTCTTCCTCAACGGCGAGCCGCTTGAACAGCGGATTGATGCTCTCGACCTTGAAGTTATGACAGGTACAGGAAAACGACGCCCCGGCGACTTCGATTTCATCAATGGGCATGGCGGCTCCTTCAGGGGTGGAATCAGGTGCGGTATTTTACCGTCGGGTCCGGCGGTACACAAGAGTCTTTTTCAGAATTCGCTCTTGTACGCAACAGAATCTCTGCCTCAGCCAGCAGTTCCGGGGTGTTGAGATTCTCTCTTACCCATCGATCATCAGTCTCGACATGCGTAATGCGGTCGGGGTGACGCTGCAACACCCAGCGGGCTCCGGCCTCGAGCGGTGCGTTCAAAAGCTCGTCGCGCGCCCACGCGGGAAAATGCGTCGGATGTCCGCGACGACCGCCGACGGATGGTACCACGATACGGTCTGGTGTTTGTGCGGCCTGCTCGAGAATCTCACGCACGACCGGCACGCCCGGCAACGGGTGGTCGATCGGCCACAACAGAAACCCGACCGCCTCAGCGAGTCCCGACAATCCGCATCTGATCGAACTCAACGGACCGTCTTCCGGGTGAGGATTCTCGACCCAGACGGCATCGTGTGCGGCGGCACACCGAATCCCGGCCTCATCTCCAGACCGACCGACCATGACGATACGATCGAGTCGGTCACGAACGCAGGCCAGGCGTTCCCAGACATGTTCGAGAAAGCTGCGACCCGCCAGCCGGACATGCTGCTTGGGCGTTCCCATGCGTCGCGAATCACCGGCCAGCAGAATAAGACAACCCGGTTTCATCTCATTTTCCTCCTGTTATCACGGCTTCCTGCGCGCGCAAAATGCCACCCGGAGAGGTTTCGCTCCTTCATTGCAATAGACCGACAAAGTTGGTACCATGCTTCCATTCAATCAGATGTCGTGAGGAGGAAACACATGTCCGCCGTTGATTTCAAAACCATCATTCCCAAAGAACCCGAATCGATGATCGATCTGAAGGTCGACCTCGAGATCATCACCAACCTGATCATGAAGGAACTGTACGTTCACGGCAAGAAGACGCCGAGGCAGATCGCCAAGACTCTCAAGATCCGCCAGGAGATCATACAGAAGATCATCAACGATCTCAAGCAGCAGGAATTCGTCGGCATGGTCGGCGGCACCGGCGTCGGATCGGACTATCAGTATGGTCTGTATCCGAAAGGCACGGAACGGGCCAAGCAGATCTACGAACAGGATACCTACCTCGGACCGGCCCCCGTCGGCTTCGATGAATACACCAGAGTTACCAAGGCCATCCTGGCCGCGAACAAATCCGGATTCAACATCAACTTCAAGGTTCTGCAGGAAAAGTTCGGTCACTACCTCGGCTACAAGGATGTTCTTTTTCAGATCGGCCAGGCGGTTTGCGCCCGCAAGCCCGCGTTTGTCTACGGCTTTCCCGGTAACGGTAAAACCTATCTGTGTTCCAGCGTTGTCAAACTGTTGCCGCCAATGGTCATTCCCTATGCGGTTGACGTTGGCAACCAACTGGTACGCATTTTCGACCCGAGCTGTCACATACCGATCGAAAGCATCGATCTCGAGGGGTACGATCAGCGCTACATCGTGGTTCAGCCCCCGATGATCATCGCCGGCGGTGAACTCACGCTCGAAGACCTCGAAGTCAAATACAACAAGAAGTTCGGCTGCTTCGACGCCCCGCCTCAGGTCAAGGCCAACGGCGGCGTCTTCCTCATCGACGACCTTGGTCGTCAGCGCTGCGAAGTCGAGGAAATCTTCAATCGCTTCATCATTCCACTCGAAAACAAGGTCGACTTTCTGGTGCTCGGCGGCCAGCGCATGGAAGTGCTGACGGATGAAATCGTCCTCTTCAGTACAAACCTTGACCCGATGAAAATCGTTGATGACGCGTTCTTGCGACGTCTCCCTTATAAGATCAACGTCCGCAATCCCACCCCCGAGGAATACACCGACCTCTGGAAGACCTATGCCGAAAAGGTCGGCTTGAAATTCGATCCAGCAAATATCGCCTTCATCACGACCTTGTACAAACGCGACAAACGCGGTCTGCGCACCGTTCATCCGCGCGACATTCTGACCATCATCCGTGATCGCAAGCGGTTCCAGGAAGACGTCAACACCGCCATCACGGAGAAAGAGATCACGGAAGCCTACGGCATCTATTTCGTCTCCCAGTTGACCCTGGTGGAAACGATTCAGGATTGAACTTTCTTCAACTGCTGATCAACCTCGGTGCCGGAGCGATGGCCGGCCACGCCGCGTGGCTCAGCTTTCGCTCCGGCATTCCGTGGTCATTCGGCGAGAATTTTCTGGCTACCGTTCTGACCTGCGGAGTTTTTTCATCTCTCTTTCTCGGTCTGGGCCGCGCTCTGCCGACCCTGCTTCTCGATCATCGGCCACGCCGAGCCATTGAAACCTTCGGCTCAGCTGCCGCCATCGGGCTGGCCATTCCCATGACCGCCGGGGTTCTCTATTCTCTGACCATCGACACGTTTCACGTGGGCGCACTCATGCCGTATCTTTTGCGTCGCGCCCTCTGGTGGAGCCTCTTTGCCGTATCGGTCGCGGTTTCACGCGCGCTGATCATCGGTAATCCGCTGTCCGGTTGTCGCGCGTTCATCGGGCTGATTCCGGGCTTTCTCTTCGGCGGCCTGGCACTGGACTTCTTTTTTCTTACCCGCGATCTCAACTGGGCCGGCTCGCTTTGGCTCGGCCTGTGCGCCGGCCTGACCCTGTCTCTTGCCCTTGATCTGCTCAAGGAAAGCTGGCTTGAGGAGTTTTCACCTCGGACTCTGCGCCGTCAGTTTCTTCTCGAGAATGAAGACTTCGTCATCGGCTCTGATGACCTGTGCGATCTCCCGCTCGACACCGGCCCCGATCAGTGGCTGCTGATTTCGGAAAAGGACGGTCTGCATACCGTCGAAGCACTCGACGAGAACGTGCCGGTTATCATCGGCACCTGCCGTTTCCGGTATCACGTATTGCATGACGGCGACGCGCTGCAGCTTGGCGACCGCGTTTTCATCTATCACACCCGGTTTGCCCGCAGCCGCGACATTCTCCCCGAAGCCTGCTCCTGATCCTCGAAAGCCCGGCAGACACTTCCTCTCAAGACCTCCCCAATCAGCGGCAGTCCTGTCGCTCAGGCAGCGTCACGGCTTTTGCCGCGACCTGAACCGGGCGTTGATCAGCAATCACCTGCTTCAAGAAATATAACCTGTCGATAGCTTTGGGACTCAATGTGATTTCTTCCATACCCTGACATTTTCACTGTCCCGTGAACCACTGACATTATCATTGTCCGTTAAACACCTGAAAACCACGGCTTGCTCTCAGCGGAGGGGCTTGGTACAATGCTGCCGCTATGATCAACACTCATCGCCGGTTTCTTGCGTTTCTGTTTCTGTCACTGGCGTCGCTGACGCTTTTCTGCAGCCTCCCTGCACCGGTTCTCGGCCAGGATCCAGGCACGACGGCCGACCCGCTGGTCTCTAAAAGCTATCTCGACCAGTTTTTCCGGTTTCACTCACTCGTCGTGCCGGGAGGTCAGAAGCTGCCGTTACAGCAGGGTGCTCTGCTCGTTCTGCGTTCAGGGAAATGCCGTTTCGTCGCCCCCAAAGGGAAAGCTCTCCTCGACCTCACGGACGGGAAGGAGATTCCCGCCGGGGCATCGCTGCCTCAGCTGCATCTGATTCTGGTGCCTGATACCGGTGATCTGCAGCTCGAAGCCCAGGCAATCTGCCGGCTGCTGGCTCAGGGGCTGCGCCCACGCAAGTAACCAGACTCGCGTCATGACATTTGTACGATCTCGTCTCGGCCGCCTTCTGGCGGCAATGCTGCTTTTGCCCGGGCTGTTCATTGCCGCGCAGCGCTGCCGTCTACGACTCGAGATCGAAAGCCGCGACCGTTTCGTCGAAACGGTCATGGATCTGGACGAGATCCGCCGATTGAGCCGCGAGGAAGGCGTCCCGGTTCCGCAATTGCTGCGTAAGGTTTCCGGCCTCGGCATCAGTTCGGTCGGCATCGCGGAAGACACCCTGGATTCCCTGGCTTCTGAAGGCCGCATCCTTCTCTGGAGCAACTACGAACTCGATCGTGCTCTTGAGCGACATGCCTCTCTTTCCGCCGAGATCGCCGACTTTGTGCCGCGTCAGGAACCGATTCCCGGCTCGATCTGGGCCTACTCGCGCGATCTGGGCCTGCTTGACCGCATCGAGCGTCATATTGCCGAGAAGGCCGGGCGACTTGCCGTGCAGAGAGCCGGAACCCACCTGTTGCTGATTCACCGATCCGGCGCGGATTTCCGCGGTCGTTTCGGTCTGGGCTTCTCCAGTCAGGCTCTGGAACAGGCCTACGAAGCCAATCTCGGCGTCGTTGCCCGGCCCTATAACGTGCCACGGCTCGGCAGCGGCACCATTCATCGACTGTTTCAAGAGTTTCCCTCCCCGGAAAGAACATCCGCTCTGCTGTTCGCCGACGAAGAAGTCCTGGGGCATCGCGGCTCGCTGCCGACTGTGGTCGCCGAACTGCGTCGCACGCGATACCGCGTCGGGGTTGTCGAGTTTCTCGACCAGG
Organism: uncultured bacterium; assembly: GCA_964472075.1. Classification (GTDB taxonomy): domain Bacteria; phylum Muiribacteriota; class Ozemobacteria; order Ozemobacterales; family Ozemobacteraceae; genus CAYYIY01. The sequence goes on along the minus strand of CAYYIY010000003.1, from coordinate 101,415 downwards.
CCGGCATGGGTGAACTTCTCGCCCAGCTCGGCTCTTCTGCACCGGTAGTGCGAGTTCACAGCATCGGCCGCCGCGAGCTCGACGAGAACTACACGCCTGACCGGGCCGTCGCCCGCTGGCGCCGAGCCGTGCGCGAGCGGCGCCTCAAGATGCTGTATGTGCGATGCTTCTTCGAAAATCGCAAGCATTTGTCCGGCGACCTGCTTTCCAGCAATCTTCGGTATATCGAAAACCTGGTCGCGGGGCTTCGAGCCGAAGGCTTCGGCATCGCCCGTTCCCGCACGGACAGGCTGACGGAACCAAGGCGCGAGATGCCGCCTCTCGGCGGTTACGCCGGTCTTGCTCTCGGCCAGTCTCTGCTGCTCGGGCTGGCTCTCTTGATCGCCGTCTCCCGTCATCGACCGTTTTCTCCCGGCCTGGGTCTGGCGACCATCATCGTTTCCACCCTTTTGTTCATCGTCTTGCCGAAACGTCTGTTTCTTGCCGTCACCGGTGTCGCCGGGGCGATCGGTTATGCGACGGTCGGGTGCATCTGGGCGGTCACCGCCCTCGAAGATCGCCTGACGGGCCGCGGCCGGCTGCACGTTCTCGATGCGGTCCGCTTCTTTCTCAGACTGGTTCTTCCGCCCGTTCTCGGCGGAATTCTGATCGCGGGGCTTCACAGTGACTTTGAGTATCTGCTGAACTTCGAACAGTTTCGCGGCATCAAGATCAGCCTGCTGCTGCCCCTCGCCTGGATCGCCGTCTGGGCCTTTCGACGCTACGGTACGGGCTGCGTCTCGCTGTTGTTTCGACATCCGACCTGGCTCGAGCTGGGCATCGGCGCCCTGCTGCTGATGGGCATCGTCCTGTACCTCGTCCGCTCCGGTAACGTCACGCTGGTAAAACCTTCCGCCACAGAAGACCTCATTCGCACGTGGTTCGAAGATGCTTTCGTCGCCCGCCCCCGCAACAAGGAGTTTCTGATCGGCTGGCCGGCCGCCGTCTTTTTCCTGCTGGGTCGATGCGGCGGATTCACCGCCTGGCTTCCCGTGCTGCTGCTGATGATGCAGATGGGACAGACCTCGATCCTCAACACTTTCTGTCACTTTCACTCACCCCTGTATCTGGCATTTTTACGTGGTTTTCACGGCCTGTGGCTCGGACTCTCGCTTGGGCTAATCGCCGGCGCCTCGCTCATTCTGTTACGGCTTCTGTATTTTGCGCTTCACAAGCAGAATCACGGCGTACTCATCGGGTACTTCGGGTTCGGCAATCTGGGGGACGAGCTTCTCTGGAGGGTTTTCACCGATCACATGCGTCGGCGGCACCCCGAAACCCGATGGTATCTGCTGTCGCAACAAAAGGCCGCACCCGCGGACATCATGCCGGGAGTGACTCTGCTCCCCCGTTCCGATCTGTTTCAGGTGCTGGAGCGGCTGGCAGAAGCCCGCGTCGTCGTCGTTCCCGGCGGTGGGGTATTACAGTCGGCGACCAGTCCGTTCAGCCTTCTGTATTATGTCGGACTCCTGCTGTTCGCCCGCATCTTCGGGGCTCGTCTGCTCATGCCGTCACAGGGGTTCGGCCCCTGGGCACCACCGAAGCCTCCGTTCTGGCCCGATCTCTTTGCGCCTCTGCTGGCCGTGGTTGCCCGGCTGCTCTGCGAGTATGCCGACCACCTTTCCGTCCGCGACGTGTCTGCCGGCCGTGCCTTCTCCGGCCTGGCATTCCCCGCGCTTTCCACGACCGTCACGGCCGATCTCGTCTTCGCTCTTCACCCGCAGAAACAGCGGCTTCCTGCTGCCATCACTCTGGACGATCCACATCGTCCTCTGCGTATCGGCGTGGTTCTTCGGGGTGGACATCCGGTATCCGGCGCCCTGCTTTCCCTGTTGCAGGCTTTTACGCTGCCGGGGCGACCGGTACAAATCATTCCCATCAGCCTCAGAACCGGCGAAGACGAAGAACTGTGGCACACCACACCGCATCTGCCCGCCCCCGTCTGCCTGAAGCCGGAACAGCCGTTCTCAGAACTGCTGCCGACTCTCGATCTGCTGCTCTCGATGCGACTGCATGCCTGTATCATCGCCGCGCAGATGCGCCTGCCGTTCATCGGCGTCGCCATTGACCCCAAGATCGCCCAACTGGCCGCCGACGCGGGGATGCCATGCCTCGATGCGAACACGACCATCACCGCCGACATCCTGCTCCAGGCTCTACAGGCCCTGGCAGCGCTCCCTGACCCGGGCGCGCCGCTGGAAGCTCTGTCAGCCCAGAGGCGAGAACAGGCTCTTGCCACCCTCGATGCCTGCGCCCAGCTGCTGTCCTGATTTCAACGGGCATCAGGCCACGATAGCACGGTTGTCGTAATCTCTCGAGAATCAATATGATATCGATAATATATCATATTCTTGTTGCGTTTTTCCGACAAGAGGGGTAGAGTACCGCCGAACGGAGATGTTCTCCGTCACGACACAACAAAACCTTTTAGAGGAGGCTCTCATGAAACGCGTAGTCAAACTGTTCCTGTTCGTTGCCCTGTTCGCGGCGATCGCCATGTCGGCTCAGGCCGGCAGCTACTTCAAGCAGAACCACAGCCTGTATCTCGACGGCAAGGTGCACATTCGCTTTGACCACCTGTTGCTTGCCTGGTCACACGACGGAAAAATCGACCGCATTCGCTATGAAATGACCTGCCTGGCCGGGAAGGCCGTTCTCGACAAGGTCGAATATCTCGACAAGGCTGTCGAAGGCAAATTGATGTCCCGCTGGACGCAATCCGAACAGCCCCTGAACCTGGACTTCTCCGCGAAGTTCAGCCATCTCGACAAGCATCACCGGGTGCAGATCTCGAAGACCAACTTCACCTCCATCACCCCGTTCGATCCCGCCTCCGGCAAGGTTTGCTTCCACATCAAGGCATCAGACCGCAACTACAAAGTATTCTGGGCCCCCAAGACCGGCGAAGTTTACGCCATCTGGTAAATCACGACTTGTACAAAACGGGTGAGTCAAACGGCTCACCCGTTTTGTTTGTGCCAGTGGTCCGCGGCCTCTTCGGGTGACGTCCCCTGCAACACCCGAAGAAAGACATCGCCGTAGCGCGTCAGCTTCTGATCGCCGACTCCCTTGATTTCCCGCAGCTCCGAGAGGGTTTTCGGCTGAAGCGAAGCGAATGAGATCAACGTTGAATCAGGGAACACCACATACGGCGGTACTCCCTTCAGGCGGGCCAGCAAGAGGCGCAGTTGTCGCAACCGTTCGAACAGCGGTGTTTCGACCGAGGCACCCTGCATCTCGAGATCGCCGGCGCGACGTTTTCGCAGCTTCTTGCGCGCCGGGATCGGACGACCCAATCGAACGGTGCCCATGCCCTTGCACAGCTCGAGTCCGGCTCGCGGCACCTGCAGCACCGGATATTCTCCATCGGAAACGGCCAGAAACCCCTGAATGATCAGCTGATCGATCCAGCCGCGCAGAATGGCTTCATTCGATTCCTTCATCAGGCCGAACACGCGCAGCTCGTGATGACGGTTGGCCGGAATGCGATCGTCATCAGCCCCCAGCAGCACTTTGATCACGTATCCGGCCCCGAAGCGGTTCTCAGTGCGATAAACCGCACTGATGATCTTCTGCGCCGTCAGCAGCGCTTCGTCATCAGGCAGAGCCTGGGTTTCTCCCAGGCAGACATCGCAGGCTCCGCAACCTTCCGATGACGATACCGCGCGTTCAGCGGCAGCAGGGTCCGGGTAAGGCTGTCCGAAATGTTCGGCCAGAAGCCGATGTCGGCAGACCGGAGCCACGGCATAGCGGCCGATTTCCTTGAGCTGACGCTCGATCACCCTTCGCCGTTCAGAGGTCAAACCGTCATCACGCAGACTCAGCGCCCGATGCGTCGCCAGATCGCCCGCGGAAAAAAGCAGCACACACTCCGCCGGCTCACCGTCCCGGCCGGCCCGACCCGATTCCTGCTGATAATGCTCGATTGAGCGAGGCGTATTCGCATGAATCACATAACGCACATTCGAGCGATCGATCCCCATGCCGAAAGCAATGGTGGCAACGACGACGTCAAGCCGTTCATTCACAAAATCATCCTGGACTCTTTCGCGAACACTCGCCGCCAGCCCGGCATGGTACGGAGCACACGAGACGCCTGCCCTGGCCAGGGTCTTCGCCAGCCTCTCGACCTCGCGACGTGTCTGTGCATACACGATGCCGCCCTCTTGCGGATGCTGTTGAATGACATCGAGGACCTGACGTGACTGATCGTGTCGCGGGAACGCTCGATAAATCAGGTTCGGGCGATCGGGATGCCCGATCAACAGGCTTGGTTCGCGCAACCCAAGCTGTACGCAGATATCCTGCTGCACCGTCGGGGTTGCCGTGGCGGTCAGCGCCAGACGCGGCACCCGCGGAAACGCGGCAAACAGACCGCCGAGTTGGCGATACTCCGGACGAAACTCGTGGCCCCAGTGTGACACGCAATGGGCCTCATCAACCGCCAGCAACGCCAGACGATGCCGAACGGACTCAAGCAGTTCGCTGACGACAACCCGTTCAGGGCTGACATACAAGAGATCGAGTTCCCCCTGCATGAGCTTTCCCCAGACGCGGCGTTTCACCGCCTCGGACACGGCCGAATGCAACGCCCCGGCACGCAGGCCGATCTCGCAGGCCGCCATGACCTGATCATCCATCAGAGCGATCAGTGGAGAAATCACGACCACCAGACCGATGCCGCACGCCGCCGGCAACTGATAGCACACGCTTTTTCCGCCGCCCGTCGGCAACACCACCAGCGCATCCCGCCCGTTCATGACCGCGCCTACCGCTTCGCGTTGCAGCGGCCGAAACGAGGCATATCCCCAATGTTTCAGTAACGCCTGTTCAGGGGTTAGTGGCGGTTGCCCGGATCCGACATCTGCCTTGCATATTGCCATGTTCATCATCAATGTTCCATTTGAAAGCACAAGCGCCCTGCCGGGGGCGCACAAAGGAAACGGGGGACCCGTGATTCGAGTCCCCCGCCGGTTTCAACGGCAGATCACGGTTCGGCACCGGCCGGTGCCGCCGGGATCGTCACGGTTTGGGGGTCGAGCGCCTTCAGCGTACAAGGCAGCTTGAAGCGCTCCGACGGGTAAATGTCCGGGCTGTCCAGATCGTAGATGACCTTCAGATCGATGCCGTCACCCTCGAGTTTGCTCTGATTATCGACGACAAGACGCAGTACGTCGTCACGAAATGCATAGTGCTCGTTGATGACTTCCGTGATCGCCTCTTCGATCGTCTTGCCCCAGACGGCCTTGAATCGATTGTATGCCTTTTCCGTCTCTTCCGCGAACTCACTGTAGTAGCTGCGAGCCAGGTTCCGGTTATCATCGTATTCCGTCTTGCCGGCCTTCAGCCCGGCAAACCAGTTCCAGACTCCGGACAGCAGTCCCTTGTTCACGTTCAGGAACTCGCCGTCCGTAATGTATTTTTTCAGCGACGGCTCGTGAATCTGCTCAATGATGGGCGCACAATCCATACGCTCGAGCGTCGACTCGATCATCGCCGACTTGTCGCGCATCTTCTTGATGTCGAGCGCCATCTTCATCAGATCGACCATCTCGTCGCCGTTCATCTTGGGAACGACCAGCAGATCCAGATTGATCCGGTCTTTCAGTGCCGAGAGCACATCTTTGGCTTTCGTCCCACTCGTCGGAAAGCTTGCGCCCTGATCCCGGCTCGAATTCGTATTCCTCGGCGGGGTGTAACGCAGTTTGCGGAGCAGGGCCTGATCGACCTCTTTGTCCTCCAGATACGCCTGCAACAGCTCCTTGTAGGTTTGTCGCAGATCGCGGCGCTCCCGATACAGCTTCTTCAGCTTGGACACTTCGCTCATCCCTTTGCGGAACTTCTCGGCGTCCTCTGCCAGCTTCTTCAGTGCTTCCGCGAACGATTTCAGTTCGAGCGCGCCGAGGAAGACCGTGTCGACCATGAATGATTCGACCAGAATCTCAGGCGTGATCTTGTCGTTGGCAACTTCCACGAGAGGAATGTAATTGAACGGAGCCTGCTCGATACGCAGTCCGACTAAAGACTCGATGTTTATGCCCGGCTGGATCTTGTTTGCGGCAAGATACGACTGGTACTTTTTCAGCAAGGCGAAATCCGGGTTGAAATCCACGTGACGAATGTTCGGGTTCTTGCGGATCTTCTCTTCGAGACTGTCTTCGAGGACGGTGGTCTTGACGCGAGCCCCCAGCTCGATGCCTTTTTCGATCCAGGTGGAAGGATTGATCGCGTCGGTGAACTTGTCGAACCAGCCCTTGTCTTTTTCCTCGGCGACTTCCTGCTGTGACGGCTGCCAGGACATGTAGGTCGCTTTGTACTTCCAGAGAGCCATCGACGTCTCGAGATTGAAGTCCTTCATCTTCCAGGGCTGTCGGTAGTAATACGAGGTCAGCACGCCCTGATGCTCCATTTTCTCGATCAACGATTCGAACGCCTTCTTCTCTTCGCCTTCCATTTTCTCGACTTCGAGCTTTGAACGTAAGGCAACGGCTTTCAGCAGCGCCAGTGACATTTCGTCCTTGTGCAGCACGGACGGATCTTTCCAGTTATCGATCAGTTTTTGAAAGTCCTTATCCTTTTGTTTCAGGAACCAGAAGGAATCCTGGTATGCGGCATGCCACTTCTTCGCATAGGCTCCGACGGCGTCGCCGATAAGGCAGAAAACCTCCCATGCCGCTTCGAAGGCGGCAACCGCCCACCCGATGGGGGAAAGCGCCGCGAAGAAAAACATGACGACAAAAACGGCAGCCAGCGCAATATCCACATAGTTCTTCGTCATTTCGTATGAGAACCAGTTGTGCGCCCCGCCCATGCGTCGCTCGTTCGAATAGGCAATGTTGATGCCCGCAAGAACGCCGCCCAGAACCTGCAATCCGACGCCGACCGTCTTGCCGATTCCCTTGATGTTGGGGTTGGCATCGATGAAATCGGTGCGATTCCGTGCCTGCGAACTGAACTTCGCGGCCCAGAACTTCTTCAGGTACTTGCCGGTGCTTCCAGCAGACTCGTAATCCACGCTTTCGACGGCCTCGAGGAATTTGAGCACCTTGGCCGAAGCGATGCGGTCGAGCAGCATCTTGACCTGCTTGGATCGTTTCGCGGTGTAGCGCAGGGCATCCTCCAGCGCCTTGCCCAGGTTGCGGCCCTTGCGACCATAGAACCGACCGATATTGTGAGAGAAGCGTTCAAGGCGCTGCCCCCACTTCTTGATCATAGCCGGAATGCCGGCCAGACCTTCGAACACATCCTTGCCGTCGCCCACCGCTCCAGTGACATCGGATTCTTCGGGCGTCCAGTTCAGGGTGTAGTAACTGAGCAGATCGGGAGTTTCGAGAACCCCCATGATGCCTGCCAGCATCTGCGCGAAATCGGAAACCGAGTGAGCCTCGATGACAGCCTGATCGCAATCGCCTTCCAGACCGCCTTTCGAGGCCAGCAACTGCTGCAGCATCTCCTTCGGCAGAACGATGTCGTCCGCCGTCACACGACCGAGATAGTCCTCGACCTCCTGCTTTTCGATGCCGTTCTCGATCACCTCGCGCGAGATCGGTCGCTGCGGGGTATTCTGCGCCCGCACCACCTCGACGACCATCGGCTCGATCAACAGCAGCAGGGCGAGAACGCCCATCAGGAAACGATGATACCTTCTGATTCGCATACTCGATACCTCCTGTGCGAATGCTCGAACGCCGGGTTCCCGGCAAAAGCTCAGTTGTTTCCGTTCAACCTCGAACGGGCCACGCGGGCAATGAACGTATCGCGGCCGTTATCCCACTGAACGATCTTCTCATACATCTTTTTCGCGTCGGCCTGGTTGCCGCGTGCCGCCTGGGCTTCGGCAAAGTCCATGGCAATGCCCATGTATCTTGTGTCGGGAACATCGCCGGGCGGAACGGCAAGCTCGCGCTGACTGATCTCGAGCAATTTATCGTTATTCCCGGTCTCTTTATATGCAAGCAGCAACCGGTCATGAACCTCACTTTTCAACTTTGTCTGCGGATACTTCTGCAGAAACGCTTCGAGGGTCTCAATGACTTTTGTCCAGTCCGGCTCGTCATACCCGCCCATGTACAAGCTGGAAAGACGCCAATAGGATTCTTCCGCGAAGTGCGTGTCGGGACATTCCTCGATGACCTGCCGATGCAGCCTGACGAAATCATCGAGAGCCCAACGGTCCAGCGCCGCCATCTCATTGTACAAGTCTTTTGCCAGCTTTTTCTGCTCTTCAAGGGACTTTTTCGACTTTTCTTTTGTTGTTTCGATCGGCGCTGCGGCGGGCTCGACGGCCGTCGAAACCGGGTGCGTCGACGATCGCCCTTTCTCGATCTGAGCGTTCAGCTCTTTCGCAAAACGGTTGGCCGGGTCGCGCTGCAACACCGTTGCCAGCTCTCTCGAGGCGTCGTCTTTCCGTCCGAGACGGAAGTAGATCATCGCCATCTGATTGCGCAGCGCCGAACTGTCCGGAAAGTCTTTCAGCGCCTGTTCAAGCAACACTCGCGCCTCTTCATAGCGCTGATGCCGACCGGCGACCGTCACGGCCTTTTTGTACAAGTCCTCAGACGGCTTTTCTTTTATCAGATCTCGATATTGAGCCAGTGATTCATCGATTTTACCGGCTTTTTCGAGAGCCGCCGCCTCATCGACGGAGGCGGCCGAACAAAGCGACGGATACGGCAACAGCCATGCCGACAGCAGAACCGCGAACGCGGCAAGTCGCACACCACAAAGATTCATGCCTCACGACCCCTTTCGAAAAGGATTTTCCCGCGGCAGGCACTGCGGGAAAAACTGACTGACGAACGAAAGCCGGGTTCCTTTGGTTCCCTCGCCCGGCTCTTTTGAACGGATCCGGATCAGCAGATGAACGAAGCGGACGGCCCCGGTGTTCGGAACCGGCTTGAACAGCAGAGTTTCAATCTGGTCGGCACCGGCGAAGGCTTTTTCCGCACCATCAGCAGCTCGACGAACCAGGCTTTTCGCCTGCTTGTCGTATCGATAGGAGAGCACTTCGTTCCTGCCCTTCTTGGTCGTCACGAAGGTCAGTTCGTGATCGTTGCAGGTGATCAGCCGCGTCAGACTTCGAACGTCGCTGCGCAACCGCTCGACCACCTGATCGAGAAAGGCTTGCACGTTGAGCATTTCGGTACCCTTGCGGACATGCAGAGACGTGCGACTGGACAATTGCGAGCCGAAAAGCAACACCATGCTGCCGAGAAAAAACACGAAGACAATCTCGACGAGCGTCACCCCGCGACCTCCCCGAAAGGGCGGCGCGCCTTCACGTCCACCGGCCGTGAACCGGAAATGCTTGTTCACAATCGCTCCCGGAATTTGATGGCTTTTCGGGTCAACCACTGACGGCTCGACTCCTGATCTTCGTTCATCAGCCAGGAGATCTTCACCGTCACCAGCATCATTTTATCATCCGGCCCGGTTTTCTGCGAGACTTCGTAGCGAAACGACTTCAGCACTCGTCCCAGATCCTCTTCCATTTCCTGCTTTTCCTGTCCGCCGCTTGCCGCCGCCATCGCCGGCTTGATGAACAACGCATCTTTCAGCAGGGGGTCTTCGAGAACGGAAAACGATTTGCCGACAGACTGCGCGATCATCTTCGCACAGTCCTCATACGTATTCTCAACCAGGAGCCAATCCATCAGACTCGCGGCAAACTGGCCGGCAAGCAGATGTTTGGTCGTTGAGTATGCCTGGGAAGTGGTACGCATGGTCAGGAACAGAATCGGTCCCATCGCTGCCGCCAGTACCACGACGGCAATCAGCACCTCGATCATGGTCAGACCGAGGCGCCGGCGGTGTTCTTTACGGCACATAGAACTGATATCCTCCCGGCGTCGATGAGATCTGAACGGCGGTAGCCGGCTTCGGATCGGCCATCACCGCCGGATATTCGATGCGCGGCACCTGCTTGAACTGCTTGATGCGCTCGGTCAGATTCAGCGTGTTCACGGCCAGACCGCCGAAAAAACGTACGTTTTCGCCTTTCACCCAGCGAATCTGGTCCTTCTTCGCCGCCACGTCTGATTTCATCGAAATCAGGTGCACGCCGACGTGGAGATCGCCGGTGAGAGTGATCGTGTCTCCGCTGACGCTGACGAAGGTGAGAAAACGGTCTTGCGTCAGCTGATCAAGCTCATGTTTCACCGCCGGGTCGTCCGCCTTGATTGTCGGGGCGAGACCGCGCGTGATGTTTCCCAGCGTGATCGGACCGTTGACCAGAATGACGCCTCCGCGAATCTGCGCATCAGGCAGGGTAAGATCGCCGAGTTCCAGCTTTTCATCGACGTAGTGAACACCGTCGACCCAGAAGCGCGCCGGACTGCGATTGATGCCGACGAACTCCTTGAACTCGGCCTGAGTCTTGAAATACTCGCCGATGCGCGTCTGAATCGATTTCGGTTCAACCGGAGCCGCCGTATCGATCTTGAGCCATTCGGCCGCAAATGCATCGAATCGTCCGTTGAGACCCATGCTGTCCGCGGGGTGAAAGTCGGCAGAGGTCAAACACTTGATCGTACTTCCGCCCCCCTTGTTCGCGGGCAGCCAGGTGTCTTTCATCGTATCATAGCCGCCCGACACCACACGCGACATATAGTCCCCATATCGGCCGGCCAGAGGCTCGAACGGCACCGGAGCATACCCGAAAAAGCGGGGAAACGGATCGGGCTGATAATTCGCGTTGGTTTGATAGATAAGCGGCTGCGGCCCCAATTGCGAAGGATAGATGAACATCGAAATGATGAAATAGCGGTTATAGACATTGCCGAACACCTCGCGGGCCGGGCCTGAATACGACGTGGTCGACGGCAGGGTCATTTCCAGATTCGGGCCGAACAGTTTCAATGCCGACGACAATGCCATGCGCTTCCGATCCTTGAGGAGTTCGACCATCGCCGGATCCTGATTGCCGATGGCATCCTCCACATCGAGCGGCGAGTCGGCAAACGGTCCCTGACTCGTATCCGCCACTTCCTCGCAAAAGCCGAGCAAACCCATGGCGGCCTGATTGTGTTTCAGCGGCACCTCCAGCCCGCGGAACTGAATGTCCGAGCCGTCTTTTCCCTTGATGACCGCGACCGGCTGAAAAGGCTTGCCGGCCGTATTCACGGCGAACGACTTCGGCGGCACCTGCCAAAGCTCGGAATACAGCTCCTGGCGGAAGTTCACTTCACCGGCCAGATTGAGAAACAGATCACGATCATCAGGCCCGAGGTAGACGCGACCGACCTTGTCGCGGTTGACGGCATTCGGCCCGTTGAACGAAAGAAGGAACGGCTTGCCCTGAAACTGTTGATAGGCTGCCGGAGCCGGCACCGGGTTATCGCCCTGTCGGGTGAAGAGAATGTTGATGCCGTCTCCCGGCCCGATGGGCTGTGTCTGTTCGAGATGCATTTTGTCGGCGAATAGCAGAAATTCGCGCAGGATCGGGACAAGACGCATGACGACCTTGTACGGATACTCGACGTCGAGTGTATAGGTTCGCTTGAAGTATTCGCAGGTGCACGTGATGCGAATCATTCCGGCGACCTCAAGGTTCTGCAACGGCCCCGGAACCGTCACCATCGACGGGTACGGCAAGGCCGACAGACCGGCCAACTCGACCTTCGGGGTCAAAGCCGAGGTGACTCCCGTCTCGCTCAGCAGTTCCTTCAGAAGCGGATCGGGCTGATACCCGGTGTTGATCGTCCGCTCAGACAAGCCGCCGACTCGGAACGCATTGTAGACAGCGCTCCCCGGTCGATTCGCCTGTTCCTTGACGTGCCTCAGCACATCGCCGGCATAAGATTCGAGGAAATAGCGGGCAATCTGGGTGTGATCGGACATTGTGAGAAATTGATTCTGGCGACTGAACCGTTGATGTAATGACAGGCCGATCAGAATCATCACACTGAGAAGCCCCAGCATGATCAGAAAGAGAGACCCTTGTCGGCCTCTGTTCATCCTCTTGTCGGTCACAATCATCTCGGACGAATCCATATGTTCGGCAGCGGCTCGGACCTGTCTGCCGGAAGATTCGACGAGAGAAGGCAGCGCCCGGTCAGTCACGTTTGTACAAACCCTTCAGATATATTTCTCTTTGCTGATCGACAGAAACCGCCTCACCTGTCGTCAGACGTTTTGCCGACGACTGAACCGGAGCCGACACGTCTTCCGTGTGAGGGGGAGCGTCATCCATGGAGCGCGGAGACAGCAGCAGCCAGCCGAACCAGATGACAATCACGACAATGGCGGAAAAGCCTATCGCTCTGTAATCAGGGTTTTTCAGACTCTCCAGAACACGCGACAAATCATTTGATGGCAGCGGCGGTTCGACGGGAGCACGTATCAAAGGAACCGCCGGGCGCACCGCCCTCGTGGTTGCCGCCCGCCAGGTTTCGCGCTGCTGCGCGTAGCGTCGGGCACATTCCTGTTCAAGCAAGCCGGCGGGACGTTTCATCACCTTTTCGGCGTTGGCCAGGGCGGTGGTCCAGGTCGACTTGTCGTCGTCACGCACCTCACCGGCATCATGCGTTCCCTCATACAGGGCCATCAAGCCCTGCATGGAAGGGTTGGACGATAGAATCGCCGCCACCTGATCCTTCAATCCGGATCGGGCTTCCTGCGCATACATCCGTATCAGAAACGGTTCGGCCGTCGAATAATCGAGCATCAGCAGCAACGCAACGGCGGCTTTTCTCCCGGCGGTCTGCGGCGAATCGATCATGTGTCTGATGTAGCCGAGCGCCTGTTCTTTGTCATGTTGCAGGTAGACCTCCAGCCCGGCCCGGCGAATGCGCGGATCACTGTGTGTCAGCCAGCGGTTCATCGTATGCAGCAGCGTATCCAGATCCAGGCGGGCGATTCCCCGAATCGCCTCGGCGATGACTGCCGGACTCTGATGCCCCAGCAACGCCCGCAACCACGGAATGTCTTCCACGGTTCCGTACTGGGCAATCAACCGCGCAATTTGTATCTGAAGAGGCTTTTGCCCTTCTCGATCGAAGAGTTCTCGCAATCTGAGGCGTTCTCGCTCCGACAGAGCGCCGGTCTTCAACCGAGCCTCGATGTCGTGCAACTCCTGCTGCGGCGTCGGCTCGACCGCCGCATGCGTCGCTGAGGCCGCAGACTCGACGGTCGGGGTCGATGTCTCGAGAATCGTTTCGTACAAGGCACGACAGTCGAGGTCGTCTTCCTGTCTGCTGCGCTCCTGAAGCGCTTTCACCACCTCTGTATCGTCGGTGTGATCCTGCAGCCATCGAATCGCGGTGAGACGCGTGTTCGGGTCGGAATCCGTCAGATTCCGCAGCATGAAACGTTTCTGCAGCTCGTGTTTGCGCAGGCGTATCTGCTGCTGCAACTGAGCCAGATATTCCTGCACCTCGACTTTCAGCAGGCCGGAGGCCTGCAGCGTGCCGACGCACAGGTGCAGAAGCATTTTGAGAACCTGCTGTTTTTCGCCTCGAGACAGGGCGCACATGTCATACAGTTTCAACGGCAGTTCCGGTGATGGATTCACCGCCATGCAGATGGAGGCAGCCACCAGAATCAGAAGGCGATTTTCGCACCCCATGACATCAAGCAGCAGCACTTCCGTGTGCTCAAAGGGCAGCAGCGCCAGCTCACGGACCGCCTTGAGGCGTGACACGGGGTCGGCGTCTCTGACGCACTCTCGCAGGCATTCCAACGCAGCATCGAGATCGAGCGATCGCAGCAATCGCAGGGCATGAAACCGTACGTCGGCACCCGCCTTTTCCACCACCTGGCAAATCACTTCTCGAAACTTCTGCGGCGCATGATTCTTCAGAAGCTCCAATGCGGCTTTCACGGCCTCGTGATCAGCAGACTGAAGAAATCGGACCGCAACGTCGGCATCAGATGACGCTCCATAGCGTGCCAGCAGAGTCAGCCCGACGACGGCAAGCGGGGATTTCGACGAAGCGGCAAGGAACGACCGCCAGAGATCCAGAGTCTCCGCAGGGGGTCGACGTCGCAACACGAGAAGCAGAGCGACTCGCAGATACGGGTCTTCATGCTCGCATACGGTACCGATCGCCTGTGGCGACAGGTCAATGTCGCCGGCGGCCCACTCTCTCGCTCGTTGCATGACAGACTGTCGCTGCGAGAGAGTTCGAGCCGCCATTCTGCAATACGGGTCAGAATCAGATCGACTCAGAATCCGCACCGGCTCGAGAATCCGCTCGTCCGTGAAATCCCCGGCCAGTTCAAGGGCGAGCAGGCGATCCACCGGGTCGGGCTGGGAAAAACCGTAGAGAACCCAGTCTTCAAGCGGATTCAAAGCGGCAGGCAGCGCCGATGGTTCCAGGCTCATGTGAAAGCCGGTCCCGTCCGTTCGCGCCTTGCATATCTCACCAGCGCCATCTTCATCGCCCTCAGTATAGCACGCGCTCCATGCACTCTAAAGAGGCTCGGGGCGCCCGGCTATGCCGAGCGCCCCGAGTGAGTGGGCAACAGTCGAGGGTCTCAGTAGCGATAGTGGTCGCTCTTGTACGGCCCTTCGATGGGTACGCCGATATAGTCGGCCTGTTTTTGAGTCAGTCTGGTCAGCTTCGCGCCGATCTTCTCGAGATGCAGGCGGGCGACTTCCTCGTCGAGCTTTTTCGACAGGGTGGTCACGCCGACCGGGCGCTTGTTGGTCCACAGATCGAGCTGCGCGAGAACCTGATTGGTGAACGAAGTGCTCATCACAAAGCTGGGATGCCCATGCGCGCAACCGAGATTGACCAGGCGACCTTCGGCCAGAACGTAGACGCTGTGCCCGTCTTTGAAGGTGTATTTGTCAACCTGAGGTTTGATGTTGGTCTTTTTGATGCCGGGCCATTTTTCGAGTTCAGCCATCTGAATCTCGTTATCGAAGTGCCCGATGTTGCAAACGATGGCCTGATCCTTCATCTTCGACATGTGCTCAGCCGTGATGATTTCGCAGTTCCCGGTGGTGGTCACCCAGATGTCGGCCGTTTTCAGCATGTCTTCGACCGTCAGCACCGAATAGCCGGCCATCACCGCCTGCAGCGCGCAGATCGGGTCGATCTCGGTCACCGTGACGCGAGCGCCGAAGTTCTTCAGGCTCTGAGCGGAACCCTTGCCGACATCGCCGTAGCCGCAGACCACGCACACCTTGCCCGCCACCATGACATCGGTCGCGCGCTTGATGCCGTCGACGAGACTTTCGCGGCAGCCGTACAAGTTGTCGAACTTCGATTTCGTGACGGAATCATTCACGTTGATGGCAGGGAAGAGAAGTTTTTTCGCTTCATGTCGCTGGTACAAACGATGCACGCCCGTCGTGGTCTCTTCGCTGACGCCCTTGATATGCGGAACCATGTTGGTCCACTTTTTGGGCTCTTCTTTCAGAATGCGCTTGAGAATCGCGAGCAGCTGCTGCTCATCTTCACCGTGCGGATGGTAGTTGAGCACGCCGGCATCCTTTTCGGCTTCGTACCCGAGATGAATCATCAGCGTGGCATCTCCGCCGTCATCGACGATCAGGTTGGGGCCGGAACCGTCAGGCCAGGTCAGGGCTTCATTCGTGCACCACCAGTAGTCCTCAAGGGTCTCGCCCTTCCAGGCATAGACAGGAATGCCGGCTTTGGCAACCGCGGCCGCGGCCGCATCGACGGTCGAAAAAATGTTACAGGAGCACCAGCGCACGTCGGCGCCCAGTTCGGTCAGCGTCTCGATGAGAACCGCGGTCTGCACGGTCATGTGCAGGGAACCCATGATCTTCGCACCCTTCAGAGGCTTGATCTGGCCATATTTTTCGCGCAGGGCCATCAACCCCGGCATTTCCTTTTCCGCGACTTCGATCTGCTTGCGGCCAAGTTCGGCCAGCGAGATATCGGCGACTTTGTAAGGCAGGCGCTTGGTATTCACGGTCGTTTTCGTCTCCCGTTCCATGGATGCGGCGTGCTTTTCGGACTTCGGCATAATGACTCCTTGCTGATTCGCTCGGGCGACGGCTGTCAAGAACAGCCGTGGAAGCCCATGTAGAATGGCTTATCCTCTCACAGAACCGAGTGATTGTCAAAAACTTGCAAACCGTTCAGGCAGCACAACGGCAAGCCGATTGCCGAAGCGCCGCGGGAGCGTTTCTTCGCGGAATCAACCGTTGGTGCAGGGTTCTTTCCCGGGCGTTGACGTGTGGCAAGGACTTTCGGTACATTCTGAGTGCGAACTCAAGGTGAGGGGGGCTTCATGGGAAATCTGCATCGAGCCGCGCTTCTGGCCGGAATGTTTCTGTTCACCGTTTTGCAAACGTCATTGCCGGCGGCCGTACTGGTACGTTCGCTGCACGCGAATCAGGAAGTCGCGAATGACGGGCGACTGTCTCTGCTTCATGCGTCGGCGCGCGAGTTTTTCGACAGCTGGAACCTTGCCGCACACTCGTTATCAGTGGCCACCAACCACACTGACCGCCAGGACATCTTCAGCCCGGGAGAATCCCTGTCATTTTCGGTGACCCCGCAGCAAGACGGAAACCTGACGATCATCAGCATCAACGAGCATGATGAGATGGTGATTCTGTATCCCAATGAGAAGCAGCCGTCCGGGTTCGTCACGGCCGGCAAGGCGATTCAGATTCCACAACCCGGCGATGAATACTCATTCAAGCTCGGTTCGACAGCGGCAACCGACCTCGTGAAGTTTATCCTCACAGCATCAGACACCGATGTCCTGCGACGCCTTGCCCTCACGCCTCTGCCGCCCTACGCCGCGATCACCCAACCGGCTGAAGCGGTGAATGACTTTTCAGAACTCAGCTCACAACCGGGTAGTATCAGCGCCGTCGTGACCCTGGTCGTTCGTACAAATAGTGCAACAAAAGAACCTGCAGATTATGCGGCTTTGAAGCTGGGCAAAAACACGATTCGCGTCTGGATCGATCAATCAACCGTTTCCTTCGGGTCGCCGTTCCGTCTCAAGATCCTGGCTCCCGAGGCCGTTTCACTACCCTCATTGGTGACCCTCGACCCTCGCGGCCGGGCGGTTGCCCTGCGCGGCCTGCCGCTTCCTTTTGAAGTCACGCCCGGTCAGGTCGTCACGTATCCCCCGTTCGAAAGCGGACTCGGCCTCTTTTGCGCCTCGGACACAAAGCAGGAAGATCTTCTGATACAGATACGAAATCAAAGCGGCGAGGCGGCAACCGCCACCCTCCGTGTTTCAGTAGCTCCACCTGCTGTCGGCACCGAAACCATCACGTTTCACGGCGAAATTCTTACCCGGAATCCCCATGCCGCAAAAGAGGCAAAACTGGAATCTGTCGGCGACGCCCTGTCTCTGACGGCACCGCCTCAGACCGATGTGAACTGCGACGCAGTCTTTTCGGCCGCTGCAGCCTGGAAGAACGTCTCGTGGCCGTTCAGTCGTGAAGTGACAATCGAACCGACATTCGCGCAACCGGGTGCGGCAGCCGGCCTGTTCCTGCAAACCGGTGACGGTTTTCTGGCACGAGTCGGCGTTACGCGCACCGAGAACGCGTTGAAAGTGGTGTTCTCAGCCGGTGATACCGAACAAAGCTACATCGAGTCTTCAAACGATGCCGGCCAACCGCCGGTCGGCGTGAAACTCGCGCGGCCGGCTCCCGAGATCATTCAGGCATCGGTACAAGATGTTTCGAGCAAGTCATGGACTCAAATCGGCACCTTCACCGGCACGTTGCCCGAGTCGCTGCGCTTCGGCTACTTCTGCGCTCAACCGGCAAGCGGAACCCCGGCTGCAGCGAAGTTCCAGATCATTCCGGCGGCCGCCGATGATGATCCGATTCGCCGGCAGGTTCGAGATTATCTGAACTCGGCGCCGACTCGCGACGTCGAAGAGCAGGAGATTCGAAAGGTCATCGAACGATTCGTACAAGCCATGGAGAGTCGTAATCCCGACACCGCTGCGGCAGAGTTCGCTCCCGAAGTGCGAGATCGCTATCGCGAAATGTTCCGGGAAGCGGGCGACAAGCTTCCCGAGATGGCAAAGCCGCTGAAATCCTTCACCGTCTCATCGATCTCGCGTCCCTACGGAAAAGCCGGGGAACGACGTTCGGCCGATCTGCGGATCACGGCTTCTGATGCGTCTTACTCTGTTCGACTGCACAAAGTGCAGGGACGCTGGTTTCTCTATCGCTACTGAGGGCAGACAATCATGACGACACAACAGCGACTTTTGACTTGGTCTCTTTTCTTTTGCCTTTACATCGGCATTTCGTCTGTCAGCGCCTGGGACAACATCCATGCGCACCCATTCATCAACGGCAAGGCATGGGATCTCTTTCTGCGCAAATACGTGTCAAACGTGATGTCGTTGAAGTATCAGCGAGCGACCCCAGACTATGTCGGCACGTATCAGGGCCTCGAACTCACCAATTCCGGGTTTGTGCGACAGTCGACGAGCGGCAGTCAAGGCGTGATGACCGCGCGTGATTGGGTGAGACACGGCGGGATGTCGGCCGACGAACCCGAAGGCGAAATGGCCCTGCGGCATTTTTACGATCCGCTTAAACTCAACGGCGCGCATCACCTGACCGACCACGTGGGGAACATCACCTTCCTGCCGAAGATCGACGCCGTCACCTGGGCCTTGAGCCATTCCGAGAACGTGTACTCGCTGAAAAGCAGCCTCACCTACTTTCGCAAGGCCATGCAAAATCAGGAATACACGGTTACGGACCCGCTGCGTGGTAACGAAACCGTCGGAGGAAAACGAGAACAGCTGTTCGGTGCCGCTTTGCGCGGACTGGGCGAGGTCATGCATCTGGTGGCAGATATGGCGAATCCGGCGCATGTCCGCAACGACTCACACCCGATGTACGACATGCACGAATCCGTGGTTTCCGATCTGCTGTCCGACCCGGACTCCGATTTTGCCCGGGCGGTCGCCGCGGGCTCACTGCCGGACGACTTTGCTCTCGGGCAGACCCCGCACGACCTGTTCGACAAAACCGCCCGGTACGTGAATGCGAACTTTTACTCGAATGAAACGATCATGAACGACTCCGTACCCGGCGATCATGATCTGTGCGATCACTACTTCAACATGGTTCCCGCCAATTGGGAAGCACGATATCCGTCTCCTCTCCTTCATCATTTCGCCTTTCAGCCTAAAGGAAGCTTGTACTATTATCCGAATTTTCGACGGCTCGGCCCGCTCGACATGGTACAAAGCACGTATTCTTCGGGCTTTCTGGCCGGCCTGTTGAAAGTCGTGCGCTCGCGTACGAGCAGTGATTTCTCGATTCCGCCCTCTTTCGTCGAGGCGCAGGCTCGGGTACTGCTGCCGATCGCCGTTCATGCGTGCGCCAAGATGGCCGACCTGTTCTTTCCCAGTCTGGAAGTACGAATGGACTGCCGACAAAGCGACGGTGAAGTGCGGGTCGGCGGAACCGTTGTTCATGCGATCGATCGAGATCCAGCCTGGAAGGCTTTCGGTGAAGCGATTTCCTATGCCGGGCCGGGACGGGTCATGTGCCGACGCGGCCGCACCGTGATCGAAGTCGCGAGCATCACCTTTCAGGCCGGCAAAGCTGACCCCGAGCTGATTATCGTTCCGTTTCCTCCCGCCAAACCAACACCGGAACATCGTGTGTTCGCCTTTCTTCCGGGCGATCGCGTGTATCTGCAGATCGACGGCGGCGGCATGAGCCGGCGCAGTCAGGAATTCGAGATCCGCTCACAGATTCTCGACTTCCTCAAGGTATCAAAGCGGCTTATGATTAAAATACAAGGGGAACCTGACTGTGACCCGGACGACTCTGCAATATCAAGTTTTTTGCGCTCTGGGTCCTCGATGTTTCAATATTTCCAAAACTATGACGTAAAGAGTACTGTTTTCGCCCCCCTGCGCTTCAACGGTCTTCGCTTTACCGCAAAAGGAACCATGACGACGCCGTTGAATAAACTCCACTACCCCGACATCCTGAATGCCATTGGCGTTCATTGGTTCGAGAAACTCAGATTCGACGTCGAGGGTCGAATTGCCACAGACGGAGAGTCAATTCATGAAATACGAATCACCATGAAGCGGGACACCGCCGAATTGCTGGGAGTTGGTGTGATAGATCTGATAAATTCACGGCTTCGCGAGGAGGAAGACATCGCCGCCGCCGCCGGTCTACCGAGGCCCACGGCTCCCAATCCATTGACAGCGGAGTATGTCAGAAAAACATACGCACGAGCATCGGTCCAACACTCCCAGATGCTCGCCGATCTCAGAGTCACCAAAGTGCCGATCGAAAGGCCGAAGAGCGACAAGAAAGCACCCGCCCCTCCCCTCCCTCTCTTCGGAGTCTCTTTCCTAGGAGATCCGAAGGATTCGTTGGACATCGTAACCTGGCAGTATTCTACCGAAGAGCGTTACTTTGAGGGCACCGTCAAAGACGCCAGGAAGTCAGTCGTGAAGAGCCTGAACCGCCCAACCATCGAGATACGCTTCAGTCGATGAACACACGCGAAAGATCACTCCGCGAAACCTGATCGCCCTCGGCGGCTGGATCAGGCAAAAGACTGCGACGGTCTGTTGATGACGTTTGTTCACGGAAGGGGCTGAGTGATATACTCGAAGCATATGAGAATGTCTCGCACCTGGTTGAGCTGGTATCTTTGGGGATGCGCGGTATTGACCCTCGGCGCCTTCTGGTTGATCTGGCTGTATGCCTGGCGTAATACGTCCGGACACACGGGGGTTTCCCTGACGGCAGCCGTCATTTTCTTTGTCATCATGGCCATCACCGGAATCCTGACGCGAACGGCTCTGGGCAAAGGACTCGATGCCCGTCGCCCGGCACGGCTGCTGATTCTGTGCGGCTCTCTCGGTGCCGTATTTCCGTTCTTTCTCGACTGGTTTCACCTGCTCAGCCCGTATGAAACGTGGCTGAAGGCAGGCCAACCCGTCTTGTCGCCGCAACATGACGAGTGGCTGCTCGGCTATCTTTCCGTGGTCGGGCTTGCGGTACTCACGGCTCTGGTGAAACCGGTTCATCCGACCGGCGATCATACTCCTGATCCGGCTGTCCCTGAAGACACGAACAAGGCATGATTCGCCAGGCACCTCTTCACTCGATTCTGCATCGAGAGTCCGAGCGATCACCGACGATTCCCATCATCAAGACTGAGAAAGCCAAGCCCCGTCATCGCAAACCGCGAATTCGCTGTCCGAAATGCGGGTGGCAACCAAAAGCATCAGACCGCTGGCTCTGCTCACATCGTGTCGGGCCGGAGAACGCATACTGCGGTCATGTCTGGAACACCTTCGACACACACGGCAGGTGCCCGAACTGTCGGTATCAGTGGACGGTCACCGCCTGTCTTTCCTGCGGTCAATGGTCGGCTCACGAGGACTGGTACGAACCCGCGTCAACCGGTTCCTGAAGCCTTCATCACCATCTCTTCTCCGCTTCGCCATACCCCATCAAAGCCCATGATCTCATTCGGACGATATCGCTTCTTGTACTCCATGCTGCGCGACCCCTTAACATGATAGCCGAGATACACCCACGGTTTCTTCCGTTCCCTTGCCAGGGAGATGGTCTGCAGAATGAGAAACGTCCCGATGCCCCGAGCCTCATACGACGGATCATAGAAGTGATAGACATCTGAAATCACGTTGTTGGTAAAATCAAGCTGCATAATGCCGATCAGTTTTCCGCCATCGCGCAACACGATCTCTTCGCCATGAATCGGGTTATTCACCACCAGCGCCTGATACTCCGTCACGCTCATGACCGTCTCGGGCCAGCCTCGCTTCTGCTGTCGCCAGCGATGATACAGGTTGTACAAATCAACTCGTTCTTCGGTGGCCGCCGGACGCTCAAAAGAAACAGTCAGATCGATATTGTCACGCAGGCTTCGTCGCTGACTTCGCGACGGCGCGAACCGTTCGGCGAGCACTCTGATCGGGCGACATTCCTGACAGTCGCGACAGATCGGATGAAACAGGAGAGGCCCGAATTTGCGCCACCCCTTGTTCATCAGATTCTCGTATTCACCGGCCGACAACTCGCGTACCAGCACATACTCGATTGTCGAGGGACGATCTCCAAGGTAGGCGCACACCTCGGGATCGATCTGAAAACGCTCGATGATCTTCATCAGGCCCGGCTTGAAAAACGCCGCCTCGCGATTTCGTTTGATCGCGAGGCGGCGTTTCGCTTTCTCTACTTGCGCGGGTCGGTGACACGACCCATGAACAACACCGTACCGGTTTCACGCTCGCGAATCAGGAAGAGAAAAGGATGATCGGCAAGAAACTCCTTCGGTTCCTCGTCTTCGAAACTGATACCCTTCTCCATCATCACCACGGCGCTAGCGGCGGCGGCCTCGGTTCCGGCTTCATTCACCTCGACGAATGCCTGATGATACACCTCTGAGATTTTCAGATCCTTCTTTCCGGTCATGCCTGAAAAGTCCGCGTCATCCTCGAAGGGAACAACCATGCCAAGCGCCTGCAGATATTCTTTCATGGCACCGCCCCAGAAAAACGTGAACTTCGGCAGGGATACCTGGATGTTGCTCTCAGGCTTCAGCATGCCCATGAGCTTGGCCAGACCTTCCGCGGTCATCTTCTTTTCAAACGCCGGCAACCCGTCTTTCGCATTCGGAAGAAACACGATCATTCCGAGACGGCCACCCTCATACGGCAGTTCGATCGCCTGATAATCGTCCCCCTTCAGATATCCGATGCTCAGCTTGCGATGCATGAGAGGAACCTGTACTTCCGTCTTCCCATCGACAAAGAACGGTTTGGGCTGCGTAAACATCTCGTCAAAGCCGTATTCCCACTTGGCCTTGAAATACACGGCATTCACCAGTACCAGCCGGGTCAGCACATCGAGCGAGCGTTCGGGCAAAAGTTCCTTGATGCGATCGTGCGTCTGCTCGGCAACCCAGGTATTGATGACCTTGCGTACCGCCTCGGCGTCCGCCTCGAAATCAACATTCTCAACCCGCGCACCGAAAGCCTCCTGCAAAGGTTTCATGAACTCCGGCAGAAACGAATACTTTTTCTGCGCCCACAGTGAGTTCACCAACCGCAGTTCGCTTGAGCCGTCGCTCTTGTTCAACCGCTGCATCAGCTCGCCGAACATCTTCAGGATCTGCGCGGCATCAAACGGCAGACAGGCGGCTTTGCTCATCTGCTTCTCAGTCAGTCCGCGCGCGCCGGTCTGGGTCATCGCCAGAGCCGTCGACAGACTCAACGGCGAGAAAAACAGATTTCCCGGCTTTCCCCCAACCTGCTGATACAGACCCATGCCGAAACTCAGGTCGTTCGTCGGCAGCAAATCAGCGCCCCGAACCGGCACCGCGGCAAGCGACAGCCAGATTCCACTCAACAGCAATAATGCACTCAGACGGCGAAATAACATCGGTCTTCTCCTTGAACAGGTCGATTTCCACGCACTGCAGGTGCAAGAGTATTCCGAAAACCTCATCACGTCAACGAACGACTCAGACAAGCGCACATTGATCACACCGTTTGACGATGGAATCAACCGCCCTCGCCCGAAGGCATCATGACCAGCGTCTTCCTCACCTACGGGAAGAACTAACGCAGACCCTTCAGCGGCAGCGTGCAGGCGAACAGCAGGGCGGCGCACAGAACCATCCCGGCACCGGCGGCCACGTCATAACGCACTGCCAGGGTCAAACCTCCCAGGGCCGAGAGCAGCGCCAGAAGCACCGACCATCGCACGTGTCCGCGTATAGTACCAGCCAGATTTCTTGCGGATGCGGCTGGAATGACCAGAAAAGCCGTAACCAGAAGAATTCCTACCGCGCGAATCGAGAAGCCGACCACCAGTGCCACAAGTGCGGCAAACAGGAGTTCAAGGCGGTCGACTGGAACACCGCGAACGCGCGCCAGGTCTTCATGCAGGCCGATGGTCAACAGCTGATTGAAATACGCCGCCATGAATCCGAGGGTGACCAGCAACAGACCGTATGCCAGCACGACATCGCGATC
The DNA here is from genome assembly GCA_964472075.1 of uncultured bacterium. Lineage (GTDB taxonomy): Bacteria > Muiribacteriota > Ozemobacteria > Ozemobacterales > Ozemobacteraceae > CAYYIY01. Next base: position 77,421 of record CAYYIY010000003.1, on the reverse strand, counting down.
GGTCATGGAAAGAATGTCCCCGTAGAGAAACATGGGAAGGCTCTTTGCCAGCCCTTTTCGAGCGCTGATGACGGCAAGTCCGAGAGCCACCAGGGTCGAAAACACCACGCCGAGCGTCGTGTCCATCGACAGGTCTCCGGCGCGCCGCAGGCGCATCGCCGCCATGCCGGTCAGGATGCCGAACCCCAGCAGGCTGAACCACGGATCGATGCCGACGAGCAAACCGAGCGCAATGCCCGTAAAAGCGGAGTGCGAGATCGCATCGGCAAAGAAGGCCATGCGAAACTGGACCACCAGGCACCCGATCAGCGCGCAGAGCGGAGCCAGCGCCATCAGCCCCAGCACGGCGCGCTGCATGAAGCCGTGCTGCATCACCTCGATGGGCAGAAGCCCCAGCAGCTTGTAGACAGGCAGGAGAAGGGCTTCAATGCTCATGATCACACCTTCCCGCCGTGTGGGTCGCCGCCGGACGCGGACATTGGGGACACTCATGGCACGACGAGCACTCGCGCTGGGTTGGCGGCGGATGATGTTGATACAGAGCCGAATGCACGCCGTAGATGGCAAACAACTGTTCGGCGGAAAGTACCTCGGGCGCGTCACCCTGGCACGAAACGGTACGGTTCAGACAGATCACCTTCTGAGCGTGCTGCGAAACCACCGACAGATCGTGACTGACCATGACCACGGTCAACTTGTGCTTTTGACGCGCTTCTTCAAGTACGTCGCAGAAAAGATGGCCGCCGGCGATATCGACGGCCGAAACCGGCTCGTCGAGCAGCAGCAGTTCAGGGTTATCCATGAGAGCCGCCGCCAGCAGCACCCGCTGCATTTCCCCACCGGAAAGCCCTTCTAACGGCCGTGCCAGCAGATGGGCGGCATGCAGGCGCTGCAGCGCTTCTTCGGCGCGTTCGCGAGTCCGTTCCTTGATGCCGATCCAGATCGGGCGGCGCTGCAACATCAGCGCGAGAAACTCGAGCACGGTGATCGGCAGAGCGCGGTCGAACCCCAGCCGCTGCGGAACATACCCGATCCGCGGTCGTTCGGGCTGCTCGCCGCCCTGGGCATCGAAATACCGCATGCGCCCCGAAAACGGGAGTAACCCGAGAATGGCCTGCAGCAGAGTGGTTTTCCCCGCACCATTCGGGCCGATGATCGCCGTGACCATGCCGCGATGAATCATGCAGTTGACATCGGTCAGCACGTCTTCGTTGCCGCGACGAACCCCGACCTTCTCGAGCAGAAGCAACGGCTGTGTTGAGTCACTCATCTCGGAATGTACCGAGAGCCGTTTCAAGCACTTCCGCGGTCGCCATCATGCGCTTGTACAAACTCGAACCGTCGACAGGGCCGGTGGTCAGCATATCAAGTTCGATCAACGGCACCCCGGTTTCCCGGGCAATCATCGCCGCGACCTTCGAGGCATGATGTGAATCGACCAGAATGGCACGAATCTTTTTCTGCCGAATCGCCTGCTTGATTGCCAGCAGGTGCGAGACCGCCGGCCCTTCATTTTCTCCCTCGTCAAGCCGATCAACAACCACCAAACCGAGATCACCCGCCACATAATCGAGGGAATCGTGAGTCACAATCACCGGTACGGACTCGACCTTTCTTCGAACTTCTCGGTACTGCGCCTCGATTTGTCCCAGTTGTGACATGACATTCATCTGATTCACCGCGATCATGTCACGTTCGTTCTCAGCGAATTCGCTCAGAAAAGCTCCGGCAACCGGAACCATGACGCGCATGCCGCCGGGACTGGTGAAAAGATGCGGATTGCCGTATGGCTCGAGGTCGGGGTCAACCGCCGGCATCAACGGCATCCCGGATGCGACTTCCACGATGCGCACCTGCGGAGCCGCGGCGCGAATGCGGTCCAGATATGGTTCATACCCGGCACCGACGGCGACCACCGCCCCGCCCTGCTGCACTTTCAGCAGGTCGCTGGGAGACAACGAGTAATGATGCGGACATCCCAGCTCTGCCGAGTTGAGTAGAGTAATCTGCAGACGGGTGCCGCTCGCAAGTTCTCGCACCAATTCATACATCGGCCAGGTGGTGGCCAGAACCATCTTTCCCGAGTCCGTCGCGACGGCCGCCGTTTCCGCAGCCGGCGCCCCCGCCGCGAACAGGCAGAGGCTGAGACACAGGCCCACACGGGCCAACACGCGCCTTACGTCATTCATGCGAGTGCGTATCCCGCATCAAAGGCCTTGAGATTCAGTTCGACCAGTTTCGCGGGAAGTCGGCGCTTGAGAACCTCGAGCCAGAGATCTTTCGCCAGTTCGGGCATGGACCGCGCCAGCAGCCCGAGCAGCACCACGTTCACGCATTTGGGATTCCCCAGTTTCTGCGCCTCGGCCAGTGCATCGACCGCGATGACCTGAGCCGGCAGCTTCTCGAGTTGCGGCTTGACCTCTTCGGGGTATTTGTCCGAGCCGGCCGAAACCGTCATCGGCATGATCTTCTGTACATTCATCAGAATGCGCCCATTGGGCTGCAGATACTCGGACCAACGCAGAGCCTCGAGCTGTTCGAAGGCAAGCAATATCTGACACTCGCCTTTGCGGATCAGAGGCGAATGGACCCGTTTGCCGAATCGTACATGGCTGACCACGCTGCCACCGCGCTGCGCCATGCCGTGCACCTCGGACTTTTTCACATCGTATCCGGCTTCCATCGCTGTTTCGGCCAGAACATTCGAGGCCAGAAGCGTTCCCTGACCGCCCACGCCGCACAACAGAATATTTGTCGTCATCATACGTCTCCTGTCATAAGAGTTCATCCGGAAGTTTCACCACACGGCGATGTTGGTCGCCACATCCTGGTGACATCCTGCCGGGCACGGCTCGCAGAAAGTGGCGGGAACCGGAGACCTGGCGTGGTGACCGATTTTCCCCTTTCACCTCCTCATCGCCTCCGTCCGAGCGCACAGCTTCGAATACACGCTCGAGCTGCGCATCCGGGCAGGCAATGATTGAGCCGCGAGTCATCATGATTACCTCACTCGTCCTTCATGGTCAGAGCACCCGGGCGGCAAACTGCCGCGCAAAGCCCGCACCGCATGCACAAGGTGAAGTTGATTCCGGTCTTGCCGTCAACCGCGTCGCGCTCGACCGCGGGGCATCCCATCTTCCAGCACTGACCGCACTTCACGCACTTGTCGCGATTCAGCTCAAGGACGCGAGGCTTCGGCTTGTAGTTCTTCAAGAGAATGCAGGGCCGCTTCGTGATAATGACCGTCGGTTCGTCCAGGGCCAGAGCTTCCTTCATCGTCTTCTCGAGCGTGTTCAGATCGAACGGATCCACCTCGCGCACGAAGTCCGCGCCGACCGAACGGCAGATTTCGGCAAGGTTCACGGCCTTCGTCGGCTTGCCCTTGAGCGTCACGCCCGATGCCGGGTTCGGTTGATGGCCGGTCATGGCGGTGATCGAATTGTCGAGAATCATCGTCAGATGAGCGCCTTTGTTGTAGACCGTGTCAAGCAGACCGGTGATGCCTGAATGCATGAAGGTCGACTCACCCAGCACCGCAACCAGCTTCCCCTTCGCCTTCTCGCCCATGGCCTTGCGAATGCCCAGGGAGTTGGTGATCGACGCCCCCATGCACACGATCGTATGCATGGCGTTATGCGGCGCCAGCGCTCCGAGACTGTAACAGCCGATATCACCCGTGACATCCACGTTCAGCTTCCGCAACAGGAAAAACACGCCGCGATGCGGGCAGCCGGGGCAGAGTACAGGTGGTCGCAGGGGAACCTTCGTCTCGGGCATGGTGACGCGGTTCGGGGCCGCGATCGCGCCGAATTCCTTCAGCGAGCTGCTCAGAATGTCCGGGTTGAGTTCGCCGCAGATCGGGATCCGATCTTTGCCGACGCAGGCGAGACCCATGGCCCGCACCTGCTCTTCGATGAACGGGTCATTCTCTTCGACCACGATCAGCGTCTTTACCGTCTGCGCGAACTTCTTGACCAGTGCGCGCGGAAACGGATGAGGCAGACCGAGCTTCAAAAAAGTCGCATGTGGAAACACTTCACGAGCGTACGCATACGAGATCCCTGAAGCGATGATGCCGACGGATGTGTCGCCCTCTTCGATGCGATTCCACGGGCAGTCACAACCGTAGGTTTCGAGATCCTGCAGACGCTGTTCCACCTTCACATGCAGCTTTCGCGCATTCTGAGGCAGGACGCAGTATTTTTCCATGTTGCGCTGAAACACGCGTTCGGGGGCCGTTTGTCGCGGCCCAAGCTCTACCACGCCTTCAGAGTGCGAAATGCGCGTGGTCGTTCGCAGCAGCACGGGAGTATCGTACTTCTCGGACAGGTCGTAGGCCGCCGCGGTCATGTCCCTGGCATCCTGGCTCGAGCTGGGCTCGAACATCGGAATCTTGGCCATGCGGGCGAAATGACGGTTGTCCTGTTCGTTCTGCGAGCTGTGCATCCCGGGATCATCGGCGGTAACGATCACGAGACCGGCATTGACGCCGGTATACGCCACGGTAAAAAACGGGTCGGCGGCGACGTTCAAGCCGACATGCTTCTGCGCGCACAGCGACCGCGCTCCACCGTAACAGGCACCGATGACGGTTTCCATGGCGGTCTTCTCGTTCACACCCCACTGGGCATCGATCTCTTCGTAGGTTCCACAATGTTCGAGGATTTCGGTGGAGGGCGTTCCAGGGTAGGCAGAGGCAAACCGCACGCCGGCCTCCCACGCTCCTCGAGCGATGGCGGCATTCCCTGAAAGCACCGCCCGTTTCTGATCGTTCTTCATCATTCCGCTCCTTGCTCTTCAGATCATCTGCATCTCTTGATGCGAGCCGCGAGATTATACCACTGCCGTGCGACTGCGACCACCTCATTCGGACCGCGAAAAGATGTTCCGGTTGTCCTGCCGCTGTGTGCGTTTCGTTGACACGCTCGAAACGCAGGAATATACTGACAGCCCTCGACGCATAGCCGAGGAACAAAGGTGTACTGAGATGAGCAATGTCTACACGGCCGATGCCAGGCGGCACAATCTGCACCTCGCCTGGAATGACACCCGCAAGGAAGCGTATCTGTATGACCGCCTGGCAGACGGCAAAGTGCGATGCAGCGTCTGCCCTCGGCGCTGCCTGATTGCCCCCGAGCAGGTCGGTTTCTGCAAGGTACGCAAAAACATCGGCGGCACGCTGTATACGCAGAACTACGGCAAGGCGACGCACATCACGATCGAACGCATCGAGGCCGAAGCCGTGTTCCACTATAAACCCGGCGCGAAGATTCTTTCTCTCGGCAACTTCGGCTGCAACCTCGACTGCGACTACTGCCAGAACTGGGTGTACAGCCAGTTTCAATATACCCCGCCTGAATCGATCGAGGAATATACCAGCGATGAGATTATCCGCAAAGCCCAGGAAGACGGCATTGAGATCCTGAGCTGGACCTACAACGACCCGGCGGTCTGGTTCGAGTTCGTCATCGATACCGCTCGCGCAGCGCGCCAGGCGGGACTCAAGAACCTTTTCAAATCCGCGTTCTTTCTGACTCGCGAGGCCGTGGAAGAACTGTGCAAGGTGATCGACGTGTTTGCCGTGTCGATCAAGGCCATGGAGGAAGAGTACTACCGCAGGTTTACCAAGGGCTGGCTCGAACCCGTGCTCGACAATGCCCGTCTCATTCATGCAAAAGCCATTCCCCTCGAGGTCAGCAATCTGGTCGTGACCGGTCTGACCAACAACCTGCCGAGTTACGATCTGATGATCGACTTTCTCCTGCGCGATCTCGCGCCGACGACGCCGATTCATTTCACCCGCTTTCACCCCGACTACAAATACATGCATGTCGAAAAAACGCCGATCGAAGATGTGCTGGCAGCGCGCAATCGGGCCATCGAACGCGGCATTGCCTACGCCTACGTCGGCAACGCCTTCGAGTCTGAAGGGCTCAACACCTACTGCCCTGCCTGCAAGACCCTGCTGATCGAGCGTTTCGGCCTGTCTACCTACCTGCAGGATACCCTGACCCCGGACGCCCGTTGCGCCAAATGCGGGTTTCAGACTCCGATTATCCGGTGACGGCATGAAAACCTTCACGCACACCTGGGAAGGCGAGATCTTCCTGCTGCATCTGGAGTTGAACCGTTCTGTCGAGGTCGCCTATCAGACGGAGTTAATACGCTCCTTCCGTGACGGAACCACGGCTTCGGAAACAATTTCGGTCAAGCCCAACGAGACAAGCTACCGCTTTCTGGTCACTCGCACGCACCCGAAGGAAATTCGTTTCACCTTTCAATACCCCGATGACGTGCTTTTGAAGGCTTTTAAGCTCGACGACCGCGCGTACTATCCCACCGAGTCCTTCTTCGAAGGATGATCGGAAGACACGGCGCATGATCAGCATTACCCGGCAGCGCCTCGGCGACGGTCTCCTGCTGTCTTTCGACGGGATTCGGGCAGCCTTTCTTCCTGAGTGGTCACGACTGATTCTGTTGAATGATCCGGCCTCACCGAACCCGCTGTCCCAGATCGAAGCCGAGAAACGGTGCCTCGAACACCTCGCCGCCTGCGCCTCGGGAAAGCCGCGCACGAAAAACGCCCAGGCGGTACGCAACGAGTGGCACAAGCCCCATCATCTGATTTCAGCGCTCAATCTGAATCTGACCGACCGCTGCAATCTGGCCTGCACCTATTGCTATGCTCGCGGGGGTAATTATCTGCGCCTGCATCGGCAGTTCGAACCCGAGGCGGCAGTACAGGCCGTTGCCGCGGCTTTCGCGTGCGCCGACCCCGAACGCGACTTCCGTATCGAGTTTTTCGGCGGCGAACCGTTTCTCAATGCCGAGGCCGTACGGGCCGTGCTCGACTGGCAGGAACAGAACCCGGCCTGGAAGAAGCACCGGCCGGGCACGCACAATCGCGTTTCCACCAACCTGACCGAATTGTCCGATTCGATTCTGAACGATATTCGCCGTTCACGCATGATTCTCAGCGTATCGATTGACGGCCTCGGTCAGATACAGGATGAACAACGACCATTCAAGGACGGCTCCGGCTCGAGCCGGATCATTTTCGAGCATCTGCGCCGCGTGCGCGAAGCCTGTCCGAAACACACGATTGTCGCGCGCATGACGGCCTGGCGGCATGCGGGACAGCTGCGTCGCACCCTCGGCGAACTGATCGAAACCGGCATCTTTGACTACGCGAGCATCTACCCGGCCGCCGTGCATACGGACGATACGCGCGACGTCGGTGACTCGTACTTTTCCGCCGATTTTCAGCGCGAGTATCTGCAGATCGCGGCCGACTATCCTTCACTGCTCGGGCACGGGCGATTCAAGGGCGTGCTCGAACTGAACCGCTATCTGCAATTGATGCTGGAAGGGAAGGCCGTCGCCGGCCACTGTCGAGCCGGGGTCGGCTACTTCACCTGTTCCCCCGACGGTTCGATTCACCCCTGCCATCGTCTCGTCGGCGACCTCGGCTGGAACCTCGATCGCTTTGATCTCAACTTCCCGTATCTGCAGGAAAAACTGGCCCCCTGGCGCGTCTCCGTGCTCGACCGCGCCGCCTGCTCGACCTGCCCGATTCGCTACCTCTGCGGGGGTGGTTGTCGCCAGGAAAACCTGCTCGCCAGCGGTGATCTGAACGGCCTTTCACCACGCGTGTGCGCTTTCTCGCATCTGCTGTTCGATGCCGCGGTCCTGGTTGCCATGCGCCTGACCCCGCAGATGATGCCGATATTGCGCAAATCCTTCGCGCAATCCGAATCGTTGTTCGTACTCTGCGGCCAGCCCCTCGTGTCGAACGAGAGGCCGAATTTTGCCCGGTTCTCCCCGTTGATTGCGGAAACCTGTTTTCCCGAGCGGATGATGATCCCATGACCGAACCCCGCCTGTTTCATTTCGTGCGCCCGTACTACCGTGAGCCGCTGGTGATTGCCCATGCGAAGGGATGCGAAGTGTTCGATGCCCGCGGCCGTTCATGGCTCGACGCTTATGCCGGCGTCGCGAGCATCTCGGTCGGTCACACCCACCCGCAGGTCACCGCGCGCGTTCAGGAACAGGCGGCAAAACTCAACCACTGCACCATGCTGTATCAGACCCGCCCGCTGCTCGAGTATCTGCGCGCCATACAGTCTGAGCTGCCCGACCACCTGTGTCGTCACTTCTTCGTCAACTCCGGCTCCGAAGCCATGGACTTCGCCTGCCAGGCCGCGCGAGCGCATCGTCAGAAGCCTTTGCTGATCGGATTCACCGAAGGGTTTCACGGCGGCTCTTTCCAGGCTGCCTCGGTCACCGGTCTGCCCGCCTGGCAACCGGTCTTCGGCGGCGATCCGCACACGGCGTTCATCCCGATTCGTTCCTGCCGGTTCTGTCGACACTATGCCGACAGCGGGCCGCGTACCAAGCGCCTGCAGACGCTGTTGCACCAATGCCCGGCCGACTGCCTGGACCCTCTCGATGAGCTTCTGGCAAAACGCGCTCCGGAAGCGGCGGCGATTCTGATCGAACCCGTACTCGGCGTCGGCGGCATTCTCGTGCCGTGCCTCGGCTTTTTCGAGCGCCTGCAGCATCTGGTCGATCAGTACCAGGTGGATTTGATCTGTGACGAGGTCCAGAGCGGGTTCGGAAGACTCGGACGCCAGCTGTTCGGATTTCAGATCTTCCATCTGCGGCCCGATATCGTCTGCATGGCGAAGGGGATCGCCAACGGCTACCCGATGGGCCTGGTCAGTGCCACCGAGGAAGTTTCGGCGGCCATGAGCGGCAAGCCCCACTTTTCAACGTTCGGCGGCAACCCGGTTTCGTGCACGGCCGCTCTGGCGACACTGCAGACTCTCAATCGCGAGCAGCTGGTACTCAACGCCCAGAACACCGGCGAACATCTGCTGCAGCTGCTTGACGAGTATCTGCTGCTCAGCCCTTTCGTGCTCGAGATTCGCGGGCTGGGCCTGATGATCGGCATCGAGTTCGACACCGCCGACCGAGCAAGCCAGGTCGTTCAGGAGTGTTTCGACCGGGGTCTGCTGGTCGGTCTCGGCGGCCGCGAGCGCAATGTCGTACGTATCGAACCTCCGCTCACCTTTACCATCGACATGGCGCTGCGCACTGCTGAAACTCTGGCTGCCGCCCTCCAGGCCACTCGCACCCCCTGATGCGCAGGGGCGTGTTTGTGGTATGATGCGTGCGTCACGTCATGCTTAGGGGGGAGGATACCCATGAAAAACCGCAAAGATATGACCTCCGTCATTCTGGGTCACTTCGAGCGTCTCAGCGCCGTTCCGCGCGCTTCGAAGAAAGAACAGGCCATCGCAGCCTGGCTGGAAGCCTGGGCTGCCCAGTGCGGTCTGCCCTCGAAACGCGATCAGGTCGGCAACCTCCTGATCACGGTTCCGGCAAGTCGCGGCTGCGAGAAAGCTCCTCCCGTCATCCTGCAGGGCCACATGGACATGGTGTGCGAGAAAACTCCCGAGTCGACGCACAACTTCGACACCGATCCGATCCGTCTGATTCGAGACGGTGACTGGCTGCGAGCCGACAACACCACCCTTGGGGCCGATAACGGCATCGCCATCGCCATGGCCATGGCGGCCGCCGAGTCGAAAGATCTGGTTCGCCCTCCACTCGAACTGCTGTTTACCGTCGATGAAGAGAGCGGAATGTCCGGGGCGCTCGGGTTGCAGAAAGGCTTCTTCAGCGGCCGAACGCTGATCAATCTCGACTCCGAAGACGAGGGCGTCTTTACGATCGGCTGCGCCGGCAGCCGGCTGACCCGTCTGTTTCTGCCTCTCTTGTACGAGTCGGTTCCGACCGGGTATTCGTCCTGGCGCCTGAAAGCAAAAGGCATGCGCGGCGGTCACTCGGGCGTCAACATTAACGAGGAACGTGCCAACGCCGTTCGCGTGCTGGTGCGCGCACTCGCCTTCGCTTCTCATCAGAGCGATCTGCGGCTGATTCTGATTCAGGGCGGGACCGCTCACAATGCGATTCCGCGCGATGCGGAGGCGCTGTTCTACGCGCCGTGTCAGACCGGCGACCAGCCGGCCGCGCTGACCGCCGCCGTCGCCCGCGCCCACGAGCTTTTGCGTCAGGAGTTTCAGGCCACCGACCCCGAGCTGGCTCTCGAACTCGAACCGTTCGCCCACCCGGCCGACGACCGGGCCATGACGGCGGCCTGTTCCGCGCACGTGCTCGACTTTCTCTATGCTCTGCCGCACGGCGTCACAACCCGCGCCCCCGGGCAGCCCACCCTGGTCGAGACCTCAAACAATATGGCCAAAGTCGAGATTCGCAACGGCTGTCTCGAGGTGCTCAGCAGCCAGCGATCGCTGGTCATGTCGCGACTCGACGCCCTCACTCAGCGCATCGAAGCGATCGCCCGACTCAGCGGCGCGAGCTGGCAGAGCAACACCGGGTATCCGTCCTGGCAGCCCGATTTCGAATCCCCGTTCATCAGAACCTGTTCGGGGTTGTACAAAAAGCTCTTCAAGAAGGAGCCTCGCGTTGAGGTCATCCACGCCGGCCTTGAATGCGGCATCATCGGCGCGCTCGTTCCCGGCATGCAGATGGTCTCGATCGGCGTGACTCTGCGCGACCCGCACAGCCCGCGCGAACGCATTCTGATCTCATCGATCGAACCCGTCTGGAAGTTCCTCACGGCGCTGCTCGAGGAACTCGCCGCCTGATCAGACCCTGACGAGGCGCGGCCTTCAACCCTGAAAGCCCGCGCCGATTGATCTACTCGACTTCGCGCAACCCCCAGGGCGGAATCGCGACCGGAACCTTGAACTCGAAGTACAGATCAAGGCCGCACACTTCCTTCCAGGCAAGGCGCATCAGGTCTCCCACGTCGCCGTGGCTCAAACGCTCTTTCCATTCCTCAAACTTCACCGGTTCGGTTTCGTACAACCCTGAGAGCCAGGCTTCGATGACCTGAAGCGTAAGCGCGCGAAAATCATCAACGGCGAAGTCCAATCGTCCGAGTTGTTTTCGTACAGGTCGCCACAAAGCAAAACAGTCTCTCAGCATGCGATTCCATCGTGCATTATCCCGTTTATACGGCCTCAGACTCTTCACCAGCTCCTGCATGCTGCCCGCGGCCGCCCGCATCTCCTGAGGAAACTCCCGCTCGAAAAAGGTAGTCAACGGAGCCGACAACGCCGTGTCCATATTCCAGGCGAATCGATACAGATCATACGGATACATGACGAAAGCACTGACCCAACCGCGCTCACGGGCGAAGGTTTCTTCTGGCGAAAACTTGTACTTTCCGTAGAGCGACTCGCGGGCATTACCCAGTTTCGGCCCCGATTGAAGCAGAACAAAGAAAAAGATGTTGTCGTCTGAATGCAGAAACTGACGGTTGAAGAAATACGTATTCAGGCCGCCGATGCCGGCGACCTCCTGCAATACCCGAGAACTCACCAGCGGCGTATCGGGCACCGATCTGATCACGTGCGTGTTGTGAACGAAGACGACCGACAACGCTTGTACGAGGTCTCGAACCTTGTCAGCGGCTTTAACCGGGGGAATCAGGCGAGCGATTCTCTCGCGATTACGCGTGCTGATCTCCCGCAGGGTTCGGTACCCATCGGCCGAGAACAGCCCGGGCTCGAGAGACGGATCGCGGCGGAAGAACAGCGAGCGGGCCATCGACTCACGCTGCCGCTGTTCCAGAAAAGCAGGGTCGGAAAAGCGGCCGAGAGACTCGCGCAAAAAGGCCGCCAGGTGCGTGTATCGATCCTCACGAGTGACGAGGGTCGCATCCGGAACACCTCGCGCCTGCAGCCAGGTATGAAACCGTTCATTCTGCTGAAGTTTCTGCCATGGCTCTTCTGCTGCCGCGCCCTGCACCAGCCCTGATTTATCGAGCAGGTAGTGCGCCAGATTCTCGAGCGGGTCGGCTGATCCGGGCAATTCCTCATCATGCGTTTCCGGAATCTCGGGTTTCGAAGGCAGTGCTTCGGTACCATGAACGAACAGCAGCATCAGAGCTGCGACAAGCAGCAGAAACGGAAGACGTGAAGAGGTCGACATGAGCGTTCCCTTTCTCGTGAGTGGTTGTTCCTGTGTTACCATAGTCGTCGACCTTTCGTCACGGAGTCGCCATCATGACCGTCAGAACCACCTTTTTCGCTCATCGACGCGGTTTTCTCGCCGCGCTGATTCTGCTCTTCTGCTTCGGCCTGGGGCACCCGGTCGAGCTGCAGGCACGCGGAACGAATCGGCCTCTGCCGTTTCCCCGAGCGCCCGAAGCGCCGCCCCGTCAGGCCCACCTCGTCATTCTGGCCACTTCGGACGTTCACGGCGAACTTCTGCCGTATGACGAACTTGCGCAAAAGCCGGTGCCTCGAGGATTCGCCTGTCTGTCGACCCCGGTGCGCCGCATTCGTGAGAGCCACCCGGGCACCATCTTGATCGACAACGGCGACACGCTGCTCGGCAGCTCGATCGCGCATTATCATCGACGTTTCATGCCGAATGAGCCGAATCCCGTCATCGGGGCGATGAACCTGATGCAGTATGACGCCCTGACGCTGGGAAACCACGAATTCGACGAAGGCCTGAAGTTTCTTGCCTCAGCCGCGGCGCAAGCCACCTTTCCCTTTCTCGCGGCGAACGTGCACTCGACCGGAAGTCTTTCGTTCAAGCCGTTTCATCTGGTCGAGCGCAAAGGGGTGAAGGTCGCGATCGTCGGCGTTCTCACACCCGGCATTCCACACTGGACCGCCCCGGACAAATACGCAGGCATGAAGTTCGCCGATCCTCTGACTTCCGCGCGCGATGCGGTCACGCAAGCCCGCGCTGCCGGGGCCGATGTCGTGATTCTGTCGGCGCACGTCGGAGCCGGAGTCAATCAGAAGACCGGCGAGCCGACCCGCGAATCGTCCTGGGAAGGAAACATCGGTTTTCGCATGGCAAGCGAGATAGACGGCATCGACGCGGTCGTGCTCGGCCACACGCACGAACTCATCGCCACTTCGGTCGCAGGGATTCCCGTGCTGCAGCCGAAAGCGCTCGGAACGCATCTGGCGCGCATCGATCTGCAGCTCGAACACCTGGGCGGCTCCTGGCGCATTCGGGAACGGGCCGGCACACTCATTCCGGTGACGGAGTCGACCCGCCCCGATTTTCCCATTCAGGCACAGGCTTCCGTGCTTGCCAATCTGACCCGACGCTATCTCGACACCCCTCTGGCCGTCAGTCCCAAACACGTTGCCGCGATGGGGTGCGCATTCGTTGATAATCCCGTCACCGATGTGATCCTGCAGGCAATGCTCGAATCTTCCGGTGCCGACGTCGCCCTGACGGCCCTTCCCCCCGGCGGTGCCTTCATTCCTTCAGGAACAGTCTGTATTCGCGATGTGCACCGCCTGTACGGATTCGATAACTCGATCGTTCTGGTCTCGCTCACCGGCGCTCAGTTGAAGAGCGTCCTCGAGCATTCGTCACGTTTCTTTCACGACTGGAATCACCAGAGCACGCAGCTCTCCCTGATCAACCCGGACGTCGCTTTTTACAATTGCGATCTCGCCGCCGGCATCGAATACGAGATCGACCTTCGCCGACCGGTCGGTAATCGCATCACCCGTCTCGAGAGATTCGGCAAGCCTCTCAACCCAACGCAACTCGTACGCATCGCGGTCAGTAATTACCGATTCAACGGCGGCGGCGAGTATCCGGCTTTTTCCTCCGGCCGGGACATCGAGCGACTCCCCCTCGAGATCCGTTCCGCGATCATTCACTATCTGATGAACCGCCGTCTCACCCTCGAGGCCGACAACAACTGGAAACTGCTTCCCGACGAGATCCATCAGCTGCCACGCACGACCGGCGGCACCAAATCTGATTGATTTTTCCGCCTTGCGATTCGCACCGCAAAAGTCTGCTGAAAGCAGATTCTGATTTTTGATATGATGACTCGGACATACAATGATTGGAGGAACCCCATGAGAGTTTTTACCATCTGCTTGCTTTGTCTCATTCTGGCGTGTCCGGCTTTTGCCGATTGGGCAGCGGCTCGCGCCGCGTTCGACAAAAAGGATTTCGCCACTGCGCTGAAGGAAGCACAACCTCTGGCGGATACGAACAATGCCGACGCCTGCCTGATGCTGGGGCTCATGTATGCTGAAGGGAAAGGCGTCAAAAGCAGCAAGGATGAAGCAATCCGTCTGATCCAGGCCGCCATTCAGGGAAAAGCGAATCTGAGTCTGCGTTTGCCGCAAGATCACAATGCCCTGACCTGGGCCATCGATACAGGCAAGACCGAGTTGGTCGAGCAACTGCTTCAAGCCGGCGCCGACATCAATCTGCCCGGCTATCAGGATCGCTCACCGCTGATGACAGCCATTAAGGAAGGGAAGGTTGAACTCGTACAAAAGCTGCTCGCCGCCGGGGCGAAACTCGATCAGGCAGATCGTGAGGGGAATCTTCCTCTGCATGCGGCCGCCGATATCTATACCTTCGAGAAAGCCAAAGCAATCATCGACCTGCTGCTTCCGAAGTGCGATATCAACGCCGTCAACAAAGAGGGTGAAACCGCCCTGCTCGAAGCGCTCGACAACGGCAAAAAGGAAATCGCCCTCTATCTGGTCGAAAAAGGGGCGAACATCAATCTCGCCGACAAGGAAGGGGAGTCGCCGCTGTTCTGCATCTTCGACGATTTTGAAGCCCCCGATGCGCGGCAACTGCTGCAGATTCTTGTCCCAAAGGGACTGAAGTTTGATGCCATCAACTCGTACGGAAGAACCGTGCTTCACGAACTGGCGCGACACGCCACCAAAGAAGAATCACTCGAGAAAGCCAAAGTTCTCGAGGAAGCCGGCGGATTCAAGAGTCTGATCAACACGCCCGACGGCGAAGGACTTACCCCCCTGATGCTAGCTGTCCAGGAACGTTCTGATGAACAATCACCGGTACAATTCGTCACTCTGCTGCTCGATAAGGGCGCCGACGTGAAGCCGGTATCAAAGCGCGGAAACGTGGCGATGCATCTGGCTATCGACCCGCGCACTCCCGAAGTGAGCCTTCAGCTTCTCGACCTGTTGCTCGCCAAGGGAGCCGACGTCAATCAGCCCGGCGAGAAGAAGATGAGCGCCCTGCACATGCTGGCCGAGGCGGCCGCTCGCCCCGGCGCCGCGATCATTGCCAAACGCCTGCTTGAGAAAGGCGCGAACCCGAACGGGGTCGATGATAACGGCAAGACCCCCTTGCACATTGCCGCCGACAATCGCGACAATCCCGCCCTCGGCACCTTCGCTCAGACCCTTCTCGACAACAAGGCCGACCCAAACCCGCTCGACAAGGAACAGCGCACGCCCCTTCACATTGCCGCTCGCGAGGGTGGCAAGGATTTTGTCCGAGTGCTTTTAAGCAAAGGCGCTGATGCCAGGCTCGCCGACAAGTATCGCGACACCCCCGAAAAGATCGCCGAAGAAAATGGTCACAAGGAAATCTATGCCATGATCCGCGACCACCTGAACCCGGCACCCACGGCAACTCCGGCTGCATCCGGCCCATTGTCGAAAGCCGATCAGGAAAAGCGCGCCGCCGAATTGTACGAGTATCTCACGAAGATCAGCCGCAACGACATTGAGACGATCGAGAAGACCATGTGGGAAATCGTTGATCGCTGCCCCGAGTCATCCCAGGCCCCCGACGCTCTCTGGAAACTGTCGAACCTGTATCTGACCGGGAAAAACCAGCCCGATTACGACAATACCCAAAAGGCTCTCGAAAAGCTCGCGACGGCGTATCCGTCGTTCCAGCCGTCTCTGCCGATGGAAAGCGCATTACCACCCGTGCAAAAGCGTCTCGGATTCGTCTACGAAAAGAAAGAGAACTGGGACAAAGTCATCGAGTTGTACGAACCGTTGTTCAAGGATCCGTCGAAGCTGAGCCGGGGCGACTGCGCCGGATACGGCCTGACGCTCGGCGGCATCTACGAGAAGAAGGGGCAGAAAGAAAAAGCCAGACCGCTCTACGAAGAAATTCTGCGCCGCTACGCCAAATCCCCTGACGACTTCATGTACGAAGCCGCCAAAAACCGCCTCGATAAACTGAACCAGAAATAACCGCCAAACAAAACCGCCCCACCAGGGGCGGTTTTATTTTTGGATGAGGTGGTAATGGATCACTCGATCATGAGCTGAAGCCGGCTCGTCCACCTCAATGCTTGCTTCTCCATGATGAAAACCTCCAGTGTGTAATGTTGAGGTTTTCATTTTGCACGACGGGCGAAACCAGCGCCAGAATGGGTTGTTTAGACGCTTACCCATTTTTTCGTCGAGCCAAACGCATTCTTCCTGCCGTCTGAATTCTCGACGATTCTGTGAGAAACTCTTGATCTATAGATTATTTTTCTATACTCTATTCATAATGACCACAAAGCAACGATTTCGCGGCAAGTATCGCCTGGAAATCCGGGAAAAGGACCACCACCCCATGCATGTGCATCTCTCCGGTGGCGCGATCGATGTGATCATTGATCTTGAAACCATGCAGGCTCACGGCTTGTGGCCGGCTTCATTACGAGACGAAGTCATGGCCTGGGTCACCGAGCACCGTAAAGAACTCATCCAGGAGTGGAAGAAATGCCATCCATGAAGCGACCGCGCATCAAGCACGTCAAGGCACTCCCCGGCCATCGACTTTCCATCACCTTTGCGAACGATCAACGGCTCACCGTCGATCTGACCCATGATGTCTCGACCCTGCCCGGTCTGGCCCCGCTGAAAAACAGCAAGGCGTGGTCTGAGGCCACGACTCAATGGGGCTGGTCGGTCGAGTGGCCCAGTCTCGACATTCAGATCGGCGCAGATACGCTCTGGCTCGATGCTCTCGAACAGAACGCCTCGGACCCGTCTCTGAAACAATTTCTTGCCTGGCGGTCCCGTCACGGGTTGTCGCTGTCAGATGCCGCTCACGCCCTCGGTCTTACTCCGCGCACGATCAGCGCATACGGAACCGGCGCTCGGCCCATTCCCCGCTACATTCTTCTGGCCTGCAAAGGCTGGGAAACTGAGCAGAAAGGTCGTCTCTCCTGTCGTCGCCGCACGGCTTAATGGGACGCCTGTTCTCCGTTTTCCGTTTTCGTTCATGAAATAGACAATTATCGCCGGCTTCACACAAAACTCATCGAGCACCTGAAGGAGTAAACCATGATGTTCCATCGTCTGGCGCTGTCGGTTCTCCTCTTCCTGTTCATGACCGGCACAGTGGCTCAGGCAACCAACGAGAGCACTGCTGAGCGGTTCGGCATCGTTATCGGGTCGCCGACCGTGAATATTCGCCAACAGCCTGATGTTCGCAGTGCGAAGACCGGTACGATCGACGTCGGCGAAGTCGTTCCGATTCTCGAACTCGGTCGCGAAGAGACGATCAGCGGCAAAAAAGGGCGCTGGATGCGCACGTCGCATCGCGAGTGCGACGGCTGGGTGTTCGGCGGGTTTGCCATCGGCCCGCTCCCTGACTCTGCGCTCGACCCTATCTGCAAGCCGACCGACGGCAGCAACCCGCGGCTCATCAGTGAGAAGGGCATCGGCGCCGCGCGTCTCGGCATGACTCTCGCGCAGGTAGCCAACGTGTGGCCCGGCACCTCGTTTCGTCGCACCTCTGATGGCGACAGAGCGGCACTGGTTGAAATTCGCGCGCCCCTCGAGTGCGTCGCGATCGCCTATTCCGATGAAGCCAATGCGGACGCTGCCGTTGATCTCACACGCCCCATACTTAACCTCGAAACCTTCGACCCGCTCATCGCAACGGCCGAGGGTATTCATCCGGGCTCTCCGCTCGCCGACGTCGAGAAAGTCTACGGCAAGCTGACCAAAGTCACGCTGTCAGAGATCGAGTCGCGCCAGTATGTCGAGTTCGCCGGCCAACCCGCGTGGCTGACACTGCGGCTCAACTACACCGGCATCTTCGAAGGTGAGGCCCGCGAAACCACCCGCATCGAACCCAACGCCCGTCTCTGGTCCATCTCGGTCACCCAGCATCCTTGATGCGACACCGCCTATGAGCCATAATCTGTGGTAAACTGTGTCTATGTCAAAAAAAACGATTCACCTCACTCCCGATCTGAGAGAAACGCTGAAAGCTGTAGCCTTGTCCACCGGGAAAACAGAAGACGAACTCGTGGCAGAAGCCCTGGATCAGTATTTAACGCAACTTGAAGAAAAGCGCGGACTCGACAAACTGCTAGCCGCCGCCGGCATGTGGAAAAACCGCAAAGATCTGCCGAGCGTCGCCCGACTTCGAAGCGCGTGGAAGAGAACATCATCGCCATCAGATCGAGAGTCGACATCGTGAAGGCAGACGTTCTCATCGACACCGATGTTTTCATCGATTTTCTGCGAGGGCACCAACAGGCCATCGAATTCGTGAGACACGTCTACCCGAACTTCAGCATTTCTGTCGTCTCCGTTGCCGAACTGTATTCGGGAGTACGAGATGGAAAAGAACGAAAACAGCTCGAATCAGCTCTGGAGGCGTGCAACATTCTCGACGTCACCGGGTCGATCGCCAAAGCAGCCGGGTTGTTCAAGCGAACGTATGGCAAGAGTCATGGGGTCCATCTTCCGGACGCATTGATCGCTGCCACCGTACACGAGTATTCACTGGTCCTGGCAACACTCAATCGCAAGCATTTTCCGATGCTGACACAGATTCTCGAGCCCTATCGAAAAACGCGCTGATTGCCATACGTTCTCATGCAGATAGGCCATCGCATGGAGAAATTGCCTGGTCAGCACGCCACATTTTTCTGACAACTTCTTTTCCGACGGCAGTCGTCCGATTTGTTCACACGATTCCCTATGGCGTCTGTTCATGATGCTTTCAGGGGGGTACCCAAGGAAAATAAAACGTGCTATAGTGTCGGAAATCTTAATGACGAGGGAGAGAGTATGGCCAAGACGTTGCCCGAGTATCTGAAGGCGTTGCGCGAGGGAAAGCACCGGTTCGAAAGCGTGTTCCGCTCTGTGGCGCGGATGATTCTCGATGACCCGGCGAAGGTGGAGAAAGTCACGGTCAACGGCAAGCAGACCTATGACTACAAGGTCTTCCGCGAAGGCAGGAAACCGGTCGTAGGCATGTTCGACCTGATCAACAGCTTCGTTTCCTACGTCAAAGACGCCGCCGAAAACGGCTCGTCACGGGAAATGGCCTTCGTGCTCGTGGGCGAACCGGGCAACGGAAAAACCTTCTTCGTCGACCGCGTCTGCGATCTCTATCGCGAATACCTCACCAGGCCGCAGAACGCGAAGTGGACGTTCCAGTTCCGCAACCTGCATCAGCTCGGCAAATACGGCAAGCTGACCACCATCGAGTCACAGTCGTATGAAGACCCGGTCATTCTGGCGATGAACATCGACCACGACCGCAACGTCTGCCGCCAGTTCCTGGGCAAACTCGGGTTCGATGACAAAACCATCGACCGCTTCTACCAGGACTACCGCCCCCTCGGCGCCTGCACGCAGTATATTCTTGAAGACATTCGAGCCTTCACCGGCAACGATCTCAACAAGATGCTCAGCGATTTCATCGACATCGTTCCGGTGCCGCTCAGCGGCGGCCTCGGCACGATCACCGGAAAGTACCAGGCGAAAGACAAGATCACCTCTTCCGGTGCCGATTTGACGGGTGAAGAATCGGTACAGCGACTCCTGTATCTCTCCGATGCCTCGAACCCCTACCGTTACGATCTGCGCCGCGGCGTGCTCGCCCGCGTGGCCGGCGGCGGAATTCACTTCGCCGACGAGCTGTTCAAGAACAAGACCGACCTCGTACAGATCTATCTCGGCGTCATTCAGAACCGCGAGATCGAGCTCAATGCGTACAAGTGGCCGATGGACACCCTGATCATCGCCACCTCGAACATCGTCGAGTACCAGAAGTTCACCGAAAATCGCGAGCAGGCACCCATCTTTGACCGGTGTAAGATCTTCTACGTACCGCACAACACCGATTACCGCCTGCAGGAAAAACTGACCGGCTTCGCCATCGGCTCGAAGACCAAGACCACCGTGCTCGGCAAGACCCTGCACGAAGATCCGAACCTCAACTACGGCCTGTCGGTATCGGTCGTTCTGACCCGTCTGCCGCAGGACGAACGCCTTGCCCCGCGCGAGATGCTGCAACTGGCCGCCGGCGAAGTCGCGGGCGAGAAGAGCATCAAGACCCTCGCCGAGATCATCGACGAACTCAGCAAGCGCCAGAAGATCAACGAGCGCTTCGGACACTCAGGCATCGGGCAGCGCGGCCTCGGCCGCTCGATTCAGCATCTGCTCAGCCTCAACGAGACACAGGAAGACGAGTGCATGTTCGCGGGCAACGCCTTCGACAGCATTCGCCGCGAAACCTACGACAACATTATCGACAAGAAAGAGCAGGAATGGTGTCTGAAGGTGCTCGAGGTCGCCGAGGGCTTGTACAAAGAGAAGATCAAGACCGAGATCTTCAACGCTTACATGAACGACCCCGAGGCCATCAAGAAAGAAGTCATGAACTACGTCAACATGATCGTCGTTTCCAGCGACGATGACGGCCCCGACAAGGTGGTACGCATTCGCGAAGGCAACGTCGAGCGCCCGCTCAAGATTGACGAGACGTTCATCAACGGCGTCGAACAGCGCCTCGGTCTGAACACCCGAGAACAGCGCGAACAGCACCGCGCCCAGATCCGCGCCATTTACGCCCGCCGCGTCACGCAAGACCCGAACTACTGCTTCATGGACAACGAGAAGCTCAAGAAGGCGGTCACCGAGTACCGGTTGAACACCGACATTTCCGGTGCCGGCAGCCTGGCCGGAGCCCTCGCCAACCCGACCAACGAAGAGAACAAGAAGCTGTTCGACCGTCTGTTCTCGGTAATGATCGACAAGCTGGGCTACTGCAAGACCTGCGCCCGCAAAACCCTCGAATTTTACTGCAAGCCCGACAGCAACAAGTAACAGGTTGCTGCCATGAAGCAACCACCGATGCAGTCTTTGCGTTCCATTCCCCTGCCGGAGCTCCTCCGGCGAGAGGATCTGTCTCCGGACGTCAAAGCCGCCGTCAAGCGCGACCTTGATGGAACCATGAAAGAGGCGGCTGCGGGTCGGCGGCCGGCCGGCGTGCCGGCAGAGGTTCCGACGGGCGACAGTGCTCGGCCGTTTGATGACGGCATGCTGTTCAACCCGCACCTGGACCCCACCGTGCGCCTGCAGACCCTGGACGAACTGCTCGATCGCGATGAGCAGCGTGAGAAGGACGGCTTCCCCAAGAAGGTCATTCTGGGCAAGATCGCCAGCCCGCGCGGCCAGAAGTCGCTGATCGTTCCAACCGTCACCGAAGAGAAGTTCTACCACGACAATCGCCCGAAGGCGCCTGGTCAGGGCGGCTCCGAGGGGGGGTCGGGTGACGGCGAAGAGGGCGAAGTCATCGGCGAATCACCGATTCGTGAAGAGCAGCAGGGGCAGGGCAAGGGCCAGGGCGGCCAGGACGGCGGCGAGGGCCATGACCTCGACGATTCCCGCGCCTTCGAGATCGGCAAGGCCCTCACCGAGAAGTTCCAGTTGCCCAACATTCAGGAAAAGGGCAAGAAGTATTCACTGTTCCGCTACACCTACGAGCTGACCGACATCAATCGCAAGTTCGGGCAGATTCTCGAGAAGAAACGCAGTCTGAAGAACATTCTCAAGACCAACCTGCAGCTCGGCACCTTCGACCCCGACAATATCTCGTTCGACAAGCTGATCATCGGCCCCAACGATCTGGTCTACCGGATCGTTTCGCCCGAAAAGGAATACGAGTCCCAGGCGCTGGTCTTTTTCGTGCGCGATTACAGCGGCTCGATGTATGGCGAAACCACCGAAGTCGTGCTCAACCAGCACGTGCTTATCTATTCGTGGCTCGTCTACCAGTATCAGGAGCGCGTCGACAAACGCTTCATCCTGCACGATACCGACGCCAGGGAAGTGCAGAACTTCGTCACCTATTACAAGCTCAACAACGGCGGCGGCACCAACATCGCGTCAGCGTACAAGCTGATCAACCAGATTGTCGAGAAAGAAAGCCTGGCACGAGACTACAACATCTACGTCTTTCAGGGCACCGACGGTGACGACTGGGACGGCGAAGGCAAGGAAGCACTGCCCGAACTCGAGAAGATGCTGACCTATGTCAATCGCATGGGTATCACGGTCGTCAAGGGTCGACATTCCAGCTCCGAGACCTCGATCGAGCAGTATCTGAAGAAATCGAACCTGCTCGAAAAGAACAAGCATCTGCTGCGGCTTTCGACCCTCGATGAAACCCAGAAGAACCAGGATGCTCTGATCAAGAGCATTCGCGAACTGGTGGAGTAGGACAAACCATGGAACTGATCAAGAACGAGCTGAAGCAGACCGTCGAAGATTGCAAGAAGCGCGCCCGCGATCATGGGTTGTCCTTTCGCGATGAAACGCTCGAATTCATCGTCACCAACGAGGACATGATCAGGCTCAGTCCCAAGGGCATGATTCCGACCCTGTATGATTACTGGGTTCACGACATCTACGTCCTGCAGGACAAAGGCAAATACGAGTTCTATCCGCACAACCCCTACGAGACGGTCATCAACACCCGCCCGCCGCTGTCGTTCTACAACGACAACAACCCCGACTGGCTCAACGTGATGATCTTCTATCATGTCATCGGGCATATCGATTTCTTTCAGAACAATGTCTTCTTCGCGAAGACCTGGCTCGATGACTTTCTCAGCAAGGCCGCGGCCGACGCTCAGGTCATCAACGATCTGCGCCAGGAACACGGTCGCTGGGTCGACTACGTCATCGAGTTCGCGCGCGGCATCGACAATATCGTCGATTACTACGATCATCTGTCCGACCCCGAAAGCGGCCTTTCCGGCGGCGTGCCGTCGTCAGCGCCCAGCGTTCCGGCAGCTCAGGCCAAGATCGATTACTTTTTCGACGAGTACCTGCAGAACATCAACAAGGTCTCGACGTTCAAATACATTGAGGAACTCGAGTATCTGAACCAGCTGCGCCGCAATGAGGGCGAGGAGAATGCGCGCAATCTGTTTCTGGTCTACATCGAGAAGAAATACCTCGACTTCGGACACAAATACGACAAGCGCCCGAAGAAGGCCCGGACCAAACGCCAGGATGTCATGCAGTACCTCATGGAAAACTCGCCGAAGCTTCGCAAGGACGACAACGACTGGATGCGCCGTATCATGCAGATTGTGCGCGACACCAGCTTGTACTTTCAGCCGCAGATTCGCACGAAGATTCTCAACGAGGGCTGGGCGAGCTACTGGCACGAAGTGCTGTTCATGGAAGACCCGGCGATGCGCACGCACGAGTTCGAATGGAGCCGCATCAACGCCGGTGTCGTCTCGCTGCCCCGCGTCGGACTCAACCCCTACGCCGTAGGTCTGCGCCTGTTCAAGTATCTCGAAACCAAGGCCGACCGCGGCATGCTGTCCTACGAGTTCGAGAAGGTTCGCAAGGTCGATGATCGCAGGAACTTCGATAAAAAGACCGGCGCCGGGCGTGACTTCATCTTCAAACTACGGCAGTATGGCAGCGATGCCAACGCGATTCGCGAGTTTGTCGACCAGGACTTCTGCAACGAGTTCAAGCTGTTCGTCGTCGGCAAACGCATCAACCCTGAGCGACAGGTCTGGGAATACTACGTGAAGAGCCGCAAGGCCGAGGACTTCCGCCGCCAGATGGAAGAGAACATGTACCACCCGCCGCACATCACGGTGAACCGCGAAAACACCGAGAAGAACGGCGGCCTGCATCTCGTGCACCACTTCGAGGGCCGTGAACTGGTACGCGAATATATTCACAACACCATGCTGGGCATCGAGTTTCTGTGGGGCGACAAGGTGTTTCTCGAAACCCACGAGGTCGATGAAAGCCAGATTCAGCAAGCCATTCAGGAAGACCCGCAGCAGAACGTCGCGGCGACTAAAGAAGAACCCGAGTTCCGGTTTCAGAAGGTGGTCTACACCATGGAAAACCGCAAGCTCACCAGACAGGTGTTCGATCAGTATCTCACCGCCAGGTAAACAACATGGCCAATAACGCGTTTTCCCGCATCATCGACAATCTGACCCTCGATCACAGCCATAAACCGCTGGCTCTCGATAACTATCTGAACGATCTGAATCGCAACGGCGAACTGGTACTGCGCAACATCTATCAGCTCTTTCACGACATGGTGCTGTTCTACCTGCGGGAAGGCAAGAGCGAGCCGCCGTTCGACGGCGAAGCCGCCGGCTTTCTGAACTACAACCTCGACCGCATCTTCATTCAGGAAACCGAAAAACCGTTCTTTGCCGACCGTCTGTTCACCAACCGCCTGGTCAATCTGGCCAAGTCATTTCGTGCCAGCGCCACGCGCAACAAGATCTTCGTCTTTCAGGGTCCGGCCGGCAGCGGCAAGAGCACCTTTCTCAACAACCTGCTTGCCAAGCTCGAAGAATACACGCGCTCAGAGAACGGTCAGTTGTTCGAAGTCCTGTGGCGACTGCCGATCGAGCGCACCAACGGCGACGATACCGAGAACGGTCGAGACAAGCGTCCCTGGCTGGCCGCCAAGAAATCCGCCGCCGCCGGCGACAACGTCTTCGAGGTTCCGTGTCCGAATCATGACAACCCGATTCTGATGATTCCCAAGCAGTACCGCCAGGAACTGCTCAAGGAAATCATTCCGGAAGGGGAATTCAAGAAGAAACTGTTCAAGCATCGTCAGTATCAGTGGGTGTTCAAGGATGACCCGTGTACGATCTGCGGCAGTCTTTTTTCCGCTCTCATGGAGCGTTACGCGATCAAAGACGTGTTCAGCATGATCACGGCGCGTCGGTATTTCTTCAATCGCAAGCAGGGCCTCGGCATCTCGGTGTACAACTCGGGTGACGACCTCGAAAAGAACGTCGTGCGCACGAACGAGACCATTCAGGCGTTTCTCGGCGACTTCTTTCAGGACAGCAACAAGGTCAAATACCTGTTTTCCGGCTACTCTTGCACCAATCAGGGTATTCGCGCTCTCATGGATCTCAAGGCCCGCAACATTCAGCGGTTTCTCGATCTGCACGGCATCATCAGCGACGAAGTGCACAAGGTCGGCGACATCGAAGAACGCATCAAATCGATGTTCATCGTGCTGATGAACCCCGGCGACCTCGAGCATATCGACGAGGAATACAAGGAAAAGGATTCGTCGATCGATCTCTCGCTGAAAGACCGCATTCACGAGATTCAGGTGCCCTATGTGCTCGACTACGCCACCGAGATCAAGATCTACGTCAATACCTTCGGCGAGCAGATTCGTCTGCGCTTCATGCCGCACGTGCTCGACCACTTCGGACGCATCATCGTGTCATCGCGCATCAAGAAAGATTCGAAAGCCATCAAAGACTGGATCGACGACGATGACGATTACGAGAAATGCTGCGATCCCGACTTCCTGCTGCTGAAAATGGAGTTGTACTCGGGTCGCATTCCCGACTGGCTGACCAAGACCGACCGCAACAATCTCAAGGCCGACGTCTGGAAAAGCATTCTGGCCGAGGCCGAAACCGAAGGATTCGAGGGTTTCTCGGGACGCGAGTCGAATCAGGTCTTCGATGAATTCTACTCGAAGTACTCGAAAAAGCGCCCGATCAACATGCGCCACGTCGCAGAATTCTTCAACGATGACAAGAAGAGCTACAAAGACAAACTGCCTCGCAACTTCATCAAGCACCTCACCGACTTGTACGATTTCGTCGTCCTGAAAGAAGTGAAGGACTCGATGTATGACTACAACGAGGAAGAGATCAGCAAGACGATTCTCAACTATCTGGTCGCCATCACCGCCAACATCGGCGACGTCGTGAAAAACCCCTGGAACAACAACGAAGAGGTCACGGTCACGGCCGACTTTCTCGATATCGTCGAGACGCACCTGAAAGACCCCGACGCCTCCCAGTATGCCAAAGAGCGCTACCGCAAGGAAGCCGTCGACGAGTATGCCTCGGTCACGCTGGCCCGCGAGATCAAGACCGAAGGCAAGAAGATCACCGATACCAAACAGTACCTCGACATGTTCGCCGCCTTCACCAAGTCCGCTCGGCAGCGCGTTCTCGAACCGTATCTCGCCAATTCGAACTTTCGCCTCGCCATCA
This sequence comes from uncultured bacterium, assembly GCA_964472075.1. Taxonomy (GTDB): domain Bacteria; phylum Muiribacteriota; class Ozemobacteria; order Ozemobacterales; family Ozemobacteraceae; genus CAYYIY01. The sequence goes on along the minus strand of CAYYIY010000003.1, from coordinate 51,278 downwards.
AGGAATTCGGCCTCGAGGATTTCCAGAAGTACGACACCAAGATTCGCGCCAAAGTGCAGCTCCTGTTCCATAACATGCACCTGAAGTACCAGTACAACCAGGAATGCGCCCGCGCCGCCTGCCTCTACGTCCTCGACAACAACCTCGTCGAGAAGTTCAAGTAACGATCGACGCCGCCCCCTGAAGCTCTTTTTCGCAGGGAATCGTTCGATCCGGCTCGCACGGCCGCCGGCGTGTTCGGTCGTCGGCCGTATTGCGTCCCGGCACGCAGCGGACTGACGGGTTCTCTTTTTGCATCCAGTTTTCCGGTCGCCCGGCCCAGGTTCCATGATATGATACCTGGTACATGCGCCGTGCCATACGTGAATTTTCCGTGGAGGTCTGACCAGCATGTCGGTCAACGATCGCCTGCAAGCGTTGCTTGTAGAACTCCAAAGCGAACCTGAGGTCCATGCATCTTCAGCAGCGGCCGAGGCTCGGCATTCGCTTCTGAAGCGTGCGTCAGAAGCCCTGCAGCAACAGGAAGGGCTGCTGGAGACCACGCGCCGCATACTGCGCGGTGAGTCATTTCAGAACATCGCCCGCGCCTTGTTCGACCAGGCCTGTCGGCAGATCGGCGCTACCTCCGGGTATGTGGCGCTGCTCAGCGATGACGGCACGGAAAACCAGGTGCTGTTTCTCGAAGCCGGCGGGTTACCGTGTACCGTTGATCCGTCTCTGCCCATGCCCATTCGCGGTCTGCGCGAGCAAGCCTATCGATCGGGCCGCGCCGTCTGTGACAACGATTTCATGCACAGCCCGTGGGTATCGATGATGCCCGCCGGGCATGTCGTATTGAATAACGTGCTCTTCGCGCCGTTGAACGTCGACGGAAAGACCGTCGGTATCATCGGTCTGGCGAACAAACCGACCGACTTCACCCCCGAAGATCTGCAACAGGCCGAAGTCATCGGTGATCTGGCGGCGCTGGCCCTCAGTCACTGGCGCAAGAACGAGGCTCTGAACAAGCTGGCAAAAGACTATCAAACCATCTTTCGCGAGATGATCGACGGGTTCGCCCTGCATGAGATCATCTGCGACACACAAGGTCAGCCGGTCGATTATCGTTTCCTGGCAGTGAATCCGGCCTTCGAACGCCTGACCGGTCTGAACGCGAAAGACCTGATCGGCCGCACGGTGCTCGAGGTCATGCCGAACACCGAAAAGCACTGGATCGACACCTACGGCAAAGTCGCACTCACCGGCGAACCGGCCCATTTTCACAACGTTGCCGGAGCGCTGGGCAAGATGTTCGAGGTCAACGCCTTCCGCCCCGAACCGGGCAAGTTTGCCTGCATTTTCGTCGATGTCACGGCTCACCATAAGGCCGAGGCCGAGTTGAGAAGCACGCGCGACTTTCTCGAAAACCTGATCAACCACGCCAATGCGCCGATCATCGTCTGGGACCCCGCCTTTCGCATCACCCGCTTCAACCAGGCGTTCGAAAAAATGACGGGGCGCACCGCCGCCGAAGTCGCCGGCAAACACATCGATCTGTTGTTTCCTCCCAATCAGGTTGACGCCTCGATGCGATTGATTGCCAAAACCCTCTCGGGAGAGCGTCTGCAATCGGTGGAAATGCAGATTCAGCACATCTCTGGAACGATCTCCACCGTGCTCTGGAACTCGGCCACCATTTTCGATCCAACGACCAGAGTACCAGTTGCCACGATCGCTCAGGGTCACGACATCACGATCAGACTACAGAAGGTTCAGGAACTGCGGGCCGCGCACGCGCGCCTCGAGGCGCTCTGGAGCATCACGTCATTGTCCAACGCCGACGTCAAAAAGATTTCTGACCACATCCTGATGTCACTCAGCCGTATGACCGGCAGCCACTACGGGTTTTACGGGTTCGTCAGCCCGGACGAGCAGGTGATGACCATTCATTCGTGGTCGGGTGAGGCCATGAAAGACTGTTCCATGGTGACTCGACCGTCCCAGTTCGCCATCTGCAAGGCCGGCATCTGGGCTGAGGCCGTGAGACGCCGTGAACCATTGATCCTGAACGACTACGAGGCCTCGCATCCGGCCAAGAAGGGGCTCCCGGTCGGGCATGTACAGCTTACGAAACTGCTGGTCGTTCCCTTCTTTTCACATGGGCGCATTACGGCAGTTGCCGCCGTCGCCAACCGCGCCACCGATTACACCCAGGAAGACGTCAGCCAGATCAACGCTTTTCTGAACAGCATTCAGGCCATCACCGAAGGAAAGCGTGCCGAGCAGGCACTGCGAGAAAGTGAAGAACGGTACCGCACCGTCGCCAATTTTACCTACGACTGGGAATACTGGATCAGCCCGGACCACGCGTTCCTCTACTGCTCTCCGGCCTGTGAGCGCATTACCGGGTATACTCCGCACGAGTTCGCCGAGAAACCTCGTCTGCTCATCGAAATCGTCCACCCCGAAGACCGCAACCGAGTCGACCACCATCTGTCGGCAGCCGTTGAATGTCATGTCGAGCACCATACTGACGAGTTTCGCATCATCACCAAAAGCGGAGAAACCCGTTGGATCGGCCACGCCTGTCAGATCGTGCGTGACACCACCGGGCAGTTTCGCGGGCGGCGGGCCAGCAATCGCGACATCACCACGCAGAAGATGCTGCAACAGCAGTTGCTGCAGGCGCAGAAACTCGAGTCGATCGGCACACTCGCCGGCGGAGTCGCGCACGATTTCAACAACATGCTCGGGGTTATCATCGGCCGCACGGAAAACGCCATGCATCAGCTTTCTGCCGATAACCCCGCCTATGCCGATCTCGAGGAAATCATGCGCTCGGCTCGCCATTCCGCTGAATTGACCGGGCAACTTCTCGCTTTTGCCCGCAAACAGAGCGCGATTCCCGTCGTCGGCAATCTGAACGTGATGATCGACGGCACCATGCGCATGCTGCGGCGCCTGATCGGAGAAAACATTCGACTCGACTGGGAACCGGCAATTGATCTATGGAATATCAAGATCGACTCCGGACAAATGGATCAGATTCTGACCAACCTCGTGGTCAACGCCAGAGACGCGATTTCCGGCTCAGGGGTGATTCGCCTGCGCACGTCAAACGAGACGCTCTCAGAGCCGCCCAGCCACCTGACAGGACATTTCGAACCGGGAGAGTATGTCTGCCTCGCCCTCACGGACAGCGGGTGCGGCATGTCGACGGAAACGATCGAGCGCATTTTCGAGCCGTTCTTCACCACCAAGGAAACCGGCAAGGGCACCGGACTCGGACTGGCGACCGTCTTCGACATCGTCAGCCAGAATCATGGTCAGATCCTGGTTTCCAGCACGCCTGGGCGCGGCACAACCTTCAGTCTGTACTTTCCTCGATGCCGCGAAGCGTTGCCGGTCGCCACTCAAACCGCCGCGACGGAAACGCGGCCCGAAGCCCCGATTCAGGTGTCGCGCACCGTTCTGCTGGTGGAAGATGAACCAAGTCTTCTCGAGATCTCAAAACTCATGCTCGAGCGTTCCGGATTCAAGGTCTTGGCCGCTGCCTCATCTGAAGCCGCAATTCGGCTTGAGGAAACTTGTACCGAACCGATCGACCTGCTGATGACCGACATCATGCTTCCCGACATGAACGGTCGTGATCTGCACCAGCGGCTCATCACCCGCCGCCCCCACCTGAAAACACTGTTCATGTCCGGGTACACCGCCGACATCATTGCGCGGCAGGGGTTGATCGAGTCAGGCATTCACTTTCTGCAGAAACCCTTCAATCGCCGCCAGCTCGAAGAAGCCTTGAAGGAGATTTTCCGAACGTCATCATGACCGACACAGGCAGCCATTCCCGGTGAACAAAACGTGCCTGGTCAGGCCGCCTTGATCCCCTGACGCCTCGTTCGGCACACATCGGAATCATGACTGGTTCTGACTTTCCGATACCCGAATCCCACCCCCAAGTTTCGAAGAGCTTGAATTCTTCCTTCATGAACGTTCCATGTTCCGATAAAAGAAACAGGCCCGGAAACCGGGCCTGTTTTTTTTATCGGAAGAACTCGAAGCGTTTACTTGCCGCTGCAGGATCCGCAGCCCGTGGGAGCGGCGTCAGCAGCGGGGGCCGGATCGGCCTTGGGAGCGCAGTCAGCGGGGGCCGCTGCAGGAGCGGGATCAGCCTTGGGAGCGCACTGGCCGCAGGAGGGGCAATCCGCCCTGGTGCCACCGCAGCAGCCCGTCTGGGCACTGGCGTCAGCGGCGACGAAGGGCTTGATGACGAGCTGACCGACTTCGTTGCGATCCAGCTGGTACAATGCATTGTCAAACTTGAACGCCGGCAGCAGGCCTTTGCCGCAGGGGCATTTGCCCGGGCGGTTCCTGGTGACCTTCTGGCAGCAGCAGACATAGTGAATCTGGCGCTTTTCGGTGCAGACTTCGTCTTTATTGAAAGAAGCCTTCGTCAGATCCTTGCTGACGAACACGAATTCCTTGCCCATCTTGACCCGACCCTTGCCTTCGAACACCTGCTTCTGTTCGGCCGTCAGAACGTCAGGAGCCGTAAAGACCTTGGTGGCCCGGGAAACCTTCTTGGCCTTGGCAGCCAGAGCCATCGCGGGCAGCGTCAGACAGAGAACCAGCATCAGACAAAGCACTTTCTTCATCGTTGTACCATCTCCTCAGTGAAGTTGAAATTGGCGAAAATCTCACCTGCCGAAAGTCTACCCTACGAATTCGGTACCAGCAACTTTTTTCCACCCAAGGCATCCTGTACTGTTCTTCGCCGATTTCAACTGCCGCCCCCGGAAATCGTGGTTGCGAGTCGCGGCAAAGCGTGGTACAACTTGGTTCCTCAATTTTTCGTGGAGACCAGCCGTGACGACACTCAAAGACGAAATCACCCGACGCCGCACGTTTGCCATCATCAGCCACCCCGATGCCGGCAAGACCACCCTCACCGAAAAGATGCTGCTGTTCGGCGGGGCCATTCAGATGGCCGGCTCGATCAAGGCCCGCAAGGCCGCCCGTTACGCCACTTCAGACTGGATGGCCATCGAGCGCGAACGCGGCATCTCGGTCACCAGCTCGGTCATGAACTTCTGCTATCGAGACAGTGATCTGAACCTGCTCGACACCCCCGGTCACCAGGACTTTTCGGAAGACACCTTTCGCGTGCTCACCGCGGTCGATGGAGCGCTGATGGTCATCGACAGCGCCAAGGGGGTCGAAACGCAGACCAAGAAACTGATGGAAGTGTGCCGGATGCGGAACACGCCCATCATCACCTTCATCAACAAACTCGACCGCGAAGGGCTGCACCCGCTCGACGTGCTGCAGGATATCGAAAACACGCTGCAGATCGAGTGCGCGCCCCTGACCTGGCCGATCGGCATGGGGCGCGAGTTTCGCGGCGTCTACGACCGGCGTCGTCACGAGGTGCGCCTGTTCAAGGCCGGCAGCGATGTGCGCCCGGAAGACGTCGTCATCATCCGCGATCTCGCCGACCCCCGGCTCGACGAACTGCTCGGCAGCCAGGCGGCTGATCTGCGGCACGATCTCGAACTGCTCGAGGGCGCTTCGAGCCCCTTCGACTTCGATCACTTCCGTCGCGGCAATCAGACCCCGGTCTTTTTCGGCAGCGCGCTGAACAACTTCGGGGTCCAGGAGGTCCTCGACGCCGTGGTTGACCTGGCACCGCCACCCCAACCTCGCGAAGCGCTTTCCCGGGTCGTCAGCCCCGAAGAAGCGCCTTTCTCGGGCTTCGTCTTCAAGATTCAGGCGAATATGGACCCGCAACATCGCGATCGCATCGCGTTTCTCCGCGTCTGCTCGGGTCGTTTCGAACGCGGGCTGAAGGTGCGGCATCATCGTCTCGGCAAAGATCTGACCATCAAAGACGCGACCATGTTTCTCGCCCGTCAGCGCACCAACGTCGAAGAAGCCTTTCCGGGTGACATCATCGGCATTCACAATCGCGGCACGCTCAAGATCGGCGATACGCTCACCGAGAAGGAACCGCTGCAGTTCACCGGTATTCCAAGCTTCGCGCCGGAACTCTTTCGGTCCGTGCGCATCAAGAACCCGTTGCGTTCGAAACAGCTGCACATCGGCCTCAAGCAGCTTTCCGAGGAAGGCGCCATTCAGGTGTTCAAGCCGCTGCTCGCCGGTGGCGAAACCATTCTCGGCGCTGTCGGCGCGCTGCAGTTTGAGGTCACCAAAGCCCGTCTGGCCGACGAGTATCAGGTGGACGCCGTCTACTCGAACGTGGAGTACGTCACCGCCCGGTGGCCGGTCTCTTCCGACAAGGCAAAACTCGACGAGTTCATTCGACAAAACAAGCAACACATGGCCGAAGACACCGAAGGACAGCCGGCTTATCTCGTCGGTAACCTGTACGCGTTCGGTCGCCTGGCCGAAAAGTGGCCGATGATCGAGTTCCGCATGTTCCGCGAGTATCGTCAGTAAGACGGTCGCGATCTATTCCGATTTCTGTCCGAGTCTGGCAGTCGCCGAAAGCGCTTCACGAAGCTGTTTCCAGTCGACGTCGATGGGCTTGAACGTCTTGCCGCGATGCGCCGCGAACAGGGCCTGAAGGCGCCGATCTCGCTCGGCGAACGACGGATGCGTCGAAACAATCGCCAGGGCTTTCTCAACGGAGCTTTCTTTCTCACCCATGCGACGAAAGAAGTTCGGAAAGACGGTGGGGTCGATTCCCGCCCGCACCAGAATGTTGACGCCTTCTTCATCGGCCTCTCGCTCATCGTCGCGACTGTAGGAGAGCAGCGTCAGTTCCTTGCCGAACTCGGTGAACAGCCCGGTCAGGCCCCCCAGATCGCCCAGAAACAGGCTGAAGGCGATGCTGACGCCGGCCGTCTTGGCCACCCGTTTCAGGGAATGACGCCGCAGAGCGTGCGCGCATTCATGCGCCAGCACTCCCGCCAGTTCTTCGCCGTTTTCGAGGTTGGCCAGAAGCCCGGTAAAGACCACAATGTGCCCGCCCGGTGCCGCCAGCGCATTGACGGTCGATGATTCAACCAGATACAGCTCGAAGGTGTACGGGTTCTTCTGGATGCCCGAGAGCACGCGTTTCCAGACCGCCTGAACGCCGTCAGACACTCTTCCTTCGGTGATCAGCTGTTTGCCCTGAGTCAGCGACTCGGCGGTCAGCTTGCCCAGACTGGCTTCGGCAGAGGGCGGTATGCGAGAAACCACCAGTTCCGCCAGGTAGCCCGAGCCGAAATACAAGGCCAGGCTGCCGCCCACCAGAAAGACCACCAGGGCGACCAGGGCGAAGTATCCCCAGACCCGTGTCGCCGTGCCTTGCCCCAGCAACGCTCGCACGGCCGGCTGCACCGTCGCCGGGCCGCGCGCGCGCAGCTCTTTCAGAAATGATTCATCGGCGATCTGCAGATACAACGTCTGCCCAGCCTCGTTGCAGCCCTGAACCACAATGGCCAGACCATCGAAGCCGCCGCGACTCATCTGAGCCGAACTGAACGGCAGCTGATACTTCTGCCCGGTCTCTTTGGTTATTTGAAGCGCATCATAACCGATATGAACCTGGACAGCGGAACTTCGGGCCGGGTCCTCCGGCCCGAAGAGATCGCCGCGAAAGGCGTGTTCCGTCATATCACCCTTTGGACGGGATGAACTGACGCACCCAGGCACCGAAACCGGTCGGATTGCGGGTCTGGAAATAGACGTCGCCGGGGCCGCGCACATGGCAGACGAACCCTTCGCCCGAGGTCATCGATGACAGCCAGCCGCTCGCAGCCTTCTGCACTTCGTACTGGACCGTGTTGCTCCAGGCGACGAGATGCCCGTTATCAACGACATAGTGCTGACCAGGAGTCAGGCTGATCTTGTGAATGCCGCCGAAGCTGGAAATCAGCAGCTTGCCTTTGCCGGATGCCTTCTGAATGAACATACCTTCGCCGCTCATGAAGCCCTTGAAAAAGCCCTGCGAAACGGCTTCAACGTTTACCGAGTTCTCGGCCGCCAGAAAACCACCCTTCTGGACAAAATATTCGTTGGCTCCGTTGAGTTCGATCAGTTGGACATCACCGGGTTCGGAAGGAGCGATGAAAACCTCACCGGCTCCGCGCGCGGCTTTCAGCGTCTGTAAAAACAGGCTTTCACCGGTGAAGGCACGTTTGAACATCCCCATGACACCGCCTTCAGCTTTCCCCTCGACATCGATCGTCTCGCTCATGGCAACCATGGCACCCGACTCGGCTCGAAACGCTTCGCCACTCTGCAGCGAAATCTTCGCCATACAATACGAACCCGGAAACATCAATTGAACTTCCATGAAAGATCCCTCCTGGTAAGAGTTTTCGTGATCACGTCGACCACGGACACCATGTTACCCGGATTCGCCGAAAAATGCCATGCTCATCGGCAGCGCGCCGGCGTCAATGAATCGCGGTTTCCAGGGCGATCTGCGCCGCCAGAGTCTCGTTCTGGGAGCGAATCACCTGTGCCTCGGCCAGGAAGAGTGCGGCCTCGGCATCGAGAACGTCGTTAATCGTTCCCTTGCCCTGCTCATATTTGAGCTGTTCAATGCGAAACGCCTCTTCCGCGAAACGCAGATTTGCCTGGCTGCGTTCACTGCGAGCCTGCGCCGACTTCAGATTGGCCAGGGCGGTACGGATCTGTTCGGCGACTTTCAGCTCGGTCTGTCGAAGTTTTGCCACCGCCGCGTCGCGCTGAGCATCTGCCTGGGCAACTCGTCCGCGATTGCGCCCACCGTCTTCCAGCGTCCACTGAAACTCCCCGCCGATAAAACCAATCTCGCGTCCCCATCCGGATTGATCTCCGTACCGGTTGGCTGTAGCATTGAGATAGAATTGAGGCCGATTTCCCTTCTTCTGAGCTCGCAGTTGCCGTTCCACCCCCTGAACCGACAGGCGCATAGCCCGAACGTCGGCGCGTTCTGACAGCGCCGTTTGTACTAGTATATTCACATCAACATCTTTATTATGAGCCAATTCAGGCAGACCATCTCTTGTCAACTCTCCAATGGCTTCGGAACTGCCGATCACGGTCGAAAGATGAGCCAGCTGGTTGGCGCGGGTCTGCCGATAGACCTCCTGCGTTTCGAGAACTTCCTGCACACGAGCCTGAATTCGCAACACATCAACCGCGGGCACCTTTCCCACCGCTTCCATATCCTGCATCTTCCTGAGAGTGGACCGAATCTCGACCAGATTTTTTTCGGCGGCCGCCAGCAGAGCTTCAGCCGTGAAGACTCCCAGAGAGGTTGTCAGCACCTCAGCGGTGATTTCCGCTCTGGCTCGTTCGATCTGCAGCCCACGACTTTTTGCCAGCAGAGCCGAGGCTTGCAGGCGGTCGGTGATCTGTCCGCCATCCCACAGCAACTGCCGAATCGTGATGCGAAACTCGGACAAATCGTGATCGTAGAACTGACGCTCCGTCGGAGCAATGCCGAGCATGCCGACACGACGACGGTCCCAGTGGCGAAAGCTTCCGGCCGTGTCAGTCTGCGGACGTCGAGCGGCGCCGATCTCCTCTTTCGCGCCGCGAGCCAACTGCTTCTCGGCAATCAGGCCGGCAATGACCGGTGACTGTTTTAACGCCAGTTCGAGGCACTCCCTCACGCTCAGTCGCATGCCGGAGATCGCACCTGAAGCGACCTCATTCACCGGAAGGACGGTTTCCTGAGCCGAGACGACACCGGGAACAGCGGACTGCAGGAAGGTCGCGAGAAGCAGTGCCGATGCGGCCGACGCGTTTACAACCGGCCGGGGCGACGCGAACCACCCACGAAACCAGGCACCCAGATCGGTCACGATGTCATACAAAATCGGAATCACGACGAGAGTCATCAGCGTTCCTCCTGCTAATCCACAACTGGCGACCACTCCAAGCGGTGAAAGTCGTTCGAGACCCACGGCCTGTTCAAACGTCAACGGCAACAGACCCAGAACGGTTGAAAACGTCGTCACAAAGATCGGACGCAATCGAATCCGCACGGCGTCGAACAGCGCATCTCGCTTATCGATTCCCTGGACTCTTGCCTGCTCGATAAAATCGATGAGAATGATCGCATTATTGACAATCGTCCCACCCAGCAGAATAAAACCGCTCAGGGCGGGCAGACACATGGGCTTGTCGAAAATCACCAGACCCCACATCCCCCAGATGAGAGCCAGCGGAATCGAGGCGATCACCAGCAGCGGGTGCCACCAACTCTCGAACAGGAGAATCAGTACAAGAAGAAGAAAGATCATTCCCCGTTGCAAAGCCGTGCCACGGCGCCCTCCCGCTTCCGCCATGTCCGCCGACGTGCCTCGCAACTGCGCGGCATACCCGGGCGGAAAGGGAAACGTCTCGAGAATCTTCTGCACGTCATTCCCGACCGCCGAAACAGGACGATCGATGTTTGAGCCGAGAATATCCAGGGTCTGTTCGAGATTCTCACGGGTCAGCATGGTCACGGCTCGAACCAGCTTCGTCGTCCCGAGGTTGGCCAAGTCGATGTCCATGCCCGGCAGCTGCACGAACAGTCGTTCAATGTGATCGCGCCATCGATCGCCCGTGTGACCGATATCCGCACGTACCGGCAGGTCGAGGAATCCTTCCATCTTCAGCTTCGAGATAACTCGCCCGGAAAACACCATCTGCAGCAGTTCTCCCAGTTTCCGCGGTGTCAACCCCAGTTGCGTCGCGATCAGCAGATTCGGTCGAAACTCGAGTTCCGGTTTGGTGCATGTCCAGTTCAGACGCAGGTCTCGCAAGCCCCGAATCTCTCCGAGACGGGTCATCAACTGTTCGGCCACCTGTGACAACACGCGCGGATCGCGCCCGGTAAGCATGACGTCGATGGGTGCGCGTGTCGTGGATACCGGAGTGGCCCCATACTCGGTCAGCGACGCCGAGACGATCTCCGGAATCTTCTCCAGGTCTTTTCGCCAGCGCTCCATGATCTGCCAGATGGTGACGGATCGCACATCCCGTGTAGTCAAGCGCACCTGAATCTCTGCCTGCTGCAGAAGCTGTCCCCCGGCGCCAAAACTGATCTGTCCCGGTTCGGCCCCCATGACCGATGAGATGTCGAGAACCTGTGGTTCTTTTTTGAGTACCGACTCAACGCGGGTGAGCACGTCAGAACACTGTTGCCAGCTCAAAGACGGCGGAAGATCGAGTCTCATGGTCAACATTCCCGTATCCATGCGCGGCATCAGTTCCTGACCGATGAGAGGCATGGCCAGCTTGACCGAGAATCCGAAGGCCGCAATACAGGCGATTAGTACTAAAAATCGAAGCTTCAACCCGAAGCGCAACAAGAGCAAATAGGCTTCGGACAGACTGTCCAGCGACCCGTTTACCAGGCGCTCCAACGGACGTGTCAGCACCTGCCACGAGCCGTTTCTGGAGTTGCCCGCCGGCTCACCCGCCGCCGAAGCCCTGCCGTAAAACCATCGCAGCAACAGCGGGACCATGGTCACGGCCGCGATAAAGGAACCGATCAGCGTGGTCGAGATCGTCAGTGACAACGGTCGCATGGTACGCTGTACATATCCGCCGGTAAACATCAGCGGAATCAACACCACGACGGTGGTCAGCATGCCGCCGAAGATCGAAAACAACACCTCCGCGGTGCCGCCGCTCACCGCCTGCTCTCCCGGTTCTCCGTTCTGCAATCGACGATAGACGTTTTCGACGACCACAATCGACGCATCGACGACCATGCCGACCGCGATGATCAGACCCGAAAGCGTCACCATGTTCAACGTGTATCCCGAGAACAGCAGAAACGCGAAAGTACTCAAGAAGGAAAGGGGAATCGAAACCCCAATGATCAGCGAGGTTCGCCAGTCGAGGAGCATGAAGAGCACGACCAGCATCGTCAACCAGACCGCCGAAAACAACGAGTCGGTCATGCCCGCAAAGTTCTTGTCGATAATCGGTTGCTGGTCTGTCGTCACCGCGAACCGGAGATGTGGAAAACGCTTTTCCAGATCGGGAATCAATGTTTTTACCGCCAGAATGCCCGTCAGGGAGTTGCCGCCCTCGGGCTTCAGCACGTTGACCGCGATCGCCGTCTCACCGTTGCCGTGATAGATGCTGCGCGGCGTCTTCATGGTCAGCGTAACCGAGGCAATGTCTCCCAGACGCAGCACCCCTCCCTTGACCAAGCGCACCGGAATCTGCGCGATCTCTTGCGGGCTGACGGCTTCTGACAGGGTTCGCACCAGGACTTCTCCCCTCGGGGTCTCCTGATACCCGCCGGGAACCGAGAGATTCGCTGATGTCAACGCGGTCAACAACACCTCCGGATTGAGATCATACTCGCGCAGCCGGCCATGATCGAAACGCACCGCGATCTCCGCCTCATGCGCCCCGAACACGTCGACTCGGCCGACGCCCGGCAGACGCAGAAGCTCTTCCTTGATATCGTTCTCGACCAGCTGTCGAACCTGGATGAGATCATGTTTTTGCGGATCACGAGGTCGGACGGCCAGTGTCAGTAACGGGCGATTGGCCTCGGTGATGCGGAACAACTGAGGCTCTTCGATGCCCATCGGCAGCTGTCGACGCGCCCGTGAAACGGCTGTCAGCACGTCATTCACGGCTTCGCCAAGATCCTTGTCGTAATCGAACTCGGCATTGATCGACGAGATCTCGTCTTTCGACGTTCCCGTCACCTTCCTGATTCCCGAGATTCCCTTGATTTCGCGATCGAGAATCGTGGTCACCAGACGGTTGACATCTTCGGCCGAGGCCCCGCGCATGACCGTCACCACCGCGACCTGCGGCGGCACGGTATCGGGAAACAGATCGCGAGGCACCGTGGAAAAACCAATAATGCCGAAGACGATGACGACCAGCCAGAACACGATCACATAGACCGGGCGTTGACAGGTTTCCAGCAGGCTTATCATGGCACGGACTCCGAGGCAATCGCGATGGTTTCAGGCCAGCGAACCTGCTGGAGATACGGGAGTCGAAGCACGCGCACCCCCTCCGGATGTAACGCCGCGTCGATGACCGCCCGTCCGTCGTCCGTCAGCAACAGCGTCGGCAGACTCGTGCGTCGCGCTTGCGTACCAGCCACAACGTATGCCATGACTGACACTGTGCTTGATGACGTCATGTCAAGAGGCGAAAAGCTCTCCGGCGGAAGAACCAAACCCTCGGCTTCCCGCACGATCAGATGCGCCGTAAACTGCCGTTCGAACAACGCACGGCGCAGGGGAACCGCCGCCTCCGCCTCGACGAGAAGCTGACGCAACTCATTTCCGGTCGGGTGAATGCGGGTGATCGAGAACTCGGGCAAAGCCCAGATGTCTGCGTCGGAAAAACGCACCGGCATGCCGACGGCGATGTCATCGAGATACTGCTGCGGCACCTGCATCAACAGACGACTGCCGCTCGTATCCTCGAGCGTGTATAACACCGACGCGGGGGTCACATAGTTTCCTTCTTCCTGAAGGCGAGAACTGATTACGCCGTCGACTACGGCCGACACTTCGGCGTAGCGATTTCGCACCTGCCACAACGCAACGGTCTGCGCCGCGGCGTCTTTCTGCGAAGCGACAGCCTGCTTCTGCGCTCTTGATGCGGCAATCTGCGCTTCAAGAGCGGTACGTTTGGCTTTTGCTTCAGCATAGCGATTCACTGTGCCTTCATATTGAGCCTTCGACAAGGCTCCCTTCTCGAACAACGTTCGATCGCGTTCCTGCTCTGCCTTCCAATAGGACTCGTTGGCAATCAGAGCCGGTTTCTGGCTTTCGAGAGATCGAATCGTCTCTTCCCGCCGCGCTCGTCTGTCGCGAGACCGCATTCGACTGCGCTCCGGCCATGCGTAACTGGGTCTGCAGTTCATCGCTTTCGATGCGGGCGATAACCTCGCCTGTTTTCACCACATCGCCCTCGCGCTTGAACAACTGCTTGATGCGGCCGGCGGTTTCGGGCATTACTCTGATCGTGGCCCGGCTCTTCAGCGTCGCCAGCACCGGAATCGTCCTGCTTCCCCTCCCCGGTTGAGCGCTGATCGTCTGCACCTTCGGCGCGACTTCTTGCGACACAGGCGCCTGCAGCTGACGAGTGCGAATCGCTCGATAGCTGACGAAAGCAAACACAATGAACAGCCCCACGCAGATCACGGTGATGGCAAGACCCACGACTTTTTTCACGGCTTCGTTCTCCGTTTCGATGTCCGTTGTGACGAATCCTGAAGGCGACCTGCTCGCCTGACGTCACGACCAGGGTTTCGGCAGGCCAGCATGACCAGCCGCGTCACGCGCACGACCTGCTCACGCAACCCTTTTGCTTTCTGAAGGAGTGACCACTGGATCACGGTCGCCTGGATGCCCCCCATGAAGGCCCGCGTCGCCGAGTCGAGGTCGAGGTCCGAAGAAAATTCTCCGGTATCGACCCCTTTTTGTACCAAACGCCGCATCGCCTCGTGCAACCCCGCGGCAATCTTCTGCAGCTCGCACCTCAATTCCGGTTGCTCGGGGTCGGTGGCATCTGAGAGCAGGAGAATCGGATTGAACTGACGCGTCAGCAGATGCTCGACATGGAACACCGCCAGCGCGCACAACGAATCACCAGCCGGAAGATCCTGTTCAACAATCTCAGCCAGTCCCTCCTGCCAGCCGCGAAACGAATCGCGCAACACGGAAAGCAGCAGTGCTTCCTTGCTCGGATAATGTCGATAAATGGCGGCTTCACTGATCTGTACACGGTCTGCAAGGCGACGAATCGTGAACCGCGTCGTTCCTTCGGTAAAGATCAGTTCCCGTGCCGTCTCCAGCAGTTCCTGCTTGCGATCGCGTCCGACGATTTTCGGCATGCTCGCCTCCGACACATTAGTTAACGTTTACTAACATGTAGATACCGCAAAGCCCGCCCGCTGTCAAGTCAACTGTCACGAACCCGGAGTCGTTTCATTCTCTCGAAACGTTGTTTTCCCGCCGGCATCGCTCAATCTTTCGCCATTTCAGCAGGCAGTACTCTCTCGACTCGAACAAACGTCTTCTCGAGGAACCAGTGATACGTCGCGAACGTGCAACACCGAATTTGACAACCACTCGCCGCCCGGTTACCATCATTTCGTTGTTTAACGAAATGAAAGGGTTGATATGCGTGCGCTCCTCACTCTTCTGCAGTCGGTAGGCGATGAAACCCGCCTGCGCATTCTGATGGCTCTGCGTCGGCAGGAGCTCTGCGTCTGCCAGCTGCAGGCACTGCTCCGTCTCGCGCCGTCGACGATCTCGGCTCATCTGCGTCTGCTGGGGCAGGCCGGGCTGATCGAACGCCGCCGGGTCGGCAAGTGGGTCTACGTGCGCCTGGCCCGCGAAGAGACCACGCCGGCCACCCAGTCCCTGCTGCGCCTGATCCGCTCTGACCTGCAGAACTGTCCACGCATTGCCCGCGACGAGAAGGCCTTGCAGAAAGTTCTTTCGCTGCCGCCGCACGAACTGTGCGCCGCCTTGAAATCCGACCGGCCCACCCCCTCACGGAGGACTTGTTGATGAAGCTTCGCCTGCTGTTTCTCTGCACCGGCAACTCCTGCCGCAGTCAGATGGCCGAAGGGTGGACGCGACATCTGCACGGTGACCGCTTCGACGTCGCTTCGGCCGGGCTGACCGCCCACGGACTCAACCCGCATGCCGTGCGCGTCATGAGCGAGGCGGGGGTCGACATCTCACGGCAGACCTCCAAGACGCTGGCCGACCTCGCCGATCAACGTTTCGATCTGGTCATCACGGTATGCGGGCATGCCGCCGAGTCGTGCCCGATGTTTCCCGGCACGACAAAGAAACTGCACATCGGCTTTGACGACCCGCCGAAACTGGCGCAAAACGCCGCGAACGAAGAGGAAGCCCTCGGACACTACCGCCGCGTGCGCGACGAGATTCGTCAATGTGTCGCGACCCTGCCCGAGCACCCGATCGTGCAATCGCTTCTGGCACAGTCGTCAGCGCCGATTGATGCCGCTGATACAGAAGATGAGCCTGATTTCTTCGAGGGACACGGCGTCGTGTATGACTCGATACGTCAGCTGTCGCCGCGCGAAGCCTATGAGCTGCTCAAACGCGGAGCGGTGCTCGTCGACGTACGCGACGAAGCCGAGATGAACGGCAAGTACTTTCAGATTCCCGGTCTGATCTATATCGAAAGCCGACATCTGAAAGATCGGTACGAACGCCTGCCGCTCGACAAACCGCTGATTATCGCCGACTCGGTAGGATTGAAAGGGAAAGAGGCGGTGCGATTTCTGCAGTCGAAGGGCTACACCCGCGTTGCCAACATCAACGGCGGCATCTTCGCCTGGGAAGACGAAAAACTGCCCATGACCATCAAAGAAGAGGAGATTCTCGCGGGAGAGTGCGCCTGTCGCCTGCGCCCGCGCAAGACATACCGGCCCAAAAGCGGCACGGGCTGCTGATATACATCATTGCGAGGTAGGACACATGACATCAACGGAAGCCTGCATTACCAAAGAACCGGGTGGACTGGGGTTCTTCGAGCGGTATCTCACCGTCTGGGTCGTTCTGTGCATCATCGGCGGCATTCTGCTCGGCAAGGTGGCACCGGGCGTGGCCACGTATCTTGACAGCCTGGCCATCAGCGTTGACGGCGCGCCGGTCGTCTCGATTCCGATCGCCATCTGTCTGTTCTTCATGATGTATCCGATCATGGTCAAGATCGACTTCGCCGAGGTTTTGAAAGCCGGCAAGAGCATCAAGCCCGTCGGCCTCACGCTGTTCATCAACTGGGCGATCAAACCGTTCACCATGTATGCCATCGCCCTGTTGTTCCTGGGCACATTGTTTATCGGCTTCATCGGCCCCGATGCCACTGACCTGGTGAAGATGCCGCTCGGTCTCGATCTGCCGGTAGACGCGGTTCACGGCGAGGGCAAAGTCGTACTGCACAACGGCGTGAAAATGCTGCAGGTACCTCTGTGGCGCAGTTATCTGGCCGGCTGCATTCTGCTTGGCATCGCTCCCTGCACCGCGATGGTGCTGGTCTGGGGGTTTCTCGCCCGCGGCAACGCCGGTCATACCCTGGTCATGGTCGCGATCAACTCACTGACCATGCTGTTCCTGTACGGCCCACTCGGCGGCTTTCTGCTGGGTGTCGGCAAACTTCCGGTGCCGTGGCAGGCTCTGCTGTTGTCGATCGGTATCTATGTCGCTCTACCGCTTGTGGCGGGCTACGTTTCGCGTCGTCAGATCATCGCCGCCAAAGGCGAAGAATGGTTCAAAGAAAAGTTTCTGCATGTGCTGACGCCGATCACCATTGTGGCTCTACTGGTCACACTGGTACTGCTGTTTTCTTTCAAGGGAGAGACGATTCTCAGCAACCCGCTGACCATTCTCTGGATAGCCGTTCCGCTCTTCATTCAGACGATGCTGATCTTCTGGCTCGGCTACGCGCTTTCGAAGCCGCTCGGGCTCACCTACGAAGACGCCGCCCCCTCGGCCATGATCGGGGCCTCGAACCACTTCGAGGTCGCGATCGCCACCGCCACCATGCTGTTCGGCCTGCAGTCAGGCGCGGCTCTTGCCACCGTCGTCGGCGTTCTGATCGAGGTTCCGGTCATGCTGTGGCTGGTACGCATCTGTCAGAAAACCACCCACTGGTTTCCGCGACAATCTGATTCAGCGTCATCGTGACCGAAGCCGGATCTGAATAATCGTCCAAGAAGGAAACGTATGAAGAAACCTCAGAAACCAGTCGATCCTCAACAGATCTACGAAGCGGTTCGTTCCGGGTATGCGAAGGTCGCGACCGGGCAGTCCGGCTCCTGCTGTGGCCCGAACTCTTCCTGTTGCGGCAGTGCGAGCGCCGTCGACAGCGATAAACTGGCGAAGGGAATCGGCTACACCGATGCCGATCTGGCCGCTCTGCCCGAAGGCGCGAACATGGGATTATCCTGCGGGAATCCTTCTGCCATAGCGGCACTCAAGCCGAGCGAGGTGGTACTCGACCTGGGGAGCGGAGGCGGATTCGACGTCTTCGTGGTCGCCCGCAAAGTCGGCCCCACCGGTCGGGCGATCGGAGTCGACATGACCCCGGAAATGCTGGCCAAAGCCCGCCGAAACGCCGTGAGTTTCGCCGAGAGGACCGGCCTGCACAACTGCGAGTTTCGCCTCGGCGAGATCGAACATCTGCCGGTGGCCGACAACAGCATCGACGTGATCATCTCGAACTGCGTGGTGAATCTTTCCCCCGACAAGCCGCAGGTCTGGCGCGAGATGTTCCGTGTGTTGAAGCCGGGTGGGCGGGTCGCCGTTTCTGATCTCGCCCTGCGTCGCCCCCTGCCCGATGCGTTGCGCGAATCGGTCGCGGCCCTGGTGGGATGCGTCGCCGGCGCGGTTTTGATCGACGAGACCCGGCGCATGGCCGGCGAGGCGGGCTTCGAACAGATCACCATCGACGACAAGTCGGCCTATCTCGAAACCATGACGAGCGCCAACGACCCGCTCTACGCAGACATCCTGCGCCTGCTGCCGCCCGACACCCGCATCGACGACTTCGTCGCCAGCATCAGCATCTCCGCCCGCAAACCAGTCGGAATCGTCTAGAAGCTCATCTCTGCGTTCGGGTCAGTGAGTCCAGTCGATGAGGCGGGCTTTGCCTTCGATTTCTTCTTCAATGGCCGCTTTCATCGTTTCGAAATGCGGACAGGGAAAGTTGATCGGGTTCCCTTTCCTGATGCACGACGCCAGGAAGATCACCTCGGCACCACGATCAAGCAAGGTTCGAACTCGGGCCACCGCGCGTTTTCCCGGACATCCACCGCACGACACGAAGCCGACGATCTCGACCGGGCCGACCTCAGCCGCGGCCAGTTTTCCCAGTGGCAGGATCTTGAAATCCGTGGTTCCCGGGCACATATCTTCGGTCTGCTGACATCGAATGACCCCGGCTTTGAGTCGTTTTCGTTTTTCGGACATAGAATCTTCTCCCCCCTATGGTTACCGTCGTTTTCGGATCAGTATCGATAGCCGACTTCCAGACCAAGAATGTTGGTATGATAATTCCACCTGCCAGCCTTTTTCTTGACTTCATGGCCCAGAAACGCCTGAATTTCGCCTTGTCGCGTAGGAAAGATCAAGCCGAACTGCCATTCGTGGTTGTTGGTCTCGTTCAGATCAAGGTCGTGATACACCTCGTCTGAAATGTAGGCTCGTATTGGTCCGGATCTCGTTTTCCATCTGGTTGGCAACGTAAACTTGATTCGTTCGGTAAAGCGATGTTTGATCGCCTTGTTCTCGAACGTCCGGTACTCGCATCTGGAACGAAACGCCCAGGTATGCCTGCCGCGCTGAATTTTGTACTCAAGGTTCAGATGAACCCGGTTTTCCGTGAGCTCCTGGGCCGATTGGAATCTGGCGCGAATAAAACGCCAGACCGGAGCGATAGTCAGGCGATCATTCAGTGTGAAAGCCATGCCGAGGTTTGCGTAGATCTCCTCCCAGCGCGAAGCGTCGTCGAAGAAGCGCTCATTGAAATCGAAGAACAGCGTGCGTGTCGCATCGAGACGGAAACTGAAGTTTTGCGCCAGCCAGACTTTTCGATCAGGGCTTTCGAGCTCCGCGAAAGCCGGCGCTGAAGACATCCACAAACCACAGACGAAAACGACGACTACAAAGGTGCCTCGAAGAAGACACACTGGTACGGAATCTCGTGGGCTGGCACACATGTTGTTAATCCCACGATTCCAAGGATCGTTTCGCCCCGGAGCCACGCCAGCGGTCCGCAAGGCCGAGCAGCAGAACGACGATGCAGAAAACGCTGGTAGTCAGGGCTCCGGGCGGGAGAATGGCATCCCGCACCTGCACCCACTTGATCCAACCCGGGATTTTTCCCATCGAAAACAGATGGGCCAGATTCAGGAGAAACGCCGGCCAGACGAGTCGCTGCCATCGCAGCCATCGTTCCTGGCCCAGGAAACGAAATGCCCACGGCCATGAAATCAGCATTACAGTGACAATCAGAATGAAAGAGGGAATCGCAAACAGCGGTGTTCCCCAGTTTTCTCTGTACCAGGCCAAAGGAAACGTCTGATAGAGGGGAACCACGGTAACAATAACATGAGCCGCCACCAGCCACCCCCCGATCAGACCCATCGAACGCCGATGAGCAAGAACGCGTTCAATTCGGGCTGAAATGCGTGCCAGAGGCCCAAGTGCCAGAGAAAACCCGATCAAAAATACCCCGGCAATGGCCAGACATTTGTTGGCTGTGAAAAGGGACGGAGGCTTGCCTCGAACATCGTGATACCAGAGAAACAGCAGGAAGAGCACCAGGCCCAGAAACGTGGCAGTCGCCCATTGGGCTCGAGAATTGGCCAGCACATGTCGAAATGGCATACCTTGCATCCATAAGCCTCCACAAGAATTGACGACTAGGACATACGAGAGGCTGAGGAATGCCAGGAGACCTTCGAGTTAAGAGAAGTTCGGGATGTTTACGAGCGCCGGCCCCTGGGTCGCTTTTCAACTTCACAGGTGAGTTCACTCAACTGCCGCTGAATCAGTGCGAGAACTTCTCGACCCGTAGCGGTCAGGAAGAAGGATCGACGAGATCTGGAATGGCCGCCCGGGTCTTTCTCACTGGAAAGCCACCCGAGTGACTCCATCCGGTGGAGGATGGGATACAGAGTTCCAGGGCTGACATCATAGCCGTGATGACGAAGTTCCTTCAGCATCCACTGACCGACGACCGGACCTTCGGCTGCATGGTGGAGAATGTGTATTTTCCAGAACGACAGCAGGATTTCCCGTTGCATGGCTCGAACAGATTCCTGATCCATTCGCCTCCCTTCATTACGGCAATCATATACGATTACCGTAATAGTGTCAAGACTTGAGTCTCTCTCGAGACCCGGGACATGACAGCATACACGCAATCAGGTTCTGAAGCCAGTCGTCGCTGTTGTGACAACGGCACAATATCAAGCGACTCGTCTCAAAGCCGTCAGCCGTAGAACGCGCCGAAAGCCATTCCGGAGATCGTCGCCAGGACGATGACCAGACTCACGAAGACCACGGTTTTCTTCGGGCCCATGATCTCGTTGATGACGAGCATGTTGGGCAGAGACAGTGCCGGGCCGGCCAACAGCAGAGCAAGCGCCGGGCCTTTGCCCATGCCGCTGCCGATCAGGCCCTGCACGATCGGCACTTCGGTGAGCGTGGCAAAATACATGAAGGCGCCGAAGAACGAGGCGAAGAAGTTGGCGAACAGCGAGTTGCCGCCGACCATGCTCTTCACCCACTCGCTCGGAATCAAGCCCTCATACCCGACGCGGCCGAGCAGAAGCCCCGCGACGGCCACGCCGCCCAGCAACAGCGGCAGAATCATCTTGGCGTTTTCCCACGAGGCGGCAAACCAGTCACGCGATTCGTCGGTCGAGGTCGAGGTCATGGCGCTGAGCACGACGGTGACGGTCACGAAAGGCAGAAGCGGTTCGGCCGGGGCGGCCAGCCAGGCGATCACACCCGCTCCCGCGGTCACACCGACCTTCCACCAGGCCATCTTCAGAATCGTACCGAGAATGACAGCCAGAAACACTGCGAAGATCGATGTCACGACCCACTTGTAACTCCAGATCGTCTTCCAGAGACTGTCGGGAATCTGCCGTTCGACGATCTCTTCTCGTTTGACCGCCTGGACACTTGTCGGCAACCAGTCGCGGCCCTGCGCCGAGGCGATCTTGACCTTGATTTCGGTGCCGCCCTCGATCTCTTCCTGCACGTCGCCCGCGATCATCGCACCATCGCGGAGCTTCAGTTCGACGTTCTGCGGCTTACCGAAATTGGCGAACACCAGCACGCCGATCATGGCGCCGAAAAACACCACGTTGTGCCAGAGCGGTCGCACGTTTTCGGGCTCAGGCATCTGCGCGGCGATCCTGGCCTTTTCCTCTTCTTCGGCTCGAAAGAACAGATGCATCAGCAGACCGATGACGACACTGAAGCCGATCGCGCCGACCGCGCGCGCAATGCCGATATCCATACCGAGAATGCGGGCGCTCATGACAATCGCGAGCACGTTGATGCCGGGGCCGGAGTACAAGAAGGCGCAGGCCGGGCCAAGCCCTGCGCCCATTTTATAGATGCCATTGAACAGCGGCAGCACGGTGCAGGAACAGACCGCCAGAATCGACCCCGAGACCGACGCCACGCCGTAGGCCAACGCCTTGTTCGCATTCGGCCCCAGATACTTCATCACTGAAGCCTGGCTGATGAAGATGGTGATCGCCCCGGCGATGAAGAACGCCGGCACCAGACACAGCAGCACGTGTTCGCGGGCATACCACTTGATCAGATGCAGAGCTTCCATGACCGCGTTATCGAAACGCGGTGTGCCGATCGGCAGAAAAAAGCAGACCAGGAAGATGACGATCATTCCCAGCAGTGTTTTCCATTCATCCTTCCAGTTCATGACGAGACCCCTTTCAGACGTAGACAACATCGGGGTGTCACGCGAACACCCCTGATGGAAACGACGGGCGATTGTTCGAACCGGTCTGCAGCGAAAGCTCAGCTGCGGACGAAATACACTCCGACACCGAGAATCAGCAGACCGGCGATTTTCTTCACGACCCCGACCACCCGATTCATGCCCTTCGAATCGGCCAGGGCCTGAACCGTGCCGACGGAAACTCCGGCCACGAGGATCAACACCGAGTGACCCAGCCCATACAAAAACAAAAGCGTACCAGCTTTCGGCACACCGATCTCAGGCACCAGGCTTGCAAGCAACATCAGCACCGGCCCGGAACAGGGCATCGACACAAGCCCGAACATGAACCCCAGAACTGTCACGCCCAGGATTCCGGCCCACTTACCCGCCGGCAGTGAGGCGACGGCTGGAATATGAAACTCGAAGAGCAGGTGCAGGCCCAGCAGCAGGCAGACCGCGGCGATGACGTACTTCCAGTAGGGGCCGCTGAGATACGGGGCAAACGCCGCGGAGACCGAAAACAACACGGCCAGCTCGAGCGCGAAGCCGAAGACGAAGAAGAAGCTGAACCCCAGCGCTCTCTTCCAGGCGCCTTCGCCTTGCGCATACCCGCCGACCACGCCGATGATCAATGGCACCGTCGCCAGGACGCACGGGTTCAGAGCCGTCAGTACACCGCCGCCAAAAGCCGCGGCCGGAGCCAGCCAGGTCGAACTCGCGATGACATCGGCCAACTGCATTTCGAGAGCAGCGAGATCCATGGGGTGTTCTCCTTATTCAATGAACAAAACAAGAGACGCGACAGGCCGGGGACACTTATGGATAACGAATCACATGAGCGCATCCGCGAACGACCGCGCTACTGAGTCAGCTTTACACCTAACGCTTCGAACTGCTTCTGAATGTCTTCAAGCGGCAGAAAACCTTCGTGCCGATAGACCTCTTTGCCATCACGGTCAAAGAATACCTGTGTCGGAATCATACGAATTCCGTATTGTGAGCCTGCCTCACGGTTTTCCCACACGTCGATGAACACCACTTCGGCCTTGCCTTGATACAGCTTTTTCGCTTCTTCGAGCACCGGTTCCATCTGCTTACAGGCCTTGCACTTGCCGGCGCCCAGATCGACCATCTTCGGCAACGGGCCGGCGACCGGCGTCGCGGATAATGCCGGCTCTGAAGCGGAAACGACGGGGGCGGAGGCGCTGACGGCAGCCGTTTCGGTGGGCTGGGTCTGGTCTGATACCGCGGCCGAAGCCGTCGTCGCCGCAGGCGGTTCAGTCGGCTGGGCAGGGGCGGAAGCATCGGCGACAGGAGCTGCAGCCGACGCGCTTGCGGTTGTCTGCGCGAACAGAGCGTTTGAACTACAGGAACAGCGAGCGTCGCTCCCGGGACCATACCCGGAAACAAGAGCCAGAACAACGAGTAGTAGTGCGAAGAAACGCCAGAAATGTTGCATCGTGTGCCTCCGTAAAGTGAAACAGATCAGGAACAGCAGGAAGAGTTCGAACAACAGGAGGTCGAACCCGTCGACTGACCAATGGCCTGTCGGCAGGCCTTTACCACCGTCTCGATCTCGTGGTTAGGGGTCTTGCTCACGTTGTGCTCTTTCTTGATGCCCAACGAGGTGATCTCGATATATCGATACTCTTTCAATCCGAGATGGTCAGCCACTTTCTTGCCGCAGGCGATCGGACAACCGTCGATGATCAGCACCGGGATACCTGACTGTGCCGATGCGACCATTCCGGACACATGTCCGCCCAGACCGGCCAGACAACTCATAGCGGCATCTCCCGCTCCGTCGAGAACCTTGGCCGCTTCATTCGAGAGCTGGCCCACATTCGAACCACCTGAACAGGCATACACCAGGCATTTGGCCTGACTTCCGCAACAGTCGCTCATATCGGCCCTCCCTGGTTACTTCAACATCCCTTTGATTTCTTCGACGGTCGGCAGCTTGCCCGAGACCTTGACGGTGCCGTCGACAGCCAGAGCGGGCGTGACCATGACGCCGAACTTCATGATGTCGTTGAGGCTGGTGACCTTCTCGAGCTGGTAATCGAGCTTGAGTTCATCTGCCGCCTGCTTGGCCAGTTCGGCGAGTTTCTGACACTTGGCGCATCCGGTTCCGAGAATCTGGATCTTCATGGTTCGTCTCCCTGATTAGAGTGATTTTTTATGGTTCTCAAACGTACGATCGGCGCATTCGAAAAAGCTCATGATACAGGGGGTCTTGAGCGAGTAGAACACCTTGAGGCCTTCTTTTCGCTGCTCGACCAGCCCGACGTTCTTAAGGATCAGCAGGTGCTTGCTCATGATCGGTTGCTTGCAGCCGAAGGCGTCGACCAGATCGCAGACACAGGTCGGCCCCTGACGGAACAGGCGGTCGAGAATCTGCAGGCGCAGCGGGTGCGCCAGAGCCGCGGCAATCAGCGCCCGACGTTCAAACGATTTCAGCATTTTCGATTGCATATATTCTTATATACCATTATTGGAATATAATGTCAAGCCGTTCGTCATCCCTTTTCGGAAACTGGGTGTTGCTTGTGTCTTCTGTGGTTAGCGACAAGGTTCCTGCGTCCTGGTTCAGCAGGGCGGTGAGACAGGGTTGTCCGAGTGGCGATCTGTTGTCAGGTCGATGAACTGCGGCCGAAGAGCTTGTTGCAGCAGGTACGCACCAGGGAGCGCACCAGCGCGGCGAACCTGCCCAATTCGTGCGCGCAGGCCAGCTCGACAGCATCATCGAGCGTCACGGTCAGCACGTGATCGAAGGTCGTGGGTTCGCCGATCGCGTCATGGGCACAACCGGCACCGGCCCACATCTTTTCGACGCGACCGTCGCGCAGCGACAGGGCGAAGCGGGTCACCAGCCGACCGTGATCGACGATCTCGACGGCGAACGTCCGAGTGCCGAGACGACGTTTCAGCCATCCCAGGCCGATCGCCGAGGTAAACTCATCGGTAAACGGAGTCATGTCGCGTTCGCGCGCGCTGAACGAATTGACATGCTCGATCAGGTATTCGCGCACCATCGCGCGTTTGCGATGCAGATAGAACTTTTCTTCGAGAATGCAGCCGAACACGGAGTAGTCGCACGCTTTCATGTATTTCAGCACCGTGCGAACCGGCAGGCCGACTTCCTGCATGAAATACAACGGCACACGAAACCCGCCCGCAACCTTTCGCGGCGAGAAGAACCGCAGCCACATGCGCACCCGCGCGTCGCGCAGTTCTTCCTCGTTGTATTCGGGGTGCTTGAC
This sequence comes from uncultured bacterium, assembly GCA_964472075.1. Taxonomy (GTDB): domain Bacteria; phylum Muiribacteriota; class Ozemobacteria; order Ozemobacterales; family Ozemobacteraceae; genus CAYYIY01. Next base: position 25,587 of record CAYYIY010000003.1, on the reverse strand, counting down.
GAGCATGCGAGCTTCGGTGACTTCGTCCCAGGTGTGGGGCCGCAGCTGACCGGCCTTCTCGAGATCGGCTCGATAGCGTGTGCCCGGAAACGGCTGCGAGTAGAGCGGCTCGATAAAGGTGGGGTCGAGTTCGCGGGCATAATCGCCGAGCATCTCAATGTTCGCGCGCGACTCGCGCGGGTCGCCGAACACGAACGAGTTGCCGATGTAGCGAGCGCCGGCTTCGTGCCATTCGCGGTTCACGTCACGAATGAAGTTCACCGGGTCGGAAAACCCCTTGCCGAAGCGTTTCAGTTGTTCGGGGTCGGGAGACTCGGCCCCATAGCTGAGCATGACAAAACCGGCTTGTACCATCGCCCGTTTGACATCCATGCGCCCGAGAAAGGGTCTGAGAAAGCAGAAAAAGGCGATACGAATGCCCGCCTGTGAGATGAGTTCCGAGATGCGCTTCGCGCGATCGAGATCGGCCGAGAAGTGATCGTCGGTCAACATGACGTATTTGACGCCGCGTTCCCACAAACGCTTCACTTCCGCGAACACGTATTCGGGTGAATGAGCGCGCCACTTGCCTTTATGGGTGACAGCCGGCGAGCAGAAGGGGCAGTACTGCGTGCAGCCGCGACTGGTTTCGAGCAGATCCATCGGGATCAGCTTCGCCGCCATGTAGCGATAACGGGCCGGTCGCAGGTGTCGAGCGGGCGGCGGCAGATCGTCGAGATTGTCGAGCAGGGGTCGGGGCGCGGTCAGAATCTGTTTCTTGCCATCGCGATAGCAGATGCCGGCAATCTCTGATAATGGCTTGCCCTGGACGATCTCGACCATCGCCTGTTCGCCGTCGCCGATGACCACGACGTCGCCGTGCTCAACCGCCTCTTCCGGAATCGATGAGGCATGCAGGCCGCCCAGAATCAGTCTGGCTTTCGGCAGCCGGGCTCGCAGGCGATCGGCCATGCGGTAACTGTGCGTGGCATACATGGTCGTCTTAACGTTGACGCCGATCACATCCGGATGATAAGCCTCTGCGGTATCAAGCCATGAATCGCCCTCGAAGCGCAGGTCGAGAATTTTGACGTCGGCGATCGGTTCGAGGCAGGCGGCAAGCCGCTCGAGCCCGAGCGGGGGGAGGACGAAACCGAAAAAGGCGTCGGGCTTGATCGGCGTGGTATAGACAAGCAAAACCCGCGGGCGTACGGGTGACATCACAGGCCTCCGCTGACAACGACGGTCTCTCCGGTCATGTAACTATTGAACTCGGACACCATGAAGAGCGCCAGGTTCGCCACCTCTTCAGGCTTGCCGATACGTTGCATCGGGCAGAACTTTCTGAAATCGTCGCGTCGCTCTTCGGGCAGGTTCGCAGCAAAGGCCGTCTCGATCAACCCGGGCGCGATGCCGTTGATGCGAATGCCGTAACGTCCGACTTCCTTGGCCAGCGTGTAGGTGAACCCGTGAATGGCTGCCTTCGTCGTGGCGTAGTGCACCGGAACGGCCGCCACCGGGCGAACCCCGCAGACCGAGGTCAGATTCAGGATGCTGCCTTGAATGCGCTGTTTGATCATCTGCTTGAGTACCGGCTGAGTAACCGCGAACAGGGCATTCACATTGATGTTGACCGCATTGATCCACTCGTCCGCTTCGAGCATGAGAAACGGCGTGTTGTGGCTGACCGCCGCGTTGTTGACCAGAATGTCGACGCCGCCCATGGTCTCGACGGCCCGATCGACCAGAATGCGGCCGAACTCGATATCAGCGGCGTTCCCTTTGATGAGCAGCGGATCACAGCCGAGGCTTTGCAGTTCTGCCAGGGTTTCGTCGGCGGCAGCATCGTTCTGATGGTAGTTGACCACAAGTCTGGCCCCGACCTTCGCGAACGTACAGGCAATCGCCCGGCCGATGCCGCGCGTTCCGCCGGTGATGATGACGCGTTTCCCGTCGAGTCGCAGATCCATGATCAGTTCTTCTCCGCTATCTTGCGCTCCACGAGGCGACAGAAGGTTTCGACGGTGAACAGATACGGGATCTTGTACACGCCCATTCCTTCAACAATCTGCGCCTGATCGACTTCGGGCATGATCTGCTTCAGACGTTCGGCCCCTTTGGCGGTCAGCAGTCCGTCGCGCTCGAATTCGCCTTCTCCAAGGCCTTCGCGGGCCATGGCTTCAACCTGTCCGCGTTTGATCTTGATGCCGAAGCGCTCTTCGATGGCGAAGAGAATGTCGAGCAGATCAAGAGAATCACTCCCCAGGTCGTCGATGATGCGCGCCTTGAGCGTGATTTTTTCGCGCGGGATGCCGAGTGACTCCTGAATGGCTTCCTGGACGCCGTCGAAAATGCTCTGATCCATGCGATGTATTCTCCTTCCTGGGCAGTTCTTCTGCGGTTACGAGCTTGCCGCCGACCAGAAACAGGGGAGTACCGGTCGGGACTGACGCCGGCACGGACGCAATCACGCGAGCCGGGTCAGGAAATATCATCAGATCGTTCGGAATCATGCGCCCCGGGGCAATGATGACCCCGGCGGCGATCTTCGTGCGGTGGCCGATGACCGAACCGACGAAACGCAGCCCGGTATCACGGCTGGTATTCGGGCCGGTACGCACCGAGATGGTTTTTCCGTCCAGGCGATAATCGGCCGGAATCGCGTTCATCAGCGCGGAATCATACCCAAACAAGGAAAATTGAAACGGACCGCTGATGAGAAACGCGCGCGGGTACACGACGGAAAAAAAGATGACGCAGTTGTTGGCGATAAAGGCTTCACGCCCGATGACGCTGAATTTCAACCCCGCGTGATCGTCGATGAACGCCCCCTCTCCGACATACGAAAATCGGACAACGGCATACGCGCCGATCCTGGCGCCCTTCTCGACAACACTCCCCTCGACGACGGCCGTGGGGTGCACTTCCGATTCAGGGTGAATCTGCGATACGGCGCCGAGCACCTTGAACTTGTTGATCGAACGGGCTTTGGCGAGCGTCACGATCTTCTGCCACAGGCTCATCTTCTTCAGCTCGGCAAGGCGAGCCACGTTGGCGGCCATGTTCGCCAGCGCCAGATGCAGAGCGTTCGTCACCAGAACGACCGGTCGCCCCGTCACGCCGAACCGATACCCTTCCTTGCCGATCATGTGTTTGGGCATGCTGCCCGCGTAGCTGTCTTCGTCAACGTCGATCTCGATGTCGATCGCCCGCTCGCCGTCAAAGGAGCCGCCGGCGCAGAACCACAGGGGAAAGCGAATCAGAGACTCCGTCTCTTCGGTTTCCTGAATCGGGGCCAGCAGTCGGGTGAACAACCCCTTGCGCACGGCCAGCCGATACGTCGCCGCTCCTGAGGCGGCGCGGGCTTTCTCAATAAACTCCGCCAACAGGCGTCGCGTGAGAAACAGATTGTCGGCGAGAACCAGCGCCCCTGACACGGGAACCTGATTGACGTTCGCCCGAGTCTCGACTTCAGTCACAACGGCTTCGACCGCGGCAAGTGCCTCATTCTGCACGTCGCGAAACGGCCGATCGAGAATCAACGTTTCGCCGATCGGGTCTCCGAACGGCTCGATACGAACTTTTGACGCGAAACGATAAACCTGCACGATGCTCCCGACTCCTCCGGCATGGTCTGGCACTCATTATACGCGGTCGACGGCCAAACGACACCGTTTTTTTTCCTGTCCGGCCGGGCAAACGCCTCCTCTTTCTGCAGGGCCGGTGCGCTTGTCTTCCTTCGGGTGAGCTGAACAACCACCAGATGAAGCAAAAGCCTGCCGGTGCTCCGGCTGAGCCGCCACTTATGCCGGCTTTCCAGCCTTTTTCGGGGGATGTTCGAGACTGCGGATATCGTCCTTACAGCCCTCGCCCTGATTCTCGATCGCTTGTACCGGGCACTGTTTCACGCACGCGAGGCACTCGCAGCACTCTCGCTCGAGGCGCACTCGAACGGAATTTCCGCCTACCCGGCGCTCGAAGATGCCTTTCGGGCAGACGTCGATACAGCGGCCGCAATCGATACAGGAATCATTGATGTACGGCTGAAACAGAGAGCGATTGTTCCCGGTGGTCAGCCAGTGATGAATCGTACTCTTGTAGAACGGCGTCGAGCCGATCATGTCGATGGCGATGAGAAAATGGACCACGGCCCCGATCACCAGTCGTTCGACCAGATACGGATCGCGGCGGCGCAAGCGATGACTGAGCAGCAGCGTCAGCGCCTGCGCGACGCCGAGCAGGGCCGTCTTGTTGGCCGGATACTTCGGCGGCAGGCGATCGTACAGCAGCAGACTGCCGCAGACGGCATGCAGTAATGAAAAGAAGTACCAGCCGATCTGTCGTGGGAACCGCCTGATAAGCAGGATCGGGAAGAGAAACACGCCGATCATGCCGACGGCGTTTTCCCAGCGATCGCGCCAGGGGAAACGCGCCAAACGCATGGCTTCAGATCGTTTACCGCCCTGTCTCAGAAACTCGGGCAGGTCGTCCAGGTGCGTCGGGCCCCAGATGACGGTGAATCCGGTCTCTCGAGTTAAACGTTTACAGTCAATGCCGACCGCCGCCAGAGGCGGTACAATCAGTCGCCGATGTCGAACCTGTTTATCGAGCTCGGTCGCCACGACGGCATCGATGATCTTGTTCTCGTTGAAATCGCCAACCCCGGCGGCGCACCAGACGTTGATACCGGCCGAATCAGCCACGAGCAGCCGGCAGTTCTGTCCCTGCAGCACTTCTTCGAGCTGTTCGACCGTGTGTTCGAAGTTTCCCGAAACCAGAACCGGCGACTCTTCGTCAGGCTGTCCGATGCGTCGCAAGCCGACCTCGGCCCGAAACGGATTGTACCGATGCAGCAGTCGGTACCAATAGTGGAACCGTTTCACCTGGTTCACGCCGCTGTTCCCTGTCGTGAACCATCGTTCGACGAGCGCGGCTCAGCCGCGACGACCGACACAACACCCCAGGCATAATCCGTACGACCGGTGATCCGCAAGCCGTGGCGTTCCATGCGCTCTTCAAGCCCTTTTACCGGGCGAATCATGGTGCGGGTCAGAATGAAATTCGGCACGAAGGTGACGGCGAGCACGAACGAATACGCCAGACTGCGCCAGCGCTCTCGCGGCCACAACTCGTCGCAGATCATGATTTTTCCGCCCGGAACCAGCATCTCAGGCAGCTGTCGCAACACCGCATCCAGGACAATGGGCGGCAACTCACCGAGCATGAGTGATGAAGTCACCAGATCGAACGAGCCGGGCGAAGCGGCACGATTCAGCAGTGAGGCACTCTGATGCACGATCGTGACACGGTCGCGAATCTCGGGCGAAGCCGATGCCAGCTTGCGACGAAAGACTTCCAGCATGGGCAGAGACGCATCCACGCCGACGCAGGTCGCCCCTCGACTCGCCGCCTCGATCAGGAAACTCCCGGTGCCGCAACCGACGTCGAGCACGCGCATTCCCGGCTTAATGCCGGCAAGCATCGTCTCTCGGGCCGTCTGCAGGCCGCCGAGCGTCAGCCAGCCGATCATACGGTCGTAGCGTTCCGGAATCTGCTCGATGAACTTCATCAGGCCGTAAATGATCATGCCTGCTCCTCTCGCACGGTGCGAACGCGCGCCAGTTCGATGCCCGTTTCGAAGGCGGCACGCGACTCGTCAGCCAGGGTTGGGATCAGCGCCTCGGCAAAATCGCGCCACTCGGCCAGATGCAATCCGGCTCCCAGGGCGATCAGGTTTGCCAGCACCGGCTTTTTAAACCGTCGCATGGCCTCTCCGTCGAGATCGATTTCGCATACCCGTGCGGCACAGGCGCGGTATCCGGCGCGGCACTGCTCCAGCGTGAGATAGTCGAGGCGCTTACGCCGCTGATTGGTCGGCACCACCAGCCGGGTGGCATGTACGACGGTCGAGGTCGGGGCCAGCACGGGAAGAAACCGCAAGCCTTCACCGGCTTCGAGACTCAGCAGCAGATCACATTCCCCGTGCGGAATCTCGGGCGACAGCGGTTGTTCGGGGTCGCGGCAACAGCGAATGACGGCCGAAACATGTCCCAGGCGCTGCGCTCCGCCGCGGTTGTCAAGCCCGCGCACCAGATACCCGCAATCGAGCGCCGCCCAGCGCACCAGGGCCGCGGCCGTCACCACGCCCTGCCCGCCGACTCCGGTGATGACCAGATTGCGAATCATTCGGACTCTCCGACGAATGTCTGAACCGACGCCACCGCTCCGTTCGGGCACACCTGTTCACACACGCCGCAGCGCGAGCACAGCACCGGATCAATCTCCAGCTTGCCCTCGGCGTTCTTGACGATGGCGGGGCAGCAGAAGCGTTCGTAGCACAGCATGCATTCATGGCATCGATCGGCATCGATCACGTAACATTGCTTCCAGCCGGGCTTCGCGGGACGGCGGCGCTCCTGCAGCCCGCACTCGCGCTGCATCAGCACCACGCGGAATCCACGTTCCTGTTTCAGTCGCTTCAACAAGGCCCGGAAGGCATCGAGATGGAACGGGTCAGCTCGCGACAGCCGGGTCACGCCGCAGGCCAGCAACAGTTGTTCGATGTCGAGATGCGTGCAGGGGCGGCCGGCGTCATCAACCGGAGTTGCCGGAGTGCGCTGATGTCCGGTCATGGCGGTCCAGTGGTTGTCGAGCACGAAGCAGATCTGGTCGGAATCAGTGGCCGCGGCTTCGATGATTGTCTGCAAACCGCTGTGCAGCAGGGTCGAGTCGCCGATCAGCGACACCACCTGATCGCGTCCGTTCAGCGCCAGTGTCACTCCCGCGGCGATCGCCGTGCCGCTGTTCATGCAGGTCAGCCACGATGAAAAATGCGGCGGCAGACTGGAACAACCGATATCGCCGCCGAGAACATCGTGCGGGCCGAGTTGTTCAGTCAGGGCGAAGAAGAAGGCGCGATCAGGGCAGCCGGGGCAAAACGTGCCCTCACGCTCGGGCACTTCGAGAAGCGGTGTCTGAACCGCGGCCACGGCTCTCGAAACACCGAACAGATGTCCGAGTCCGTTTTCCACCATCTGGAGATCCAGGGCGCCGGTTGCGGGGAACACATCTTTTCCGTGAATCGTCAGCGGTCGATGCAGATCGAGCAGCGCGCGCCCCAGCGTCTGTTCGAGAAAACCGCCGAGATCTTCAACGAAGATGATGCGGTCGATGTTCTGCAGTTCGCGTTGCAGAGACTCGAGCGGGAACGGCCAGGTCTGCAGCGCATGCACCACGCGGACGCGCTCGGTCAGGCTGAGGCGCAGCAGAGCCTCGCGCACGCGGCTGACATGGTATCCGGAGGTCACGATCAGCGCCTCTTTGCCGCTGCCTTCGACCTGCAACATGCCGCGCGCGATCGCGCGTTGCCGTACCAGTTGCTCGCGTTCAAGGAGCTTCTGGTGATGCAGAACCGCACGGCGGCCGACGTTCGTCAAATCGGGAGAGTTTTGAAAGCGCAGATCATTTTTTGGATTCTGAATCGCTCCGACGCGCACCCCTTCAAGGGCATAGCAGGCGCCGGCCGGTACTGCCACCACATACGGAAGTTCGTCGGCCTCGGACCACTCGAACGCCTGTCGCAGTGTGTCCAGGATCTCCTGGCCTGAGCGCGGCTCTAACAGCGGCAGATGCGTATGCGGCGCATAAAACCGAAAGTCATACTCTCCGGTGGAACAGGTCGCCCCCGGATCGGTACCGACGAGAATAACCATGCCGCCTCTCACGCCGGTATAGCCGATGTAATGTGCCGGGTCGGCGGCGACATTGAAGCCGACATGCTTCATGGTCACGAGAGCGCGGCCACCGGTGAGGGCATAGCCCATGGCCTTGTGAAACGCCACGTGCTCGTTGACCACCAGATGGCAGATCGGCGCCTTCTCAGCCTGACACGCAGACAGGACCTCGAACGTTTCGGTAATCGGCGACCCCGGATAGGTCACCGCCAGTCCGATGCCCGCTTCGAAGGCCCCGCGTGCGGCCGCGGCCGCTCCGGTAACGATCAGCAATGAATCAGGCGCAGCGGCCAGCACCTCAGTAGTCAGGGGTGCCGGACGATGCGCAGCCGTCGCCGATTCAGTTCGCGGTCGTCGAGGCATGTATTCCCTTTCTGGAGCCAGACCCCGGCCTTTTCGACTTGTACTCCAGCAGTTCGCTCAGGAGGCGCCGTAACTCTTCATAAAACGGGGCGGCGGATCGATCCATCTCGAGCACGATTGGTCGCCCACGAGCGGGGTCGCCGTCTCCGGCACGACACCAGACCCAGAACTCGCGTTTCCCCCCGGCTGCCGGGACTGTTTCGCGCAGCGATGTCTCGATCGCAGCAAGCCGTTGTGAAGGCACGGCCGCGATCTCACAGCCGGCCGCCAACTGACGACGCAGCAGTTGCAGATCGGCCGGATGCGTCGCCGCATTGACTACACCGTATCGAATCGCCGAACCGGTAATCTGCCGTGCCCGTTCGAGAAACTGAACACTACTCTGCGGCCCGATGCAACGCCGATCGAAAGTACTGGTTGATCGCGGCAAAGAATCGCCGACAAAGATGGTTTTGATGCCGAGCGAAACCGCCGAACGCAGATCGGATTCGAGCGCGGTCATGGTCTTGTCGCGCAGATGCACCCAAAGCCCGAAGCGTGAACATTCACCTTTGGTCTGCCCGATCAGCAGAAATGGATTCAATCCGGGCCCGGCCCGCAGCAACAGATTCACCTCTAAGTGCGCGGCCGTCGCGACCGTCTGTTCCCATTCCGAGAGCAATGAAGGGCAGTCACAGAGCACCCAGGCCGGCGTCTGTCGATTATTCATGATCGGAACCCGCCTCTCCGGGAATGTCGAGCCAGACGCAGCGCAGTTCCGGATTCTCGGGACACAGATCGTCAGCGGAACGATTCTGACAGGGGCCGTCCTGACGCTGCAGCGGACAGCGAACCGTGGGACATCGCCCATACGCGGCATCATACGTACAGACATCGCAGAACGAGCAGCCCGGCTGGGTTTTCCCGGTTTTTTCGATCCAGCCCAGGCCGGTGGTCTTCAGGCCGATCACCAGTTGCCGGGCCGTCTTCTCTTCCTGCAGCAGGGTGGCCAGACTCTGTGCTCCCGCCGGACAGGCCAGCAGAATGATGACCCGAGCCTGATCGAAGCCCTGAATCAGCTTCACCAGACGGCGCAGCACGCGCTGATCGCAAGGTGCCGTCGACACCGTGGCGAACGCGATCGGGTTTCTCCCGGTCAAGGCTTCACGCAAGGCGTCGACCTGACGCGTGCCGCCGGTGTGCAGGGCGGCGGCACAGTCGCCGCACCCGATGATGCCGATCGGCAGGCGTTCCGGAACCTGTTCAAGCAGCTGCGATAACGGAATGGGTTCGGTTTTGATCATAGAAGCCCTCAGGCAGACACGCTGGCAGTCTACCCTAAAAAGTGCCGCAATGCCACTGAGACCAGAGCAGACAGGGTCATTTATTTCTCTCGAAACTCCGTTTTTCCGCCGGCATCGCTCAACGAAAAACGAAGGAGAACGAAATGACCCTGCAGAGCAGACGGAACTTTTTCTGAGCGGGACGGGCTTATCGGCTCACGCGGGGCAAAGCTCTGAAGATGTGCCGTTTACGCGGCAGGCTTGCCGGTCCCGGGGTCGGCAGACGGCGCGAGACCAAGCAGCTCGTTCACGCCGTCAAGCAGTTCCTGAAACTGGAACGGCTTCTTGTACACCTTCGAGGCCCCCAGCTCGCGGGCAGCGGCCAGAAAGTTGACCGTACCACCTCGAATGCCGCCGGAAATGGCAATGATCTTGATCTGCGGGTAGTCGCGACGCAGCTGCATGATCGTCTCGATGCCCTCCTGCTCGGGCATGATGAGGTCGGTGACAATCAGGTCGGGCAGACAGGTGCTGAGCATCTTCATGCCCTGGCGACCGTTTTCGGCGTGAAACGCCTCGAAACCGGCTTTCTGAAATCGCTCGGTCAACAGGGAACGAACTTGTGGATCATCATCAATAATCAGTATTTTTGGCACAGTGACTACTTCCTCTGATGTTCATCGAGCGCCGATCGTACGGCTTCGGCCAGCTTCGCCCCGATAATCGGCTTGTAGACCAGCCTCGAAATTCCGAATTCCCTAATGGTCTCGGGCGTCAACTCTTCACTGAACCCGGTCATCGCCACCACGACCACTTCGGGCTTCAGCCGGCGTAAGCGCTCGGCAAGCTGAATCCCGGTCATTCCCGGCATCGACTGGTCGGTCAGAACCAGATCATAGGCCATCCGGTCCACCTCGAATCGAAGCGCCGCTTCCTGCCCATTATAACAGGTCGTGACCGAATATCCCCATTTTTCGAGCAAACTTTTCAACAGATCGACGATATGTTCTTCGTCATCAACCACCATGATCCGCTCACGACCGCCGACAATGGCGGCGTGACTCGACTCCGGCATGACCATGCCGGCTTCCTGGCGTGGAAAGTAGACGGAGACGGTTGTTCCCTTTCCAAGTTCGCTCTGAATAATGACATGACCCTCGACGGAATGGACGATGCCCTGCACCGTCGATAGCCCCAGGCCCGTCCCTTCCCCCTGCGGCTTTGTGGTGAAGAAGGGTTCGAACACCCGTGGGACAAGTTCGGGCGGAATCCCCGTTCCCGTGTCTTCAACGGTCAGGCAGACGAAACCCGACGGCACCTCAAGCGGATGCTTGGTATGACACATATGCTCAGGCACGCGATTGACTCGCTTGAGACTGATCGACAGCCTGCCGCCCTTCTCACGCATGGCATATTGAGCGTTCGAGCACAGATTGGTCATGATCTGGTGAATCTGCGTCGGATCAGCGACAATCGGACCGCAGTCGGCATCCATTTCCTGACGCATCTGAATGGTGGAAGGCAGCGAACCGCGCAGGAACTTGACGGTCTCTTTGAAGATCGGTACCGGGTCAATCGACTTCAGATCTGCATCGCGCTGTCTCGAGAAGGTGAGAATCTGTTCGATCAGTTTACCGGCTCGTGAAGCACCGGTAATGACCTGTTCCAGATTCTTCCTGATCATCGGATTGTCGCCGCCCTCTTCAAGTGCCAGTTCAGCGTAACCCTGTATCGCCATGAGAATATTGTTGAAATCATGGGCGATGCCGCCGGCCAGCGTTCCCAGAGCCTGCATTTTCTGCGACTGATGCAGCTGCTTTTCCACCAGACGCTCTCGGGTCACGTCACGCGACGCACTGATATAGTATTTCGGCTTTCCCATCTTGTCGACGACCGGGGCAATCGTCTTGTCTTCTTCGTACAAGGTGCCGTCTTTGCGCCTGTTGGTCAGAATGCCACGCCAGATTTCGCCGTTCGTCAGCCGCTGCCACATCTTGCGATAGAACAGGTCATCATGCTTGCCGCTCTTGAGCATCCTCGGGTTCTGGCCAAGCGCTTCGGGACGCGACCAGCCGGTCACTCGGACAAATTCCGCATTCACATACTCGATCACCCCCTCGGCGTCGGTAATGACGAAGTTGATGGGGGCGGCCTCGAGAGCCGAGAACAGCAGATGGCTTTCCTGCTCGTGCTCTTTCTCAGCCTGAATGTCGGTGTGTGTTCCGATAAGGCGCAGCGGTCTTCCGTCGGAACCAAATTCGACCGCCTTGCCTTTGGCCCTGATCCAGCGATATTTCCCGTTGGAACAGCGCAGGCGGAACTCGAGAGTAAAACTGAACGGCGCAGTCGAGGCGGCGGCCATCACCTTCTGCGGCACCGTCTCTTTGTCATCAGGGTGAAGAAGCTCTTTCCAGGCTTCAAACGAAGCGGGAAACTCGTTCGGCTGATACCCGAGCATCGAGTACCAACGAGGGCTGAAGTAGACCTCGCCGGTGGCCGTCTTCCAGTCCCAGACTCCGTCGAGCGCGGCATCGAACGCCAGTCTCAGCCTCTCTTCGCTGCCGCTGACCGTCTGTTCGCGCTGGGCATGCCGATGCACCAACAACCGACGCTCGCGAAACAAAGACGCCGTAACCAGAGAGAAAAGTCCGATCACAGTCACGAACATCTGCAGCTCAGGAAAAGGAGAACTAGCTGCCCCCCGTGCTCAGGGCAGAACGCCCCACCTGGCTCGAGACCGCCTGAAAGCATGAGACTCACCAGTAACAGCAGATTCGCCATGCTGGTTCCGGCCGTCTCAAACCGGTAGGCAATCAAGATCATGATCGGCCACAGCAGGTACTTTTGATGAAAAAGCAGGAATCTTGAGTGAGAGATAGCCACGGCTACAGCGACCAGAACCAGACAGACTAAGCCGAACTCCGGGCGACAGGGGCACAACAAGGGGTCGCGACATTCACGCCACAGACCAACGACGCTGAACAGCAAAGGTGTGACGACGATCACCCCCATCAGATCACCGCCGGCCCAACGCAACCAGATCTCGATGAACGCCATCTCCCTGGCAGAAAGGGTGATGACGGCACTGCCGATCGCTCCCCAGACAGCGGCGCTCATTCCGGCGGCAAACATCAGACTCAGAAGAAAACGCGGGGTAAGAAGATACAACGATTCAGGATTATTCGATGAACTGTCGTGTGTTTTGTCATGGTGAGACTCGGACAAACCGCGGAGGAAAACACGTTGACGAATGAGATTGTATAGAAAGAGCGATGTCAGAACGCTCAGGGTGTTGATGATTCCGAGTGTCGATACCAGCAGCAGCGGTTTTCGATCGCTGAGGTCAAAGAGAATGTTTGCCAGCAGACCGGCGGCGAAGACATAACGCCGTTTCTCGGCGGGTACAAGCAGGGCAGCCCCAAGATACAATCCGGAAGGCAACCAGAGAGAGACAAACGCCTCGCGACCTTTCATCATCAACGCACCGAAATGCGCCGCGAGAAAGTAGAGAACCCCAAAAAGCAGCAGATGCCGAACGCTCCAGCCGTTCGACGGTGCTGCACTCGGCGACGAAACGTTGTTGCTCACGGATTCGTCCATGCCGCTCTCTCCTAACCCCTCGTTCTTTTTCTGTTTGTCAACTCGTACATATCATGTCTGCGAAGCAGAATCCAGCGGACATGTTTTGAACGGCGTTTTGAAAAACCTCCCCCGCTTCACCATGAAGCGGGGGAGAGACGGTCTACAACTCAGAAGTCACCGACATCGCCGGGAGCGGGAGGTTTCTGCCCGCCATGGGCCGGCTTGGCCGCCTTCTTGCCGGTCTTCCTGGCGAAGTCGGCCGGTTTCGATTCAAGGTCGATGTGAGCGGCCTTGCGTGCCGGAGGTGCTCCGGTCGGCATCTCGGCAGCAACATGACCGTCGCCGGTTCCGCCGTGAATCAGCGCTACCAGGGTATTCACAATCTCTTTCATCGTCGTCGCCTGCGCGTTCAGCTCTTCGCTGGCGGCTGCCGATTCTTCGGCATTGGCGGCCACACCCTGGGTCACTTTATCCATTTCAGCCACCGCGGTGTTGATCTGGCCGATACCCTCAGACTGTTCCTTCGAGGCCGTGGTCACCTGTTTGGCGTTTTCAGCAACACCGGCAGCAACCGCAAGAATCTGGTTAATCGCATCGGAAGCGCTCTTCACCACCTCGGCACCACGATTGGCCTGCTGCACACTGTTCTCGATGAGAGCGGCGGTGTCTTTGGCCGCGACCGCCGAGCGCTGAGCCAGGTTGCGCACCTCTTCGGCGACGACTGCGAAGCCCTTGCCGTGTTCTCCGGCGCGAGCCGCTTCAACGGCGGCGTTGAGGGCGAGCAGGTTGGTCTGGAACGCGATCTCTTCGATGGTCTTGATGATGCCCGAGATCTTGCCAGACGATTCCTTGATGTCGTTCATGCTCTGCACGGTCTGGCCCATGGCGACGTTAGCCTTCTCAGCCGCTTCTTTGGCCTTTTCGGCACCTTCGGTCGCTTCGCGGGCCTTCTCGAAGTTGTTCTTGGCCTGCGCCGCCAGCTCTTCGAGCGCCGCCGATGATTCTTCGAGGCTCGACGCCTGTTCAGACGCCCCGCTGGCCAACTGCTGGCTCGACGACGAGATCTGGGCCGAGGCGGCCGCCACCTGTTCAGCGCCGGCGCTCATCTGATTTACCGCCACATTCAGCGGGCCGGTAATCGAGCGGGTAATCGTAACGGCGATGAAGATGCCGAGCACGACGGCGCCCAGCAAGCCCCAGCCGACGACCGTCGAAGCCAAACTGAGTGCCTGCACGGCCCCGGCGGCGATCTCTTTGGTCTGCGTGATGCCGCCCAAAGCTGTCTCCTGAGCACCGGCCAGCACTTTCATGGCCGTTTCCGTGCGCTTCTTCCCAATATCCTGCAGTTCAAGCCAATCTTTCAGAAAGGCGCTCATGGCGTTCTTGTAATCGAGGCCGGACTTCTTCGTTGCCTCGATCTGCTTCAGGTTCGCTTCCAGCCGGGTGATCTTGCGCAGCTCTTCGAGCTTCGCGACCATCTTGTCAAAATCAGGCATGGCTTTCTGAATCTTTTCGGGGTCGCGGGTCGCCTGCGACTGCCAGTTGAGAATGCGCACCCCGTTACCGAGACCGATGACGTCATTTACGAGAGCGATCTTGTGAATGCGCTCGAGAATCTTTTCGGGTTCCGCTTTTTCATTGACTTCTTTGGTCAACGCCTCGTTCTGACCGGCGATGAAGGCATAGCAGTTGTCCATGAACGTTTTCGCTGCTTCGCCCATCTTTTTACGAAGTTCTTCGAGAGCCGCGACTTTGTTCTTCGTATCCTCAACGAGCTTCTCGTAGTTCTGCACTTCGGTCCTGACCTTTGCCGCATTCTCTTTCAACAGTTTCAGATTCTCCGACTTCTCGGCCAGAGCCGTTGCCGCGTCGAGATGCTTGTGCACTTCGACCAGCGATTTTTTTCCGTCTTCGAGGAATTTGGGTTCTTCCGTGTATCCGTAGCCACGAATGGCATACATGACCATCAAGCTGTTGCGTTCAACGTTGTTGGCGACCTCGACTTCCGGGACAAAATCCTTTTCGAGCTTAGTCGATTCGGTGGTGACTCCACTCATTTTGACCATGGCCAAGGCGCCGAGCAAGATGGCAATCGCGAGCAGTACGACATATCCAAACCCGATTTTGAAAGCCAGTGTACGGTTACCAAACATAGTGTCCTCCTGTTATTTCGCCCCGGTAGGAATTTCTGAGACCAGATCGAGTTCGTCCGCGTTCAGAATGCAATCGATGTCGAGCAGAATGCGGACCGTGCCCTTCGTCTTGGCCATGCCGAGAATGAAGGACGTATCCACTCCTGCGCCCCCTCCAAATGCCGGGGCCGGCTCGATGTCGGCCGCCGCCACATCGAGCACTTCGGAAACCGTGTCAACCAGCGTTCCCATTTGCACTTCGCCATTTTTAGTCTTCAGGCCGACGACGATGATACAGGTGTTCGACGAATCGTCGACGTGTTCCATACCGAACCGCCGTCGCAGTTCCATGACCGGAATGACCTTGCCGCGCAGATTGATGACACCTCGAATGAAATCGGGCATGCGCGGAACCTGAGTAATCGGCATCAGCTTGATGATCTCGACCACTTTGATGATCTCGATGCCGTAGTCGCCCCCACCGAGTTTGAAGGTC
Organism: uncultured bacterium; assembly: GCA_964472075.1. Classification (GTDB taxonomy): domain Bacteria; phylum Muiribacteriota; class Ozemobacteria; order Ozemobacterales; family Ozemobacteraceae; genus CAYYIY01. The sequence goes on along the minus strand of CAYYIY010000003.1, from coordinate 10,040 downwards.
AGATACTTGCCGGCCTGTGCCCGCAACCCTCTTTGCTTGCCGCCAGATTCACCTTGTTGAGCCATGCTTCCCCCTCCTTTCGCCTTCGCCGTGTAGTCGAACCGTAACCCGGTTGCCGGACGCGTTCCAGGAAAGTTCCAGAACCAGCGCCTTGACCAGAATCAACCCCCGATGCTGTAACCCGTCGGGCGGGTCGACCGGCAGGCGCAGATCGAGTGCCCGATAATCAAACCCTTTGCCCATGTCTTCGACCCAGAGAGCGATCATGCCATCTTTCTCGACCGAAACTTCGCCTCGGACCGATGCATTGTTCAGACCGGCACTGCCGTGAACCACAGCATTCGACAGCAGTTCTCGCAGCACCACCGACACCGCATGCTGCTCGCCAAACCCCTGCTGCTGCAGAAACCGGGTCACACACTCGATGACACTCGGGATCTCTGATTCGCGGGCTGCCAGTTCAAAAGACAGACAGTCAGCAGATCCGTGCTTTCGGTTTCGCCATCGACACCCGTTGGTCATGATCGGCTTTCCTCGGTCTTCAGCGGTTTTCAAAAACGACACCGGAGAGCGAGTATGCAAGGAGAGTACCAGCCGGCCGGATCGATTCGCGGTTCCGCTCTGAGAAAGCAGCTCAAGCATTAACAGGCGGAGGACGGCCCTGTAAAAAAACGAACAGGCAGGCCTCTATGGCTCAAACACGTATCGTTGCGAAACTTTTCTGAAAGCCAAGGTCGAATCGATCTGCTAAAAACGGCAACCTGTAAAAAAACGAACAGGTGATGGCGCAGGACTCACCCTGTTTCCAGTGCAAGGTCTCTTTCTGAACCGATCCGTCATTCCGGCGGCAACGCTCAACAACTCTTCATGCCCTACGGAAGAGCGAAGAGGACTGACTGATTCATCTATCGATGGTGGCGAGGTAATAGCAAGAGAGAGGCGGTGAATTTGGTATCTCCAGACCTTCTCCACTTCACCGGGAGAGACGATTGGTTCACGTCTTCTTCAGACGTTTGCAGAGGGTGGGCCGGGAGATGCCAAGCAGACGGGCGGCCATCGACTGGTTGCCCTCAGACCGGCGCATGGCTTCGCGAATCATCGCCTCTTCGACTTCCTCAAGTGTCGGAAAGCGTTCTTCGTCAAACCGCAGCAGGGCTTCGACTTCACGCCCGGTGGTCGGCTGTTCGCCGGTGATCTTCAGACGTCGTGCCAGAATTTCCTTGAGATCTGATTCAGAGGATGCCATGGCCGACACATCACGAAAGATCGACTCGAGTTCGCGCACGTTTCCCGCAAATGCATGGCGCTCGCAGAGAGCGATAAGATCGACTCCCCACTTCGGCTGCGGTTTTCCGGTTTCGCGTTCGAGTCGTTCGTGCAGATGACGGATCAACAGCGGCAGGTCTTCGTATCGTTCGCGCAGCGGCGGCAATTCGACATGGTGAACGGTGAGTCGATGGTACAAATCACGTCTGAAGGTTCCGGCGTCGCGAAGATGTTCCAGGGGGCGGTTCGTTGCGGCAACGACGCGCGCGCGCACGGGGCGCGGCACATCCGAACCGAGCGGAAAATACTCGCGCTGTTGGATCACGCGCAGCAGCTTGGTCTGCGAGGCAGCTGACAGGTCACCGATCTCATCGAGAAACAGCGTGCCGCCGACGGCCTGCTCGATCATGCCGGAACGCTTGGTATCAGCGCCGGTAAAGGCTCCGCGGACGTGACCGAACAGCGTGTCCGAGAACACCATGTCATCGAGACCGGCGACGTTCACCGCGATGAACGGGCCCCGCGGAGCGCTCAGCGCATGCAGTGCGCGGGCGACCAATTCCTTGCCGGTACCGGTTTCTCCGGTGATGCAGACCGGCTGCGAGCTGGGAGCGACACTCTCGAGATACTGAAAGACCGCCAGCATGCGTGGACTGCGAGTGACGATCTCGGCGAACACGTCGGGGTGTTCAAGCTTTCGCTGCAGCATCGAGCGGCGCATGCGGGCGTAGTCGTCGCGCCACTGACGCAGATCGAGAGCCCGCTGCACGCTCGAGATGAGCCGCATTTCGTCGACCGGCTTGACCAGATAGTCGAAAGCTCCCTGCCGCATGCAGCGCACGGCGGTCTGCACTTCGTTCACCCCGGTCACCACGATGACCGGAATCTCGGGATGCGTTTCGGCAACTTTCGCCAGCAGTTCTTCACCTGAAAGGCCCGGCATCCAGAGATCAAGCAGCAGAACGCCGATCCGGCTTTTCGCCAGAATGGCCGGGACTTCGAGCGGGTTCTGACAACAGACGACCTGCTCGATGCCGGCCGTCGCCAGCAATGCTTCGAACCCCCGTAAAATCTCGACCTCGTCATCTACAAGCAGAATGGACATCTGATCATTCATTCGGCCGTCTCCTTGATCATTGCCGGCGGCAGATAAATGGTGACCGTCGTTCCCCGGCCCGGCGTCGAATCGAACCTCATCTCGCCGCGATGTTCCTCGACGATGCGAGCGGAGATTGAGAGTCCTAGTCCTGTGCCACCGGAATCGCGTCTGGTCGTGAAGAACGGGTCACAGATCCTCTGCAGAAGATGCGGCGGGATCCCCGAGCCTTCATCCTGCACTCGGACGAAGACGCGATGGGTCGCTTCATCAACACCGGACTCGACGCGCACCGAACACTCGGGAGTAGGCAGAGCCTGACAGGCATTCTGAATGAGATTGATCAGCACCTGTTCGAGACGCTGCGGCGAACCCATGATCAGCGGCAACGACGTGGCCAGACTCATGCTGAAGCGGTGCGTGGCCTTGCGAACCACGTTGCTGGTCAGGGTCACCGCGGCCATGATCGGTTCGTTCAGGTTCAGGCGAATATGCTCCTGCCCGGCTTCGCTGCGGGAAAATCGGCGGAGTTCGTCGACGATGTTGCGAATGCGCTCACTGCCGGTTCTGATGCCCGAGATCAGCTCGGCGATGCGATCTCTCTGTTTGCTGTACAGGACACCACCGAGCAGAAAGTCGCCGTTCTCTTTCTGCCAGGCATCGAGAATCGGCAATGCTCCTTCCCACACTCGGGCGAGGGTGGCGGAATTCGTCATGACAAACGAGTTCGGATTGTTGATCTCGTGAGCGACCCCCGACACCATCGTGCCGAGAGACACCAGCTTTTCCGCCTGTGCCAGCTGGTCCTGGCGGCGTCGAGCCTCGACCTCGCGACGTTTGCGATCGGTGATATCCTTGAGATACGAAACCATACCGAGCGGGTTCGTCCCAGTTCCGAATAACGGAAAATACGTCAGAGATACGGTTCGCCGCCCAAGAACCGGATGTTCACGTTCGGCCTCGAACGTCATGCGCTTGCCCTGCAGACACCGTTCGACCAGCGGCAGTATCTCGGCATACAATCTGCCGCCCATCACCTCGGAAAGATGTTTGCCCATTACGTCTTCCCGTGATTTTCCCTGGTACTCGAGCCAGGCGCGGTTCACCATGATGAACCGTTGTCGCGCGTCGATCGCGGCGACGAGATCGTCCAACCCCTCGACCGCCTCTTCGTAGACGCGAAGCGTTTCTTCGAGCTGTCGTCTCTCGGTAATGTCGAGCATGATGCCCTGATAACACACGGGCCGACCGTCGGGGCGATGCACCATGACCGCTTCGTCGTGAATCCAGTGGGTGCGGCCGTCGCGAGCGACCATGCGATATTCAGACACGTACGCACGGGTTGCCATGCTCGAGTTTTTTGGTCGGAACTCGATTTTGTCGACATCTTCAGGGTGAATGCAGCTTCGCCAGAGGTCGGGTCTGGAAAGAAAATCAACGGCCGGGTAGCCGAGCAGCTGCTCGACCTGTGGACTGACGAATTCGAGTCGCGATGAATCATTCACCGGAGCCATATACAAAACCGCCGGAATCTGCTCCACCAAAGAGCGGAAGCGCGCATCAGACTGGACAAGCGCGTCGCGAGTCTCAAAACGTTCATGCACATCGAAGCAGAACCCGATATATCCCGATGCCTGAGTAGCTTTTCCGGGCAGGGGTCGAGCATGCATCTGTACATGTCGCCAGGCACCATCATGACGTTTTAATCGGCATTCAAACGCCATCGGAAGATTCGCCGCCGCGGCGACATGAAACGTTTTTTTCAGGACCGGAGCATCCTCTTCGTGTACGGCGGCGTCCCACGGAGGATAGGCGCCGGCGGCCGCTTCAACGCCCAGAAACTCGCGATACAGGCGATTGAGAAACACGGTCGACTCATTTGCATCGCATACCCACACCATGATTGGTGCATGATCGACCAGACAGCAGAATCCGTGCAGCAATCGATCGTGGTGTTCATTCAGATCGCGTGTTTCCGCCATCGAGGCAGCCCGGCCCTCCGGCTGCGGTTGTCCGAGGACGGCAGCGACGGGTCTGGACGAGCGACGGCGAGCCATACTGATGCCGGCTCAGAGCGGACGTTCGAGATACCGGCGCAGCTCGTCGCCGAATCGCGCCACTTCGGCGCCATCGCTGACGCGATGATCGTAGGTCACCGTCACCCAGGCGGAAAGCGCCGGCCGCACGTCATTGCCGATGACCCGCGGCCGGGGTTCGACGCGGCCGAGGGAAAGGGTGACGGTGCGTGGCGACAGAGGCGTGGTCAAGGTGCTGCCGAACTTGCCGATGCTGGTGAACGCGGTCGTGCCGACCAGCTCGCGCATCAAGCCGGGGAACGGTTTGACACACAGCTGAAACAACCGCCAGCGGCAGAACGCCGGCACCTTCAGCAGTTTTTTGTACCGGGTGAATTCGTCCAGTTCTTCGAGCGGGCGCTCTCTTCGTGCCCGTAGAAACTCATGAATCTCTTCGGCACTCTTGTTCTGGGCATCTCGCAGAATGGCCAGCAGCACGATACGACGACCTTCCCACTCGCGTTCAACCGTCAGCGAGATGTCGACCCCTGAATAGACAGCCAGTTTCGTGAACGGGTAGACCCGCAGATAACTATTCAACTCGGGGAACTTCGCCAGCATGTGACCATAGCCCTCGAGGACGTAGGCGACATACGAGGGAACGATCAAGCCGGCCCTCTTTCGTCGTTCACGATCGGTTTCAATCGCCGAAAAGTCGACGTCAAACAGATGCTGGTTGAGATAGTACGGATCGGTTTCGTGTAGAAGATCCCAAACCAGATATCTTTCAGGACCCAGAGAACGAAGTTCAAAGCCCATGGTAGATAACCCCCGCGGCATCGCCGCCGAAACAGAGACTTGTGACAAGCGCACATTGGTGAGACTGCCGCGAGTGCGATGACTGCATGCCGGTGGCGGTCAAACGGTCTGCCGCCTCACCCGGCGGAAACCCGAGTTGTCCGGCCAACGCTTCGATCGCGCAGATCGATTCGACGATAAATGAGACGGAAAACGCGTGCCCGAGAAGACGCTTCGGGCAACTCACCACCAGTCGGGAACCCAGTTCCCGGGCATCTGCGGCCGCCAATCCGTTTAACTCTGCCGTATCCCAGATCGGATGCCCGACTCCGGCGAGGTAAACCTGGACAATCTTCTCTTTGTCGAAATCCTTCAGCAACGTCCGGAACACCTGCGCGGTCGTCTCCCCGTCTTCTGGCGGGTGAATGAGATCGGCGTGGGTTGCGGCGCAGGCGAGATCACCGATCAAGGCCAGCGGTTTCGCGCCGCGCGCACGCGCATGCGACAGTCGCTCGACGACGAGAAAGCCGGCTCCGTCGCTCAAAACCATCCCGCGCGCCGCAGAGGAAAACGGCTCTGGAGGGTCTCCCGGCCCCGATTCAGCCAGGAGATTCATCGCATACAGATCGGACATCAACTGCCAGTTCAGCGGCGCATCCGCTCCACCGACCAGGGCGACATCGACCTCACCTTCCCTCAAGGCTTCACAGGCTCGTGCCAACGCCTGGACGCCGGCCATCGGGGCATTGCAGTAGTTGGAATTCGGACCTTTCAGCTGGAAAAAGTGTGTGACAAAGAAGATCAGATTATTCGAGATCGTACTGAGAAGCCACCAGGGGTGCACGCGATCGACCCCGGATTCCCCGAGCCGCTGCAGATCAAGGGCCCCGTTTTCTCCGGCCGATTCGGCAAACGCCGGAAACAACCCCTCGGCGTTGTGGCCATACGTGCCAGTGCAGATGAAGGCCCCCTGGCGTTCCGGCGGACAGCTCCCGGTCGTGATGCCGGCCGAGTTCAATGCCTGCCTGGCGGCGATGACACCCAGTCGCACGTATTTGCCCATGTTGCGCAGCTTGTTATTGAAGGTTCCCAGTTGTTCCGGCGTCGGATCGTCTATCCATCCACCGTGACGCACCGGCCAGCTTGTACAGTCAAATGCCGTCATCTCACGCCAGGCCGGGCGGCTGATTTCCACCGCCGCTAGCACGGGGTCGAACCCGATGCCGTACGGCGTCACCAGGCCCGTGCCGGTTACCACCAGCTGTTCGTCGTGTTTCGCGTTCATGCGCGCCACCTTCCCAGGATCAACGATGCATTCTGGCCACCGAGACCGTACGAGTTACTCATGACGACATGCACATTCCGGCCTGAGCGACCGATATCCGGAATGCAATCGAGAGGGATCTCAGGATCAGGGTTCTGCAGGTGCAGGGTGGGCGGCAACACCCCTTTCGCGAACGGCAACAGAGCGGCCACACACTCGACCGCGCCGGCCGCGGTCAGCAGATGACCGAAGAAGGGCTTGCTCGAACTGATCGGCAGATGCCGACCCCGATCTCCGAACAGGTTCAAAATGGCTTTTGCCTCCATCACGTCGTTGTGCCACGTACCGGTACCGTGGGCGTTGATATAGTCTATCCTGTCCGGGGTCAGGTTCGCATCTTCCATGGCGCGAGACATCGCGAGCAACGCGCCGCGCCCCGTCGGATCAGGCATGACCGGGTGATGCGCATCCATCGAGCCACCGAACCCGAGAATCTCGGCGATGGGCGCGTGGCCACTCGCGAGAGCTCGATCAAGCTCTTCAAGCATCAGATAGGCAGCCCCCTCGCCGAGCAGCGTTCCCGAACGCCGGCGGTCGAAGGGCATCAGAGCCGCCGCGCCGCGCTCATTGCGTTCGGACAGGGCACCGATCGAGTTGAACGCGTGGATTCCGAACGGGAACAGCAGCGAGTCGGTTCCCCCCGCGACCAGTCCCGACGCCCAGCCGTCGCGAATCAGGCGAAATGCCTGACCGATAGCCAGGGTGCCGGCGGCGCAGGCCGCAACCTGAATCGACACCGGGCCGGAATACCCGGCGCCGCGCCAGAGGCGTGTCGGCATGATCACGGGTGGCACTTCAGGGCACACCGGCTTCGACGGCAGCTCTCCGTGTCGGCCGAGAATCGCGGCAAGATCGATGCGCTCAAGACCGACGGTGGTAATCAGACCGTCATCGCGGCGTACCAGATGCCGAATCTGCTGAATCGCGTTCCAGGCCAGATATGCCTTGGTATCTTTCACCGAATCCAGTTGATCGAAGCCGGGCTGTTCGAGTTGTGACAGGTCGACTTCGCCCGCGATGCGGGTCGCCAGTCGCGACGTATCGAAGCGGGAAATCGGCCTGAGACCCGACACTCCTGCGGCCAGCGCGCCCCAGAACGATTCGAGGGTACGGCCGCAGGCGCAGACGACTCCCGCCCCGGTGATGACCACACGTCGTCGGGTCACGAGAGGTCTCCGACTTCGAATTCCCAGAGACAGCCGGCCGCCGTCTGAGTCTTGATGAGAGCGAAATCAGGGCGTTGCTCAAGAGAGGCCAGGGCGAGCAGTGGGGTAGTCGGCAAACCGTCAGGTACAAGTTCACCGGCCTGAGAATCACCATTTGGCCTCGATATGCGAGTAGTTTCTGTCTTTATATCAGGAGACGACGTTTTTGTCGTCACGTGAAATTGTCGATGCGTCCTGGCGGCAGGGCTTCGTGAAAACCGTATGGCAACCGCCATTTCAGACGTCTGATCGCTCGGCAACACGTAGTTTCTCTCGAACACCTGACGAACAAAGTAATTGTCCGGGCTGCTGACGGACAGACACAGCACGCCATCAATCTTTTCATCTGCCATCAACGACAGTGATGACGCCAGAGCCCGACAACCTGCTTCCTGCAGGCCGGTCCACACCATGGGTTCACCGCGAAGTCCGAAGGCAATCGACAGATGCGAAAGCGGGCTATTGGGCAGCAGACCGATCGCCTGCGCCGGTTGTACCATCGGCAGAGGTTCATCTTCGGCGACGCGCGCACTCCAGCGAAGCAAGGCCTGCAGATCTGTCTGCGCCGGGCCGACCGCCAGCTGCACCGGCAGAATTTCTCGCTGCGCCTCGGGCCGTGCGGCAACCTCAAGCAAGCGCAGCACCTGCATCAGCAGCAGTGTCTGACGATCGAAACGCCGAACATCTTTTGGACTGAGTTCAAGCCCCTGAGCCGGATTGTCGACCGGCAGGCAAAGGGGCGAACCCCCGCGCTGCCTCAACCAGTCGCTCACCCGGGGGCTGGTCGTCACCATGCGGCTGCTGAACTCGCAGGCAACGGCAAGGGAATGGATCTGTTCGATCATGATGTGACGCGCGAAAAGACCAGTGTACTGTTGATGCCGGCAAAACCCAGAGAGTTGGACAGTGCATGCCGAATCGCCACGTCCCGTGCCTGCCGAGGCACATAGTCGAGATCGCAGTGCTGGTCTGGTCGGATCAAACCCCGCGTCGGATGCACTCTTCCGTGACGAATGGACTGGACGCAGACCACGGCTTCAACGGCGGCGGCGGCGGCAATCAAGTGCCCGATCATCGATTTGGTTGAATTGACCGGAATCTGTTTCGCTCGGTCACCCATCAGTTCCTTGATCGCACGCGTTTCGGCCGGATCATTCATGGGCGTTCCCGTGCCGTGCGCATTGATGTAATCGATGTCATCCGGCCCAAGGCCGGCCTCGACCAGAGCCGCTTTCATGGTCTGATGAATTCCTTCCCAGGTGGTTTCGGTGATTTTGCCGGCCGAAGCACCGGAGCCGTAGGCACTGATGAGCGCCAGCGGTCGGGCACCACGGGCCTGTGCCCGCTCGAGCGATTCGAAGATCAACATGCCCGCGCCCTCGCCCAGCACGAACCCCTTGCGGCCGGCATCGAACGGCAGCGAAGCCGCTTCAGGCGGAACGTTTACCGCCAGCGCGCCCAGCAGGTTGAACCCGATGGCCATGTATTCATCGACCATATCATCGGCACCACCGGCCACGGCCCAGTCGAGTCGCCCCGACGCCACTTCGCGAAAGGCTTCCCCGATCGCCTGATTTGCCGAAGAGCAGGCGTTCGACACGGCGCGCACCGCCCCGGAAAGCCCATGCAGACGAGCCAGCAGACGCGGAACAAAGAACGGCTGTTTGGAAAAGGCCTCTTCGGCCGTCAGAAAACGAAAACTTCGCTCGCCGAAACGACGGTTATCAAGCCCTTTCGGAGTCCCGGACTGCTGGTACATGTCGAAGAGCGTCTTCATGCGAATGCGTCCGGTCTCGACACCGAGAAACCACCCGCCTCGCCCGTCACGACAGGCATCAGGGCCGGCCATCCGCAGGGCTTCCTGGAAGGCTCCGGCGGCGAACAGCGCTTTGCGTGAATGAAACGGCCGGATCTCCGAAAAGTCTTCCGCATGGAGTTCGCGGTCCGGCACCAGACCGGCGACCTGCACCGGGAACCCGGCTTCACGCCATTCGGGCACATACGAGATGCCGTTGCGACACTCGCAGAGTCCATCGAACAGGGCATCGGCGCCCCAGCCGAGAGCCGAGACCGCGCCGATGCCGGTGATCGCCACCAGATGAGGTTCGGCCATCACGGCACCTGCAGAGCGTACAAGAGGGCCGCTCTTTCCTGTTCGAGTACATCGGCAAACTGGTGCGGGACCTTCATTAGAACGAAGGTTAAACGAGTCGATGCCACCAGTTCATTACCCACGCGGGCGGCAACGTCTGCCCGCGCTCCGTCTACGTCGATGACGACCAGCTCAGCCGTCAGGTCAAGGCGATCGCCCGGGCGTACGACCCCAGCAATTCTGA
>CAYYIY010000002.1:150280-191456 GCA_964472075.1 uncultured bacterium | reverse complement strand
GTCCCAGTCCTCAATCCACCAGAACAAGGATTGAAACTGTCGATATGGATAACTCGCCTCATCTGGTGCGAAGTCCCAGTCCTCAATCCACGCCAAGACACGACGGTCATTTACCCATTCGCTACCAAAGCATAAGACGGCAATCTATGATAAACTGCTGTAAGAGCTGAAAACGAGGCAACAAGTCCCTTTCTGACAACATGGCGTGAATGATGATCAACTCGAAACTTGTGTATTCATCTGAGGACGGGCGAATGTGCCCGGAGTGCGAGCGACCAATCGCCGGGTGTGTCTGCCGACAGCGCAGGCAGACAGCGGTTCCGGAGGGCGACGGGATCGCCCGGATCAGGCGTGAGAAAGGCGGGCGCGGCGGCAAGACGGTGACAACCATCACCGGGATTCCCCTGGCCGAGCCGGCCCTGAAAGAACTGGCGACGACGCTGAAAAAACGCTGCGGCACCGGCGGAACCGTACGAGACGGGATCATCGAAATTCAGGGCGACCACCGCGATGCGCTCAAACAGGAACTGGAAAAGCGCGGTTTCAAGGTCAAGCTCGCCGGCGGCTGAGTCGACGCAGGCCATGCGCGACCGTGAGCCGGGAGGCGGTTCTGACGCGAAAGTGCGAGCTGCCACGGCTCGACGCCACCGCCGCGATGAGGCGTTGCACGCGCTTTTGCTCACTCGTGCCAACTCGTGCTTGCGACATCCTGACAAACCGACTATTCTTTACATAGAAGCATTTTTTCCCGCGAGGCAAACGTATGGTGAACCCTGCAGGTCGTGATCTGAGCACTTCGAACACGGCGACCCGGCCGCGACCGGTGAAGTCGTATGCATCTCAGGCCGAGAAACTGGCCCAGGCACGCCAGACTCAGGCTCGAACGGCCAAAACCAGTCAACCGCCGTCGCCGCTCGGTCGCAATATCGATATTCGCGCCTGAGACGCGCTTCCGGTACACACGGGGGTTTCTACGCCCCGCGGTGTTTCTCTGCCCGAAGAAGCACGTAAACCACGCCTGCACGGGAAATTGTCGAACCCGCAGGATTCTGTTACCATGGGCACATGTCCAAAGGGAAAATCCTGTTCACGTACAAAGTCATCATTCCGTACACCGAATCTTCGAATCCGCGTAAACAGTTCAAGATCGAATATGTGGTCGAAGCCCAGGACCGGGAAGTCGCCCTGCAGAAAGCCGAACGGGAATTTTTCGCCTACACCGGCTACAACAACGCCGCCTGGGTGCGCATGCCCGACCGCACCGGCATTCGCATCTGGAAACTGCTGCCGGATCTGCCGCAGACGGCCCAGACCATCGACGAACTGGTGCATCTGCTGTCGACGGAAGATCAGGACGTCGTCTACAACACACTCAAAAAACTTTGTGAACTCGAAGACGCGTCAGCGGCTTCGCGCGTGCAACCGTTCATCACGCATGCCAACCCTGATCTGGCGGTCATCGCCATCGAAAGCCTCGGACGCATGGGCGATCGTGCCTATCTGCAGCCGCTGATCAACCTCTACCCGACTTGTTCCGATCCGCGCATCAAGGCGACGATTCTCTCGAGCGTTTCGCGCCTGGCCAAAGAATCGGACGAACTGCACGACACACTCGCTGCAGCCCTCGGCGACCCCGACGCCAGAGTACGAGCCAATGCCGTCGAAGTCATTGATCATCTGCATCTGGCAAGCGCAGCAAAACTCCTGGTTCCCCTGCTGAGCGACGAGGACAACCGCGTTCGTGCCAACGTCCTCAAAGCGCTCTGGGCCACACACGATCGCGAAGCGTTGATGAAATCACTGAAAGCCATGATGGCAGACGCAAACCGCTGGATGCGCGCATCGGCCGCCTTCGTGCTGCAGCACATCGATGTTGACGGGCGTCTCGAGATGCTGCGCACGCTGACCCGCGATCCCGACAGTGACGTGTTTCGCGCCTCCTGGAAAGCCCTGTTGAGCCTCAACGGGGCGGAATGTATTCCGTACTGGATCGATTACCTGCATCAGCACAATGAAGAAGATCTCCCCCTGGTCATGGAAAAGATCGAAAACCTCGGCAGCGACGCCGCTGAAACGCTGCTGAAAATGATCGTGCGTCGCGACGAACTTTCGCCGCTGGCCCAGCGTTTCTTCGATCGCCTCGAAGATCGTGCCTGGGAGGAGGAAGGCTGGTGGAGCTGGCTGCAGCTGAAAAAGAAACGTTTCTTTTCCGGCCCCGGCCCCTCTTCATCTAGATAGCCGGTTTTTCAAACCCGGACATTTTCAGCGACGATTCGTCAGTACCCTCGGCGAAACTTTTCCGGCGCGATCGGAACTTCCTCCGGTACCGGGGTCACGCGCAGCCATGACCCGAGCGCGAACAGCGCCGCGCACAGACAACCGATACCAATCGCGGTCGGCATGGGAAGCCCGAATCCGGCTTTCGTATCCTGGACGATATAGGAAATCACCACGACGCTCATAAACACGGCGGGCAGCGCCGTGAACAACCACGGACGACGGCGGGCGGCAAGCCACACCGTCACCGCCCACAGCGTAAACACCGAGAGCGTCTGGTTCAGCCACGCGAAGTATTTCCAGATGACCTTGAAATCGAGCTGACAGAGAGCAATGCCGATCAGAAACATCGGTATGCAGATCAACAACCGGCTCTTGAATGATTTCTGCTCGAGGCCGAGGGCGTCAGCCACGATCAGACGGGCGGAACGATAAGCGGTGTCGCCGGTCGTGATCGGCAGAGCCACCACCCCGAGCAGCACCAGCGGCACACCGATCGCGCCGAGCATTTCGGCAATGGCCTTGACCATGACGACGGCATCTCCCTTCGGGCCGAGAATGTGCGCCAGTTCACGGGTCGAACCATGCACGAAGCCGATGGCCGCAGCGGCCCAGACAAGCGCGATGAACGACTCGACCAGCATCGCACCGAAGAAGACGCGGCAGGCAAACCGCTCAGAGGTCAGAACCCTCGCCATCAGCGGCGATTGCGTGGCATGAAAGCCGGAAATCGCTCCGCAGGCAATGGTGATCATCATCACCGGCCAGACGGGCGCGCCTTCCGGGTGCAGATTTTCGAGCGTCAGCTCTGGTACCACCAGTTTGCCGGTGAGAATCAGGCCGGTGACGAGCAGGGCTTTGATCAGCAGTGCACCGCCGAAAATCGGATACACACGCCCGATCAGCTTGTCGATCGGAAGCATGGTGGCCAGAATGTAGTAGATGAAGATCATGACCGCCCAGAACGAGGACGTGACATACATCGGCGGGGCTGCCGGCACCTCGGGTGATGATGCAGCCGGCGAGACCGCACCTGGTGATGACGCCGGCGTGAACGTCGAAGAGCCGGCAGCCGTGACCGGGTCGGCACTCACGTTCGCCGCATCGGAAGCCGGGATGGTCGGCGGCAGAGCTGAGGAACGGCTTGATTCAGGGGTCAGAGCCGCCGCCGTCTGGATGCTGCCGCTGCCGCAGAGGTCGGCGAGAATACGGGCCGGACCGAGCACGAAGGCCACGCCGACCAGCATCAGCAGAACCAGAGTGACGATCGTCATGACGATGCGCACCGGCCGTCCCAGGCAGTTTCCGATGATCTCAGTCAGACTGGCGCCCTTTTCGCGCAACGACACGAACGCCCCCGTGAAGTCGTGCACCGCACCGATGAAGATGCCGCCGAAAACGATCCAGAGAAAGGCGACCGGGCCGAACAACGCTCCCATGACCGCACCGAAAACCGGCCCCAGACCGGCAATGTTCAGCAGCTGAATCAGGAACACCCGCGGCCAGGACATCGGCACGAAATCGACGCCGTCGTAACAGGACTCGCACGGCACCTGATGCTTCTGATCGATTCCCACCCAGCGCTCGAGAATCGCCCCATACACGACATACGCCAGCACCAGCAGACCGCAACTCACCAGAAACGTGATCATACCGTCATCTCCATCGATACCCGCAAGTTTCGATCGGCGGCAGTATACTCCGAAAGCGTTTAAGACAACAGTCCCACGCACGAACGGCAGGGCGACGGCACCCATTTCTTTGCGTGGATCAGGCAACCGGCGCTCTGACATTGACATGAACCGCGATGACCGCGCACTCTCTTCATCTCTGTCACGACGGATTTGCCGGTTGCCGCCCTCTCGCCTCTATGGTAGGATGACTCACTCGGCCCCGGACCTCTGTATCTATGGCCGAACAGGATTGGATCATGAAAGAACAACCGACGAAAATGAAAACCGTAGCCCTCTACGTGCTCCTGCTGATCATCTTTTTGACCGCCTTCACCAACATCGCCAACACCCGCCAGATCAAGAAACTCAGCTATTCCGAGTTTATTCGTCTGGTACAACAGAGTCAGAAATCGCCGGGCGAAGAAGCTCCCGGCAACCGCATTCTCAGAATCCGCATCAATGACCGCGAGATCTCGGGGCAGATGGTCGGCCCCAACATCATCTCGAACGAGCGCGAAACCATTCACTTTCAAACCATCGTTCCCGAAGACCCGGGTCTGATGGAAATTCTGCGCAAGAGTCCGATCAGTATCGAAGTTGAGCCGCCCGCGCAGATGTCGTGGTGGCTGAATCTGCTGATCAACTGGTTCCCGTTCATTCTGCTGATCGGCGCCTGGATCTACATCCTGCAGAAGATGCAGGGCGGCGGCGCCAAGGCCCTGAGCTTCGGGAAGAGCCGCGCTCGCATGATCGAGCCGAACGAGAAGAAGATCACGTTCAAAGATGTTGCCGGCGTCGAAGAAGCCAAAACCGACCTGTGCGAAATCGTCGAGTTTTTGCGCGATCCGAAGAAGTTCACGGAACTGGGCGCCAAGATTCCGCGCGGCGTGCTGCTGTACGGGCCTCCGGGCACCGGCAAGACGCTTCTGGCCCGTGCCGTCGCGGGTGAAGCGAACGTCGCGTTCTTCAACATCTCGGGTTCCGAGTTCGTCGAAATGTTCGTCGGCGTCGGCGCTTCGCGCGTGCGCGATCTGTTCGAGCAGGCCCGCAAAAACGCGCCGTGCATCGTGTTCATGGATGAAATCGACGCGGTCGGCCGCCAGCGCGGGGCCGGTCTCGGCGGCGGTCACGACGAGCGCGAGCAGACCCTGAACCAGCTGCTGGTCGAAATGGACGGTTTCGACACCGGCAAAGGCATCATTCTCATGGCCGCCACCAACCGCCCTGACGTTCTCGACCCGGCGTTGCTGCGCCCGGGCCGATTCGATCGCCGCATCGTCGTCGATCAACCCGACATCAGCGGTCGCGAGCAGATCATCAAGATTCACGTGCGCGACAAGCCGCTGTCGAAAGATGTCGACGCCTCGGTGCTGGCCCGCCGCACTCCCGGGTTCGTCGGCGCCGATCTGGCCAATCTGGCCAACGAAGCCGCGATTCTGGCCGCGCGGCATAATCGCAAGATCATCACCATGAGCGATTTCGAAGAAGCCATCGATCGCGTCATCGCGGGTGCCGAGCGCAAGAGCCGCATCCTCTCTGAAAAGGAAAAAGAGAACACCGCGTATCACGAGATGGGGCACGCTCTGGTTGCCATCAGCCTGCCCGGCACCGATCCGGTTCACAAGGTCACGATCATTCCGCGCGGCATGGCGCTGGGCATTACCATGCAGCTCCCGCTTGAAGACCGTTTCACCGTTTCCCGCACGCTGTTGATTCACCAGATCTGTATTCTGATGGGCGGGCGCATCGCGGAAGAACTCGTGTTCGGCGAAGTGACCAGCGGCGCGAAGAACGATATCGAACGGGCCACCAAGATTGCCCGCAAGATGGTCTGCGAACTGGGCATGAGCGAAGAGATCGGCCCGCTGTCGCTCGGCGACGACGAGAACCACGCGGTGTTCCTCGGCCGCGACTTCGCGCGTCGGCGTGATGTCTCTGAGGAAATGGCCAAGAAGATCGACTCCGAAATTCGCCGCATCATCGACAACTCGTATCAGAAAGCTCGTCAGATTCTGATCGACCAGAAAGATCAACTGGTACGCATTTCGAAAATCCTGCTCGAACGAGAAACCCTGTCGGGCGCTGATCTGAAAGAACTGCTCGAAGGCCGGGAACTGCCGCCGATGCGACCGCCGAGCGAAACGCCCTCCGCGCCTGCCGCAGAAGAGCCGAAGAGTCCGGAAATCGCTCCGCCGACCGGCGAACCGACCCCGACCCCCGCGGTCTGATCGTCGTCACGGCACCATCGATATGAGTCCGAGTCGCCTTCGCCTGCTTTTCGTTCTGGGAACGCGTCCGGAAGTCGTCAAACTTGCGCCCGTCATTCGAGCGGCTCGTACCGATTCGCGGTTTTCGGCCGTTCTGCTGCACTCGGGTCAGCATCTCGAACTGGCCGACGAGATGTTCCGGATCTTCGATCTGAAGCCCGATATCTCGCTCTCGGTCATGGAACCGAACCAGTCACTGTTCTCGGTGTCAGCCCGCATCCTCGAAAAACTGGCTCCGGTATTCGCGAACGATCGGTATGACATGATCGTCATTCAGGGGGACACGACCACCGCCTTTCTCGGCGCGCTGGCCGGATATTACACGAAGACGCCGGTCGCGCACGTCGAGGCCGGGTTGCGCACCTTCGACCGCTTCAGCCCCTTCCCGGAAGAAATGAACCGCCGTCTGGCCGGGGCGCTGACCGAACTGCACTTTCCGCCCACCGAAGCCGCGCGTCAGAATCTGCTGCGAGAGGGTTTCGACGACGCAACCATCACCGTCACCGGCAACACGGTCATCGACGCGCTGCTCTGGGCGCTCGAGCTTCCGTACCAGCCGTCGACCGATGTAGCTGAGTTGCTAGGCGGGTCTCATCGACTTGTACTGATTACCAGTCACCGCCGCGAAAGTTTCGGCGAGCCGCATCGTCGCGTGTTCAAGGCCCTGCGCACGCTGGCCGACCGACATGAAGACATCCGCCTGTTGTTTCCCGTGCACCCGAACCCGAACGTGCGGGCGCAGGTGGCCGAACTGCTGGGTCATCACCCGCGCATCACGCTCTGCGCGCCGCTCGGGTATCTCGATTTCATCAACGCCATGAAGCGGGCGACGCTGATTCTCAGCGACTCGGGCGGCGTGCAGGAAGAAGCGCCGACGCTGAAGAAACCGGTGCTGGTACTGCGCGATCACACCGAGCGCCCGGAAGGGTTGTCGAGCGGTGCCCTGAAGCTCGTCGGCACCGATGATCAGAAGATTCTCAGCGAAGCCGACCGCCTGTTGAGCGACCCCACCGCTTACGCGGCCATGACGCGCCATCCGAATCCATACGGCGACGGCAAAGCATCAGAGCGAATTCTCAACGCGATCAGCCGGTACTTTTCGAAGCGCGAGGCACAAACTCGCGCCTGACTCGGCTTCCCCGATCGTCCGTGTCACAGCACCGCGACGCTCCCTTTCCGCACACGCGATAGAAGCGCGCAGAAGCCGTTTGTGCTACCATAGTGACGAAGAACCCGGGAGGACGTTCACATGGCGCAACCATCCGAGAATCGACTTGCCAATCGCCTGTCGCGGGAGAAAAGCCCGTATCTGCGGCAACATGCGGCCAATCCGGTCGATTGGTACCCCTGGGGTGAGGAAGCATTTGCGCGGGCCCGCGAAGAAAACAAGCCGATCTTTCTGTCGATCGGGTACAGCACCTGCCACTGGTGCCACGTCATGGCGCACGAATCGTTCGAAGACGCCGAAGTCGCCTCCCTGCTGAACCAGACGTTCGTCTGCATCAAAGTCGATCGGGAAGAGCGGCCCGACATCGATCACATCTTCATGAACGTGTGTCAGATTCAGACCGGCGGCGGCGGCTGGCCGCTGAGCATCTTTCTGCTGCCCGATCGACGCCCGTTCTTCGCCGGAACCTATTTTCCGCGTCACAGCCGGTTCGGGCGCGTCGGCATGATCGAATTGATCGGGCGCATCAACGAAGCGCTCGCGCGCAACCCCGGACAGCTCGAAAAGGCAGCCGAAGACATCGTTCGAGCCCTGCAGCAGGTGTCTGCCGATGCGCCGCCCGACAAGCCGCTGACTTCGGCGACACTCGATCTGGCTTTTCGGCAGTTCGCCGGGGCGTTCGACCGCGAACTGGGCGGGTTCGGCAAAGCCCCGAAGTTTCCGACGCCGCACAATCTCGTGTTTCTGCTGCGCTACGGTCATCGTGCCGACGCCCCGACAGCGACGGCCATGGCTGAAAAAACACTATTAGCCATGCGGCGAGGCGGCATCTGCGACCAGATCGGCTTCGGCTTTCACCGGTATTCCGTCGATTCCGAGTGGCTGGTACCGCACTTTGAAAAGATGCTGTACGACCAGGCCCTGCTCGCCTATGCTTACTGTGAAGCGTACAAGTTCACCCGGCATCCCGAGTGGGCGGAAACGGCAAGACAGATCTTCACATATGTTCTTCGAGATCTGCGCGCTCCGCAGGGAACGTTCTATTCCGCCGAAGACGCCGACACGGAAGGCGAAGAAGGACGATACTACGTCTGGACGGAAGCGGAGCTGGCGAAGATCTTGTCCGCAACCGACCTGCAGATTCTCAAAACCTGCCTGACCGTGACCGAACAGGGCAACTTCGTCGAGATCGGTCATCACGCGACCCCGGGGCGTAACGTGCTGGCTGTCGCACAGCCACCCGACGAAGCCGCACGACAACTCGGACTTACGACCGAACAACTTCGTTCACAGTTCGAGGAAATTCGTCTTCGCCTGTTCACCGAACGACTGAAGCGTCAGCGCCCGCACCGCGACGAGAAGATTCTCACCGACTGGAACGGCCTGATGATCGCTGCCCTGGCGAAAGCATCCTGGACGCTTGCCGAACCGGCGTATCTCGACGCGGCCGCAACCGCCGCCCGCAGGCTGCTCACTGACTGCCGCGACGCCGACGGCGGACTTCTGCATCGCACTCTGGAAGGCGAATCAGGTATTCGCGCCCACCTTGACGATTATGCCTTCCTCATCTGGGGGCTGCTCGAATTGTACGAGGCAACTCTGGATGTCTTTTTCTTGCAGAGCGCAAAAGAACTGATGGATTATGCCATCGCGCACTTTGCCGATCGTGAGCACGGGGCCTTCTTTTTTACGTCGGATCTCGGCGAACCTCTGCTGATACGATCGAAAGAGATCTACGACGGAGCCACGCCCTCAGGGAACTCCGTCATGGCAGCCAATCTGCTACGTCTCGGTCGGCTGACCGGTAATCCGTCGTTCGAGGCCCTGACCGAGCAGCTTTTCAAGACGTTTTCGCAGAAGGTCGGTTCGGTGCCGATGGTGCACGCGTATCTGCTCACCGCTCTTGATCTGGCCATCGGGCCGATGACCGAAATCGTCATCGTCGGCAGACCACAAGATGCCGCCACTCATGAGCTTGTCGATGTCGTTCGCCGTGACGGCCGGCCCAACCAGGTTGTGCTGTTGAAGAACCCGGACGATGCGACACTGCTCGAGTCTCTGGCCCCGTATACCCAGGCGTTGTCGATGCGTGACGGCAAGCCGACCGCGTATGTCTGTCAACAGTATCAGTGTTCAGAACCGACCACCGACCCGGCCGTCCTGGCCGAGCAGGTTCGCCGGCTGCGCCCCTCAACCACACCCGAATTCGGAGGTGTCTCATGATCGCCCTTTCTTCTCGTCCGGTTTCACGTTTCTCCGCTTCTCCGACCGGATATCTGTCTCTCTCTCTTGCCGTGTTTTTCCTTCTTACACCGGCTCTTTTCGGTCAGACGATCATTGTCGATGATCGTGACCCGGACTGTCAGCTGACGGGAGTCTGGGCCGATAATCGCAGCAATGGTTTCTCGGCAGCCGGCACGTACAAAGACGGCTACCACTACACCAGCTCGCATGAGCCCTTCAAACGTACCGGCAAGGAAAAGGCGATTTACAGCCCGAATCTGCCAAAAGCCGGCTCGTACAAAGTCGAGGTATCGTTCCGCGCGTCTTCAGGCAATCGCTCTTCGAAAGTGACCTACGAGATCATGCATAAGGGCGGTAAAACGAGCAAAGTCGTGAACCAGAAAGACGGCAGCGATATGACCTGGGCCGTGCTCGGAACGTTCGAGTTCGACGCGGGCAAAGCTCCTCGCGTCGCCATGGTCTCGGACGGCGGTCAATCGGCCTCGGTCGATGCCGCCCGTTTCACCTTCACTGCCGGCGGCGGAGATCAGACCGGCAGTCTGGGCGACATTCTCGGCACGCCGACCGACTCGTCGAGCGATGCCGGTTCGCCGGGCGGCACACGCATTCGTCTCGACAAGTCGACGCAGGGGCAAAAATCCTTCGTTATGCCCGCCGACGGCGCGGTAAAGATCACCGCCTGTCTCTCGACCTATGGTCCGGCCTCGCTTGAAGTCACATGCAAAACGGCTGACGGCCGACAGGAAGAGCTGATGAGCTGGGAACGACGCGACGACAAGGATTCAACCCCATTGCAGATTCGCGGCAAAGCGATCTCTTCCTCGATTTCTCAGGTTAAACCGGGCGATTTTTCTCCGATCGAAACCTCAGAAACCTTCGCCGCCAGCAAGGGTGATACGTTTATGCTTCGACTGCAGGGCCGGTTCGGCTCGGCAGACCCGACGCTCATACTCGAATCTTCGGTCGGCGGCAGCGCCGATGCGCCGGCGAGCGATTCAGGAGCATCAGCTCCAGGTTCCGGCGATGAACAGCAGGTATCTGCGGGCGGCGCGGTCAAGACGCATCTGCCGTTCGACAAATCCTGGAAGATCGCATTCGACGGCGAGATCACCTCGACCAAGGGGTTCGCCCGTTTGATCGCCGGCTCGAACGAGACGGTCCATGGACGGCGCATCGATCTCTGGACCCCAAGCGGCTACGGCCTGCACTTTCGACTATGCAACAAGAAGATCGTCTGGCGTAACGCCTCGATCGGTTCGATCAACAACCCCGATGGCGAATCCGATCACTTTCTGAAAGCAAAAGTCCAGGTCAAACCGGGAAAATGTTCGCTTCTGATCGAGCATGACGCCGCAGCGCAACAGGTCACGATCAGTTTCAACGGTGATGTCGTCGCCTGCGGCGAGTATGAAGTCAAAGATCTGCCCGACCCGCAGACCTCGCTCGATTTTCCCAATCTGAAAGGTACCGTACAGGTCTCCGTGGTAGAATGACGCGCATGAGCTTTTCCGGACTTCGTCGTTGCGTTCTGCTCCTGGTCTGTCTTTTCGGGCAGGCACCGGCGGTCGGCGCGGTTTCGCTGCCCCCTGGTTCGCTGCTGTTTTCCGGACGGCAGAACGACATCTGGGATCTCTACCTCTGGACCACGGACTCAACCGGATACGGCCGGATCACCGCGATTACCGCCACCCCGGAACCGGAAGGCAACCCGGTTTACTGGGCTGCAAAGAAGCTGATTCTCTGCTCGAAACCCGGCAGCCACGGTCTGTTTGAGATCTGCGCGCTCGACCTTTTCGGCCGCGAGGTACGACGTATCGGCCTCGCGGAATACAGTCTCGGGTGGCCGCAACCGTCGCCCGATGATCGCCGCATCGCCGCCGTACGTGAAGACCCTCGTACCGGGCGCAGCGATCCCGGTGTCATCGACTGGGAAACCGGGGTGTTTCAACCTCTCGATGAACTGGCCGCTCCGGGCGGCCAGCCCGCCTGGCTGGACGCCGACCGTCTGCTGATTTCTCGCGTCACTTCAGCGGGTTTCGACCTGTGCCTGCACCGCCTCAGCACCGGAGAAGAATCGACACTGGTCAGCGGGGGCAAGAACTGGCAACCGGCTACGCTCGGAAGCCCGTCGCAACCGATGTTGTTCACCCGTCGAGTCGGACAAATCAGCAGCATTTTTCGACTGCGGCCGGTGGGCGACTCGTTTGAATACGACGACTTCTCGTTCAGCCGCACCTACGACTGGATGCCGTCTCTCACGCCGGATGGCCGAACCGCCGTGTTTCTCTCACTGCGCGACGGCCGCTTTGCGGTCGTCGTCAGATCTCTCATCGATTCGTCCGAGTTCGTTCTGCCAATCGACGGCTTTCAGAGCATCTATCATCCGACCTGGATTCCAATTGTTCCAGGCGATTCTTCAAGCAATTCATCTTCCACGGGAGAAGCAAGCCGATGAACGCGTTCACGACACCGATCGACCGACAGATTCGCGACAAGAAGCTCAGTCTTACCGAAACCCCCGAATGGCGGGCGCTGGCCGACCATTACGAAAAGGTGCGCGACCTGCAGATGAAAGATCTGTTCGCGCAAGATCCCGGTCGTTTCGATCGCTTTCATGCCCGATGCGAAGATCTGCTGCTCGATTACTCGAAGAACCGCGTCACCGAGGAGACCATGCGC
Organism: uncultured bacterium; assembly: GCA_964472075.1. Lineage (GTDB taxonomy): Bacteria > Muiribacteriota > Ozemobacteria > Ozemobacterales > Ozemobacteraceae > CAYYIY01. The sequence goes on along the minus strand of CAYYIY010000002.1, from coordinate 179,148 downwards.
CTGCTGATGAATCTGGCCAGGGCTTCCGGCGTCAAAGAAGCGACGGAAGCCATGTTCGCGGGCAAGAAGATCAACTGGACGGAAAATCGTGCCGTGCTGCACATCGCCCTGCGCAATCAATCGAACACCCCGATCATGGTCGACGGGGTCGATGTCATGCCCCAGGTCAACGCCGTTCTGAAAAAGATGGAAACCTTTTCCGAACTGGTACGCAGCGGTTTCTGGCGCGGGTTCACCGACAAAGCGATCAAAACAGTCGTCAATATCGGGATCGGCGGTTCAGACCTCGGCCCGGTCATGATCACCGAGGCTCTCAAGGCCTATGCCGACGGCCCGGCGGTCAGGTTCGTCTCGAACGTCGACGGCAGCGACTTCTACTCGAAAACCCGCGATCTCGACCCGGCCGAGACGCTGTTCATCGTCGCTTCGAAGACCTTCACCACTCAGGAAACCATGACCAATGCGCTGACCGCCCGCAAGTGGCTGCTCGACGCGCTGAAAGAAGAGAAGGCCGTCGGCCGACACTTCGTCGCCCTCTCGACGAACCAGAAAGAGGTCGCGAAATTCGGCATCGACCCCGAGAACATGTTCGAGTTCTGGGACTGGGTCGGCGGACGCTATTCGAGCTGGTCTGCGATCGGCCTGTCGATCTGCTGCGCGCTCGGGTTCAAGAGGTTTGTCGAACTGCTCGAAGGCGCACATGCCATGGACCAGCACTTCAAGAACGCGCCCCTCGAAACCAATCTTCCGGTCATTCTGGCGATGCTCGGCATCTGGTACAACAACTTCTTCGGAGCTGAATCACAGGCGATCCTGCCGTATGACCAGTATCTGCACCGGTTCGCCGCCTACTTTCAGCAGGGCGACATGGAAAGCAACGGCAAATACGTCGATCGCGACGGCAAGACCGTTGATTACCAGACCGGCCCGATCATCTGGGGCGAACCCGGCACCAACGGACAGCACGCCTTCTACCAGTTGATTCATCAGGGAACCAAGCTGATCCCGTGTGATTTCATCGGCTGCGCCAATCCACAGCATCAGATTGGCGATCATCACCTGAAACTGCTGGCGAACTTCTTCGCGCAAACGGAAGCCCTGATGAAAGGCCGCACCGAAGCCGAAGTGAAAAGCGATCTCGAGAAAGCGAAAGTACCAGCCGACGAGGCGAAGATGTTGCTTCCACACAAGATTTTTGAGGGGAATCGACCGACCAATTCAATTCTGATCAAGAAACTGACACCACGCACGCTCGGCATGCTGACCGCCATGTATGAGATGAAGATCTTCGTGCAGGGCATCGTCTGGCGCCTGAACAGCTTCGACCAGTGGGGCGTCGAACTCGGCAAGGTGCTCGCAAAAACCATTCTCGCCGAAGAAGAGGCTCTGGTGAAGGGTCAGAAACCCGACCTGTCACATCACGATGCCTCGACCCGCGGCCTGCTCACCCAGTTCGCCGCCTGGCGCGAGTAGTTCCATCATCAACAACATGCGCATCGACCTTCTCATCATCAATGGCGCCGCATGTCCGACAACCCTTCGCTTATGATCGGTGAACCGGCGGGGGGAAGAGCAGCCGCGGTGAAGCTGTTTCTGATCAGTGGGATTTCGCTGTATCTCGAGTTGTTGTTTCTGCGATGGATCCCCGATTCGGTTCACGTGCTTTCCTTCTTTGGGAACTTCACGCTGCTGGCGATTTTTCTCGGTCTCGGCATAGGACTGAGCAATTCACAGCCGGAGTCCGAAGAGGTTCTCTTTCGCCGAATCGTCGTCAACATCTCACTCCTTTCCGCGGCAATTCTGATCTTCGACGTGCTCAGATTCAGCGTCAAGTATTCCGGCGACTATGCGTTCAATGTCGGGCCGGTCGACGTCGAACATCGGTTCAACGTGTATCTGGTGATCTCCCTGTTCCTCTCGCTGGCGATCTACTGTTTCATTCCCATCGGCCGGCTGATTCGCGCCTCCTTTGCCCTGCAGGCCCCGTTGAAAGCCTACACGCTGAACATTGCCGGCAGTCTGTTCGGCATCGTGCTCTTCACCTTCCTTTCCTGGCTCGGCACGCCGCTCTGGGTCTGGATGCTGATCGGCCTGTTCATGCTGCTGGCCTTCACGCCGCACAAGGGAACGTATGCGCTCGTCTTTCTGATCATGTGCGGTCTCATCGTCGCCGAGAACCGGTACACCGAAACGACGTACAACTTCAAGAAGGTCTGGTCCCCCTATTACGGCCTGCAGCTGCGGCAGATCAACAAGGATCACAGCTACCTCACCATCAGTAACAGCTTCATTCTCTCGGCTCTCAATCTTTCTCTTCCGCAGGAAACCACCCGCGAGTATTACGAGATTCCCTATCTGGTGAAAAAGAACCCGGAGAGTGTTCTCGTCCTGGGCGCCGGCATGGGAAACGACGTTGCCGTCGGACTTTTGAACGGAGCGAAACAGATCGATGCCGTCGAGATCGATCCGATGATCATCGAACTCGGCAGACAGTATCACCCTCTCAAGCCGTTTCTCGACCCCCGCGTGACGATCATCAATGACGATGCGCGAGCCTTCATGAGAAACTGCCGGAAGAAATACGATCTGATCGTCTTCGGAACCCTCGATTCTCACGGTTTGTTCTCGCTCTTTTCGTCGATCAAGATGGAAAACTATGTCTATACCGTGGAAAGCTTCCGCGAGGCGAAGGGCCTGCTGAAAGACGACGGACTGCTCTACGTCAACACGGGCTTCATGGGCGTCGATTTCGTGAACTGCCGTTTGTACAACTGTCTGAAAGAGGTTTTCGGCAAGAATCCACTGTTCTTCGTCTATGAAAATGCCATTTTGATGTATCTGACCGGCAACATCGAGCAGGTTGATCTCTCGATCTTTGACCGGAAATCCTTCAAACGTCTGACAGTGAATTCCGAGAGAGAAAAAGAGGAGTTCCCGGAAAATCTGATTCTCCCGACCGACGACTGGCCGCATCTGTATCTGCGAGACATGATGATTCCCCGCGAGTATTTCTTTGCGTTGTTGATTCTGTTTACCGTCTCTGCCATCTTCATCTTCACCGGCGTGAAGCGTGCAGCCGAGTTTCACGGCTGTTACTTTCTGCTCGGAGCAGGATTCATGCTGCTCGAAACCAAGTGCATCACGGAGATGGGCCTCATTTTCGGGTCGACCTGGCTCGTCAACGCCGTGGTCATTTCCAGCATTCTATTGGTCATTCTGCTGGCCAACCTGTATCTGTTGAAAGCCACACCGCCTGACAATACAAAGTGGTTTTACCTGGCTCTCGGAGCTTCTCTCATCTTTGGATATTTCGTACCACTCGATCTTCTCAACCAGGAAAGTTTCGCCCTCAAGCTGCTGCTTTCCGCTCTGTACGTCGCCATTCCCGTGTTCTTTTCCTCCCTGATTTTCGGCATCAACTTCCGCCGCGAGTCGGCCGACGCCTCACTCTGCCTGGCCTGGAACATGCTCGGTTCCATCTTCGGCGGCATCGTCGAATACGGGTCGATGCTCTATGGCCTGAAATCCCTGGCGCTCTTCGCCGTCTGCATCTATCTGATGTCGTTTCTTCTCCAGCTGCAGCCGAAGACCTCAAGCGACCAGACCGAACCGAATCCGGCGCCCGCCGACCGATAGGAAGAGAAAGTCGAAGTTCTCGCGATCCGCCGCGATGAATCCCCGTTTCCCGATTTTCTGCAGGCATTTCTTTTCAGAGCATCAAAACAGGGCTAACGGAAAAACGCCTCGCTCCGCGGATGCGAGGCGAGGCATCGAGAGCGAGGGAATCAGGCGGCGGCGGTTTTCTCGGCCGACGTAATGGCTTCGATGAGCTCTTTCAGCACCTTCTCTGACTGATCATGGGCGATCTGGCAGGTTCCGGCATTCTGATGACCGCCTCCGCCGTATTTGAGCATGAGTTCGCCGATATTAAACCTGGACGATCGGTTGACGATCGATTTGCCCGTCGCAAACACCGTGTTCTGTTTCTGGAAGCCCCAGAGGATGTGAATCGAGATCGTTGTTTCGGGGTAGAGCGCATAGATCATGAAGCGATTGCCGGCGTGAATCACTTCCTCGTTGCGCAGATCAAGCACGATGAGCTTGTCGTAGACTTTCGAGCAGCGTTTCACCTGCTCGATGAACTTTTCCTGCTGTTCATGGTATAACTCGACGCGCTCTTTGACGTCGGGCAGTTCGAGAATCTGCTTGATCGTCATGTCCTTGCAGCAGTCGATGAGGTTCATCATCAGGTTGTAGTTCGAGATACGGAAATTGCGGAAGCGTCCGAGGCCGGTGCGCGGGTCCATCAGGTAGTTCAGCAGCACCCAATCAGTCGGATGCAGAATCTCTTCAACGCTGAACTGTGCCGCGTCAGCCTTGTCGACGGCAATCATCATCTCGTCAGAGATCTTCGGGAAGCGCGTTTTGCCGCCGTAGTAGTTGTACACGACACGAGCCGCCGACATGGCTTTGGCGTCGATGATGTGGTTCGGCTTGAGTTCCGTGTTGCGCAGGGTCTCGCTCAGGTGGTGATCGAACACCAGGTGCGCCCCCGGACAATAGGGCAGGTTGGTGGTGATGTCCCGACCGGTGATCTCGATCTTGCCATCCTGCATGTCTTTTGGGTGAACGAACTTGATGTCATCGATCATGTTCATTTCCTTGAACAGTACCGCGCATACCAGGCCGTCGAAATCGCTGCGCGTTACCAGCCGAAACTTCTGCGTGTTTTCCGTCGTCATACTGTTACTCTCCGCCGGGAATTTGCATTACAGAAAATGCTCTGTATGTGTATGTCGCCTATCCTAGCACGAACCCGCTCATCGCGTCACTTCAGATCGATGTTGCCGATCGGAATGACCACCCACGGATTGTGCACCACCAGTCCGGTAAAGCGGCTGACGCACGCCGGGTGACTGAATTCGCCAAGCAGAGCCGCCAGCTGCCGCGCCTCATCGAGCGGAATGTCGGCCCACCGGCCGATCCACTGCCGTGTTGCTCGCGGGTTCAAAGCCAGTCCATAACGGATCCCCTGACGAATCTGCGGCGGCAGGCGCTCCGTGCGTGACGGAACCGAAACGGCAAAGCCCGTTGCCCCGGGAGCTTCGGGCATGCGCCGGGCCAGATCGTCATTGTACCCTTTCAGACCGTAGGCAAAAGCGTCGTGATTCACCACGCCGGCATGCAGGCGAGAACGGGATTCATCGGCATGAAGCCGATACACAGAAAAACGGCCAGGCGAACGACAACCGAAAGAGAGCGCGCGTACAGGCAACATTCGTTCCACGTCGTCTTCAAGCAAGACTTCAAATGATAACGATCGTCAGGATGGCGAGTAAAGAGACGCATCAGCGCAGTTCGAAGTCGGCTGAGAGATGCGTGTCGGAGCTGCCGCCGAGCATCACCGTGAAGCGGCCCGGTTCGACGCCGCGCGCCATATCGGCCCGGAGAAACGCCAGATCGTCTGCCGACAGGCGGAACTCAACGGCGCGCGTTTCACCCGGTTCGAGCCTGACTCGCGAGAAGCCTTTCAGTTCCTTGACCGGGCGGGTTACCGAACCCACGTGGTCGCGCAAGTACATCTGCACGACTTCAGTGCCCGCACGCTCACCGACATTGGAAACGTTCACGCGAACCGTCAACGTTTCGTCCGAGTTCATCGTCACTCGATCGAGCTTCAGATCAGCATACGCGAAACTCGTATATGACAACCCATGGCCGAACGGAAACAGCGGCGTATTTTCGACATCGAGATACTTGCTGGTGTATTTGTTGTTCGCGTCACACGGGCGACCGGTGTTTTTCATGCCGTAGTAGATCGGCACCTGCCCGACATGACGCGGAAAGGTCATCACCAGTTTTCCGACCGGCACCGCATCGCCGAACACCAGATCGGCGACGGCACGGGCGCCGCGTGTCCCGGGGAACCAGGCTTCGAGAATAGCCGGCACGGCACGACTGAGACGGGTGAGTGCCAGCGGGCGACCGTTGAGCAGCACGGCAGCCAACGGCTTGCCGGCCTTTCGAGCGGCCGTCCCCACCAGTTCGGCCAGTTCATTCTGTCGGCCGGGCAGGTCGATCTCCGCACGCGATGCCGCTTCACCACTCATGTTCTCCTGTTCACCCAGCACCAGCAGAACAGCGTCAGCCTCGGTGACAGCCTGCAAAGCACCCTGCACGTCAAGGCGACGCGTCCCAGTCACGTCACAGCCTCTCACGTATTGGATCATTGTCCCGGGCTCGAGTTTTCGCCGTAAACTTTCGACAACAGTTTCGACCGTGTTCTCGTCGCCGGCGCCATGCCAGTTGCCAAGCAGGTCGACACGTGACTCGGCCAGCGGCCCGATGACCGCCAGACGGCGAAGCTGTTTCGACAACGGCAGCACATTTCCCTCGTTCTGCAGCAGTACCATTGATTGGCGCGCCAGATCCTCCGCGGCCTGCAGGTGGTCTTCGCACATGATCACGCGACGTTCGCGTTCTTCATCGCAGTAACGATACGGGTCGTCAAAGAGTCCGAGTTGCTGTTTCAGCAACAGCACTCGCAGAACCGCCTGATCGATCTGCGATTCAGCCACCGCGCCCGACCGCACCAGTTCAGCAAGATGCGTCATAAAGCCGCCGCCCTGCATATCCATGTCGACCCCGGCGTCGATCGCCAGGCGAGAGGCGTCGCGCAGATCGGCCGCGAAGCCGTGAGGGATCAGCTCATTGATCGCCGTGTAATCGGTGACCACCATGCCCGAAAAACCCCACCGCGATCGCAGAATATCGGTCAGTAACAGGCGGTTTGCCGTGCAGGGAATACCGTTCAGATCGTTGAAAGCCGTCATGAAGGTTCGGACTCCCGCCTTCACGCAGGCTTCAAACGGCGGCAGATAGACTTCTTCGAGCGTGCGCTCAGACACATCGACGGTATGATAATCGCGCCCGGCCTGCGCGGCTCCATACGCAGCGAAATGCTTGGCACAGGCCAGAATGGTATCGGGCGCCGACAGGTCGCCGCCCTGAAAGCCCCGCACACGAGCCTGCGCGATACGACACCCAAGCCAGACGTCTTCGCCCGCGCCTTCCGACACGCGCCCCCAGCGAGGATCGCGGGCAATATCCACCATCGGCGCGAACGTCCAGTGAATGCCCTCAGCCGCAGCCTCGACGGCGGCGATGCGGGCCGAGCGTTCGATCGCTTCAAGGTTCCATGAGCAGGCCTCGGCCAGCGGAATCGGCGAAATGGTCCGGTGTCCGTGAATCACGTCATACCCGAACAGCAACGGAATCTTCAAACGGGATTCCTCAACCGCCAGGCGCTGCAGATAGCGTGTATAGCTCGCGGTCATGGCGTTGAACACCGCTCCGCAGCGTCCTTCGCGAATGTAACGAAGATACCCGGCGTCAATCGTCGGCCCGGTCTGCGCCCATGTGCTGGTATAAAGGGTGAGCTGACCGATCTTCTCTTCGAGCGTCATGCGTGACAGCAGATTCTGACAAGCCTGACGCGCTTCGGGAGCGGCGCGCAGCAGCAGGGAGACGGACCAGAAGACGACCAGCAGCACCAGGGACCGACGCGCGTTTTTCATCTGAAGCGACGTATTCATCGTCTTCTCTCCTCAATTTTCTGACGCTGGAAACCGAGTCGCTGTAATCCATGTCGCACATCGGCTCGCTGACCAAATAAACGCCAGAGCAAACCAGTACGATGATTTTCCAGCATGACCACGATCGGCCCCTGATCGATCGCCAGATAACTGTCGGCCACCCAGTTACGATCGGGACTGAAGGCATCATGAAAACCGCAGTCACCCCAGACTCGGCCTTCCATGACCTCGAGGAAGTGACGCATGGCGCGCAGGGACTGTCGCGGCGTGAACGGCATCGATGAGAGCGCGGCCGTCGGCGTGATGATGCCGAGATCGTTGGTCGGTGAATGAGCCGAGTACCCTTTGTCGTTGTCGCTCGCCGTCAGGCCCCAGCACTTCGACGAGTAGCCGCGATACCGTTTGGGGTTCGCCACGCAATAGTAATAGTTGATCAGCGAATGCAGACGCGTCTGATCGCCGTAATCGGCATACGCATCCCGCAAACCGCGCGGGTCGATTCCGAGAAACGAGTAGTGTGAGAAAAACAGCGGACCACCCAGCTTTTCGCCAAGCGGCAGCGGCGGCAGACCGTAGTACCGGTTGCCGTTCCGGAAATGATCGCTGCCGGCCCATCCCTCGTGGTAGACCTTCGGCGCAATCGAATGCGTCGGCGACGACGCGGCCAGCAGATAGGTGATCAGACACTCGTTCCAGCCGCGAATGCGGTGGTTCATCTCCCAGCCGTAGTTCGGCGACCAGTGCCAGTAGAGCACGTTCTCCCCGCGCGTGAACCAGGTCCATTCGACCTCGCGCCAGAGACGCCTGATCTTCTCGCGCAATGTGCGCTCGGCCAGGTCGGGCCGACAGAAGTACGAGTCAAGCGTCAGCAGACCCATGATCAGATACGAGGTTTCAACCAGATCAGCCCCATCATCCTTTTTCCAGAACGGAACGACTTTGCCGGTGGCGCCATCGAGCCAGTGCGGCCAGGCCCCGTGCCATCGATCGGCTTTCGTCAGGTAGTCGACGAGAACATGCGCCCGACGCAAGACCTCGCGGCGCGGCAGCCAACCACGCTCGCAGCCGACCACCCAGGCCATCAGACCGAACCCGGTCCCCCCCGTCGTGACGCAGTTCGGTGTCGTATTGCGTTCCGGAGCCATGAAGGAAACCGGATGCGCTTCTTCCCAGAAGTAGCGCAGCGTCTGGCGCTGAACCAGGTTCAGCAGGTTTTCATCATCCAGGCTGTGCAGTTCAATGGCCCAGGCTGAGCCGAGCAGCCAGAGGCAGAAGAAAAACACCGTGCACAGGGCGCTTCGTACCATTCTTCTATTCATGTATTCCCCCAATGGTCAGCGAATAATCGGAATCCCTCGTTCGTTGATGATCTGCAGCAACTCCGGAAGCGCGTCTCTGACGAGTTCGCCGACAGCAAGAGTCACCTGGCGAGTACCTGAATACTCAAACGTGAGGCGCATCTTGTCGCGCCCCTTGCGATCCCGATAGGAATTCACGATCAACTGCTTCAAGCCGACAAATTCTATTTTCACCGAACTGTCGTGAAAAGGGAACCCACGCCGCGATTCGAGCGATTCCCGAGTCAGTATCACCCGATCTCCGTACAATCCTGGAACAAAGAGGAACCAGCAGAGGCCGGTGATGATCCAGTATCGCCATCCCTGACTGGTGGCGCGTATCGCTGCAACCGCAAAGCCCAGCCCCACACACGCGGCCGTCAGCCATGTCCAGACCGGCATGCGAAAAATCACGGTTCCATCCACTGTTTCACGGTCGGCACAACCACTGAGCAGGCATGCCCCAACGACCGGCAGCAGAAAAGTCAGAAATCGCCTCGCCCCTTTCATCGCCTTGCCTCCTCACGTCTGATGACCACCAGGGTCACGTCATCCTGCAACGGCCCGGGTTGTCGTATGCGCTGCAACTCTTCCATCAGCCGTTCGATAATCTTCGGGGCGGACAACCCCTCACGACACAAACGCTCAAAAACGGCTTTCATGGCATCATCGCCCACCAACGTTCCGTTCGGCATCGGACACTCCGGATATCCGTCGGTATAGCACAAAACGCAATCACCCGCTTCGAGCACCAGTTTCGCGGCATCTCGCACGGCCTTTTTCTTGACGCCGAGCGGTGAGCCGATCATCTGAACGTACTCGGCGGCCATGTTCTTCCGGCGGAACAACAGCGGATAGTTGTGCCCGGCATTTTCGAGCTCGATCTCCCCGCTCACCGGGCAGAACCGGGTCAGAACCATCGTCATATACTTGCGCGAACTGCGCAGTTCACTGTAGAAAATGAGATTGAGCGAATCAAGCACCGATTTCAGGCTCTTTTCGCCTTGATGCAACCGGTACGTTAACCCCGCCTTGGCCATGGCCATCGCCAATGCCGCCGACGCTCCGTGCCCGGTCACGTCACCGACGCACATCAACCACTCACGAGACTGCGGCACCGCCAGCAGATCGTAGTAATCACCGCCCAGATCACTGGCCGTGACGTTGATCCCGCCGATCGTCCAGCCTTCCAGGCGAGGCAGCTGCCGGGGCAGCAGGCTTCCCTGAACCTCACGCGCCAGCTCCAGTTCCTTCAGCTCGAGCAGGGTTCGGTTGAACAGATCCGCCAGGGCGCCGAACTCATCATCGCGCCGCACCGGAATGCGAAAGGAGGTCTCTCGCGCGCGGATCGCCTCGATGCCTCTCTCGAGATCGCCGATGGGTTTCAACAGCAGTTCGCTGAGCAACAGCGAAGACATCCAGGCCGTGATCAGCGCCGGAAGAATGCCCAGCAGAATACCGATGCGCAATCGTCCGAGAGACTGAAGATCCTTTTCGGCATCATAAGCGTGAATCAGAGCATATCTTCCGGTCTGTGAGTCGATCATGGCCACCACCCAGTAGGTTCTGCCGTCGATCGTCAGCTGCCGCTGCTGCACGCGGCGCGTTCGCTCGGCCAGCTGGGCCAGCGTGCGCAGTTCCCGGTTCCAGGCGGGCGAACGGTCAGGCAGGACATCGAGATGGGCGACGAACACCCCGTTCATCGCCGAACCTTCACGATCGGCCTGGGCCAGCTCGGTGATGTAGGCGCGCAGAAAGTGCTCCGGTTCCTGCCCTCCGAAGAGAAACGCCGGGCCGGAAGACAACTGCGGAAACACGTTCCAGTAGACGAAGGTGCGCCCACCGCTCACGCCCAGGCTCAGCAGCTGTCCCGGGCGACCGCTGATCTGCGACCATCCCAGTTCCTCCGCCGAACACAGACTGTCCATCAGCACATCGATCGGCTTGACCCGGCCCTGTTCCTCGAGAGACAGCCGATGGGGCGAGAATTTGCGAATGCCGGCGCGGGCAAGATTGTCGATCATCATCAGCAGATCGTTGCGATCATCATTGAAGTTACGGAACAGAACACGATGCTGTTCGTCCAGAACCGCCAGATGATTGACCAGACCTCGCCGTTCCAATGGTCGAAGCAGTTCGGTCACGGATCCGATGCGATCAGCATGCTGATTCACGAACTGCCACAGTCTGGTATAGCCGACCTGCGCATCCGCGCTCATGGCGCTCACTCCGGCCTCGACCACCCGTAATCGCGCCAGACCATCGGCGCACGCCTGGTTTCTCAGACGCTCTTCCTGCCCCTGCAGGGCAAACCAGGCCAACCCGAGACCGGCCGGCAAAGGCAGCAGAATCACGGCTCCCAGAACCAGTCGCAACTGAAGGCGCAACGAGACGATCGCGCCTTCCGTTTCCCTGACGTCCAGCAGGCGGCGAACCAGATTGCGACTGCGCCACCACACCCACATGATCGCCAGCAGCAGCAACAGCGAAGGCAGACGCAGATCCGGCGGGCGATACGGCACAGCAAACGCAAACACCCGCCCCTGCTGTTCGACCAGAAAGAACCAGAGACTCCCCTGCCGATACACCGCTTCCGCCGATTCACCCGAGAAACCGGAATATGCCTGCACGATGTCGCGCTCGGCCTGTCCAGGCGGCGGCACCCAGAATCCCTGATCCGGCCATCCGAAACCCGAATACTTTCTCAGAGGGCGGATACGACGCTTCCACTGCTTGTACTCTCGAATCGTCTTTGGACCGACATCATACGCGCAGATGGCGACGCCTCGACCCGTACGAGCGCGTTCGATAAACACGATAACCGGTCGTCCCTGCGGAAACGCCATCTGAAACTCACCATTTCGTCGTTGCAACTCGGACAACGGGATGAAACGTCCGAAGAAACGGTTCACCGCTCGCTCATAATCGGCGCGCCGCGCTTGCGCCTGCCGGTCGGTCCAGCGCATGGCTTCAACCAGCAGAGCCAGCTCACGGGTATAGGAAGCCTGCGTGCCGGGGCAGACGATAACCTGCACTCCGTGTTGAAACTCCTGAAACTCCAGGCGACAGCCGAACGCGCGGTTCACATCCTCGATATGTTCACGCCACCGTTCCTGATCCCCGAAGCTGCGACGAGCATCCAGCGCGAAACGCCAGATATTATTGCCGAGCGGAAAACCCGCATCGCGAAGATTGACCGCCTCATCGAACCGAGACTGCCAAGAGCGCACGACCGCTCGCTGATCAGACGCGCGATACTCGGTCATGACCCACAGCCAGAGCAGCATGGCACCAACCGGCAGAAGAACAAGCCATCTCTGGGCGAAGGAAAGGAGTGAGCCGGGCCTCATGCGATCACCCCTGCCGCGTGGGCGCGACGACACAGGACGAACAAGGTCACGTCGTCGTCCCCTTCCGGCGCCCGCTCTTCCTGCATTTTCCGCAAAGCCGCCACCCGCTCTTCGGCAGAGCCGCTCGCCCCATGCGCCGCCACCCATTCGGCCAGAGCACCGTAGCCCAGCATGTCTCCACTCCGACCGCGAGCTTCGACGAGACCGTCCGTGTAGAGCCAGAGGCTTTCGCCGGGTTGCAACGTCGTTTTTCGCACCGGAGCCGGCAGCACGCGTTCACGGCTGCCGAGCGGGTAACAGGGCATGCCCAGAAACTCGGTGGCATGATCAGGCCGACACAGCAACGGGTACGGATGACCCCCCGAAACCCAGGTCAGCTCATGGACGCGCGGATCGAGCAGGCAGGCGAACATGGCCAGAAAGCGACCTTCGGTCTGATCGGCGCGCAGCATGCGATCGAGATGTCGTACCAGTTCTTCCAGTTTCGGGTCCTGATCCTGAACCCAGAGAATCACGACCGCTTTGACAAACGCCATCAACAACGCAGAAGCGGTTCCGTGACCGCTGACGTCGCCGATCATGGTAAAGACGCGGCCGTCCGCCAGTCGACGACACTCGAGAATGTCGCCTCCAAGGTCGCCGGCAAACTGACAGTGTCCGTACAGGTCGTATCCATCAACAACCGGGTATTCCTGCGGAATCATGCGGGTCTGAACCGCGCGTGCGACATCGAGATCCTTGAGTTCCTCAGCCAGCTGGTTGAAGACCTGTGCCAATCGTCCCAGTTCATCGCGGCTGTGAACCGGAACAGGGGCGGAAAAGTCTTTGCGACGAATGGCTTCAACTCCCTGAGACAGTTCATCGACCGGTCGCAGAAAACGGCGTGACACCAGATACGCAAAGCCGAGCGCCAGCAGGAGTGTGCCGCACACCACTCCACCCACGCGCATCTTCAGATGCCTCAGCCTCTCATCGACCGCCTGTTCGGGAAACAGCGCCGCGAGTCCGAACCCTTGCAGAGCCGTACTGGCGAGAGCCGTGATCAACCAGCGTTCTCCCCGCCATTGCAGCGTCCCGGAGAGCGGCCGCTGCAGAACCTGCGCGCGCTCGAAGAACGGCACCATTCTCGCCAGCAGGTTTTCGTCAGCTAAAATCGCTTTCTGGTTCTCAATGCTCACTCCACACAACCGGTACTGAATATCCCACAACCCGGTCCGTTCCAGCAGGGCATGCTGAAGAAAGTCCTCGATCACCGTTTTCGACGGAAACAGAAGCGACAGAAACGCTGCCCCGGAAGCATTTTCCGGAGCGATATCCCAGTACATGTACGTGTTGTTGGTGCCCGACGTGATCAGCTGAAACTGGCGCGGGCGCTGCGACAGCATGCGGAAACCGGTACGCGGATGCCGCATGAATTCGAGCACGAAGGGGTCGACCTTCTCGTAGTCCGGCCCGATTCGTTCGGGAGCCCACAACTCAAACACCATGCGCTGCAGCGCCGTAAAAAGTTCCTGAATACCGGCATGTTCGCTTCGCACCAGGATCCTGCCGTTCCGATCGCGCACTTCGAGAACTCCGCTCAACGGCGGACGTAGAAAAGCCTCCAGCTTCCTCTTCAGGACGTTCACATCCTGCCAGACCTGTGACTCGGTCATCAGAGACTCGAGGCGGCGGGCAAAACGTTCGAGATACGTGTCGACCCCTTCTTCGACACGGCGCAACACCTCTTGCTCGCCGCGCTCTACCTGCGTTTGCAACAGACTGCGGCGCACTTCGAACGTCAGCAGGGTGGCCTGTGTCAGTTCCATCAGCGGCACCAGAGCCGTGATCAGCAGCAGGCCGACGATCACCCCGCGAATGCGCGCCCGCTGCTGCAGCAAATTTCCCAGCCAGGCCAGCATCGGAATCAGCAGGGGCACCGCCAGGCGACCGCCATACCAGACATGTCGCACCAGTGTCGTCGGCAGCGAACGCGCCAGGACAATGGTTTCGCCGCTGCGGGTCGGGATGAAATGAAAGAGACGTGTCAGCAGTCGCTGTTCCGCCAGCTTCGTCTCCTGGAATGCCTGATGTGCCTTTGACAGAGAAATTTGATCCGAGCCCGAGGCGACCAGCCAGTTGCCTCCCGGCTCCAACAAACCCGCCCAGTCGGCCGGAGGCACGCGCGTCCGTGCTAACGCAGTTCTGAAGCGTGTCTCCGACCCCGGCATCGTGCGGCAGAACACGAGCAGCGTCGCTTTCGCGGTCTTTTCCCAGGCAAGATAAGCCTCCGCCCCCTGAAACGGCACGGCAATCATCCGGCCGCGCCCTCTCTGAAAGCGCTCAAGACCGATTCCCAGACCAAAGGCATTCGACAGCAGCCGGTTCACTTCGCGCACTTTCTGCGCCCCGACGGGCGGTTCGGCAAGAGCGGCCAGAAGGCGACGCATCAGCCACAGGTTCTCGGCGCCGTCGGTCGCCTTGACAGGTTGCCCCGCCGAAGGCAGCACGAACAGATCAAAACGACAGCCTCCCGTCGCCGAAGCCAGGACGCCGGCCAACTGTTCCAGCGGAGTTTCAGGGCGGCGTTGAAACCTGCGCAGAACAGCCGTCATCGGGCGCTGCAGAAACAACTCGGGGTCGGTTGCCACCGCCAGACGCTCCGCCTGATCGAGCAGCCGACGCGAAAACCGTTCCTGCGCATCGGCGAATCGTCTCTGCGCCTGACTTTCCCAGAGATAGCCAAGCGTCAGCAGGGGAATGACGATGAAAAAAAAACGAGCCGCCGATACCTTCATGTACGCCGTATTCTACCCCATGTCATCGAGGCGAGTTGTCTCTGTTTTCCGACCGGCGTATGATGCATGCGAGACTCTCAATACACGCCACGCACATCGGGAGGCCGAGGATGGAAATTCGGAAAATCGCCCAGGCTCTGAAAGAAAATGAAGAACTGCTCGGCGCGTTCTATCGCGTTTGCGTAAAGTTGTTTCCCCAGGCGGCAACCGAATTCGAACGACTGGCGGTCGAGGAAGACGGCCACGCGCATCTGTTCGGCAAGGTTCTCGCCGAGATGGATCGCCGCCCAGACCAGTGGAAGATCGGCAAGATCTCGCTCACGACCCTGACGCTGATCAACGCGCAGATTCGCCGTGCCGTCGAGGAAGCAAGTTCCGGCAAGAGTGCTCCCCGCTATGCCCTTACCTTTCTGCGCTCCGTGGAAAACTCTTTGAGCGAGCGGCATCTCGAGAAGGCTCTGCTGACCGAGAACCAGGAGTTTTCCGGGTATCTTCAGCAGGTGAACGGAGCATTTGCCGAGCATCTGAAACGTCTCGACGACCTTGAGCGCAAGCTGTTTCCCGGCCCTTCGCAGAGCATGTTCTCGCTCTGAAGCCGCATCGCAGCCCCTCAACCGCTTCAAACCGGCTTTTCAAGCCGTCGTTGCCGTTGTTGAGGCGTCGGCGCATTTTTTACATTTTGTTACATAAAACGGACCGCTTCGCGACACTTCATAGGTGAAACGCATCGCAAAGGACGCACAATGACCTCTGAAGAACTGCTGCAGGAATACCGGCGCCACCCGAAACGCGGATTCGACCTGATCTATCAGGCATTCGCCGATCGTCTGACCACCTATCTGCGCCGCAGTTATAACCTGAGCTTCGAGGAAATCAGCGACGTGGTTCATGATGCATTTCTGCCCTGGGTGGCCGATCACCCCCGCATGTCGAAGATCGACAACCTCTCAGGGTATTTGTTCGCCACCGTTCGCAACCTGGCTCTGCAGACCAGGAAACAACGATTAACCCCGATTCCGGAAACCTTCGAACCAGCCGGGCCGGAGTTTCAGGACCATCTCGAAAGCTCGCTGCACGTGGAACAAGCCCTGCAGAAGCTCCCTGAAGAACAGCGCGAAGCCGTGGTGCTCAAAATCTGGGGCGACCTGAGTTTTGACGAAATCGCCCGGCTCCAGCAGGTTCCGTTGCAGACCGCCGCCGCCCGCTACCGGTACGGATTACAGAGACTGGAAGAGGTATTCGCATGAACGACCAGAACCATCTGCCTGACAGCATCGAAAGCCGACTGCGTAAGGCTCCTCTTGCGAAGACTCCAGACAGTGTCCATGAGAGGCTACAACGCGAATCGAACCTGGACAAATTCGATTCATCCCCCTCCTGGCCCATCTACCTGGTACTGACCGCGATTCTGCTCATCCCACTCCTGTTCGACCGCTTCGCATCCATGCCGATCCCTGAACCGCCTCTGACACCGCCGACAGCAGAAGCCCCCGATGTCCGGCCCGCCGTCGAGGCCCCCGATCCGGGGCCGCTGGTGCCGTCCCTGGTCACGCCGCCCTCGCCCGCCCCGATCATGGCCCTGACGCCCCCGACGCCGGTCGAAGACGAGATTCGCTCGTACAATGTGCGTGTTCACGGGATCGAGCCGCCCTTTTCTTCTTCCTTTGGTGAATCAGCCATGGCGCCGTGGCTGTCCACGTCCGACTCCTGACCTGCCCTTTTCAACATCCGTCACAAGCAAGGAGCTGAGTTATGAACCTCTCATTCGCCCGTATGGCCGTCTTTCTCGCAGTTATTCTTGCCTTCACTATTCCCTCTGTTCAGGCCGATCCGGCGGCGACATCCGCGCCGGTCGACCCCAACGCCGCGATTCGCTATCTGATGGCTCTCGGCTGGCTCGAACCTGCCACTGAGGCGATCAATACCGAACTGTCGAATCTGGAAACCAGTACCGGCTGGAAGAACGTCAGTCAGGCAACCAAAGAATATCTGAACGGTGTAAAAATGCGAAACGTGACGCGCCTGCTGTCACTCGGGGCCGCCTGTTCCGAATGCAACTTCTTCCCTGATCGCCGATACGAGCCGCAGGATAATGTTCCTCCGTACAAGCGGCTGCGAGAAATGATGCGCACGGTACGCGGCATCGGCATCATGCATCAGATCAGCGGTCGTTACGAAGACGCTCTGCAGGCATATTCGAGCATTTACCGACTCGGACACCATCTCGAACTTGACGGCGTTCTCGTTGGGGCCATCATCGGCATCAGCTTTCGCAAGGCCGCCCTGGCGTGCATCAAAGACCTGCTGGCTCAGAAGGTGCCAGAACCGGTGCGACAGAACGCTCTCGCTTTTCTGAAGGCGCAACGCCGGCCGGCCGTCGACCTCAAACCTCTGATCGCCGTGGAAAAGAAGTTCATCATGAAGTGCTTCGAGATGGGCGGAGATTCGCTTGAGTTTCTCGCCGAGCTCGACATCTGGCCAGACAGCGACCCGATCGCCAGTCAGTCAACCGCTCTGACCGATCCTCAGAAATCGTGCGCGGCCAATCAGCGGGTATTGATGGGTGCGTGGGAAATGGTCACCATGGATTACACCGACACAGCCACGATCACGCCGGTCATTCAGGAGTTTCTGGTCAAGCAGCAGTATGTCAAATCGTTTCCGACCTGCCCTGAAGGCGGTACGTATACTCTTGTTCAGCAGCCGAACGGCACCTGGAACTGGCACTGTTCCAGGCACCCCACCCCCGATAAACTTGAGCAGACGGCGTCGGCGTCGAAACTGACCCCGGAACGACGCAGGAAAATCGAAGCTTTCATGGCGTCAGGAGAGTTTCAGAAGCTCAAGGAGGCCGCACTGGCCACCTACGATGAAGCGATGGCCCTCTGCGATCATCCGGAAAAACTGGCGGACGAACTGATCGCTCTCGAGGAACGTATTAAGAAGAACGCGATTCTGAAGACAGTTTTTCCATCACTGAAGAAGCTCTATGACAACGGCAAAGCCGTCGACGATGCCCTGGACGAACTGCTGAAGTAAACAACTCAGACACCCGATAAGCCCCCCTCGTCGCTGATGTCCTCGTCAGCTCGAGGGGGTTATTGTCTCTGCCGAATCGGCATTTTCTGTCTCGCTCGAGCCAATGCCTCGAATCTCTCGCCAGGACATTGAGTGAGTCACCGGTTTTTCCACCATCAATCGGATGACCTGCCGCGGCGGCAGGCCTGCTGAAGAATTGTACGGCCATTGCTGAAAAGCTGACACCCGCCGTTCACGGTCTTGGGGGGCCGGGCTTTGCAAGCCGTTTCTGATGTTGGCACGAAACCTGCTCAATGCTCGCCACACGAAATTACCAAGGAGAATGATTCATGTTGAAGATGGTCAAGGTTCTTCTCATCGCCGTCATGGTTCTTTTTGCCGCCCAGGCTTTTGCTTTTAACTCCGCCAACCTGTCGAACGCGATGAACACTGCTGCGTATGCCGGTGAATACCTGAACGAACTCATGCACCCCGGCATGCCCAAACCCTGGACCAACCCAATGTATCTGACCATGTCGAACAAGCTCGCCGACGCCTGGAAGGACATCAATAAAGAAATCGGTTCGATCGAAAGCCAGAAAGAAATCGACGCCGCCTGGGCCGTGGTCAACAGCTTCAAAGCCAGCCAGGGCACCTACCGCGATCTCGGCTACCAGGTCGAAATCTCCCTCAAGGAACGCATCAAGTTCCTCGAACTGCAGAACTAGCCCACGACCCACGAAAAGCCCCTTCACCAGGGGCTTTTTTCATTTTAGCGCCGGCGTTCTCCTCACAAAGGCACTCGCACTTTCAAAAACACGCCGCGATTTTCAGTATTCGATCCAGGCATCATGAATCATAAACGGAACTCGAGTGAACAAGCATTGACGATATATCAGTCTTGATATATCCTTCTCGCGTGAACGGCAAGCAAGTCATCAAGAAACTCGAAGACGCAGGTTTCAAGACTATTCGTATAGCAGGCAGTCATCACATTCTTGTTTGTGGTTCCATCAAAGTATCCGTTCCAGTCCACGGAAGTAAAGACCTGAAGCCCGGAACCCTTCATGGAATTGAAAAGCAGTCAGGAGTGAAGTTGAAATGAAGATCGAATACAGCGCCCTCTTTGCCCCTCAGAAGGAAGGTGGTTTCACCGTCACATTCCCCGACATCCCTGAAGCGATCACCGAAGGTGACACTCTTGAAGAAGCGATGTTTAACGCTCAGGAGGTTTTGACCGGCTGTCTTGAACAACGAATCGAAGACGGGGAACAAGTGCCGACTCCCACGGGAAGACACGGCAAGAACCACCGGCTCGTTTCGCCGAGTGCTGCTGTTCAAGCCGCTATTCTTGTTCGCTTTTCAAAGGAAGGCAAGAGCCTTGCCGATTTGGCCCGCGCTCTTGGAACTTCCTGGCCTTCGGCACAGCGCCTTGAAAACCCCAAGCACTCACCCACGCTCAAACAACTTGAGCGGGCAGCGTCAGCATTAGGGAAACGCCTGGTTCTTTCGTTCGAGTAATCAAGCACCCTACCTAGCCAGTGCCGCTTCATTACGATGGAACCGGCCAACTCTCCCGGGAGGATTCAAATGGACGAGCGAGTATCAACAACTGACCACACGGTCATCGCGGAAGGGCAACCGCTGCCGGTCGGCAAACTTCTGGTACTGGGGTTGCAGCACACGTTTACGATGTTCGGCGCGACCGTGCTCGTGCCGTTGCTCACCGGGCTCGATGTTTCGGTCGCCCTGTTCATGGCGGGGGTCGGCACGCTGACGTTTCACCTGATCACAGGCGGTTCGGTGCCGGTATTTCTCGGGTCTTCGTTCGCGTTTATCGCCCCGCTGGCGGCCGTCACCGGGAAATTCGGGACTGACGCCTTCAAGTCCGAGATGATGCCGTTGGCTCTCGGCGGAGCGGTTGTCGCCGGTATCGCCTATCTGGTTCTCGCCGCGCTCGTGTATGTCTACGGTTACCGCCGCATCGTCTCCTTCTTTCCACCGGTCGTCACCGGCCCCATCATCATGGTCATCGGCCTGAAACTGGCTCCGATAGCCGTGAGTATGGCTGGGAAAAACTGGACGCTGGCCATTGTCAGTTTCGCCATCGTCACGGCCGTCAGCGTGTTCGCCAAAGGCTTTCTCCGGGTGTTACCGGTGCTCTGCGGCCTGACCGGCGGATACGTGGCAGCGATTCTGCTTGGACACGTTGATTTTGCCGCCATTCAAACCCGCGGCTGGCTGGCCTTCCCGAACTTCACCCTGGCCCGGTTCGATGGACAAATCATTATGCTTGTTGCTCCGGTCGCTATCGCGACCATGGTCGAACACATCGGTGATGTGCTCGCCATCAGCGAGACGGTCAAGAAAAACTACATCGAGTCGCCCGGACTTCATCGCACGTTGATCGGCGACGGTGTGGCCACGTCTCTTTCAGCCCTGTTCGGCGGCCCGCCCAACACGACCTATTCGGAAAACACCGGCGTACTGGCTCTGACCAAAGTCTTCGACCCCATGGTGATGAGGGTCGCCGCCGTATTCGCCATCATCCTGGGCCTGGTTCCGAAGCTCGGCGGACTTATCTCGACCATTCCCGAGTCTGTGGTCGGGGGAATCTCGATCGTGCTGTTCGGCATGATCGCAGCCATCGGGGCCAGAAGCCTGATCGAGAACAAGATCGATCTGGGGAAATCGCGGAACCTCATCATCGTCGCGGTGATTCTCGTGCTGGGTCTCGGCGGCGCTGTCCTGCCAGTGAAAATCGCTTCGATCAGCTTCAGCCTCGAAGGCATGGCGCTCGCCGCCATCATCGGTATCATCCTCAACAAACTGCTCCCCGACCCCTGCGACTTGCCGGTCGCGTAATCGTCACAATCGATACAGCTCGCCCAGCCTGACCGACAGGAACGCTCTCGCGGAGAGGAACGACATCCCGGCGGCCTGATCTGCCGGACACCGCTCGGACGAAACTTCAGGAGAACCGCATGTTCAATCTTCATCGGCCGTTCGCCGGCCAGTCTCGACGCCTGCCACTCGCCGGAATTGTCGCTCTTTTCCTCGCGGCAGCGGTACTTTTCGTACCAGTGAGCGTCAGCGCCAAAACACTGGTAACGCATAGACCGATGACCAGCTTCGCGCATTTTCTCTACGGCACCTCAGGCGTGTTCCCGCCGGCGGCCGCTTTCAATCGCGACCTGTTGGCCTGGAAGTCGCCGATCGACGAACCGACCATGCAGGCCCTGAACAGGATCGCACTTTGGTTCCGCTCATCCATCGCCAAGTTCGAGACCGAGCATCAGTTCGAGACAGCCTTCTATCAGGCCTCAACTGAGGCTGCTGATCTCGACGGTCTGTATCAGACCTGGCGGAACCGGGGCATTCCGACAGCGCCGGAACTGCACCGCGATTTTCACCATTTGTACCAGCTATTCTCGCGCTTATTCGCAGCTGATCAATCTCTTATTCAACAAGAACTCGCGCGACTCAACGCCCTGCCTGAGATGCGTCACTTCGGGATCATTCTTCGGCAGATCGATCATTTCTTTCGGCCTGAACCCAACCAGCAGTATCATCCGCTTCCGTTCGAGATCGTCGCCGTTCCTCTGCGCCTCACTCCGACCGAAATGCAGGAACTGCGCCAAAAGGGAAACAACTCAATCTTCGGCCGAAACTTCGGCCGTGTCCAGATTATCGAACTGGTACTGATTCCGGAAATTCCAGATCTGTCGAAAAGAATGTTGTCGCATCTTCTTGGGGTTGCTCTTCACGAATTGTGCCATCATTTCTACACTGAACGCCACATCGGTTCGTACGTTCAGACACATCTGAACACTCAGACGCAGGCATCTCACTATCTCACCGCCCTGTATCTGAACGAAGGGCTGGCCACCGCTCTCGGCAACGGTCTCTTTTCCGTTGCCATCGGTTCTCAGGATCCGCAATGGTACGCACGAGATTCCATCAACCGTTTCGGCCACGCGCTGATGCCTCCGGCTCAACGGCACATTACCCGGAATCTTTCTCTCGATCGTTCCTTCTGCCTCGCTGCCCACCAGGCGTTTCTGCGTCTTTTCCCGGCATATCAGCGTCAGTGGGAATTCGTCTTCAGTCGCATGCACCTGCACGGCCTGGATGCCGATAAGTCACTGTTTCTCAACCATCTGAAGCGTCATCTACCAAGCTATCTCGTCGTCGACAACCAGGACTCTTGTCGCCCGCTGACGCGGGTGCATGTCATTCGAAGTCAGGACCGCGTCATTCCCGCAACCCTTTCTGATGCTCTTCGTACAAGCATCGAGTTGCGCACACGTCTTTCCGACAACTTCATTTTCAGTCACTACGATCAGGCATCTGACACCAGCGACATCGTTTTCTGCGTTTCCGATCCCAGCAACATCGCACTCCTGCTCGAACGAGCCTTCAAGCTCAGATATCGCACCGCATTCCTCACCCTCCCACGCCGACCATAACCCTCGATTCAGGAAAAACGGAAACCTTTACACGTATTGGCCAAGCAAAGCCGGCCCCAAGATCATCGACTTTCAGGAAATCATGCGGCTCAACCGCCTCGCCGTCAGCAAGAAACTGTAATCTCTCGCCGACTCAGCCGCCCCGGAGGAGCACTCCCGCTCTCCGGGGCGTTCTGTATTCGCCGGCAGAGGGATGGCTTCTGTCTTCTCTCGAGTGAACCCCCAAGCCCCATGAATCATGCAAAACTCCGGACTTTTCCTTGGTACAGCGGCTTCGTCGGGTCGAAGAAACGTCGAACGCCTCTCACTTGCGCTTTTCGACGAGGCGTTCGTAATCGGCCTTCAGGCGCGCGCTGCTGTCAAGAGCGCCATCGGGCATGGGCAGAATGTTGTCGACCTTGAAAAGCGTCAGAACCTGACGCCCCTTCGAGCTTTTGTCGAGCTTCTGCGACGAAGATACGACCTTTTCCCGCTTGTCGTCAGGGAAGTTCTTTAAGAAACCGGTGACGCCGCGCAGATACGGTTCGGATTTCATGAGAATGCGGACGTTCTTCCCGACCTGCGGGTTCAGCTCGGCAACGGTATCGAGACCCTGCTGTCGCACGATGCAGGCATCAGCCTGTTGGAAGAAAACCGGGAGAATGGCCAGCGACGGTTTTTCCTTCACCCGCTTCACCGACCCGAAAAACTTGTCAGCCTGCGGCAGATTGCGCTTGGCAAGCTCGACTTCGAGCCACATCATCGGAGTTTCGCCGGCATGTCGGGCATCGATGATCAGCTTCTTGCCTTTCAGCTCTTCAATCGACTTGATCGGCGAATCCACATGAACCAACAGATACTGCATATCCTGCATCAGACCGCCGGCTTCAGAGGTCAACGGCCTCACCAGTGCTCCCCCGGACGCCAGACGCAGATATTCCATCGTCGAGACGGTCAGCACATCAACCTTGCCGTCACGAACCGCAGCCTCGAGTTCAAGCGGGTCCTGGTAAACGATCGTCTCGAACTTCCAGTTCAGGCCGTCCGCACTGAGAATCTGATCGAACCAGACTTTGAGCGCGACGACAGCATCGTTCACGTCGACGCTCGAGAGCGTGGTTTGCGAAAAACCCACCTGAATCGGCGATGTCTCGCCATCTCCGGCGTGTACAAGAGGGGCGCACAGCGAAAACCAAAGCAGCAACCAAACAAAGTGTTTCATGGTTTCCACCTCTGACTCCATTATACCTGGCGGTACCCATGGTCTGTGGTCGACTACAGAGCAAATGTATCCTCTTCCGGTCGTGGAACAGGTTTTTCAGCTCACCCGCTTTAGACCGATTCATACGCTCTGAGTGCCGGCCACT
Organism: uncultured bacterium; assembly: GCA_964472075.1. Lineage (GTDB taxonomy): Bacteria > Muiribacteriota > Ozemobacteria > Ozemobacterales > Ozemobacteraceae > CAYYIY01. The sequence goes on along the minus strand of CAYYIY010000002.1, from coordinate 155,256 downwards.
CGCTCGAAGGATGACACCGATTCTCCCCTTGCCGAACCCGGTTCCTGATAACGCGCATCTGCTCTGTTCTCTCCGGCCGGCACGGCGAAGCGGTATACTGTCGAACGTCAGCATGGCGTTACCCATTCCACGAGCGAAAACGGCTTTTCCGTGTCGAAGATTCTCCTGATCAATCCGCCGGTTACCAGACCCTGCGAGGCTCCCGCGGGGATAGCCCGTCTTGCCGGGCGACTGCGTGAGGCCGGACACCACGTGACGCTCTGGGATGCCAATCTCGAAGGGCTTCTGCAGCTCATCGACACGGAATCGGCAAGCGACGACACCTGGACCAGAAGAGCCTGGCGCGATCGTGAGCGCCATCTCAGCAATCTGCGCTCGGGAAAAGCGTTTGTGCACCCGGATACCTATGCGCGCGTCATCGGTGATCTCGAGCGGCTTTTGTCACGACATCCCTCATCCGCTTACGGCTGGCACACCAGTCTGACAGATCTGACCCACGAGGAGCTTCAGCCGGTGCGCTCGGCGGATCTGGCCCGGGCCGCGACCCAGCCCGACACCAACCCGTTTTATCACTGGTTTCGAGCTGTCTGGATCACTCGTTTCGCCGGCCTGAACCTCGACCTGATCGGCATCTCGCTGAACTATCTCGATCAGGCGCTGACCGCGGCCATGATCGCGGGAACGATCAAATCACTCACCCCACAGTCCAGGCTCGTCATGGGCGGCGGCCTCATCACCAGCTGGCTTTCACGACCTGGGTTTGTCAATCCGTGGCGAGGTGTCGTCGATCAACTGATCGCCGGCCCCGGTGAAGAAGCGCTCATTCACCTGGCCAAAGAGCAGGTTTCCCGCTCCATGGCAGATATCGTTCCATCGACATCATCGACTTTATCGTCATCTGACAATCGACCAGGTAGGACATACGATTTTTCAGGCCTGCCACTCGATCAGTATCTTTCTCCCGGAATCATTCTTCCCGTGAGTCTCTCGCATGGGTGCCCCTGGCACAAATGTTCGTTTTGTCCGGAAACCGCGGAAGGCAACCGGTATCAGCCGATTTGCGACGAGGTCGAGCTTCTGCAGACTCTTGGGCAACACGATCAGCCGCGCCTTTTGCACCTTCTCGACAACGCCCTGAGTCCTCGGTTTCTGCGGCAAGCGGCAAAGCAAGCCGTCGGCACGCCCTGGTACGGCTTTGCCCGCTTCGAAGAACCGCTCGACGACCCGGACTTCTGTCGGGCTTTGCGGGTTCACGGCTGTGTCATGCTGCAACTGGGACTCGAATCGGGTGACCAGGGGGTGCTCGACGCGCTGAACAAGGGCATTTCTCTCGATCGCGCCTGCCGCATTCTTCGCAACCTGAAGCAGGCCGGCATCGGCACGTATGTGTATCTGCTGTTCGGCACCCCGGCCGAAGACGAGGCGGCGGCACGCCGCACGCTTGATCTGGTCGCGCACCGTGCCGACTCGATCGATTTTCTGAACCTGGCCATCTTCAATCTGCCCATCGGCGCCACCGAAGCCGCCACTCTCGAAACGATGCCGTTTTCCGAGGGTGATCTCAGTCTCTATCTCGACTTCAAGCACCCCAAGGGCTGGAACCGCGCTCGTATCAGGCGCTTTCTCGATCGCGAGTTCCGCCGCCACCCCGCCATTGCGCCCATCATCAAACGCGACCCGCCCGCTTTCACCTCAAGCCACGCGCCATTCTTCCTACCGCATCAGCAAACTCAGAGCTGATCCTCCGATTCGCCTCGCCGGCGGCGCCCCTCCTGTTCGATCCGCTCAGCTTCCATCGTCCAAGCGGAGATCGCGAAGACGGCCGATTCGAATGCCCGCCCGATAGTCGTAGGGGGAATCGACCGGTGCCACCACCCAGGCGGCATCCGGCTTCAGATCGGCAACCAGTTGGTGGAATCCACGGGAAGGTACGGGAGCCTTCGACAGCTTGCACTCGATGAGAACCCGGCGTCGGCCTCGCTCCAGAACCAAATCAACTTCAGCGTCGTTACTGGTGCGCACGTATGATGCCTTCCACCGTGGGTTTGCCACGATCAGGTTCTCGATGACAAAACCCTCCCACGAAGCTCCGTTCGCAGGATGTGCCATCAAATCGTCGAACGATTCGATATCCTGCAGCGCATGAAAGAGACCACTGTCGCGCAGGTAGAGCTTGGGCGCCTGAATCAAACGTTTCTTCAAATTGGTTTCTGCGGGCGGAAGCAGGCGTAGCATCGATGTTTGTTCGAGAATCGAGAGGTATTTCCTGAGGGTTGGAACGGAAAGATCGGCGGCTGCCGCGACCTTGCTGACGTTGAGGGTTTGTCCGTGATAATGCGCGAGCAGACGCCAGAGGCGCTCCATGATTTTTGCTGGAATCGCGAACCCCAGTTGGGGAATATCCCGCTCGAGAAAGGTGCGAACAAAGTTGAGGCGCCATTCGTAACTGGCATCATCATCCCTCGCCAACAGGCTTTCCGGAAAACCACCTCTCTGCCACGCATCCTGCCATGAAGTCACGCCGGCGACTTCGGACAGCAGAAAGGGCGTCAGCTCCAGAAAGGAAATGCGACCTGCCAATGTCTCTGTTGATTGTCGGAGAAGATCGCGGGAGGCTGAGCCTAGAATCAGAAACCGGCCGGGGCGGCGGTTCTTGTCGATTTCCACACGCAAAGCGGGAAAGAGATCCGGCGCCAACTGGATTTCATCAAGGCAAACCAACCTCTCACGATGTCGCTCGAAAAACAACTCAGGTTCGTTCAACTTGCGGCAGTCCGCTCTGTCCTGCAGATCGAGGAACACGTGTGGAAGTCCCTGAGCGGCGAGATACGTGCGGGCCAGTGTCGATTTGCCGCATTGCCGGGCGCCGAGAATGGCGACCGCCGGTGCTTGTTGCAGCGCTTTCCGCAAGGTGTTTTCAGCTATCCGAGGAATATATCCATGCATTATGATAATCCAGATTGTTTATTTACATGGTTATTATAACCCTCCCTGGCCGGTGCTGTCAAAACAGCCATTCGCGATGATTCAAGTTGCGCCCTTGCCGAATCCCATTTCTCGACTAAACTGGTTGTAGATTGAGGAGGTCGTCATGAGCACCCAAAGCCTGTTCAGGGAGTTGCGGCACGCGCTGACCATCATGCTGATAACCCCCCTCGTTCTGTATGCGTCCCTCATGACTGCGTATGCGTTTGATGCTCTCCCGGTGAGCATCATGCAAAAACTTGGGCTGGTCTGCATCACCAGTACCAGCAGAGAGTCGGCCACCCGCTCCATCATGAACTGCATCAAGGTCGCGCTGATCAATTACAACAAAGATATCGGCCGCTGGCCGCACACCGGCCCGAAGATCTCTTCAGAAACGCTGGCGCTCGCCGATACCTACTGCCTCTACGATACCCCCAGCCGCAACGTGCTGCTCAACTCCCGCGTCGGTTACCCATTCGAATCAAACGGGCTGGCGACGGAAACCTATCAGAAGCGCTGGAAAGGCCCCTACCTGGATGGCCCCTGCGATGAGTGCATGCGTGACGCCTGGGAAAAACGAATCCGTATCGAGGTCTACGTGAAGCTTCCGGCAACCTCGACCACCGGGGGGACAAAGCGCAATTCCGTGCTCTATCTTCATTCCGCCGGTAGCGACGGCCTGTTCGACCCGATAGAAAAGGCTGCCGACCCAACCTACGGGGGTGACGATATTGTCATGCAGGTGGCAAACACCAAAGTTCCGTTTGATTGATTCGGTGGTTTCCAAAACCGACAAACTTTTTCTCCGAGCTCTGGTAGAATAGGTACACTACATCAGCTACGGAGGGAATTCATGCAGCGGCACTTCGCACACACTTTCTCCCTGATTCTCGCTGTCAGCCTGTTTCTGGCCGTCGCGATCGCCCCCTGCCACGCAGCCAACCCTTACGGTGACGACGAAAAAACGGTCGGAAAAACCACCGGCTCCAGCGGCAGTAAAGGCGGCACCACCGTTACCACGGAAAACGGCATCACCACGACCGTTACGCCGATGCGGCCGGCCGGTGAACCTCCAGCCCTCAATCCACCGCCACAGCCGGGCGCCAAAGGGGTTACCACCGCATCTGCCGAGTTCAAAACCTGGCTCGAGAAGGCTCGTGCCCAGATCAACGCCTGGAACTTCCCCGAAGGCATCGTCAACAAATACGGAAAAACTATTACCCGTGACGATTTCCTGAAAGCCATCATCTGGATCGAAAGCAACGGCGTGCACAAAAGCCCGGGTGGAAAGGTTACCACCAGCTATGTCGGAGCGCTCGGGTTCATGCAACTCATGCCGGCAACAGCAAAAAGTCTCGGGTGTGATGCGAAAAAGCCTGATCAGAACCTGCTCGCCGGCTGCAAGTATATCAAAGAAATCTTCAATGCCGCCGGAGTTGCCGATGCTCCCACGCCCCAGGAAAAGTTGATCAAAGCCTGCGTTGCCTATAACGCCGGCCCCTATTCCAACTTCGTGAAACGTTCCTGGGACCAACTGAAGTTAGGAAAAAACTACGAAACCATCGGTTACGGCCTGAAGCTGAAAATGTGTCTCGGCTTCGAGCTGACCGCCACCGAAAAAGTGCTGGTCACCAAGATTCTCGACTGCAAACTCAGCAAGGTCGACGATCTCGACGACGAGTATTACTCGAACGCGAACGGGCTGTTCTGACAGTTCCACTCGGGCTTCACCCGACGCGGCGCCACTCGACTGATGTGAGAGCATGCACCTAGAACACCCCATCAGGCATTCGACCTCGACACCCACACGCCGGCTGTCGAAAGAAGGTATGCCGACGTGGGCCGATTCCGCCCTGTGCGGGCTTAGAAGTCCACCCTCCAGAGACGACTGATTTCTCCGCCGTCGCACTCCTGCCAGGTTTCAGATACATACAGCGCGTCACCCACCCGCCAACAGCCGAAGAGATTCGCGGCATGCGCGGGGCTGCGACTGGGCGGAGAGCCGCAAA
>CAYYIY010000002.1:143316-150270 GCA_964472075.1 uncultured bacterium | reverse complement strand
CAGGAGTTTTCCCGTCGTATTGACAAGCAGAACGCGATTCGCTGACGTCAGCAGCATGGTATCGCGCGCAATCTGCGTGACCGCCTGAATTCCGATCCAGGGCCACGTTTGCCATTGTTCCCTGGGAAACATTGGATTCGGAGCGACCCTGACGGTGCCGTATCTCAAAGCCCAGAAACCGTGTTTGGAGAAACCGCATTGTTCCCAGTCTGAAAGCGCGCCCGGAATCTCGAGGCCCCTGTGGTCGTAGAGCTTCCAGTGAGGCTGAAAACCGTCACCGACAAAGGAATCGCGCAGCTCCCACCTCCCGAGTTCCGAGGTCAGCCGCAGAGGATACCGTTGTCGGGGCGACTCATTCCACCAGACAAACTTCTGCCCAGCCAGGCGGTTCCAGGGCAAGACCACTCGCTCGGCCGGTTTGCCGCCGGTTTCCATGGTATTGGGAAAGGTCAGCTGCACGCCTTCTGACGCGCATACGATGACGGCACGCAACAGATCGAGGTCACGACTGCGAGCGATGTCCGGGTGGGTCCGATAGAGCGCCTGCCACAGGGAAAGGGCTTCGACCAGCTCGTCGTTGGGAGAAAAGAAGAAGAGCATCCCTCCCCAGCCTTCCGTGGCTCGATCACCTCGCAGAAGCAGCACTTTCGAACGCGGATACCAGAAAAACTCCGCATGCAGCGTATGGGTTCCGCCCTGATGCACGCCTGCCACCAGTTCACGACGCGCCAGATCGATCAGATAGAGGTTGTGGTCGCCATGACTGCCAGACCCATGATCGTGCCAGATCGATTCGATCACCGCCCACCGGCGAGTCAGCTGGTGCACTCCGGTGATCTGCCCCCGAGGCCATACCGGCTCGGCGACATGCTTCACCAGCGGGGTTTCAGCCTCTCCGACAGAACCCGACCGAAGCCGCACACCGCCGGTCGTGATCGGCCCCGGCAACGTCTGCAGCAGCAGCTCGGGAACGCCATTCTGCCCAACCGCCTTGCTAGCGGCCCATACCGGCCACCAAGCGGCAGCAAGGAAGAGACTGATCAGGCACAGCACGCCAATCAGCGACTTCTGTCGAACAATCCCGATCAACTCGCTCTCGCTGCTCCCACGACGGGATAAGGCTGACATGGCAGATCGGGCGACTGCCGGCATACTCGACTGTATCAGGAGTTCACGGGAATTCTCTGCAGGGATGCACTTTTCCGCATGATTGGTCATCGTTCAAGACCTCCAAGGGCAAGGCTCTCAATACTTTCACGCATGTAGCCGACAATACTAGCAGTAGACACGCCGCACTTAAATCATCTATTATCTATCAATATTATGATGATATTGATAGATATATCATTTATCTTATAATATTATCATAATATAGATATATTTTGAGAAAATCGGCCGGAAGGTCCTGGAAGGCGAATCGCTTTTCAAGACTTCGCTGAATCGCAAAAGCAGCTACAATGCACTGCCTGGTTTAAGCCAGAAGAGACACCCTTTCGCGTTACCGCATCATGCGAACGGTCGAGCGGTGCAAACCAAAAGCCGGGTCTCAAAGGACACAAGAGCCACTACTTCCCGGTGGCAAGAGTGAAAATTGTGAGCCATTCGGCAAGAGGCGAACAGGGTCCGAGAACAGGCTGACGGATTCAACCAGAATACGCATCGCAGGAGGCGATTCGGCTTGTCGTCTTCGAATGGATGCGAAGTCGACCAGGTTTCAGCCTCGATCTCGAGACGAGAATGCGCTCCCGACCACAATGGCGAATCGTTGAGCGATGCCGCCGGGAAAACAGAGCATCGAGAGAACGAAATGCCCCCTAGAAAATGCACTCGAGAGCGACGAGAGAAACCGGGGCTCACGAAAATTCAGGAATTTGCTATACAGACCGCCTCAGAATAACGAAACGAATGTATCTCAAATATTGATAATAAATATTTGTGTTTGTAACGATAATATAACAATATATTATGTAAATAATATCGAAACCAATTAGTATCTAAAAGCCCTCGTTATCTAAATAATGATAGATGTTCCTTCGAATGGTAAGCGAACTCTCTGCAAAAAAGGTCACAGAAAAACAGAGCAGAAAGTAACAGGGCCGATCGGTTGCTGCCCGATCAGCCCTGTCGTTGGTTGGGAAAATCCGTGTCAGCGCAATGTGAACCCATCCAGCCAGAGGTTTGAGCCGGCCGGGACCGTGCCGATGATCTTGACCACCAAAGCTCGTGCCACCCCTTTTTCCGCATCCTGAAGTTCCAGGCGGGTGCGAATACCCTCGGCCTGCCACAGGTTCGGCTTTGCGGTCAGCTCCTTGTCGACCAATCGACGAGCCAGGGGTTTCCCCTCACCATCGACCAGTTCGAGCAGAGCACGGAACTTGAATTCGGCTGAGCCGCAGTAATGCATGGCAAACCGCAGTTCCTGCCCGGGTTTGAACTGATCGAGCATCAGCGGATCCATCATCATGGCGACTTCGCCACCGTTTCCGGTCATTTTCAGCGAGGCGTATCCGATCTTGCAGAAATCCTTGTCCTGCGCCACCGCTCCCGGCGTTGCCAGAACCCCGCGCAACCGACCATCCGCCCCGGCGAACTCGAAATCACCGTCGGGAAGCAGATTATCGGAGGGTTTGGTGCCTGCGCTTTTCAGCCTCAGATGATCGAACCAGACGGTTCCCTGCGAAAACGGCCCGTTCTGCAGCAGAATTCTGATAAAGCCGGCATCGGCCGGAAGGCTCTTGCCCGACTCTTTTCCGGGAGCAAAGGCTCCTGAGAACGCCTGCCAGTCGGTGCCGAACTGCCCATTTTGCATGACCGGCCAGATGTAGCCGCGCAGGCGTTTCTTCTTGTCGTAGACCTCGGCGCCGATGCTGACTTTGTTCGCCCCTGACTGCGCACGCCCATAGCCGGTCAGTTCATACGTACCGGCCGGGTTCACGGCGATCAGCTCTGAAACGACACGCGCCGGGCGAATGTTCGCTTCGGGAGTCACAGCCAGCGAAGCTTTTCCGGTGTAGCCGAAGCGGGAATCCGGTTCGGCCCGACCCTCGCGTTTCTCCCAGGCGTCGGGGAAGCCGCGCTTATTCACGTCGGTTTCGAAGCTGCCGTTCTGAATCAGGTTCTCTTCGGTCTCTGCCGTCACGTTGAACGACAGCGTGAAATCCTTGCGTTCGGGCACCTGAAACTTCGCCAGATTTTTGCGTGCATTCGCCACACGAGCCTCAGACGGCGGGTGGGTGCTGAGATACTGCATGATGCCGCCCGGCCCCTTCCCGAACTTCTGCACGAACTTTTCCCACACCAGAACTTGCGCGGAAGGGTCGAAGCCGGCCTGCCACATGCGGGTCTGGCCCAGATCATCGGCTTCATCCTCGTGTTCGCGCGAGAACGCCAGACTGGTCAGCGCTCCCACCACTGCCCCCCAGCTCTGCTGATCTTTCTTGTTCTTCACGGCCGTTTGCAGCAACAGAGCAAACGCCGCGTTCCCGCGAAGCTGTTTCAGCGAATGGCGGCGTTCCGAGTGCGCCAGCTCATGCGCCAGAATAGTGGCCAGCTCGTCATCAGAGCGGCAGAAGTCAATCATGCCGCGATAGATGAACACGCTTCCACCAGGGATAGCGAAGGCATTCACGGTGTCACCCTTCAGAATCGTCAGGTTGTAGTCGAAACCCCGCTCTTTGAACTGCGGTTTGAGGCGCTGAAACACGCCATGAACCCAGCGATTGATCTCGGGGTCTTTTTCTTTTTTGTTGGTCAAATTGATGAACCACTTCACTTCTTCGCCGAACCGCTTCTCGGCCTTCGAATCACCAGTCAGCCAGAGCATCATGTTCACTTCCTGATACGTCTGGTAGGCTTTGAGCAGGTCTTTGAAGATGTTCTTCGCTTCGCTCGGCGCGGGCGCCAGAGTCAGCATACCGCCGACCAGAGCCGCGCTCACCGCCTTTTTCAACATCGCTTCTCTCCTTCTTAGGCTTCAGGAACAGCACATTATAACTCACCCCGACGAAAACGGGAAAGACAGTGAACGGATTTTCCCAGGGTCATTTGATTCTTTCGAAACTCTTTGTCTACGCCGGCGGAAAAACGAAAGAAAATGAATTAACCCTGCGGATTAGCAGGGATTTCCGGCAGTCAAATCGTTCCTGAACAGGCTGATGATAGAGCGATGGCGAAATGAGGTCGATACAGACGAGCAAGAGATCTCCGGCAAGAAAATGCTTCATCGAATCGCCCTACCCAGGAGCGATTCAATGAAGCATTTGCCATTGTGGAGGCTCGACGAGAGACGACGGGGAAATCAACGATCGAAATACAGCGGCAGCTCTTTCGACTTGTGGGAGGGGGTCATGGAATGTAATCGATCGAGTCACGCAGCCTTGACTTCTATCAGGCGAGAAACAGATGAACTCGACCGGAGGCGCGGAATCGTCACCGTCAACACTCCATGCCGATAACGGGCTTCAATATTTTGTCCGTCAGCGTCTTCCGGTAGGGCAAACGTTCGGCAGAATCGACCGTGACGGATTCCGGTTCGAATCAAACCTCCAGACCTCTCTTCCGATTGTTCTCTTTTTTCGCCGCTGATCACCACGGTTCCCTGTCGTACCTCCACACGAAGGTCATTCGGATCCATCCCTGGAACTTCAAGGTTCGCCTGATATGCATCGGCGTTTGCAGTCAGATCGAAACCCGAACGGAACGCCCACCCACGCAGTGACCGGAGTTCCGGTAGGAGAGGATCGGAACGGGAAGAATACCGGGCGGGAAAAAACAATTGCCACATCCGATCAAAATCCCGTCTGATGTCATGAAACAGGTTCACACTCAACGCGTTGTCAGGCTCTTTCCCATCGGTGTGTGTGACAGGAACCTTCGCGGCTTCTTCGTCCTTCTTAAACCAGTTCCACGGCAACCATTTTTTCCAGTTCATACTGATTCACCTCCAGAACAGAAATGATAAGGAATTCGTTGACAGTTTCTATGCCTGCTTACGCGAACAGAACAGCCGAATCACAAAAAACCCATCGACCTGCCCGAGCAGGCGAAATCAGTGAATGGGAAATGCCAGCCAGCCGCCCTCAGGGCCTTCAATGGGCACGACCAGAACCGGAGACCGAAACCCGAGGTTGGGAAAGATCGGCAGAGGATTCTGTTCAGGATCGGCCCCATTACCCTGACGACATGATTCATGATTGATGGTTGACATCATTTCGACTCACCTCACTTTCGGGATTGTTTTCAAAACAAACACAAAGCAAGTGGCGTGCCAATGCGTGTATCCCTTTGCTCATGAGGCTTTTCTTAAGAGATTAGCCCGTATTACCCGACTGAATCGACGTACGACGGTATGATTGCGACGTGCGACGTAGCAGAATCGTCCATTCCAATATTGACTTCGATTGTTTCGACCTCTTAATATGAAACAAAAGTATGGTGAGCTTTATCGAGCCATTCTCACACCGGAAGCCAGAAGTACTCTTCCAGTCTTACCGATGGGGAGGATTCCGGCAACCACGACGCGGCTCCGTCCTCGTCATGGTGGTCGCGCTGGCCGTGTTGCTTTCCATTCTCTTTATCTCGCTTTCTCGCCATTCATCGGTCTTTCGCAAAACGACGGTGAATCTTCTCGAGGAAGGTCTGGCATTCAGCCTGGCTGAGAGTTCCGCCACAGTTCTGTGGGCGCACCTCGAAGAGGTGCTTCGCGATCGGGCCGGCTGTCAGGCTCTCTTTCCGACAACGGGCACCGGCATCTTCGACCTTTCAGGCGGCACGACCCCTTCACCCGTCTCTCTGACCATTGCCTCTTTCGATCGCCGTTCTGAAATCGAAGCTCGCATTCAAAGCCTCGTCCAGATGGTTCCGCCTGCAGGCGGGTGCACGGCGGAACTGGAGATTCGTCCGACCGGTTCCGGCGTCACGCCGGCCCATGCCCGTTTTCAGGTCACCATGCAGATTCATGTGCGTTTGCGCGACGGCTCTCATGCCGCCGATCTTCACAGCTTCGAGTTCAAGCGCGAGTTGCGCGTGGTGCAGATGATTCCGCCTGTCGCCGCCAAATTCACCCTGTTCGTGCGCGACGCACCGCCATCTCCCGAGGCGCTCAACACGCAGATAAAGCCGTTTCAAAGCGACTATGCCACTTCCCTGGTGCTGTTCAACCACCCCAACCAGTTTTCGGGCATCGATCGACTGACTGCGTGGCAGAAATCAGGCTGGATCTACCTCGGCAACGGGACGACCATTCTGAATCTCGACGGAACACATCCGTGCCGGCCGGAGTCTGAGTATATCCTGTTCTGGCCGGATCTCCTGAACGTCACTTCTATCGGCGCCGAAGTTCCACAGATCTGCCTGAACCCCTGGCCTTCGTACAAGGTGAAAACACGTTTTACCCCGATGGGAGCCTATGAAGAAGCCGCGACGTTTCTGGCCCAGGTCGTCGGCACCTCTGATCCGGGTCTCCTGTCGCTCTTGACGAAGCCGAGCTGGTTGCGGCTGTTCGGCGGCCAGCGACCCGGACAGGTGCGTCGACTCACTCCCACCCGCGTTCTCGGTGACGTTCGTTGCCGCTACGTGCTCTACGCGACGATTTTCTACGACAGTGACAATGATAAACTTCCCGACATCGTTGATTTCGGCAACGGCATCGTGCAGAAGGCGTCATTCCCGCTCCCACGGCTGATCCAATCCCCGGTCCAGTTTCCAACCGATCTGCATCCGGATATTCACACGAGACAGGGCGTCACCATGTTCCCCGACCTGGTTCAACAGCCCCATGTCACGGGCATGCCCAACAGCCTGGATCAGCTCATGCCCGCCTTCAACAATAACGGAGCCACTGACTATGTCACGTTCATGACCAAAGTGAACACGGACTTTCAAGCATCCACGGGGTTGTCGGCCTATAACTCTCTGTACGATCTCGTTTACGATCTGGCGCAGACCAACAAGCAG
>CAYYIY010000002.1:139640-143306 GCA_964472075.1 uncultured bacterium | reverse complement strand
TCCCGCCCAGAAACTGCTGAATGCCGATGATTATCCCAATCCGGGAACGGCGGTGACCATTCCGCGCGACTGGTCAGGCAGCAGTGGCACCCTGTTTCAGGGGTCGCTGGCAACTTTTGATCCGGCCGCACGCTACACTGATGCACAGGCATTCACCCATCAGTTCCCCAACGGGCAGGACTTCAGCAACAACGCTCTGGAGACCACGGCGACCGGCAAGCTGTTGTCGCATGCGCTGGTGGCACGTGTTCAGGGAGACATGCAACTGCCCGACTTCACGTATGCCGCTTCGGCCGTCATCGTCGCCACCGGAAAGGTGACGCTGGGGCGAGTGACACGACAGACAAGTGGTTCACTGCCGATCGGCGCTGCCACACCGCGTCTGGTGATCGTATCGCTCGGCGGCCCGATCAAGTGCACGGGTGGAACGGTTCAAGCGGCTCTGATCGCCCCGAATCACACACTGGAATGGTCCGGGTCGGAGCTCGATGTAGAGGGTTCCGTCTGCGTCAAGCAACTGCCGTCTCCGAATACGGGTGGTTCGATTCGCTATGATATCCGCTTTGATCCGACCGTGCCGGCGAACCTGCAGGAGTCGTATCTCCCGGTTCTCGGACCTTCCGAGGGAGGTTTCACGGTTCTATGATATGCATGAATGCTCGCCGAAGCGGCATTTCGCTGATCGAGACGGTCGTCGCGTTGACGGTTCTCGCGCTGATCCTGATTCCCCTCTGGACAACCCTCATGCAGTCTCAAGTGGTAACGCAGATCGGCCGTCAGGAGCTAGAAGTCCTGAATCTGGGCGGCAGCTTTCTATCTCAGGCTCAAACCATGCAGGCGGCCGGGATTCCGCTGGTGAGCGACCAGGCCGTGCCGAACGGGACATCGCAGATTACCCTCGGTGCCGGTCAGACCATTCGCCTGCCGGCGTTTTCCTCATCGATTCAGGTGAAGTACTCGGCCCAGACGTTCGCCCTGGCAACCCCGCCTTTGGGCGGCACTCCGCGCAATGCCGTCGTTCTCACCCTCACGGCCTCCTGGCAGGATGCCAACGGAAAAAACAAATCGGCAACCTTCGCGACACTGGTGAAACCGACATGACCAGACACACTCGACCGGCAAAGCCTTTCACCGGCATGACTCTGATCGAGATGCTGGTTGTAACCGTCGTCGTCATGGTTCTCTTCGGCGGGTTGCAGCGGCTTCTGAGCATGGGCTGGCGCGGCTCGCAACAGGCACAGGAAACCATCGACCACGCACGCACGACGGGTCTGATGTTTCGTTATCTCGATCGTGACCTGCGCGGATATCGGCCGACAGGAGCGGGCCTGCAGATTTCAAACAGCGGCAGCGACGTCGACGTGCTGTTCACCAGCCGTCAGACTTCGGGACCGGCCGCAAACACGAACGCGCCAGTCCGCTACACCTATCGTGCGTCGAGCAAGGAAGCTCGACGCCAACTGGAGGATGCCTCCGGCAACCCAATTCAGATCAGCATGTTCGGAACCGGCGAGTGCCTGGGACTCACCGCCGACCGCCCTGTTCCTGATTTGCTGCAGGTCACCGTTCAGTATAAGGGAAAGTTGAAGGAAAGCAGTTTTTCACGATATTTCAGCCTGAAGAGCGGCGGTTCGCCACTCGATACGTTCTGGCTGCCATAAATGCCATGAAGGAGATGACTATGTCGGCATCTGCGGATTTGGGGAGGCATCACATGATTCAGCGTTCCGGTTTTTTGGCGGGCAGCTCGGTGTTTCGGCATCTTCTGCCGCTGATTCTCACCCTGTTCATCTGCTGGTCAGGTGCGGTCCATGCGCAACTGGTCGCAAAATCACCCTGTCGGTATTGCGGTGCCATGATACTGCAAAGTGAGTTGCCTGCTCACGAGGAATCCTGTCCGCAGAAGCCTCTCTCGTTTCCCTGTCCATCATGTGGGAAAAAGTTCAAATCCCAGGCTGAACTCGACGCGCATGAGCCGAGTTGCCCGGCAAAGGGGGGCTATTGTCAGTATTGCGGCGCTAAAATGCCGAATCAGGCCGAGCTGAAAGCACATGAAGAGAGTTGTCCGAAGAAACCAAGCTCGTACAATTGCAGTTATTGCGGCGAATCATTCAAGTATCAAGCCGATCTCGATGCGCATCTTCCGACATGTCCGAAGAAGCCCACCGCAATCACCTGCAAGTATTGCGGCAAGGAGTTCAAATACCAGGCCGATCTGGACAGCCATCTCCCCACCTGCTCCCAGAAGCCGACCACCTTCGTTTGCCCGAAGTGCAAGCAGGAATTCATGAAGGAATACGAGCTTGATGAGCATGCCAAATCCTGCGGGGTCGCAACCGAGACTCCGCCGGTCGGCACGGATACGCCCCCCCTGCCTCCAGACCCGGGTTCGGGCACAACTCCCGTCCCGTCCACCAAACCGCAGGTGCCGGGGGTCGATTTTCCCTTCCCGCCGGCTTCGCTCGCCCCTCTCGACAACCGCAACCCGACACGCGTCTATCCCCCGACACTCGTTTCCAGCCTGGGCATTCCACAGCCGGCCGAAACCTCGGTCGGTGCCGCCCCCGTAACCAGCATCAATGACTTCATCTCCTCCGGAAAGGGCACTCCCGGCAAAGATCCTTCTGCGCCACAGGTGTTTGTCGACAAGGTCGAGGGCCTGCGCCCGACGATTCCGGCAAACGAACGAGACGTCAGCGAACTGCTCGACGATCAACTGCCGGCCAAAACCGGTGCGGGCACACCGAATTCCGGCAATCTGCAGGAACAGCTTTCGAGCAGCGATGTGAAAAAGCTCGGCTACTGGTTTCTGTGCGACCTCGACCGCCGCGCGGCTGCCCAGCAGAACGGTCAGCACGAGCTGGCCCTGCAGATTTCGCAGAAGTGGCGACGCATCGCCAGGAACTATCCTGGTCAGATCGAAGAGATAACGCTTCAGATCGCCCGTCGCAATGGTTTGCCCTCGTTTTCGATGTATGTTGAACGCATGTTCGAGTCCGACTGGGCTCGAACGGGTCGGTAGGGAAATCGGGTCATGAAGGTCTTCTCAGTGTTCTCATGTGAACAAAGTTCGTCATTTTCAAAGGGAGGTATTCGTATGTATGTAACTCGCCCTCGTGCACTTTGTCTCTTGCTGGTGGTCGGGGTCTTCCTGTGCGGCTTTGCAGCCGAGGCGGCTGACCCGACGCAGGCACTGGCCGATGCTTTCGCCAAACAGATCAACCAGAAGCTGGCAGAGTATGAAAGTCAGCTGTCGACCATGAACACCCTTGCTCAGCAGGTTATTCAGCGCAAAGCGGAAATGAATCGGCTTCCCTGGCCGGCAGATCTGGCGAAACTGTGTCAGGATTATTCCGAAGCCTGCAACAAAGCCTCCATGACGTATTCCGCGATCAAGTCTCTGCAATCCAACAGTTTGTACGGCAGAATCAACTCACAAACCCAGGCGAGTATCTCGCAGAAACTGGGGGCGTTGTATGAACGGGAGCGGTCGATTCTCATCGCCTACCGACAAGCGTTCCCAAACGACGGCGCTGTCCAGATCCCGGTAAACTCGCTCCCAATCTCTCAGACACCTCCGGCAAACCAGACACCACCGGCTCAGACACCGCCGACTGCGGCACCGGCTCCAGCCCCCGCCCCCCCGGCCACCGCCCGCGGACCGGA
>CAYYIY010000002.1:2496-139630 GCA_964472075.1 uncultured bacterium | reverse complement strand
CCCGCCCCCGGTTCGACGAATGAGGTTCAGGCGCTCGACAAGCAGGTCAGAGCTGCGATCACGCAGGTGTCAAACGCACTGGCCGGGGCGGACAAATACTACCAAGCCCTGAAATCACACCCGCAGTTCGGGAAAACCCCACGCGACAAGTGGCCCAGCGATCTCAAGTCGTTGTTTGAAGAGTATCTCAGCCGCTTCGAGCAGGCGCGTCAGGCACTCAATGCCGCCCAGCAGCTGCGAGATAATCCGCTTTATCAGCAGCTGCCTGATGGTCTGAAGTATGAGCTGGACGCTCAGCTCGCTCAGGGCAAGAAGCTCGACGGACAGTATGCGGAAGTCAAGCAAGCCAGCGCCGTCGATGGTGGGGCGCCAACAGACAATGGCGGTGGTATCAATGCTCAGGCTCTCGAAGAAAAAGTGCGGCAGCTGAAAGATCTTCAATACGGCGTGCAGAAACTCTACAGCGCGTTGTCCGGTCATCCGGCTTTCGGCAAGGTACCGCAGGACAAGTGGCCGGGTGATCTGAAGAAGCTGTGGTCGGAATACCTGGCGCAGATCGAAAAGTACTGGTCACTGACGAATGAACTGCGCTCTGCGCTGCAGATTCCCGGCTTCAAGGAAAAGTATGAGAAGTTGGCCAATCTGATCAGCGAAGTGTTGGGCGGCGGTCAGGCGATCGAGAAAGAGTACCAGGATGCGAAGATGAAAAGCGCTTCCGGGAGCGATTCATCTGGTCAGGGAAATGGCGGTATTGCGACGGGTACACCAATCGCAACAGGCACCCCGATCGCGACCGCGACCATTCCGACGCCGCCGGCTACCGGGACTGTGACTCCGCCGGCAACCGGAACCGTGGTTCCCCCGGAAGTGCGACCCGTCGATCCGGCGAAAATTCAGAAGGAAATCGCACGCTTCATCAACCAGTATCGCAAGAATCTCGTGATCTTCAAAATTCTGGGTTCGATGTTCCCGCAGTTCCGCAAGCAGTTTGAATCGATGTTCCAGAATGTGGTGAACCGCCTGCTCAAGGATCTGCAGAAGCGACTGCAGGGGCTGATCAATCAGGGCGATCCCAAGCCCGCAATGCCGACGACGGCGACGGAACCGGCAACCACCGACCGACCGCCGGCAGCCGATACCCCCGCCGGCTCAGGCACGACTGGCGGCGATACGACGAACGGCACGCAGGATGGCGCCGGTCAGACCAGCACTCCTGAATCAACGTTCGATTGAGTATCAAAGCATGAGATAACCGTTCGCATCACGTCAGTCTGACGCGATTTCGCATTCCCCGAAGGCCTGTCCTCGGGGAATGTTTTTTTGTTCGTTGCGAACTGGTGGCGAGGTCCAACCTTTCTGAGTATAATCCTGTCATTCAGTCATATAGATTTCTTCGTACGGGAGAACCCATGCTCAGACATCTCACTCAGTTTTACCGTCCGCAAACGATTCAAGAGGCTTGTACGCTCCTGGAAGACAAGAACCGGAAGAACGTGCCTCTGGCGGGCGGCACCTATCTGACCCAGATCGATGACGCGACCATCGACGGGCTGGTCGATCTGAAGGGACTGCAGCTCTCTTCCATTCGGGCCGACAACGGCGGCTATCGCATCGGTGCCATGACCCCGGTGTTCGACATCGCCACCTCGACGGTGCTGACCGGCCCCTCGGGCACGCTGTTGCGCGAAGCCGCAAAACGCATCGGTTCGACGCCGCTTCGGCACAGCATTACCGCCGGCGGCAACCTGGTCGGCGTGTTTCCGTGGTCCGACCTGCCCCCGGCCCTGCTGGTTCTCGAAGCCGAAGTCACGCTGGCAAACGCCCACCGCAAGCGCACAATCCCTCTTACCACCTTGTACGCCACACGTCCGAGCGACGTCATTGAGCGCGGTGAGATCATGACCGAGATTCACGTTCCGGCACTGCCTACCGGCACATCGGGCACGGCGTTCGTCAAGATGGCCAAGACCGCCAACGACTATGCGATCATCACCGTCGCCGCGCGCCTGACCTTCAGCGGCGGCATCATTTCGACAGCGCGCATTGCCATCAACGCGCCGACCCGCAAACCAACCCGCTGTCGTGACGCCGAGGATTCGCTGAAGGGCAAGCAGATCACCCCCGAACTGCTGGCCGAAGCCGGTGTGCGCGCCATCAGCGGCATCGAGTTCACTCCCGACTTCCGGGCTTCAAAAGAGTACCGGATGGACGTTCTTCCCGTCATCGTGCGGCGCGCCCTCGAACAGGCGGCCAAAGCCCATGCGTAAGGAGCCTGGAATGAAACTGCAACTGATCATCAACGGAGAACGCAAGTCGTTCGAGATCGCTCCGCAGGAACTGCTGCTTGATGTGCTGCGGCGCAACGGGTACAAAAGCGTCAAGAAGGGCTGCGGCGAAGGTGCCTGCGGCGCTTGTGCCGTGCTCATCGACGGCCGCGTGCGCAACTCATGCACGGTGTTCGCCGCTCACTGCGAAGGTTCTGAAGTTCTGACCACGGAAGGCCTGGGAACGCCCGACCAGCCGCATGTGCTGCAGAAATCATTCGTCGATCACGGCGCCACCCAGTGCGGGTTCTGCAACCCCGGATCGCTGATGGCCGCCAAGGCTCTGCTCGATCGCAACGCCGACCCGACCGAAGCCGAGGTGAAAGAAGCCCTCGACGGCAATCTCTGCCGCTGCACCGGATATGTCAAGCGCATCGAAGCCGTGCTCGATGCCGCGAAGACCTTGAAGAAACACCAGTAAGCAGGAGAAGGGAATATCATGCCGGCCAAAAAAACTCCGATGAAGAAAACCGTTGTCACCCCGAAGAAAGCCGTAAAACCCGCTCCTGTCAAGGCTGCCCCCAAAGCGGCCGCCAAACCGGCAGCGAAGAAACCCGCCCCGGTCGTCAAGAAGGCAGGCAAGCCCGCCGCCAAGCCTGAAAAACCCGCGAAGAAGCCGGTCGTCAAGCCGGTGGCGAAACCGGCAGCCAAGCCGTTGCCCAAGCCCGCGATCAAGGCGGCTCCGGCAAAAAAGATCGTACCGGTTGCCAAGCCCGCGAAACCGCAGCCCAAGCCGGTCGCGGCGAAGTCGACAGCAAAGCCTGCGCCGAAGCCCATGCCCAAGCCGGTCGAGCCCAAGCCCCAGCTCAAGCCGCAGAAGCCGACTTCCCCTGCGGCGGTCAATGCCGGCGCGATTCCCGAATCACCGCTGACCTTTCCGCGACCGAAGAAGTTTCAGGTTGTTGCCAAGTCCAAGCACAAGCTCGACGGCATCGGCCTGGTGTGCGGCATTCAGAAATACGTTATGGATCTCGACCTGCAGAACCCGGTCTATGTCAAGATCATGACCAGCCCGCACGCGCACGCCCGCATCAAGAAGATCGACACTGCCGAAGCTTTCAAGATTCCCGGCGTGGTCGCCATCTACACCTGGAAAGATGTGCCGCGAATTCCGCATACGACCGCCGGTCAGGGGTATCCAGAACCGTCGCCGTATGACACGTTCATTCTCGACAACAAGGTACGCTTCGTGGGCGACCGCGTGGCCATCGTCGCCGCCGACACGCCCGAAGCCGCGCAGGAAGCCTGCCGCCGCATCAAGGTCGAATACGACATTCTGCCCGCGATCTTCGACCCCGAGAAGGCCCGCGATCCCGGCGCTCCGGTGATTCATGACGAACCCGAAGCCTACATGCCGATTCCGACGTTCTATGACCCCAAGCACAATCACTGTGCGCACATGGAAGCCCGCGTCGGCGACGTCGAGAAGGGCTACAAAGATGCCGATTACGTGCTCGAACGCAAGTATTACCCGCACTACGCTCAGCACTGTCCGATCGAGCCGCACTGCTGCATCGGGTATCTCGACGAGAACGACCGCCTGGTCCTGCGCACTTCGACGCAGGTGCCGTTCCATGCCCGACGCATCACCGCACAGGCGCTCGACATTCCGCTGAAGCGGATTCGAGTCATCAAACCCCGCATCGGCGGCGGTTTCGGCACGAAGCAAGAGGTACTATTGGAAGACGTGGTCGCTCTGGTCACGCTGCGCACGCGGCGACCGGCGATCCTCGAACTGACCCGCCCCGAAGAGTTCGTCTCGTCGCGCACCCGGCATCCGATGGTCGTGACCATCAAGGCCGGCGTGAAGAAGAACGGCGACATCACCGCGCTGTCGATGAAGGTCATCAGCAACACCGGCGCGTATGGCAGTCATGCGCTGACCGTCATGTGCAACTGCGGTTCGAAGGTTCTGCCCTTGTACAAGGCGCAGAACGTCGAATTCATCGGTGACACCGTGTATACCAACCTGCCGGTCGGCGGCGCGTATCGCGGCTACGGCGCCACGCAAGCCGCGTTCGGCGTCGAAGCCCTGATGGACGAGTGCGCCAAGGCCATCGGCATGGACGCGCTGGAATTCCGCAAACGCAACCACATTCGCGAAGGCGATTCTTCCCCGATCTTCAAGGCTCTGGGCGAAGGGCGCGAAGGCGTCGACATGGCGATCAAGTCATGCGGTCTGCCCGAGTGCATCGAGTGGGGCGCAAAAGAGATCGACTGGAAGAACAAGCGCAATCGGCCCGGAAAAGGCATCAAGCGCCGCGGCATCGGTATGGCGATTCTCATGCAGGGAAGCTCGATTCCCGAGATCGACATGGGTGCCGTTTCCATCAAGATGAATGACGACGGGTCGTTCAACATGCTGCTGGGCGCGACCGACCTCGGCACCGGCTCGGACACCATTCTGGCGCAGATCGCGGCCGAAACCCTCGGGTGCCGCCACGATCAGCTGCTGGTCTATAGTTCCGATACCGACATGACCCCGTTCGACGTCGGCGCGTATGCCTCTTCGACCACCTATCTGTCGGGCGGCGCGGTCATCAACACCGCGAACAAAGTGCGTGAGCAGATTCTCGCGGTGGCGTCGATCATGCCGAAGATGCAGGGTGCGACCGATCTCGAGGCCGAAGACGGCTGGGTCTATTCGAAGTCCGATTCCGATCTCAAGGTGAGCTTCGCCGAGATCGCAACCTTCTCGCTCTATGAAAAGCGGCAGTTCCAGATCGCCGCCGTCGGCAGTCACATCTCGCACGCCTCGCCGCCGCCGTTCTCGGCCCACTTCGCCGAAGTCGAAGTCGACACCGAGACGGGCGAAGTGAAGCTGGTGAAGTATGCCGCGTCGGTCGACTGCGGCACGCCGATCAACCCGCAGCTCGCCGAAGGGCAGTTGCAGGGCGCGGTGGTCAACGGCATCAGCTTCGCGCTGACCGAAGAGTACATCTTCGACAGCCAGGGACGCATGTTGAATCCCAACTTCCGCTACTACAAGATCTACACGGCGAACGATATGCCCGACCTGAAGACGCATCTGGCCATCACCTACGAGCCGACCGGCCCGTACGGAGCCAAGAGCGTCTCGGAGATCGGCATCAACGGCCCGTTGCCGGCGCTGGCGAACGCGATCTACGACGCCGTCGGCGTGCGGCTGGTGAAGCCTCCGTTCACCGCCGAGAAGATTCTGGCCGGCATCAAGGAACTCAAGAAATCTGGACAATGGAAGTAGTCTAGACTCGCTCTCAACACGGGCGGTGAGCCAACTCGGCTCACCGCCCGTCTGCTTTTTCACGGGTTCCGACGCCTGCCCATTGGTCGCACGTTCTGCAAGCAATACGAGATCATATCGCCGTCTTCACCGATCAGGAACGCGAAGATTTCCGAGGCACTGGTTCTCGAACATCGCTAAGCCATTGCAGTACCCGTCACACGCATTGCGGAAACGGGCGCAGCGCGGAATCAGCGTGAAAGACTCCACACGACGAACCATTTACCCTTTTTGAAATCGTGTCGGTTCATCACCCACAACCCGTCTGGTGGGCTGTTTCAGTTGTCAAGGCAAGCGTTTTCGTGTATAAGACTTGCCAGGCTCGAATTCGGTGATGGTTCTACAGCGCTGGATGGAGGAGGAGAACAGGTGTCATACAAAGGATCTCAGGGGTCGACGGTCGGGCTCGTCATCACCGTATTCGGATTCATGGCTATCGTACCAGCGGTGTTTGGTTCACGAGAGCCTTGGGCGGTCTTTGCCGCGATCTTCGGTGGTTGTTTCGGCCTGCTCGGGCTGATCGCCTACTTCGCTGCCGGCATGAAAGAAGACTTCATGGAGAAGCATTTCAGAGATGATAAGCTCATCGCCGACTGGCCGAGTGCTTACGAAGTCGATTTCCTGAAGGTGTTTTCGAAAGGGATTGTGATAGACGGTTGCGGGTATCTAAACGACAGCATGGAATCAACGCTTGAGGGAGCGGGTGTTCATCCGCTCGATCCCAAGAAGTTCGTGTTCCTGTATCGCACGATGCAGCGCCGCAATTTCAACAAACGTTCACCGATCATCGTTGAGATTCCCGAAGGTGAACAGAACACCGCCGAGCGCATCGCCAGCACCTACAACAAACCGCTCCCACAGGATTACATCGACCAGCTTCGCGAAGAGTCCGCTGATGCCGCTGCCGAGAGGGAGGCCGAAGCAGATGACAACGAGTGAATTCCCCCACGCTCCGTTCGAGAGTGGGGAAAACATACTGAATCGACCAGGAGGCGTGAGCATGAAGAAGTGGTTCGTTGTTCTGTGTTGTCTCGCTGTCAGCTCTCTGTTGACTGCCCCTGCGGCTAACGCAGGGGCATGGGTGCTGCAGGGTGCCCCGGAGATCGTCAAACCATATCAGGAATGGGACGAGCAAGCCGGCGGAAAAGGGAAGATCTACGAATCGGGAACCGACTATGTTGTATACGGCTTCCTGAGCAAAGAACACGGGCGAACCTGGTGGAGCAAGGAAAAACTCTCCTGGAGTGCTCCCGCGCCAAGCCTGCGATCAGAAGAGGAGATCTCGGTACAACTGAGACACGAGACATTGACCCCTGGTTGGGGGAACATCCCGGCCGGCGGGCTCACTGTTCAACTCATCGACGGCCCCGTAGAAAACTTCGGATATCTTAATAATGTCACACGCTCGAAAACAGTTTCGGGAAAAGCCTACAAGGGCGGTCGCGACGGCAAGATGACTATCGAAGTCATCTGTAACATCTCCGGCATGATTGATGCCTACCGCGTGAGGTTTCACTACGACTGGGTCGAGGGTGCGACCTCCAGCGGCACAGGCAACGCGGGCGGAACACGTACGTCTTCGAGCATTCCAAGTCTTGCTGGAGACTGGACCGGCTGGTGGCAGCCCAGTGTCAATCGAGGTTTATGTCGCATTGAGCAGGACGGGCAGAATCTCGTATTCATTAACGAGGGTAGCGCCCAGTCAAAGGGATACGTAAAGAACTCAACTACCGTTGTGGCAACCGATTGGAATCTGGTTGGGTACCTCGTCAATAATGGCACGCGCATCAACTGGGCGAACAACACCTATTGGACAAGATGATCGCCAATCTTCCGTAATCGTCTAAACAACCCCTTCTGGTGCTGGTTTTGTCCGTCGGGCAAAACGAAAACCTCAACACTTCACACTTGAGGTTTTCATCATGGAGAAGCAAGCATTGAGGTGGGCCGATCGGCTCACCTCCCTCTTCTTTTTCACCGCATCGGCGTTGTTTCAGCGCGCTTCGGCGAGAATGGCCTTAGAAATCTCATGTAACTCAGCGACGGCTGTGTTCCGGGCCGAGACCATCTTTGAGACATTGCCGGCCTGGACAGAAATGTACATCGAAGAACCGTCCATGACGGACGGGTCCTCATACGAAGGGGCGAGTTTGAAAAAGCGGTTTCGATTGATTGTGTCAATGATTCGCTTCAAACCCTCGGGTGGAATGGTGCACGTGCTTGCCGGCTTTTCATCGGGTTTGGCGATCCCACGCAGATCGAACTGTTTCATTCGTCCGTCGGCGGTGACCACATAACGGGTTCGACCCCATGCAGCATGGGTTGCCCCGATGTCATAGACAATGACCAGATTTGGCGGAATTCCCTGAATCTGGTAACCGGGATCAGCCGCGAGAATGATCGCATAGATCATGACTACGAGTGAAACGAGCATCAGCAAGCCACGCACAATTCTCATGATTCCTCCTGCGTTGTTCGACAACTCTCGCTCAATGATCCCGTGCAGAGCAGAACGCTCATCGAGCGCCCACGACAGAAATGCTGCATCGGAACGACCAATCAAAGTGCCGTCAATGTCTCACAGGTCAATGACGAACCTCTTCCTGCGATGTTTAGCAGAAACACACACGGTCGCTCAACCCTTTCACTCATCGCAACTCAGTTGCTCAACCGGAGTCTGTTCATCTAGAATAACCGTAGAACGTCTTAAGAGGAGTGGTTCCATGCAATGCACCAGAACGCGGATCAGCGCTGCCCAGATCGTTTGTTTCCTGTACCTGCTCCCGGCTTTTCTGTTCCTCAGCGTTTTGCCGAGTGTCATCGAAGCAGCATCACGCCCTGGTCAGGCAACACGACGTCTGTCAACCAACACCAACCTTGGCGATGCATCACCCGTCGGCAGCGGTCGTAAAGTTGCGCTGCTCATCGGGAATGCTGATTACGGTGAACTCGGCGAATTGAGTAACCCGGTAAATGACGTCACGGCATTCTCCCGGGCGCTCGAATCACTCGGTTTCGGGGTAATGACACGCACGAATTGTACGAAAAAGGAAATGAGCAAAGCCGCTCAGGAATTTGCGGACAAGTGTCGTGGTAGCGACGTCGCTCTCTTCTACTTTTCCGGTCATGGCAGTCAATTGAAGGGAGAGAATTACCTGTGGCCGATCAAAGCTGATGCCCACTCAGAAGCAGACCTCGAAGATGAGTGTTTCCGTGCCCAACGAATGGTTGACCTGATGACCGAAGCCAACGCGCGCATTAACATCGTCATTCTCGACGCCTGTCGAACCGTGCCGTTCAAGTCGGGTTCTCGTTCAGGAGCACGCGGTCTGGCCCAGATGAATTCCTCAAGTGGTCAGTTTCTGATCGCGTTTGCCACTGACCCCGGCACGACGGCCTCAGACGGGGTTGCCGGAACCAATTCTCCATACATGACCGCCATTCTCAACAACTTAAACCGACCGGGTTTGAGCCTCTCTGAATTTTTCATCGAGGTTCGAAAAGAAGTGAAGAAGCTGACCAACGGCCAGCAACGCCCATGGGAAACCGCCTGTCTCGAAGATCGATTCTTCTTCAATCCGTCCGGTTCCGACACTCCATCCACCCCACCAGTCACATCAAGCTCCCAGCAGACTTCCACGACCACTTCTTCCTCACCGACCCCTTCGCCACCGACCCCTTCGCCGATCGAGCCGAGGCCCAGTGAATACCAGGTCACCACCTCGGAAAAGGCACAGAGCCTCGTCGCAGAAGCAGAACAGTTGATAGCCCAGAATGAGTTTCAGAAAGCCAAGGCAAGGGCTGAGGAAGCCATCAGACTTTGTCCAACGCTTGCTGATGCTCACTTCTTTCTTGGTGTCGCCTATAAAAAACTCAACCAGCAGCACCTGAAATCAATTCCCTGTTTTGAAGCGGCAATTCGCCACGATCCAAATCATCAGAGAGCGTATGCGAGTCTCGCATATGCGTATGGACAAACCGGTCAGACACAGAAAGCAATTAAAACGAATCTGAAGGCAATTGAGATCGATCCTCAAAACGCGCTGCTGTATAGGAACCTGGCCAACAATTATGTAGAAAGCAAACAGTATCGACAAGCGTTGGAATACAGTCGAAAAGCCATCGAACTTCGGCCGGACTATTACGAAGCCTACAACCTGCTGGGAATTTCACTGAATCATTTGAATCAGATGAACCAAGCTGTTGAAGCTTATGAAGCGGCGATTCGGATTGATCCTACCAAGGCCCGGGCCTATATTAATCTTGGCGCTGTCTACGCAGATCTCGGTCAAAAAAAGAAAGCGCATTCCTGCTATCAAAAAGCCATGCAATGCAACCCCAACGCGGAAGAAGCGAAGGTGCTCAGAAACAACATGTCGAATCTTCGCGACTGATCCCAACCATCACCAACTCATTTCTGCAAGCCAGGTGTCTCTTCATGCTCCGGAAGAGGTCTGGAAACTCGAATGCCCAGGTCAACTTGCTCGAGAAAGAGGTCTAAGAGTACTATTCATCAGACGCCCGGAAAAACCCGGCGTGCGGAGACTCATCTGTCTGATGCGGAGGTCGACCACGAAGTATCGAGACACACCAGTCGTTCTGTCGGTTGTCACAATGCTCGCCCTGCTGTGGTCGCCGGCAAGGTCGGGCTGATTCCACACTTCATCGACGATATGTCGTATCACACCCGCGAAGGCGAGATTCACTGCGGAACCAACGTTCTGCGGCACCCCAATCACTACGTCGTAAAACCGAAATACCTGCCCCCTGAGCCGGCTCCCCTGATACAGCCGCCCGCCAGTGTCGAGACATGAGTCCAGGTTCGATATACTGGAAGTCCTGGAGAAGGATCGCAATCTGCATGAAATCCGGTGGTATCTCGCTTCCCTGCCGGCTGGTCACCTGAACCATTCACTCCAGGCTCCAGACGACCTGAAGTTCGAATTCGATAACCTGCTCGAACAGCTGTAACAAACGGAAGGTGGAGTATGGGCGACGGAATCCTCGCGCGGCACAATAAGCGTCACACCTTCGTGAGAGCCTGTTACTGGGCATTTGTGCTCCTCTGCATTTGTACCACCGACATCTCGGCGCAATCGCTGACAGATCGTGCGCGCCTGACGCTCGAGAGCACCTGGCGGCAGGATTTTTCGATCTCGGTGCGTACCGGTCGAGAGATGACCGGAAATGTCTATCGAGCCGGTGAAAAACTGCAGATCTCGGTTCTTGCCTCGGTCACTGCGTTTCTGCAGGTGTTCGCCACCTCGCCCGACGGAGAGATCGTCCAACTCTTTCCGGATGCGCCGAGAACCGACAACCGCATCTCGGCCGACAAAGAGATAAAAGTACCACCAGACACATCGCGTTTCGCTCTGCAGATGGCACCTGCAGCCGGTACGGATCTGCTGACCGTTGTCCTGACCGATCAGCCTCACCCTCTGTTACAGCCGCCTGATCTCAAACAGGCAGGGAACGTGCTGATGGTGCGTGATGCGAATCGCCTCGCAACCGCACTCCACGAGCTCTGCGCCAACTCCTCCTGCAAAGTGAGCATTCAACACGTCCCTGTTCACACCTGCGCGAGTGATGCATCAGTCAACGGTTTCGGGGTGGCCTCGGCAACTGATGGGTGGCTGGCCCATCTCTGGGTTCCTCAACACCCCGTGCCATCGAACGAACCGGTTATTGTCCGAGTTGTCAGCAACCAGAGTTGCCGACTGAACGGATTCTTCGTCAGTGAAACACCCAGTACAAAGCAAACAGCTCTGCCGCTGAAAAACATACCCGCACTGGCAGGCGGACGAATCGTCCACCTGCCACGAGCATCCGATTCATTCGCGTTGAAACTACACCCTTCCGGCAGTCGGGCAATCGTTCATCTCGCCCTCGAGCGATCGGACAGGAGCATCCTGAACCTCTCGTGCCCGATCACCAGCGTCGCGCCAACCCACCCGACTTTGCCCCCGCCGGCGAACAGTGCCTCTCTCCCCACCGGCGGAACAGCCGTTTCCGCCTCTCTTTCCTCGACCATCTATCCGCATCCCGCGCAACCGGTATCCGTCACAATCAAGCCAGCCTCCGAAAAAATCCCGACCGTGGTTTCCTGGGGAAAAGCCGTCAGTGTCGTGTTTCCGTCAGACGCGATCGCGACCTCGCCGGTCGTGACGATCGGCCCGCCGTCACACTCACCGCCGATCGCCTCGGGAGTGCAGATTCTTTCCTCTTGTCAGATCAGCCTGAGCGGCGCGTCTCTGCAGTCGCCGGCCGTTGTGGCTTTGCGATTTGACCGGGCGACTTTACCAAAAGACGCGCTTCCAGAGGGCATCATGGCCATACGATGGGACGACAAGAGCGGAGGTTGGGAAACCCGCCCGACCTCGGTCGACATGCAACAGGGCGTGGCTGTCGCCACCACGGAGCAGTTCTCGATCTGGTATCTGATCTACATCGCACAGATGTGCGTGGTCGAGAACACCGAGAACTTTCGGCTGGTGTATGTGCGCCCGGGGTGGGTCGAGACGGTGAGCGGCCCCAACAGTGAAGGCGAGACGTTCGCCATTCTCGGCCCGACGCAGCGCCTTGTACGAGGCCCGGAGGCAGCTTTCATGGTCGGGCAGTTCATCGAGCGCGCCTACCAGGCATACGGCCAGGCCGGACTGCCACGTCTGTTTTCAGGTGCCAGAACCCGTGCCGAGGCGGCGGCCGCCTCGTATCTCGGCTTGAATGTGCGCCCGTTCACCGAGTGGGTGTTTCTGAACTGTAACCCCACCGGTTGGCGACTGGACCGTCAGATCGGGATCGACCCGAACTATCGCTCCGGAATCACGGGCGCAATTGTCCTGAATCGTGATTTCGACGACCTGGATGATCTGCGCGTGACGGTCGCCCACGAACTGTTTCATGCCATTCAGAACGAGTATTCCAACCTGATTACACAAAGGCTACACGAGTGGTGGGCCGATGCAACGGCCGATTTCGCCGCCTGTCGCGTTGCGTGGGGCGGGCAGATCGATCTCGACCCGATCGCCAACCCCATCGCCTGGCTGGAACTCCCTCTATGGAACACGGACAACAATCGCGCCTATTACGGCGATCATCTGGTGGCCCATCTGCTCGACACGATTCCCGGCGCCACCCTGCCCAATCTCATGACGACCACGTTCGGACGTGCTCTTGGCGGTTTACACGGGCGATTGTCCGAGTTCACCCGCGGGCTGTCGCAGGAATTGTTTCACTGGCACTTTCAAGATTTCGCCGCCCATCTGCTGTTTTCTGCACGCTATCCGGTGGGCACCCGGTTTCTCGGATCAGCGAACGCGCAATCGCGCTCGTGCACGCTGGCAGCGGTCGCTCCGGTTCTGGCCACGCAATCCGTCATCCTGCCACTGGGCATGAGCGCAACCGCGCGGCTGATTCGCATTGAAGTTCCATCGGGGCGGCGTTCTCGACGTGTGCGCATCGCTACGGAAAAGGACGCTTGGGTCAACCTCTGGCTGTATCATCTGCCCGGAGGAACCGAACAGAACACTCCCCGACCGATCGCCGATTTCTCGCAGTACAACCCCGACCACGTTCTCGATGTCGCACCCGGCGATCTGGTCGCCCTTCTGGGCTGTAACTTCGAGTGGAGTCAGCTTCTCAGTCGGGCCGGGCCGCAGGGATTCCGCTTTTCAGTCACGGACGAGTCGCCGATTCTGTCACTGACCGCAACGCCTGAAAGAGGCAACCAGGCGAGACTGGTCTTGCGCGCCACGGTGACCGCGATTCCTGACGACGTGCGTCGGTTACGCTGGGAATGGCAGCTGGGCGACGGCCGCCGCCGCGAGGATTTTTCGAACCGACGCGATGAAGCCGTTCTGACCCTCGAACGCCGCGCCGTGTTTCCGACGGTGGCCGAACAACGGTTCGAAGTACGTCTGTTTGATATCACCGGCACCGCTTCGACCGAACTTGCTCTGGCCACGATGACCTTTCGGCCGATCGACCTGAAATTGTCTGCCGACCCCAATCCGGTCGAGCCGGATGCCCCCTGCGAACTGCAGGCGGTCGCCAGGAACGCTCCGCGCGGGGCTCGGTATCAGTTTTTCTTCAGCGACACGCCGACGCTGGTTCCGATGAAAACCGACCGCATTCGCCATTCCTTCACCACACCCGGCACCTACTCGGCGAGCGTTCACGTGCTGGCATCAGGCTCTGACCCGACGGTGCTGGCCATCGCTTCAACGACCGTCAGCGTAGTGGCGCCGACGATCACAGAGCCACGGCTCTCGGCACCATTTCCTCTGGGCTATGTCGAGCTTCAGCGGGGCGAATACGCCGAAGGAAACCAGGACTTTGCCGAAGGTGCGGCATTCACGTATCAGATTCTCGAACGTCACGAGACGGTCGCCGGCGAGTTCGAGTTCTTCGACCTGCGAGGGCCGAAGCAGAAACTGGGCGCCAGCACAGGTCGCGCGACGTTTACGGCGCGCTGTCGATTCATCGAAGCCAAGCGCGATGATCCGTGGCTGAAAGGGTGGGGCTCACCGCTCATCGATCGCGAATCACGGGCGGGAAACACGCTTCCCTTCGCGTTCGATCGTGCACGCGACTGTTACGCAACGTCGGCCGAAGGGCGCAAGAAAGGGTATCCGCCGCAGGTGATCGGTCGACTCGGGGGCAGGCTCGTCATCATCATTCTGGAAGCGCGATGCATGGGTGAGAACAGCCCTTCAGGGCAGGCCAGCTTCATCCCGGCCGTCTCGATCGACACCATTGCTCAGAACGACGCCTTCGAATTGTGGTCAGCGGTCGTCGCCCGCTCAAACCGACAGAAACCCGCTTCGCGAAAATAACCACAAGCCGACTCGATCGACTGAGGAATCACACGGCTCGCGCAGCAGTTCTGACTGATGCTGACGATCATGATCGACCATGGTATGATGCAGGTATGAGAAAGACTGTTCCATCGAAAGACCTGAAAGTGGGCATGTACGTGGTTCTTCCCGTCGGGTGGTTCTCGCATCCGTTCGTGTTCAACGAGTTTCTGGTCAATACTCAGCAAGATATCGACAAGATTGTCGAGGCGGGCATCGCCGAGTGCACTGTAGACGAGGAAAAGAGTTTTCCGGTTGAGAGCTACGGTCAGGCGAGTCACGGCAATGAGCAGAGCGAGTTTGTTCCACCCAGGAAATGGAACCCGGAAGAGCTGATGCCCCCTGAACTGAGAGAGGCGATTCACGACAAGAAGCTGCCCGCCGACGAGAAGGCGACCCGGGTGTACAAGTTCTCGCTCGAGCTGATGCAGCGTTTATTTGACGATCCGAAGAGCGCCAACATCAAAGAAGCCAAGAAGGGCATCGCCGAGATCGTCGATCTCATCGTCGCCGACAATGCCACCGCGGCCCACCTGTTGCGGCTCACCTCTTACGATTTTTACACCTATACCCACTCGGTGAATGTCGGTGTTCTCTCGGTCATGCTGGCCAAGGAACTGTTTCAGGGTTCTGACGCCCACGACATGCATGAACTCGGTGCGGCCTTTTTCCTGCATGACATCGGCAAAACCCGTATCGATCCCGCCATTCTGAACAAGCCCGGCAAGCTCACCGATGACGAGATGAAGAAGATGCGCGCTCACCCCTATCAGGGCTACAAGATTCTCGCCGAAGCCGGCCAGCTGTCTGAAGAGTGCGGCATCATCGTCATGCAGCATCACGAGCGCGATGACGGCAAAGGCTATCCGCGGCGACTGAGCGGCACGGACATTCACGCGTATGGAAGAATCGGCTGTGTGGCTGATGTATTCGATGCCATCACCGCCGAGCGCTCGTACAAACCAAAGGTCGGCACCTTCGAAGCCCTCAAGATCATGAAGGAACAAATGCTGAATCACTTCCACCGCGACGTCTTCGAAAAGTTCGTTCTGCTTTTCACTTCGGGGAAATGAGTCCCGTGCAGTGACAGACCGGCTCGAGAGTGCTCTTGTTCAACGCAACTCGAGAACCGGCTCACAGCCAAACCTCGAGATCTCGGTCAAGATGAGGTTTGTGTTCTCAGCTTTACGGTACGCGAGGGTGGGCCTGGAAGAAATCCCAAATGAGGTCGTTGGCTGTCGTCACCCACGACCTGATCGTCTCATACGCCGATATCATTTCGCTTCCTGCACGAGATAGTCTCGAATCTTGAGCCGACCGTCCTCTTCGACCAGAACCCAGTTCTGATCGGCCTTGAACTTCAGGTATTCGCCCTTCCTGTCGACCGCCTGCCACAGCACGATGACGTGAACCCCGTATGTGCCGTCTTCGTTCATCTTCACTTTGATCGACTCGACCGTATGCGTGTTCGATTGAATGGAATCGCCGACGCCTTTGTACCAGTTCTGAAAGTCCGCATGCGACTTCAAATGGGCCTCGGGGAACTTCATATTGAGATCTTTTTCGACGAGATTTCGCAGAAAATCATCGACCGGCACATGCTTGTCGAACAGAAAGTAGACGTTATAGACAAACGATCGGACAGCGTTCTCATTGAATGTACGCTGTTCCAGAATCCTGATTTCGTCGAGATACGTCTGCGGAATCTCGGCCGCGAAAACATTCAGAGAGCCGAACAGGGTGAACAACAGAAGAAAACGCTTCATGCGGACTCCTTTCATCAGCCTCGCATCGCGGCAGTGATCGCCGCAAGCCTCGCGCAAGGGTATCGCAACACCGCCGCTAGTGCAAGATTCGAGGCCAAGACGAATCCATACGAGAGTTCTCTTCCGTCGTCGAACTTCTGCGACATCATCAAAGTTGACGAGCACAGGGCGGTGTGAAGTTTTCAGCGGCAGAGTGATGTTACACCGAGTTCTATGGGAAACGCCGCGACAACAATTTTCCGATCTCACTGGATATTCGCCCCGACCTGTTTCATCGCCTGCTGATCGACAACATCAAGATGCGCAAACGCGGTATCGTGGCCGATACGTCTTACAACGCAGCCGTCTGGAACTACCCCATCTGCGGATATGAGATGAGCCGGCAGGCAGGCTCGTTCTTCAAGTCGCGCATTCACGTCACGACGACGGTCTGGTATGCCGACGACGGTGTCGATCCTGAGTTTCTCGGCACTCAGCACATGAAAAAGACGTATCATTACACGCTGAACATCAACCGCAACGGCGAAGTCACCGGCGGCATGTGGGATCTTCGCAGTCAGTTCGATCACCCGGACTTCGTCTGGATTCCGCTCAGCGACACCCCGCCACAGGGCGACGAAAAACCTCGGCTCGATCCGAAGCTGGTGCGAGCAATCGTCCAGGCCGGATCTGGAAGAACTCCTCATGGAACGCCGGAAAGCGGGCCGTCTTTTGACACGCTGTTAGCGGAAGCCGGTGTGAACCCGAGCGACTACTTCAACTGATCAACTCTCTTCTTCCCTCCCCCGGCCCACGAAGTCGGGGGAGTTTCATTTTACCGTTGGTTGTCCGGAGAAGAGAGGGGTTCGATCGATATCGAGCGAAAGGTGGGCGATCGTACTATTAGTATCGCTGCCATACACGCGCGTATCGGTCGTTTTATAGAATCGAATCCAGATTGAAGACGCGGGCGGCCAGGCGCGGGCAAGAATCTTCTCATCATTGCTTATCGCGAGCGAGCGCATGATCATGGTCGTTTCGTAAGGTCGAGCACGATCACCACGTGAGGTTTTCGCGGCACTGAAGATGTCTGATGAAAACCGCGCGGAACCGGAACAGTTTCGCATGACAGGTTTGTCCGTCTCTATCGTACCGGTCGATGACTGCCAGACATCGCCCCGAGTCAGCAGAGACACGCGCACCTGGCGCGCAGCAAACGGTTCGCCGACGGCTGAGAACGTCGCGGCCGAGGTATCGACAATGAAAACGCCGTGTTCACCATGCACCGTGCCTCGACCGTTTTGAACAAACAACGCCGTATTTTCGTCGACGCCGATGCCCCACCGGAGTCCGAGGTCACGAAGACCCACAATCAGTCTGCCAAGGCGTCCGCGGGCATCGAAATGTGTATCGGTCAGCATACCCGGCGGGAGAAGGCCCAGACCAGGCAGGCTTGCGCAGTTCCCCTCACGTTTCGGCTCGACGGGCGAGTGCGGAGTAATCTGCGACAGATCGAACGATTCGAGGCGCGAATGCAGAATGGTCATGCCGCTCTCGCCCCAGCCGAACATCGGGTTCGACATCACGTGAGTTCCGGCACTGGTGCCGACGACAGCCCCACCACGCTCGTACACATCGCGAATCGCCCGCAGTGCCTGGGTCGGCGTGCCGTCGCGCCGCAGCAGACACATGGCGTGTTTTCCCTGATCGCCGCCCATGAGAAACACGATCTGGCACGATCTGATCAGCTCGGCATTCTTCGGGTCTTCGGCGGCGTTGTTCCGCCCGAACACGGTGTCCTGCGTGATGGGCACCAGCAGGGGTTCGAACCCGGCACGCGTGAACCAGTCTCGATAACTCGGATAACGCTGCGGCTCGTCAGCGTCATCGGTCTCGAAGTCTTCGCGCGCCTGCGCCAGACTTCTTTTCGACGAGGGGATGAAGGCAACCCGCGGCTGTCGACGGCCTTCCCGCACACACAGTTCCTTCACCGAGGTCTTGAGGGCCCCGAGAATCTCATCACCCGGCGCGGCCAAAGCTCCTCCGATGAGAACCAGAGTACCAGTCGGCACTCGTGCATCGGCACTACCGATGACGGTCATGAATATCATGATGCAAACGATCAGTGCCTGCCTCAATCCCTTCCACCACCACGAGAGTTCATACCACATCAGCGCGCTCCTCAGCTCATCATTCAAGGGGAAACCACCTTCCTAACCAGGGAATAATCAGTATACCAGCCGGTACAGGATCGTTGGGAGATGTCCAGGCTTTGCGCGCTGCTCACCGGCCCTGCGTGTCTTGTTTCGATCGGCTGTTTCGCATCAGAAGTTGCCGCGACAGCATCTCACTCGGACAATGACAGGCGACGCACGCCGTCTTCGAAGCGCGTGACGTTGAAGTTGAACAGGAAGCCGCGCTTCCAACCGCCGAGTTTCATGCCGGTCAAAAGCTGGGCTTCGTGCAATGAAAGCAGATTTTCAACCGAGCGAACTCGTACGGCGACCGTCCCCTCGACCAACAGCGGCATGTGCGCTTCGCGTTCGAGCTTCCGGCCTTTATAGCTCAATCGAAAGGGAACCTGCCGTTCGACATGCACGCCGCGTAACGCCAGTTCGCGGCAGAGACATTCTTCGTAGACCTGTTCGAGCAGCCCCGGACCCATCTCGCGATGTACCTCGGCAGCGGCCGAGACAATGATTTCGATTCCCTGTTGTTCCGTCATAGAAAACCATCTCCATGGACGCACGCGTCAGAATCACTGTATTTTCCCCTCGTTATTGTATACGAAATCCGACAACTCGGCAGTCGTCTGCAAACATGGTATGATGTGAGACATAGCTGCACGGCCCCGGCTTCACGGCGGCCATTCTCCGTCAGAGGAGTCTTGCATGACCGAGAATCCCTTGTCAGACCGTATTCCGGCATTTCGACGGTCCATGTTTCCGCTGATCGTCTTCGCGTTTCTCGTCGTTTGCCTGCCGTTCTCCGCCGAGGCCTGGACGAAGAAGGGAAAAAAGCCGGCAAAGGAAAAGACGGAATCGAGCGTAAAGGCCAAGCCGTCGAAGGCTGAACTTACCGCCGTCAAAGCCGCCGCCAAAGCGCGTAAAAGCCTGGCCAAAGCCCGAACGCTGCGCGGCAAGGGAAAGATCGACATGGCACTGGCCGAGTATCAGGAAGCCATCGAACTCGACCCGTCGTACGCCGAGGCCTATCTCGAAATGGGAGCGCTCTACTTCGAATCGAATCTGCCGCAACCGGCGGCGCAAGCGCTCGAGATCGGCGTGCCGCTGGCACGGCAGCAGGGGTTCGATGCCGTGCTCATCGCGCAGGGCTATTGCCAGCTGGCTGAGAGTTATCGCCGGCTCGGTCGTCTCAATGAAGCCATCGAGCAGACGAAGACTGCTTCAGAAATCGCGCCGCAGGACGCTTTGCCCTGGAAGATCGCCGGCGCTGCACATCTCGACGCTGATAACGACAAAGATGCCGTCAAAGCTCTGCAGGAAGCGGTCAAGCTCGATGCGCATCTGGTCGAAGCCTGGGAACTGCTGGGCAAAGTCGCTCTGCAACGCAAAGACGCGACGCTGGCTCAAACAGTTTACGAAGGGCTGTACCGCTGCGATACTTTCAAGGCCGGGTTGTACAAAACCGACATGGATCAAGCGGGCTTCAAGGCCGTGGCGCCGAAGACTCCCGCGACAGCGCCGTTGAAATCCGGTGGCGATGACGATCCGTATGCTGTCGGGCCGTCTTCCGGCAAGTCTTCCCCGGGCCAGTCACCATCCCCTCCGTCGTCGATTCCCGCTCTTGAGGCGGTCAAGGAGCCGGTCAAGGCAACCCCGCCGGTTGTGCCCGCGGCAAAACCCGTTTCGGCAGCACCGACGCGACCTGAGCCGCCGAAACCTCCCGCGGCCCCAGCCAAGCCGACACCGGTTCCCATCGCGCGACCCGGTGGGCAAAAAGCATTTTCTCCCGGAGAGCCGCCGCCGCTGACCCTGCCTCAGCCACCCCAGGAGCCCAAACCCGTCGGCTCAGGCCAGGCGAAGACACCGGGAAAGGCATCAACGACCTTTCGATCGTCGAAACCGCTCGACCCTTCGGACACATTGATCAGCGAAGTGATTCCACGCGGAGCCACGACGACTCTGCCGGTTCTCAATGATGACGGTTCGACCGCTCCACCCGAAACGGATTCTCCACCTGGTTCCACGACGCCGGCTGACGATCCGTATGCCGCTCCGGAAACGGCTCACGACCCCTCGGCTTACGAACCCGCCCCCCCTCCCGATGATCCGGAGATTCCCGGCGGAGAAGACGAAAACGGGCCACCGCCTGATTCGGAGACTTCTCTGCCGATGCTGCCCGAAGACCAGGCTCCTCCGGCGGCAACAGGGGGAAAAACCGGCGGCCAGGCAGACGTGCCTGCTCAGAAAGCCGCAGATCAAAGCGACGATCTCGTCGTTGTTGCGTCATCAGGTTCTGAGGAAATTCCGGAGGATCGCATCTTTGCCCTGTTCAGTAATCTTTCGGCCGCTGACAACGACATTGCCGCCGGAGCTCGCAAGCGACTCGCCGGATATGGAGCCGCGGCGGCGCCGCATCTGATGCAACGGCTGAATGACAGCAACCCGGTCGTGCGACTGCGAGTCATGCAGACCCTCGGCGATCTGGGAAAAAACGCCCTGGTCGCCGCCGATCAGATTCGCAAACTCAGCACTTCAGACCCTGATCCGAAGGTGCGCGAGGCGGCACAGCAACTCGTACAATCTCTTTCTTCTTCACGCTGATTTCGCTTCGTGCTGACTCCGACGCAGGTATTTCATTTTCCTTCCGGTGGTCTCTGGTGGGTATTCGCATTCTTCGCCTTCGTCGCGGCTCATGAACCGGTACAAACATATCGTCGACACCGCGAGAATGTCGCCGTGCAACGCCGGTGTCTCAAACGTCTGTTTTTGCGTCTGCTCCTGGTCGCCCTGTTGATTCCGCCATTCACGTGGGCCGTGACGGAAGGGCGCTGGGGCGCGACGATTCGACTCCGCGAGCGTGAGCTGGTCGGGTTTTCCTTCTTCGGGCGCTTTCTCGGCAAGATCGATCTGGACGGTGTTTCACTTCGTCTGGAGCACCGTGCTCACAGTCGAGGAGAGGCCTGGGTGCTCGTGGGAGCGAAAAAGTATGAAGAGCTGCGTATCGACGGGTACATCGATCGTTTCGATCGTTCGCTGCTCGACGTCGTGCGCACGGATTTCCGGATTCCGATCGCCGAGATGCGGTAGACCGCCCGGACGTGTAGAATAGTTGTCGAAATGATGGTTGCTCAGCAAGGACATTCACGATGATCGAGGAACAAATACGTATACCGCCTCAATCGCCGGCGGCCGGCATGGGCACACCTCAGGCCGAACGTACCAGTGCGACAACGGCTACACCGAGTAGCAGTGCGGATCTTAACTCTGAGATCGTCTGGCTGGCTGGGCCTGAGAGAGCCTGGACGGTCTTGTTCTGGTCTTTGCTGGTATATTTTGTTGCGGTTGTCGGCAGACTGGCCTGGGACGACCGCATCCACCTTTTTTACGAAGCCGGTCTCCTGTATCTCATCATCATCGGCGCTCTCGGCCCCGCATTTTTACGCGCGCGACGCGATGCTCTGCGAATGCTGCTCAACCGCTATGCCAAGGACGACCCCGTCTTCGAGCCGCTGTATGCTCACTTTGTCGAACGGCATCAGCAGGGCTGGCGGCCGACTCTTGCCGGCCTGGGGACCGGGGTCTTCTTTCTGTTCTTTCGCTGGAACATCAGTTGGGAGCTTCTGCCCTACCAGCTGTCGGCTTCACGCGTGTTTATCACCCTGCTTGGAGCACTCGCCTGCGGTCTGTTCGTCAGAGCGCTCTGGCAGCTGCTCGGGTTCGGCATGCTGGTCAGCGGCATGAGTCGGGAACTGGAAATTCGTGGTGCGCGACTGTTCTCGCTCGAGCTGTTTGAACGTGCCGGCGCCGGCTATGCCCGTACCGCCTTCGGCGCCTCATTCCTTTCGCTGGGCCTGTTCTGGCTGGCCATGTCATCGCGCAGCCTGATCATGGATCACCCAGCCGCTCTGGCAGAGACTCTTCCGGCCGTCTTCCTGGTACTTATCCTGGCGCTGATCATCCCGTTGGCGTATCTGATCGTCCCCATCTGGCGTCTTCACCGAATCATGGCCCAACGCAAGGACGAGATTCGACGGCTGTTTGCCGAAGAACACACGGCGGTGGAACGGCGCTTTCTCGAGCAACCGAACCGCGAGATGGCTCAGGCGTATCTACAGGGCCGTCAGGTCATCGAGGAGATCAACAACCTGCCCGAGTGGCCCTTCCGTTTCGAGATGCTGGCCAAGCTGCTCACGCTGGTTGCCATTCCGGCCGCGCTGTTCATCTTCAAGGAGATCGTCGTCGACGTCGCCGTCGAACTGCTGAAGCACAAGTAGACGGTGCGAACCGCGGGCTATTTCGTCAGCTCGAGAACCGTCACGGTGGTCGGAATATTGATGTTCAGTGTATTCCCGTTGCCGCCGGCCAGGACAATATACGCAGACGCATAGGGCGCAAGCGTGATGTTCCCGGAAGAGAAACCAGCCGTCACATTCGGCTCGGAAATCGACTTGATTCCATTGAGCGGACCACCCGGGTAATTCCCCTTCAAATCAAGATCCTTCCAGCCGTAGTATTTGAGACTGGGATCATTGACATACAGAGCGGTCGCAAATCGGGCAAAGACCCTGTCATAGCCTTCACCGCAGAAACTCGTCAGTGCGGCACCGCCGACCGACTTGCCGGACAGGAGGGCAGCGACCGAATAACGACCGTCGCCGAGATCGGTGCCGTAGTGCTGTGCCAACCAGGTGCCAAAAAGATACGCTTGCCCGTATTGGGCATTGACGTATGGAGCAGTATTTCCCCATCCTTTAACTTGTACAAGTGGTACAATGTGGGGTTGTTCAAGATAGTCTTTCACCTGCCCGCACTTCGACTCATTGTTCGAACTAATCTTGAAGCCGCAGACGTGCTCGGCATAGCCGGACATGGCCTCGTTCAGCCAGTCCTCCTCATTCAGGTTATTCTTTTTTCGCTGATAAAAATTGATCATGTGCTGAAACTCATGCGCCAGAGTGGAGGTCATGGTGTTTTCAGTCAAATCGAGATTGGCATTCAAATAGAACATTTTTCGCTGATTCGAATTAGGATAATCGGCCGATTTCAGCTGCAGATCTTCGGAATAAA
This sequence comes from uncultured bacterium, assembly GCA_964472075.1. Classification (GTDB taxonomy): domain Bacteria; phylum Muiribacteriota; class Ozemobacteria; order Ozemobacterales; family Ozemobacteraceae; genus CAYYIY01. The sequence goes on along the minus strand of CAYYIY010000002.1, from coordinate 116,191 downwards.
AGAACCCGGCAATATGAGAATCTCCTTCTTTCGTGTCACCGATCGTCTGCATTGAGACAATCAGAATTGTCACATCTGACCCAAGCGAGTTGAAGATTGCCGGCGGCTCTTCGCCGAAAACCCTTCGAACCGTCCGGTAAATGCCGTTAACACTCGCAAACGCTGCCGCGTACGTTTCGACTCTCTGCAGCAGGGTATTGTAATCGGCCGTGTCGATGAGGCTGTTTTCGAGAAAAAAATTCACATTCGAGTCAGCCGAGAGTTGTGCTATCTGAACACATGTTGCCGACACCGTTGAAAAGTCGTTGCTCTCAGGATTGATCACCCGAAAGTCCACCGTGGCTCCCTTTACATCACGACGAATAGAGCGATTCGCAACAACTGTTTCAGCGTTCGATGACTTGAATGATGGGGCACGTCGTTCTTTTTCGCGCAGGCGGGCGAAGAAAGAAGCGCCGGGAACCTTCTTTGAGAGACGTTCTTCGCTGCCGGCTGCCAGGACGTTTGCGGTGACGTTGACGGGCGGGGTCATGTTTGCGGTCACCGAAACGGTGACGGGAGTCAGAGAATTGTTTGCCAGCAGCACCGCAGACTGCGAGGCAGCGGCGAAGTTCGGCAGCGCAAGTCTGCTCTGCCCGGCTTCGGCCGGGAAGGCGACCGTGGCAAAGCCATCAGGGGCAACCCCCAGAGAATCGATGGGCGTGAACCCACCGCTGATCGGCGTAAACACGGCACCACCGCCACCCCCACCGCCGCCGCAACCAACCAGAAATGCGAAAGCAATCAATGAACACAAGCTGACAATCACTGATACACGTCGTGACGACATGGACAATTACTCCTTTGAAAAACGGCAAAAGAAAGTCGGGCGGCTGCCGCCCGTGTTACATGACAAACCCCTGCTTGAGCACGTCGAGTACTCGCCGTCGACGTTCGTCCAAGCCGGCCAGAACGGTGTCGAGAGACGGACCGGCCTTGTTCTTGAGAAACATCTGCAGGAAGGGAATCCAGGCTTCACGCTGGGCTTCCGTCTTCAGGGTTTCACTGACTTCGAGCAGCAGGGTGAGGTCTTCCGGTCGGGCAAGCTCCATCAGGTAGTGAAACAGTTCGTGCAGACGACTCGGCGCCACGGTCGTGAGCGCATCGAGCAGGTCTTTCAACCCCTGATCGCGCGGCATCAACAAGGCACGCAAACCGCGCGCATTGAGGGCAATCGACGGATTCGGACTTTCGCGGAGACTTTCGAGCGCCGCGGCATTCTTCTGTCCGAACAGAGCATACAGGGCATTCATGCGCATCTCATACGATTCCTGCTCGTTGCAGGCGACCTCCATGAGGCGTTCGTTCGCCAGATCGCCCTTGAAACTGCCGAGCGCCTGCACCGCCATCAACCGCACTTCGGGCGCAGGGTCATGGCACATGCGCATCAGATGCTCGATGTCGGCATGCTTGCGCATCTTGGCAAACGATTCGGTCGCAATCTGCCGCACCCACTTGTCGCGATGCTCCAGGCCTTCCATGACCATGGCGGTGAACGGCAGATTGAACTCGGCGAGATCGACCACCTTCAGAAGCAGTTGGGCGAAGCCGTCGTCGAGCTTCTGCAGCGCCTTGAGAATGGTGTGCGTCAGCTCGGCATCCCGATCACGCCATTCCACGCGAAACTGCGTGAGCGCGGGCAACGATACCGGATTGACCAGCAGTCGGAGCATGGCTTCGCCGCCCAGAACCTTGAGCGCGAACAGCGCGGTTTCAATAAAGGAAAAATGGGCATAGTCGTCGACGGTCTCCTGCGACGAGACCATCAGTCCCAGAATATCCGGGACGGCGGCCCGATGCCCGACATGGGCAAGCATCTCGACCGCCTTGCCCTTGCGCATCAGGTCGGTGTCAGAACGGATGACGGCCATCAGCGCTCCGCTGAGGTCGGTGGCCAACGAGCACACATGCCCCGAACGCGCCACCACGTCGGCCAGACCGGCGATCAGATTCGGCCGGCACGAGGCCGCCGCTTTCTGCACGGCTTTTTCGAGACGGGCAACCAGCCGACGCCCGCGATCGGGGTGAAAGAACAGAAAATCCTCGATGCGCCGCACCACGGCTAACTGCACACGAATCGGCAGACGCGGCAGATGGTCGAGCAGAACGGCTAACGAGACCCCTTTCAGATCGATGATGTCACAGATGGCCGCATCAAGTTCGGCCCCCTTGCGGGCACGCAGTGCCGCGATGCGGCGGCGCAAGCCCTTGACGTCACGATTTTCGGCGGTTTCCGTCGGTTTCTTGTCGGGAATCAGTTTTTCGATCATGGTCTTCCTTCCGGCGAGCTGCCTTCTGCTACAGGGCTTTCATCAGCATGGTCATGCGGGCGCGATCAAGATCGTCGCGAATGATCAGTTCGAGGCTCCTGGTGGTTTCCGCTTTCAGGCGTTCACGCTGGGTGAAGTTCAGCACCCCGCGCAAAATCATGCCATAGATAACTGGGACAAGTGAGTCACTTTCGATCGCCTTCTGCCAGGACATCCAGAACTTCGCCGGTTTGTTGCGTACCAGATGCGTCAGCGCCAGCAGGGTCAGGGCCTCAGCCTGACGGCCGTCGATCTGCAGCACCTGTTCGAAGCGTTCCTGGGCGCCGTTGAAATCACCGGCGTAGAAGAAGGCCTTGCCGAACAGCAGCTGATCTTCGACGAAACGCGGTTGATAGTCGCCGATCTTGCGCAACAGCGCATTGACCTTCGACGCTTCGCCGGCCGCGAGGCACAGTTCGATGCGCGAAATGATTTCCTGCAGGCTTTCCATGCCGTCCTGGAATCTGTCCCAGACTTTGACCGCCTCCTGTGGGGTGCCGCGCAGCACCATCAGACGCGAATACCACAGCGCGATCTCCTCATCGTCGGGTGCCATCGACAGCACCTGGCTGAAAGCCTCGGCCGAGGCATCGAGATCGAGCTTCTGCAGATACAGATACGCCGACAGGAAGTGGGCCTGCACACTCTGCGGATGGTCGCGGCGCACCCGCTCGAGCAGCTTGTGCGCGCGCTCGTGTTCGCGGCCGACGAGCAACATCTCGACCAGTGCCAGAGCCGGCTCGGCTTCGTCGGCGTAATCCTTCGCGGCGGTTTCCAGAATCGTGACCGCACGGCTGTAATTGCCGCTCACGGCCACGGATCGGGCATACTGCACGACATAGGTGGAATGACCGGGAACCGCCTTGCACAGTTCCTCGTAGGCAACCATCGCCTTCGGGTACAAGCGAGCCTTGAAGAAAACGCCCGCCAGTTGCTCGAGAATGAAGGTGTCTTTCGGGTCCTGGTCGCGCAGACGTTCGAGACCCTCGACCGCCTGATCGACGCTGATCTTTCCGTCATACAGCTTATCGAGAACGTCGTAGACGTCCGTTTCGAACTGACTGACCGGTACGGCGATGTGTTGCCCGGCCGCCTTCTTCTTGAGAATCGGCAGGCGACGGGTGAGTTCTTCCATTTTTCGGCGCAGCTGCGGCTGATTCGGCTCGGCCGACAACGCCCGCTTCAGGTGACTGATCGCCTCTTCGATTCGATCGCTTTCAATGAGCAGATCGACCATCAGCAGATGGTACGGAGCATGACGCGGGTCGACCATCAGCGCCCGTTTCAGGGTGGTCATCGCCTTATCAACATGCCCGAGTCGTAGCTGCGCCTGAATAATACCGTTCAGCGCCTCGGACGAATCGGGAACGGCGGTGACGGCCTTGCGAAACACGTCGAGCGCCTCTTCAAAGCGTTCGAGCTCGATCAGACCACGACCGAGCAGCAGCAGAATCGACCCTTCTCCCGGCCAGGCGCGCGACAGTTCCCACAGCAACTCGACCGCCTCGTAGCGCTTGTTCTGCAGCAGAAAGCACTGCGCGATCGACTTCTTGACGTCGGGGTCTTCGGGCAGCACCTGGCGGGCGCGCTGAAACACGTCGAGCGCCTTGTCGGCATCTTCTCTGTACAAGTAGGCTTTGCCGAGATTAAAGAGTGCAAGCGGATGTTCGGGTTGAATACTCAACGCTTTCTGCAGTACCTGAGCCGACTTTTCGGCCAACCCTTTCTGCAGATAGGCCGCCCCGAGGTTGACCAGCACATCCAGGTTTTCCGGTTCACCGTCAAGCGCCTGACGATAGGCCTCAATCGCCTGATCAAACAATCCGCGCTCCTGATATTCGACGCCCTGTTGAAAGTAACTGACTGCGCTTTCGTTCATCAGAACTCATCCTCGCGTATGGTAATCGTGTTGCCGCCATTCTTGCCGCCGCCGCTGGTCGCCTGCCGAATCTTGTTCTTGAGCGTCTTGTCATCCTTGAACTTCTGCAGGTTCTCGACCATAGCCGAGTAGTTCTCGACCTCGGCGGGCGCGCACTCCTTGAACTTGGCAAACATCTCATAGTACCGGTAGAAGATCCGGTTGTTGATGCTTCCCATCTTGTTTTTCGCGATGGTGACCTCGGTAATCGGAATCATGAAATTCTCCTTGCCGAGTTCCCATTCGAGGAATGGTGTTTCGAAGTCGTTGAGAAAATCGCAGTAGAGGAAGCAGACGACGTATGGGTCGTACAGCAGGCCCATGATTTCCTCGAGGTCTTCGCGCACCGGACGACGGTTGCTGATCGCTTTCGGCAGACCGGCCGTGGCGATCAGGCAGACGTTCTCGGAAGCCGAGATGCTCTTCAGTTCAGAGGCCAGAAAGTTGCACTTTTCGGTGAAGCTGATGCGGTCCTGTTTCAGATGGATCTTGAACACCGGGTCGATGACCACTGCCACCTCGCCGCCGCGCTCGAGACGCGTTCGCTTGACCAGCTTGCGAATATCGTCGATAAAGACGCGGCCATTCGATTCGTCGACGATGAACAGGCGCTCGCGCATGTTGGAAACCTTCTCAAGCCCGTCACGTCGACGCTGATCGAAATCGGAACTGGTCACGTACGGGTTACGCACGTAGTCGATGGGCACCTCGCCCGCCTGACCGACCATCTTGGCCAGAACATCCATGCGGGTGAGATCGAGGCTGAAGTAGATGACCGTGAGATCGGGGTTCTGTTCGACGAGATCCCAGGCGAGTTGGGTGACAAAGGTCGACTTGCCCATGCCCACACCACCCGTGAACAGATAGAATTCATGCTGCAGACCACCCAGTTTCTCAGAAAGAATCGGGAAATGGTTGTCATACCCCATGCCGCCGCGGCGCTTGCTCCTGGACTCCTGAATGTAATCGTCCATTTCGTGCAGATGCAGATCGATGCCGCGCAGGTAGCCGGTGCTGCCCTGCAGAAACAGGCCGCGCAGTTCCTGAATGCAGGAACCGATGGTTTCAAACGCATCTTTATCGGCAAGACCCAGTCGTTCGGAATACTGGATCAACAGGCGTCGCGAATGAGCCCGCAGGTTGCGATCGCGGATGCGGTCGATGATCGGATCGAGATCTTCGGTCATCACCACTCCCGCACGCGAGAACGGGTTGTCGAACAGCTTCTGCACCCGCTCGGCACCTCCGACCAGTTCAAGCCGGGTGCGACTGCCCTTTTTCTCCGTTCCCAGTTTGTGCAGCAGGTTGGCCAGATTCATGGTTTCGTCCGCTTCGAGCACCTGCAACATTGAACCCAGCAGCACCTTGTTGGCTTCCAGCCCCTGAAAATCGTTAGCGGTAAAATGCCGTTCCTTGAGCTGTCGACCGGCAAGCACCGGGTCAAAGGCGAGGTTGGCCAGAATTCGTTCTTCGTCGAGCGCCATTTCCGCCAGCAGTTCTTCAAGTTTCGCGGCAGCAGCGTCGGAAGGCGGTCGTTCCCGGGGGGATTTTTTTGCTTTGGGCACGGAAGTTCTCCCTGACAAGATTGAGAGCCATAGTACCGCACCCGGCCCGTGACGTCAATGGCTGAAACCGTGATTTCATCAGCATATCAAACGTCCTCACCGCCGCCCGATGTCGGTTTGCTCCATTCCCTCTCACCTCTGGCGACGGCCCTGCACGAATTTCAGCGGTTCAGCGGCGAAAATTCGGCACATTTTGTCGCTTGACGAATCATTCATCACCTGTTCTCCGGCTCTTCGAGAAGGCGGCGCGGGAGGAAGCATGTCTGGTACAGGGTTTGCGTAAAGGCTCGCATCTCAATTTTACGCTGGAGGAACCCATGAGCATCCGAACCATTCTGACGACCGTCATCATCAGTGGCCTGACCATCGGCAGCGCTTTTGCCGGCAGTTGCCCCGCCAAACCCTGCGCTCTGAAGAAAGCCAAAGTCGCGATCGTCAAGACCGGTGACCAGATCCAGGACAAGACCATGGATTCCGCGCTCAAAGCGAAAAAGACCATCACCGGCAAGCAGACCGTGACTTTCGTGAAGGGTCACTACCGCGCCGACGGTTCACACGTGAAGGGTCATCAGCGCAAGCTGGTTCACCCGGTCAACGGGCCGAGCCTGGCCGATAAAGCCAAGAAGCAGGCAATCAAAGCGGGCGATTCGATTCAGAACGGTGTCATGGATTCCGGCGTCGCCGCCAAGAAAGCCATCACCGGCAAAAAGAACAAGACCTTCGTGAAGGGTCACTACAAAGCGGACGGCACGCATGTGAAGGGCCACTTCCGCGCCACCGCCGGCAAGTAATTCGTCTCAGAGCCAGTCCGACACCGCCGACCCGAAAAGGTCGGCGGTGTTCTTTTTTCGCCTGCCTGAATCGGCGTTGCTCTTCAGGCGGATTTCTCATACCATGAACGCGCCATGAGATTGCGCAACCAAGGGAAAACGACGCGGGCTCAGCAGGGTCGGCGCGGCCTGACACCACCGCCGGCACATGGTTTGGTTCGGCTGCTGCTCGTCTGGATTCTGATCTTTGTCACCGGTTTCCAGACCCGGGGCGTAGCGGCGGAATCGGGTCTCGACATCTGGTGCCCGCAAGAGTATCGCTCCGCGTCGATCGCCGAGATCGGCGACGGACTTGTTTTTCAAGAACCCGCTCGGTCGCTGCACGTTCGCCCGGTCACCGACTTCATGGCAGCCGAGACTCTTCACGAAGACAACCCCCTGGATGTCGGCGTCTATCTGGCCAAACGCATCCCCAAGCCGATGCGCACGTTGCTGGCCAGCCCGACGACGCGGTTGATTCTGCTGCCCGATCTGTTGCCGCAGGCATTATCCATGTTGCAGAAACACGGGCTGTCTTCGGGCACGATTTTTCTGGCCCGACTCGATGCAAGAGTACAGGTCGCCTATCTGCTGTATCAACAGCCGAAGGGCATAACCGTTGTCGTCACTCATCTCTTCGGTCGCACCCGCCTCGAACACCTGGTGCATCAGTATGCGCATTACTTTCATCGAATCGGCCGACCCCTTGACCAGATAGAGATCTGGGAAACCGTTCCCCCTGACGATCTCTCACGCGCCCTGTGCGTCGACTCTCTGCGCGCACTGCAAAATGATACACCCACCGTCATCTGTTCGGGATATTTCGGTTCTCTCAAACATCTGCTGGCTGATTACGAAGTCTTTCGTCGTCACCACCCCGGAACCATGCCGACTCTCTCGGCACTTGACCAGATTCGCGAGCGCGAGCAACCCGGACAGATCGACCCGGCCCCCGGCGGCAATCCGTTTTATCCGTGGTGGCAAACCATGATTCAGCACCCCGACGGCTCTCAGACGCGCATTATCGGTTTTCGCAACTTGTACGGAGATCAGACCGGCACATTGTTTTCGTGTCTGCTCGAGAAGGGATTTCGACGGTTCGTTCTGTTCAGCAATGGAGGCGGCCTCGCGCACACCGAGCTGCGGCGCCTGTATGCCCCCGCCGTGGCACGCGCCGGTAACGCGGTTCTGCCGCTGAAAAACCGGGCCGGGCTGCGGTATCCGGCTCGCTCGCTGGTCAGCGTTCCCAGCCTTCTCGTCGAAACCTGGCGCTGGCTCAAGCGGCATCAGTTCTGTTCGCTCGTCGACGTCGAGGGGTTCCATGCCGCGCATAGCCTGACGGCTTTTTCCGATGCGCGTTTGTACTATGCGATTCTGGTCTCGGACCGCCCGGGGCACATCGATATCACCAGAAAAGAGGAAGATGCTCCGGAATCCATCGCCGCCAAACGTGACTTCTTCTTTCACGTATTGCGCGATCTTTTGAGAAACGATTTTTGATCATGAACCCCAGACGTTTCCCCATCTTCATTTTCATCCTCATTCTGTTGAGCACGCCCGGATACCCGTCTTCGTCTTCCACCGATCCGTTCACCGTCATGGGCGGCACAGCTCAACGGCTCTGGAACCATTTCGCCGTTCTCTGCACGCTGCCGCGGCTTTCTCTCAAGGAAGAGCCGTTACGCCAGTACATTCGCCGTCTGGCCGAGACACGGCAGTTGTCGTGGAAACAGGATCAAGCCGGCAATCTGATCGTTTTCGTACCAGCCACACCAGGCCGAGAGAAGCAATCAGAGCTGATTCTTCACGCCCACCTGGATATGGTCGGCGACAAAGTTGCCGGATCGCCGCACGATTTTTCCCGCGACCCGATTCTCTGTCGTCGCGACGGCGACTGGCTCACAGCCTCGGGCACAACTCTGGGCGCCGACAACGGCATTGGAGTCGCCGCCATTCTCTCGCTGCTTGACGAACCCGATCTGCGTCACGGGCCTCTGCGGCTGCTGTTCACCGTCGACGAGGAAGGCGGCTTCACGGGGGCCGACGGCATCGATCCCGCATTTCTGCAGGCCCCGCGACTCATCAATCTCGACAGCGAGGAATCGCGGGAGTTTAACATCGGATGCGCCGGTGGAGTGACCCACTGCACGGATATTCCCATCACGAATGTACAGGTTCATCGCGACGATATTGCCCTTCATATCAACATATCCGGACTCACCGGAGGACATTCGGGAGTCGAGATTCATCACGGTCGCGCCAACGCTGTGAGACTGCTGGCCCGGCTGCTGCTGACAGCGCAGCGTGAGTCGACGCTGCAGATCGCCGGTCTGAAAGCCGGCACCTTCGACACAACGATTCCGCGCGATGCCGAATGCCTCATCTGGATTTCCCGGTCGCAGCACCCGGCGGTGCAGTCACGATTGATGGAAGCCGCGCTCCGCCTCTGTGCGGACTTCGCCGCCACCGACCCGAAGATGCGGATCTCGATCGATCTCGCCGACCCCTCGTCTCTCGACCGAACAGCCTGGAGTAACGCAGCGGCGCAGGCATTGCCCACGTTTCTTCTGTCGCTTCCGGCCGGAGTGCTGATCATGAGTGCGTCCTACCCCGGTCAGGTGGAAACCTCGGCGAATCCTGGTGTTTTGCGCATGGAATCCGATCATCTCACGCTGATGTGTCATCTGCAGAGTTCATCGAAGTATGCGTTACGGTATCTGAGTCGTCGCATGGCGTATCACGCCCGTATCGTTCATGGGGTCTGTCGCGAGGAAACACCGTATGAACCATGGCAACCCAAAAGCGACTCGGTTTTGGTGAAACGCGCCATCGCCATTCATCAGCGTCTGTTCGGTTCGCCGCCGCTCCTGAAGGTGGTGCATGCCGGTCTCGAATGCGGTTCGTTCGCCCGTGCGAATCCACAACTCGACATGCTCTCGTTCGGCCCTTCCATTTTGGGGGCTCACACACCTGACGAACGGGTCTCGATTTCATCGGTCGAGGACTTTCGACAACTGCTGATCGCTTTGGTTGAGGCCGATTTCTGATGGGACGACACAAGAAGCCACGAGTAGCTCCCTCTGATAAAAAAAAGCAGATGGTGACAGCCGACGCCATGGTTCACGCAAAGATACCCGAATCAAAGTCTGTGTCAGAAGCCGTATCTGACAAGAACAAACCTGGACTTTCCGTCACCAGCGCCGTGTCGATATCCGCGGGCCCGACTTCGTACAACGCAGAACCATCGGAAACCTGGCTGACTCCGATGACAACACGCCGCTGGGTTCTGTTTGCCGGATTTTTCCTGTGGTTCGGGTTCATCTTCGTTGCTTCCTTTTTTTCCGATCGGTTTCATCCGGCGCGAAATCTCTGGTGGATCTTTGCCTTCCCGCTCGGCGTCATCGGGCCGGCCTTCATCCGTGCCAGAAGGCTCACTCTGGAAGCCGCCCTTCGTCTTCTTCCCCAGAGCGATTCCCCGATGAACGAACTCGTACACCGATTTGTCGAACGGCACGAAAACGGCTGGGATCCGGCCATCGTCGGCATCGTCTCGGCATTGGCATTCGGAACCTTTCGCATTGCAGCATCGTGGGATGTCCGTGAGATTCTCTATTCCTGGCCGTTCATCATGCATACGGCCTTTCTGATTGTCGGCATCGGCTGTATGGCTCACACCATCTGGCTGATCCTCTACTTCGGTCGTCTGATCAACGCCATCACGCTGCGCCTGTCGGAACAGGCAGACACGCTTTTCAGCTGGAGCCAGATCTCGGCGCTCGGCAACTCGTACGCTCGCGCGTCGCTCGGCGTGTCGCTCATGTCGGTCGCGTTTCTCGCCATGGTTCTCACGAATTATCAGCTGTTCGCCGGCGACATGAAAACGCATGCGCTGCAGATCATGCTCATGGAAGGGGTGTTCGCCTGTGCCGTCATCGCTCCGATTCTGTATCTGACGGTTCCCCAATGGCGTCTGCGATCTTTACTTATGGCACGCAAGGAAATTCTGTATCGGCGTCATCTGCCGTTGCTTATCGAAGCCGAGCATGCGATGCTGACCGAGCAGCGACAGAGCACCGCATCGACCGAGCGTTTTCTCCAACGGCGGCGCGAACTGCGAGAGATCGAGGCTCTGCCGCACTGGCCGTTCAATCTTGATGCCGTTGCTCCAATGATCTCGGTATTCGCGATTCCCGCATCGATCTTTCTGGTGAAGGAGGTCCTGGTCGACGTGATCGTCGCCTGGGTCAAAGGCTGATATGTCATGGCTGAAAAAGGCGTTCCTCTTCGGCACCGCCGGCATTCTCGCGCTGATGCTCACTTCACCGCTGTTTCCGGTTCGGGCCGGTTTACTCGATCTACTCGGCGGTTCGCCCCCCACCGCACCGGATCAGCCGGCCTGGCAGCTGCACGTCGAGCCTGAGGATCGACTGTTCCCTTCGTACATTATCGCGGCATCGACCCGAGCACAGGCCGAGATCAATGCCAGTGATACCCCGGAAGTCGCGTCGGGAGACCTCGTGCTCGGCGAGTCCGAGGGTCCGATCTCCGTCACTCTGACGGTACCCGCAGCTTCTCTGCCGGTGCGTCTGGTCGTCACCGGCAAAGCCGTCATGGACGAAAGCGTCCTGGAAGCATCTTTGCCGGCGCCGCATCAGAAGATCAGATTGCGACCCAAGATTCTCTGGCGGTATCCCGCCCTGCTCGAGGCCCGACAGGCCATGCCGACGGACATCACCGCGGAACTCTGGATCGGGAACCAGTGTGTCGGCCGACAAACTCGGACAGTGAAGCTGCATACCATCAATGACTGTCCGTTCACGTTTGCAGAGAATGACGAGTTCAAGGATACCTGGTGGATGTATGCCGCGTATGTCAACGAAAACCACCCCCTCGTCGACTCGCTGCTCAAAGAAGCTTTCGCACAGAAGATCGTCACCCAGTTCGATGAGTACCAGTCGGGTGACCCCAGAGAAGTGTATCGCCAGGTGTATGCGATCTGGCACCTGCTGCATACGAAAGGAATCCACTACTCTTCACTCGCAGGGTCTTCTGACAATGCAGAGAAAGTCGGAAGTCAGTTCGTACGTTTTCTGGACGAGACCATGGCCTCAAGTCAGGCCAACTGCGTCGACGGCAGCGTGTTGTTCGCTTCGATCCTGCGCAAGATCGGCATCGACGCGTTTCTGGTCATGACCCCGGAACACATGTGGGTGGGGTTTTATCTCGATGACGACCGAGCATCCAAACGTTTCATCGAGACAACGCAGTTAGGCCTCGAGAGCGGCGAAGAGGAAGAGGAAGCGGTCGATGCCGAGTTGTATCACTTCTTCGGCGACGAATACGCCGATCGACCGTCCTGGAAAAATTTCGTCGCAGCCGTACGAGCCGGTCGCGATCTCTATGCCGAACATCGCAGTGAAATCGAAACCGGCGAAGCCAATCACGGAATCGTCGACATCGAAGAAGCCCGGGCGATGGGGGTCATGCCGATCGCCTTTACACGCGGCACCCCGGCCTCAACCACCGGGAGTCGATAACCTCTCGCGCGACGTCACAGTCGGCTGCAGGCTTCCAGAGTCAGTTCAAACAACGCCTCACGAACGTCGGTACGTTTCGACCACCCGCGTGCATCCCAGGTTTCGCCGCCGACATCATCGCCGGCATAGAGAAACTGACCGAACGCGACCCCCCGAAAGGCGGCCACCGCCAGCAGGGCGGCGGTTTCCATTTCAACCGCCACACACCCTTCTTCGCGTCTCATCTGCACTTTGGCTTTGGTCTCCCGGTACGGAGCATCCGTCGTCCAGGTCTTTCCCTCGACGAAAGGCACCTGACGTTCGGTGAGCAGAGAGCGAAACACGTCGTTCACCGACGGCTGCGCGGGCACCTCGCGCGCCGGCGCGAGATAGTGATACGAGGTGCCTTCATCGCGCACGGCCGCCGTGGGCAGAATGATGTGTCCGACGCACAGTTCCGAGCGAAGCGTGCCGGCCCCGCCGCAGGCCACAAACGTGCGCACCCCGTACGGAATGAGTTCCTCCATCAGACCTGCCGACATCGGCGCCCCCACTCCCGGCTGCAGAAAGGCGATCGGTCGCCCGTTCCACTCGGTTTCATAGATCTTGTGCGTGCCGTGTTCCCATGTGATGCGATGCGCCGTTCGCGCGTTCTTTTCCCGAGCGAACTTTTCGACTACTTCGCGAAAAAAGCAGAAGACGGCGCGGTCGGGCAGCGTGCGCCCCTTTTTAACCCGCGGGTTCAGCACGGCCTCAGTCGCCGGGTCGAATTCAAGAATCGGAAAGTCGCGTTTCATGCATGCCTCAACCTGAACAGGATGGCACATTCTACCGCGGGTCCGTTTCTGCTACCATAGCGACACGAACTTCCATGCAGGCACCTCTTCCCATTTCGTATGTCGGTGATCCGATCCGCCCCCCGGCCGAGGCGGACAGCCTGATTCTGCAGCTGACCACGGGGTGTCCGCACAATCGCTGCGCGTTTTGCGGAGCCTATCAACGACTGCCGTTTCGAGTGCGGCGCCCCGAGGAGTTCCGTCAGCACGCGCTCTGGCTGCGCGAACTCGAGCCGTGGGGCACGTACGCCACGCGTGTGTTTCTCGCCGACGGCGACTCGATGATGCTGACGACAGAAGCCCTGCTCGAAGCCTTTGCCGTCACCCAATCGATATTTCCACAGGCTCGCCGCTTTGCCGCCTATGCCGGGCCTCGCGGCATCAGCAGCAAGACCGACGTGGATCTCCTGCGTCTGAAGACCGCGGGTCTCAACACCTTGTATCTCGGCCTCGAAAGCGGTTCAGACGCCATTCTTGCCGACATGCGCAAAGGGGCGACAGCGAGCGACATGATCGCGGCGGTCCAAAAGGCCCAGCAGGCCGGCCTGCGAGTGTCGGTCATGGTGCTGCTGGGGCTTGGCGGCCCCGAGCGTTCGCTCGAACATGCCCGCGCCACCGCCGACGTGCTCAATCGCATGCAGCCGCGCCTGCTCAGCGCCCTCACCCTGATGCTGATTCCGGGCACCCCGTTGTGGCAACAGGCACAGGAAGGGCGGTTTCGACTGCTCGATCCGCGCGAAACTCTGCTCGAACTGCGCGAGCTGCTCGCCGGCCTGCGACTCGAACGCACCGTCTTCGCCGCCAACCACGCCTCGTCTTTCCTGCCCATCACCGGCGCCCTGCCACGCGATCGGGAACAACTGCTCGGCGAGATCGATGCCGCCCTTGCCGGAAAACGCCGACTGACCCCGGACGGACTGCGCCGCCTCTAACCGCTCGCGACATTTTTCTTTTCTTTCGGTCGAATATCGGTTAAACAAGAAGGTGATTTCGCGGCTGCCCGGTAGCCGTACACATTCTTTTGGGAGGTTGCACATGTCGAATAACGATACCTACACGGAAGTCACTCACAAAGGGTGGTTCAGTCGTCTTGGTGACTCGATCAAGGGAATCATCGGCGGGTTTGTGCTCATGCTCATCGCCGCGGGTCTCTTGTTCTGGAATGAAGGTCGCGCGGTCACCACGGCCCTCTCATTGGAAGAAGGCCTCGGCGCGGTCGTCACCGTGGCCGCTGATAAAGTCGACCCCGCCAATGAAAACAAACTCGTGCACCTGACAGGAACCACGAAGGTTGACGGCAATCTCACCGATGCTCAGTTCAACGTTTCGGCGCCTGCGGTACGCCTGCGCCGTACCGTCGAGATGTTCCAGTGGCAGGAAGAGAAAAAATCGGAAGAGCAGAAAAAGTTGGGTGGCGGCACCGAGACCGTGACCACATATTCGTACAAGAAGGTCTGGTCATCGGTTGCCATTGATTCGAGCAACTTCAAGAAATCTTCCGAGCATCAGAATCCCGGCTCGATGCCCTACAGCAGTCAGTCGTTCGAAGCATCACAGGTCAAACTCGGCGCTTTCACGCTTTCGCCGAGCCTGGTCGGCCGGATCAGCAACTGGACTCCCCTTGATCCGACTTCCAAACCCGCGACGGGTGAAGCCGGAGCGACGGCTTCGGCCACGGAATTCCCCGGCGGCATGAAAGTCGTGAGCGGCAAGTTGTATAGTGCCGGCGCCGATCCTTCCAATCCGAAGATCGGTGATATCAAGATCAGCTTCGATGCCGTGCTTCCCGGCCAGATCAGCGTCATTGCGCAGCAGACCGGCGAGTCGTTCCGCCCGTACCAGACCAAGGCGGGCGACAAGCTCGAGATGCTTGAAAGCGGCAATCGCAGCGCGCAGGAAATGTTCGCCAGCGCTCAGTCGGCCAACACCATGATGACCTGGGGTCTGCGCATCTTCGGGTTCCTGCTGATGTACATCGGCATCTCGATGATCTTCAACCCGCTGGTCGTGCTGGCGGATGTCATTCCGTTCCTCGGCAATCTTATGGGTGCCGGCGTCGGTATGCTCTCCTTCTTCCTGGCCGCTCCGCTGTCGCTGGTCATGATCGCCATCGGCTGGATCGCGTATCGCCCGGTGCTGGGGATCGCCCTGCTGGTGTTCGCCGTCGCGATTTTCGCCGGCGGTTTCATGATGATTCGCGGCGCGAAGAAGCCCGCCCCCGTTCAAGCCTGATCGTCATCTTCAGCGCCCCCGTCGCTCTGCGGCGGGGGCGCTTGCTTTGTCACGAAGTTTGAAGTCACAAAGTTCGCGGCGATCGTTTCACGGTTTCGGCAGCCACGGTTCCGCTTCCAGCGGGTCGACGACGTGGGTTCGCTGATGCGTATACGAAACCCGACCGGGATCACCCCCCGGAATACGCTTGACATAAGCAATATCTGTTACATCGACTCGGACTTTTCCTCCCTGGCGGGCAAAACTGAAGTACGCCGCCAGCACGGCAGCACGATGAGCGTCGAGTTCCGTCGGTGATCCGTCAGACCGGCGAGCCACCACATGCGCGCCGGGCACGTCATTCGCATGACACCAGAGATCGCCTCGTCGACCGAGGCGAAAGGTGATCAGATCATTCTGACGTCCGTTGCGACCGACATAAAATCGACATCCGTCCAGTTCAAGAAACGGTTGAATCCGCTTCGATTCCATCTTTTCGCGTGCTTCGCGCCGACCGTCCGAGGTTCGTTTGGCTCGACGACGTGCGGTGGATTCAAGGATGAGTTCACGCAACTCCGCAACTCCGGCCGCATGCTCGCAGAACCAGATCTGCTCGCGCACCCATGCCGCTTCTGAGGTCAGCGTGTCGAGACGCTTGCGACCCTCTTCGCGGCCGCGCAGCGCTTTCTTGTATTTCTGAAAGAGTTTTCGGGCAGCGTGCGCCGTCGTCGCCTCCGGGTCAAGCGAAATCACCACTTCTTCGCCGGTTACCCAGTCGGTCACCCGGGCTTCCGATGCCCGTTGTGGAATCACGTGCGCGTTTGCCAGCAGAAGATCCCCCTGATGCCGCCATTGCTCAGCCCGCTCAAATGACGCCAGTCGTTCACGTTCTTCGGCAATTGCCTGTTCCAGTCGTTGCAGGCGTTTCTGAAATTGTCCGAGCGCTCGATCACGCAACTGCCGGTCTCGACGGGCTGAAATCAACTCACGTTCGATCCAGAGCAGGGCTTCGTTCACCGTATCGAAAGTGTGCGCCTTCATCTGCGACAGATGTCGCAACTCAGCGGTCGTGACCGCCGTCAATTTCGTGCCATCAACCAGCACGCGTACCGGCCCCTCGCCTTCAAGCTCTTGTACGAGTCGGTGAGCAGTCTCAACGGCGTCAACAGGTTGTTCCGATATGCGATAAGCCAGCTCGCGGCAGAGCAGCGGCGAGAGCCACGGCAGGTCGCGACGCCACTGACCCGGCGGCAACGCCAGAACCTTTCGCCAGGAGTCCGAGTCCGGACAGCCGGGAAGAATGACTGCATGATCATCAATCGGGGGCTGATACTCCGATTTCGGATGATTGTTCGCCGTCGCACGTGCCTGCTCAATGACTTCCCTGTTCTCGTCAGTCAGCAGTAGATTGGCCACGCGACCGGTACATTCGATGATCAGGGTGCTGCGGCAGATGTGCCCGAACAGGCGGTCGCGTTGCTGAAACGGAAACAGGGCCACGCGGTCGTAGTCGAGCACGCGCGCCTCACCGGCGCGTGCATCTGCAAGACGGCGAACCATCGCCCGGCCGAGCGACGATTCCGCCGGCGCTTCCACCCAATCCGGATTCCAGAGAACACCCTGCTTTTCACCGTCGAGATGAAACTCGAGGCAGCCGGTCGAGCCGTCGGCGCACCGCAGCACCAGGCCCCATCCGCTCGGAATGCACTCGACCACGCGCAGCACCAGAGGGTGCTCTTTCAGACGATGGTTGAGTTCTCGAACGTGACGCCGCAGCGTCCAGACATCCATGGCTCAGGGCATGAGAACAGGTTCGTACGAGTTGCCGGAAAACGGAATCGGCACCGGCTTCTGTTTTTCATCGGCCTGAAACATGAGTTTCAAACGCCCCTCGTCATCCTGTATGCCATAGACACAGCCGGTACCCGTTTCAAGATACGGCCCGAAGAAGTTCGGGTCCTTGAGAGGAATAACCTGCTTCTTCAGCCCATCAATCGTTGTCGTCATCGGCGTTCGTTTGAATCTGCCCTCGATGGCGGCAAAAGAAACGCCCGCCCGATGACGGGCCGGCATCGAGGCGGAAAACCCGCGCGAAGAGCCGGACGCATCATAATAGGATTCACCGCCGACCAGTCGTTCGGGTTTGCCATCGGGCAGCGACACGCGATACAGCGTAGAGCTCACGATGCGCGGCGCATCGGTCGGATCGGCATATTCCACCGCGACGAACACCAGCGTCTTTTCGTCGATCCAGAGCGGCCGGTCGAGCACCAGTTCGACACCGTCGGGCTTCGGCCAGGTCGCACTGTCCAGAATAATCTGCTGTTTGCGGGTTTCCGGATCGAGCAGCACCAGTTTGCGCTTCTCCAGCCGAGCCTCCGGGTCGGGGGCGTAGGACACGGCAATACTCTTGCCGTCGGGCGACCAGGCAGGGAACGAGTAGGCGCCCATTCCCCCCGAGATGTCGGTGGGAACGGCGTTTTCTGTCGGAAGCGGCAGCAGATACAGCGACATGGCCCCCTGCCGGTCTGACACGAAACAGAACCTTTTTCCATCGGGAGAAACAGCCGCCATGCAATCATTGTTCTCTGTCTTCACCAGCGTCTGAATGTTCATATTCGCCAGATCTATCTGGTACAAATCGCGCGTGTCACTTGCCTCGCCGGTGAACACCAGAAACGGCGCCGCCGTGACCGCGGCTCCACTGAGTGTGAAGAGCATCAACCCTACGAGCGCCAACATGGATCGTCGCATCATCTTCCCTCCCTTGCAGCCCGGAACGGGCAGATACCGTATGGTAGCACGGTTCACCCCATCGCACCACGTTGGTTGCAATTCATTCCCGTTTGATGCAGAGTACCGCTCATGTCTGTCGGGTTTCTGGCAAAACGTCTGGCAATCGTTCTGTTTCTGGCTCTGGTCGTCTGGATCACCGCGACCGCTCTCCTGACCGATTTCGGTCGTGTGACCCAGCTGGTTTCAGGGCTGTCGGGACACCGGCTTGCCGCGATCGTCGGAGCCGTGCTGTTCAACTACGCTCTGCGTTTTCTCAAATGGAGCTTCTTTCTGCGCCTGCTCGACATTCGACTCTCGCTGACCGACAGTCTCTGGGTCTTCTTTTCCGCATTCACCATGATTCTCAGCCCTGGGAAAGTCGGCGAGCTGGTCAAGTCCGTGCTGATCAGGAGTCGATATGGCATTCCCGCCGCACGAACGGCGCCGATCGTCATGGCCGAACGTCTGACCGACCTTCTCGGGCTGATCACCCTCTCTGCCGTGGGTTACAGTCGCTATGCCTACGGCGGGCACATGCTCGAGATCATCACCGGCGTCATCGCCTGCGGAACTCTTCTCATTACCCGGCCCGGCTTCTGGAAACTGCTCGACACCCTCATTCTGAATCGTTCACCGAAACTTGCACGTCTGCACGCTTCATTGATGGTTCTTCAGGAAAGCACCGCTCATCTGCTGTCGCTGAAATCTCTGCTGCTGACAGTGCCGCTCAGCGCGCTCTCGTGGGCCGGGGAAGGATTCGCGCTGTATTTCATTTTTCAAGCCATGGGTGTCGACCGCCCCGATCTTCTGGGAATCGCCCTGTTCGCCCATGCCTTCGGGTCGATTCTGGGTGCCGTATCGTTTCTGCCGGGTGGGCTGGGCGTGACCGAAACCACCATGGGCGGCTTCTTCATTCTCGTCGGCCTCTCAAAAGAGGTCGCCGTTTCGGCAACCCTGCTGATTCGCGCTCTGACCCTCTGGTTCGGCGTCATACTCGGAACCATCGTCTTCGTCATCGGCAGACGCCCGGGAGATTCCCTCACCATGCCGGGAACAATCGCCTCTTCTCGCTCCGGCGCCGTCTCAGTCGTCCCACCTGCCGCTGAAAACCCCGGATATAGCAGCACACGCGGCTCTTGAAGCGGGTCGTTGTTCGCGGCGCCCATCTCCCGTTCTTTATGTACTAGTTCTTGTGATCTTGAGAGCAATATTCGTCTGACTCATCGCCGTTTCATATCGAGCCTCTGCTGATTCGACCCTCATTCGGTAAAATCATTCGTGGTCGATGAATTATTTCACCTGGTCTCTTTTCTTTTCAGAAATTCTGCGGTACAGTGTCCACGCAGAAATACGAGTCTGCCCTACACCGGCTCAAACAAAGGTACCGTTTCACTCTCACACTGGACATGCTGAACTTTCTTCGCTCACGTACGTTTTTTCTGATCATTGTCTTTCTCAGCATCACGCTGAGCTTTTACCCGTTTGAGCGTACGAGTTTCTCGCAATCACAACTGCCACTGCAGGGCAAGGACAAGACAATCGTTCCGTTGCCGGAACCCAGTCTTTCCGGTCTGCGTTCACTCGAAGAGACCATGGCGCAGCGCCGTACCGTGCGCTCGTTTTCACGCAAACCACTGACGATCGCGCAGGCATCACAGCTTCTCTGGGCCGCGCAGGGTGTCACCAGTCCGGAAGGATTTCGCACGGCCCCCTCGGGCGGCGGTTTGTATCCGCTCGAGGTTCGATTACTGGCTGCCAATATCGACGGTATTGCCACCGGAGTCTGGCATTATCTGCCCGCTTCGCATCAGTTGCAACTGGACTCTTACGGGGATCGACGCGAACGACTCGTCGATGCGTCCTACCAGCAGGCATGGATTGCCCAGGGGTCAGCCATCTTTGCCATCACCGGAGTGTCAGGCCGCTCATCAGCCAAGTATGGCACGCGCGGCGTCCGTTTCACCTATATGGAGGCGGGACATGCCGCTCAGAATCTGCTGTTACAGGCCGTCGGACTCGGACTCGAAGCCGGATTGATCGGCGGCTTCGACGATTCGAAGGTGCGAGCCGCGCTGCAACTCCCGGCGGCAGAAGAACCCCTGTATCTGGTGGTGGTCGGGGCGCCCTGATTCGACACGTCGGCGTCTGAATCGCCTTTTCCATGCGTTTCGCAGCCCGACCGCACCAACCGCCGGAGGCCTGATTTCAGCCGACGGGTCCCGCAGTGCCGAGTCGTTCGCCGCGCAAGCGTCGCAGGCGATCGGCCAGCTCACTCAGCAGGGGAAATTCCTTGAAGCAGTCGAACGTGGTTGTGTTCTCCCAGAAATCCGTCAGCGAGCGGTATCCGGTACGTTCATATTCCGCCGCGGTCACCAGCATCTCCAGTTTGTCGACGGCTTTCACGAATCGGGCTTCGTCAGTCTGGTTGTCTTCGAATTCGAGATACTCGGACAACAGCGCTTCCTGTCGGTCTTTCAAAGGCGCCAGCAGGTCACGCACCGCCGATCGCTCGGCTTCCGACTTCCCCTTCAGATAGGTCAGGGCCGGGAACGGGATATCTCCGACGCGGCACTCTCCCAGCTCGTGCAGCAGCGCCAGACGCACCGCCTTATCCCGGTTCAGCTGCGGATGAAACTCGACCAGCAGCAACGTCAGAATCGCAACTCCGAAAGCGTGATCCGCGAGAGACTCACCATCTCTGATTCCACGCAGGCACCAACCGGTACGCCGAAGTTTTTTCAAGTTGAGCAGATCATGGAACAGGGCGTCGAAAGCTTCGGGGTTCATAAACAATCCTTTGTGATAGAGATTCCCGGCGGCAGGCGTCGCGCCGAAGGTAGATGAATCCGGGGTGCAAGTCAAGATTGCCTGTCGCTTGCCTGAAAGCGAGTACGTTACAATGCAGGAACATGGATGTCCCTGACTTCTCTTCTGAAACACGTCGACCTTCCGGGTCGAACCCCCGCTGCCGGCGGCTTCATCATCTGACCAGCGCGGGGTGCGTCATTCTGTTCGTGTTTCTGCAGGTGATGTCTCTGACGGCCGCGCCAACATTGCCGAGCTACCTGGTCGAACCTCCGGCCCTGACCTTGTCGAGCGAGGAGCAGGACTGGCTCAGGCAACATCGGAAGTTGCGCATCGGCGTCACCCCGGACTTTCCGCCGTATGAGTTTCTCGATGCCAATGGAAGTCTTCGAGGTGTGGTTGGTGACACGATCACGTTGATCGCCCGACAACTCGATCTCGACCTGATCATCGAACCGGATCTTCCCTCATGGCAACACGTCATGAACGCGATGAAGAGCGGTGAAATCGACCTGGTGGCCAGCGCCAAGATCACCGAAGAGCGAAAGGAATTCATGCATTTCTCTCCGCCCATCACCGAGCTGCAAAGCGTCATTTTCACGCTTAACGGCTCGGAATTCACTGATTTTGCCGGCCTCAACGGCAAGCGTCTGGCTTCGCTCAAAGGCTGGGCCGACACCAACTGGGTGGCTTCTCATTGTCCGCAGATTCGTCTGGTCCCCTGCAGTCGTGTTGAAGATCTCTTCGGTCAAGTCCTTTTACGCGGCGCAGATGCCGGACTTCTCGACATCGGCAGCCTCGAGTATCACGCCCACGAACACAATCTGAATCAGCTTTCCATCGCCTTCACGACCCCGTTGTCCTACTCTCTGGCCGTCGGGGTTCGACGCGACCTCGAGATGCTCGGCACGCTCGTTGATCGCGCCATGAAGAATATTCCGCCGGGCACACGCACCGCTATCGAGCGCCACTGGATTCACAAGCAGCGTTCCGAGGTGCAGCAACAGGTCGCCATTGTCCTGATCGGTCTGGCCGTACTTCTGCTCGGCTCGGTTTTCTGGAACATTCAGTTGCGCGCCATCGTCAACCGTCGAACGATCGAGCTCGAGCGCAGCGCAACCGCCTCTCAGCAGCAAACCGAAGCTCTGCGGCAAAGTGAACGCAAGTTCCGCGCCGTGTTCAATCAGACCTTTCAATTCATGGGAATGGTCGCTCCCGACGGAACTCTTCTGGCAGCGAACCGCCCGGCTCTCGAATTCATCGGATATGAGGAAATTCACGTCATCGGACGCCTCTTCTGGGAAACCCCCTGGTGGAACGGCTTGCCCGAATCTCAGCGTCAGGTGCGCGAAGCTGTGTTCAGTGCGGCTCAAGGCGGCTTTTCTCGCTGCGAGATCGAAGCCCGAGGCAGAACCGGCGACGTCAGTATCCTCGATTTTTCCATGAGCGCCGTGCGCGACGAGAGCGGAAAGATTCTGTTTCTGGTTCCTGAGGGTCGCGATATTACAGAGTTGAAGGCCGCGCAAGCCGCCGCTCAGGAAGGAGAACAGCGTTTTCGCGATCTGTTCGAACTTTCCCCGGACCCCTGTCTCTTGATCGATCAGGATCGTTTTATCGAATGTAATCGAGCTGCTCTACGCATTCTCGGTCTGTCGCACAAAAACGACCTTGTACAAAAACATCCTGCGGATTTTTCGCCTCCAACACAACCTGACGGGCGAAACTCTCTTGACAAGGCAACTGAAATGCTTGCTTTGGCCAGGCAGCGCGGCATGCATCGCTTCGACTGGCTGCATCGGCGACCGGACGGAAGCGAGCTGTTCGTCGAGGTAACCCTGGCCGTGATTCCATTCCAGGGCCGCAACATGCTGTACTGCCAGTGGCGTGATCAATCCGAGCGTCGGCAGACGCAGGCCGCCCTGCGCGAGAGCCGAGCCCTGGTTTCCGCCGCCCTTGAAACCCTGCCGTTTGACTTCTGGATGTGCGACACCGAGTTGCGCCTGACGCTTCAGAACCCCGGTTCGATCAAACACTGGGGGCAGCAGTTGGGCCATCGGTTTGAGGAGTTTCTGAGTCCGTCAACCATGAGCATTCTCCGCGGAGACATTCAGCGAGCTCTCGGAGGGGAGTTCCTTCAGGTCGAACGTGCCTTTCCCCGCGACAATAGTACAGGTTGGTATCGCATGATTATTGCTCCCATTCGGGACAATAGAATCATTCTTGGAGTGCTTGGCATTCTCATCGACATTACCGACCGCAAGCAGGCCGAAGACGAGAAGCAAATGCTCGAGCAACAGATCAGACAGGCCCAGAAGATCGAGTCGATCGGCCGACTCGCGGGCGGCATTGCACATGACTTCAATAACTATCTGACAGCCATTCTCGGTCATGCTGAACTCGGACGTACGGAACTCCCTCCCGATCACCCCGGTCGCGCCATGTTCGACGAGATCGCTCAGACGGCTCATCGCGCATCGTCTCTGACACGCCAGCTGCTCACCTTTTCACGCAAACAGCCGAGCCAGTCACAAGTCATCGACTTGAATCATCTGCTCAACGAAACCCGCAAGATGATCGAGCGCTTGATCGGCGAACAGGTTCGGTTCGACTTTCAGACCCCTTCGTCCGCCTCCTGTGTTCGAGCCGACCCCGGGCAGATCGAACAGATTCTGGTGAACCTGGCCATCAATGCCCGTGACGCCATGCCCGACGGGGGAACGCTCACCATCACGCTTTCACACGTTGATCAGCCGTCATCGCGATTCGGTCGACCTCCCGAGGTTCCGGACGGTTCGTTCATCTGCCTGAGCATTCGTGACACCGGAACCGGCATGAGTGAGGAAATCAAGCAGCGGCTCTTCGAACCGTTTTTCACCACCAAGGCCGCAGGAAAAGGGACAGGCCTTGGGCTGGCCACCGTCTTCGGCATCGTGCGACAGAGCGGCGGCTGGATCTCTCTCGATTCGGCGCCAGGGGCCGGAACCACATTTCATATCTTTCTTCCCAGGGTTGAAGCCGTTCTGCTGCAGCAGACCGTCGCGCCCGGCCTTCCCGCATCCGACAACGCCGGCGAAACCCGCGAAACCATCATGCTGGTGGAAGATGAAGACTCGCTGCGCAAGCTGATGATCCGCTTTCTATCAAAACAGGGATATATCGTTCGCGCTTTTCCCAGCGGGGAAACAGCCCTCGAGTCTCTGGCTTCACCACAGGCACAGCCGCCCGCTCTGCTGGTCACCGACGTCATTCTGCCCGGCATGAACGGGCGAGTTCTCGCCGAACAGCTTCGCGCCAGGTTTCCCGATTTGCCGGTGCTCTTCACCTCCGGCTATTCAGATGAGATCATCGAAACCCACGGCGTCGTCAAGGAAGGACTGGAGTTTCTTCCCAAACCCTATACGCCTCATGTGCTGGCGCAGTACGTGAGGCGCATTCTCGATCACACGGCTCGTTCCTCGTAATCGCGAACGTCACGCCTCGTGATCGGCCCCCGACCCCCGCTTACCCGATCTCTCCAAAAGACAAACCGGCGGCTCCGTGCTGGAACCGCCGGTGGAAAGTCAACGATCGTCTACTGCCGTTGTCCGCAGTCCGGACACCCCTTCCAATCGCTTTGCAGAGGGCGTCCGCATTTTCGACAACTCGTACCCAGCGACGCCAGACAGAACGGGCAGTAGGAAAAATCGCGATTCACTTTTTTGCCGCAATGACCGCAGGTCTGCTGATTTTCGGGGCGCAGATGCGAAGGCATCGAGGGGCGATGCGTCTGTTTGTCATCCTTCTCGCCGATCTGGCTCATCGCGAGCACGGCCGAGGTGCGCACCTCTTCGGAGGGGTCGGCAAGCAGTGTCATCAGGGGCGCGAGAGCCTGTCGATTGCCCAGCGAACCCAGCGCCTGGCACGCTGCCGCGCGCACCGACGGGTCAGGGTCCTGCAGCCGTTCGATCAACCGCGGGAAAGCGGTCGGCTCGTTCATGCGGCCGAGAATCTTGACCGACCAGAACCGGGAGTCGGTATTCGGGGCGGAGCTTGCCGACAACAACTCGTCGGAGACTCCGTATCCCTGTTCCCAGATGGCTTCGGCAGCCGTTTTACGCACGATCCAGGAGCGATGAGACAGGTAGCCGATCAACACCTTGTGTGCTTCCGGACGTTGAATCTCTGCCAGGGCCCGAATTGCTTCCAGCTTGGCCTCTTCGCGATCATGCTCGATAATGCCGCAGAAAACCGGGATCAGACGAGGATCCTGTCGTTCCCCCGCCAGCTTGATCAGCCAGAATTTGGCTTCCATGTCGGCTCGTTTGATCGCTTCGATCACCGCTTCGGGGTTCAGGTGCTGAATGCGCGAAAGCGTGTCGTACGCGGCTTTACGAATCGACCACGATGGATCATTGAGCATGCCGATCAGTGACGGCATGATCTGCGGATCTCCGGTGTTGGCAGCCGCGCGCACCGCTGCGAGGCGAATGCGCGGATTCGGGTGATGGAACGCGCGCATCAGATACGGCGTCGCTTCACCGCCCATGAAGCCGAGCGTTTGTACCATCCAGAAATCGACGTCTTCTTCATTCTGAGGGATCAGCGCCAGGAACTTGCTGAGCGCCCGATCGCCCATCGAGCCGATAATTTCGGCGGCAGTCTTGCGCACGCGCCACAGCGGGTCGTTGAACGCCTTGACCAGATACGGCAGGGCCTCATCCTTGAAGGTGAGAATCGCCTTCATCAGGTCGGCCTGTACATCGCTGTTCTTGGCATCCAGGCACGAGGTCAGCACATTCAACGCCTGATCGGTACTGAGTTTTTTCAACTCAGCAAACGCTTTCTTTCGGGTTTCCGCCCGATTACTGGTCAACTGCTCCCGCAGGAGTCTGGTTTCCTGTTCCGTCATGATCCGCTCCTTTTCCCCATGTCGGGTACTTGTCGTGGTTTCGGCGTCAGTTTACAGCATGCTGATCGGCATGACCACATACTGATACTGGTTATCGTCAGCAACCGGCTTGAACAAGCCCGGGTAGCTGGGTGTCGTCATCTCGAGACTGACCTTCTCGGTCTGAACCGCCCCGAGGAAATCGATCAGATAGCGCGCATTGAAAGCGATCTGAATCGGTTCGCCCTGCAGTTCGGAAGAAATGAACATCTCCGATGTTCCTTCGTTCTTCGACTGCGACCAGACTCTGGTCTCGTTTTTCCCCATGTCGAGTGACATCATGAAGCTGTTCTGACGAGCGATCGGCAGAACCGCCTTGATCGACTGGACCAGGGCCTTCACGTCAAAGATCGCCTTGCGACTGCACTCTTTCGGAATAACTCGCTGATAGTCGGGGAAACGACCTTCGAGCAGGCGCGTCAAAAACTGATGCTTATCGGACATAAAGACCAACTGTTCCTTGAACAGGCCGATCGCGAGATCCGGCGTCGCCTCAGCCATCTTCAGCACTTCACCGACCGCACGACCCGGCACCAGGAAGGTCTTCTCGAGTTCTTTCGGGACCGAGATTCCTTTCAGCAGCGTCACTGCCAGACGCTTGCTGTCGGTCGCCACCAGGCGCAGTTCGCCGTTCTGAAACATGAAGCACATGCTGCGCTGCACGGCGTTCGACTCTTCGGAACCGACCGCGATCGCGACCTGCTTCATCGCTCCGGCCAAAGCGGTTCCGGAGACCTTCGCCCGGGAAAAATCCTCGCGTTCAAGAATGGGAAACGGCGGAAACTCCTCGGTTCCCTGAACGTTCAGGTGGTACTTCCCGCGACGACTGGCAACGTGGATCAGCCCTTCACTGTCGGCCGGCTGTTCGAGCGTGATCAGCCCTTCTGACTCGTCGACCGGCAGGTTGCTGATAACCTCCTGTAACAGTTTGGCTGGAATCGTGCATTGCCCGTGAGTCTCGACCTGCGCCGAGATTCGCGCCAGGGCCATGATCTCCTGATCGGTCCCGACCAGCTGCAGCTGATTTTCACCCGCAAGAACCAGGACGTTCGAGAGAATTGCCCGCACGCCCTTCACGGCAACGGCACGGCCCACCAGACTCAGGCTCTCGGCAAACTCTTTCAGATCGACCTTGAACTTCATGACTTGGACTCCTTGGTGATTTCGAGCCGGATGGGGATCCCGTTGATGTTCCACTCTGTTCCCTGCGCGGCGGCGTCAGCCTTGATGGCGAGGGCCAGCGTCTCGCCGCGAATGTATTCTCCGTGTTGCTGTAGGGCCTCATCGAGATCGCCGGCGCTCTTGTGTTCGCCCAGGCGATAGGCCACTCTGATGCGGTCGGCAATATCGAAGTTCTGTTCCTTGCGCATGAATTGAATCTTGTTCACCAGCTCGCGCGCCATGCCTTCGAGGACCAGCGGGCGGGTCAGCACCTGATTCAAGGCAACCGTCAACGTGCCTTCAGCGGCCACGGCGTAATCACCGGAAGCGGTCTTGCTGACTTCGACATCCTCGGCGTTCAGCTTCACTTCCCGGCCGTCGAGCGTACACGTATAGCCGCCCGCCGACAACGCCTGTTGCACAGCATTGCCGTCAGCCTGTTCGAGGTGAGCCTTGATCTTCGGAATCAGCCCTTTGAACGGCCCCTTGCCCAGCGTGCGGAAGTTGGGCTTGATGACGCACTTCACCAGATCGTCGGCGGCCGCCACCGGCACCACCTGTTTCACATTCAGCTCTTCTTGAATAATAGGCTGCATGCGTTTCAGCACTTCCTGCTGCCAGGGTTCCGGCGCCACCACCTTCATATCGGAAAGCGGCTGACGAACTTTCAGGTTCGCTTCGCTGCGGGCTGAACGCCCAAGCTGCACGACGGTGCGCACGAACCCCATGTTCTTCTCGAGTGCCTCGTCGATGCTCTTCAGATCAGCGACCGGGTAATCGGTGAGATGGACGCTCGACGGCGCTTTGGCATCAACCGAGCAGACGAGGTTGCGGTAGATCTCTTCGGCCAGAAACGGCGTGAACGGCGCGATCAGTTTCGCCGTGCCGACAAGCACCTCATACAGCGTGCGGAACGCGGCCTTCTTGTCGGCCGTGAGTTCCGATGCCCAGAAGCGACGACGGCTGCGACGAACGTACCAGTTAGACAGTTCGTCAACAAAGGTCTCAAGCGCTTGTGTGGCATGCGTGATTTCAAAGATATCGAGCGTCTCGCGCACGCGCTTCGCGGTGTGGTTGAACCGTGAGATGATCCAACGATCGAGTTCGCCGCGCTCAGCGACCGGCACGTTGAACTGCGTCGGGTTGAGATTGTCCGTGTTGGCATAGAGCACAAAGAAGCTGTAGACGTTCTGCAGCGTGCCGAGAAATCGACTGACGGCATCGGACACGGCTTCTTCGTAGAAGCGACGGGTGTTCCAGGGAGCGGTTCCCGAATACAGCGACCAGCGCACCGCATCGGCCCCGTATTTTTCGAACAGCGCTTTGGTGTCGACCACGTTCCCTTTCGACTTGCTCATCTTGACCCCATTCTTGTCACAGATGAGACCGAGCACCACCACGTTCTTGTAAGCCGGCGCCTGATGCAGGAACGTGCTGGTCACGAGCAGACTGTAAAACCAGCCCCGCGTCTGATCGACCGCTTCACAGATGAAATCGGCCGGAAACTGTTTCGCGAAGGTCTCTTTGTTTTCGAACGGATAGTGCCACTGCGCGGTGTGCATGATGCCTGAATCGAACCAGCAGTCGATGACCTCGGGCACGCGCTTCATCTGCTTGCCGCAATCCGGGCAGTCCAGGGTGATATCGTCGACATACGGCTTGTGAAGCTCGATCTTCGGGTCGACGTTTTTCCCCCGCTTGCAGAGCATCTCGCGACTGTCGATGCATTCCTGCTTACCGCACTCGCACTGCCAGATCGGCAGCGGGGTGCCCCAGTAACGGTCACGTGAGATGGCCCAGTCAATCATGTTATCGAGAAAGTTCTTGAATCGACCGTGCTTGATATGATCGGGGAACCAGTTGATCTTCTCGTTGTTGGCGAGAATCTCGTCCTTGAACGCCGTCGTCTTGATGAACCAGGAATGTCGGGCGTAGTAGAGCAGCGGGCTGTCGCAGCGCCAGCAAAACGGGTAGGTATGCTTGATGGTACCGGACGACAGCAGAATACCCTTCGCCTTCATGTCCTTGATGATGTCCTTGTCGGCATCCTTCACGAAGCGGCCCTTCCAGGGGGTGACCTCGTCGGTGAATTTGCCGTCAAGATTCACCGGCTGCATGACAGGCAGATCGTGGGCCTGGCCGACGCGGTAGTCATCCTCACCAAAGGCCGGCGCAATATGGACAATACCAGTACCATCTTCCGTCGAAACAAAGTCGGCAGCGATCACGTAATGCGCACGTTTCTTCGGCGCAACATAGGTATACATCTGCTCGTATTCGACGCCGAGCAGTTCGGCGCCCTTGACGGTGCCGACAATCTCAAAGTCTTTCTGCAGCACCGGTTCAACCCGGGCGGCCGCCATGATCAGCGTCTGCCCGTTATGCTTCACCTTCGCGTACTCGATATCGCGACCCACCGCGAGCGCCACGTTCGACAGCAGCGTCCAGGGAGTGGTCGTCCAGACCAGAAACCAGGTATCGGCCTGGTTCTTGATCTTGAAGCGCACGTAGACCGATGGGTCTTCCGCTTCATCGTATCCCTGGGCGACCTCGTGTGACGAAAGCGCGGTGCCGCAGCGCGGGCAGTACGGAACGACCTTGTGGCCTTCATAGAGCATGCCCTTCTTCCAGAGTTGTCCGAGTACCCACCAGCCGGTTTCGATGTATTGATCGGTGCAGGTGATATACGGGTCGTCCATATCGACCCAGAAACCGCCGCGCTCGCACATGCGCCGCCACTCGGCCTCGTATTTGAACACGCTTTCGCGACATTTCTTGATGAAGTTCTCGATGCCGAACTTTTCGATATCCTGCTTGCAGCTGATGCCGAGCTGTTTTTCAACTTCCAGTTCGACCGGCAGACCGTGGGTGTCCCAGCCGGCCTTACGCCCGACCCGATAGCCGCACATGGTTTTGTACCGGGGAATCAAATCTTTCATGGCCTTGGTGAGCACATGTCCGGGGTGCGGAGTTCCATTCGCCGTCGGCGGCCCCTCGAAAAACACGAAATCGGGACAGCCCTCGCGGTTCCTGATGGTCTGTCGGAACGTGTCTTCCTTCCGCCAGAATTCGAGAATTTCTTCTTCGCGCTTGGGTGAGATCGAGGTTGAGGTTTTCTGGAACAACATAGGTAATGGTGTCCTTATCGAGGGTATGAAAGCGTGGTCATGAAGGTGAACAGGCGCGACCGGCCGGAGCGATCTGCATGCCGAGGCGACTGAGCAGGATGATCTGGGCGATATTGTCCAGACTGCTCGTCCAGTGCAGGCCCGATTCAAGATCGTTGCCGATGGCGAAGGTGCCATGGCCGCGCACGACGACGATCGGCGACGTTTTGAGCAGCGGCGGCAACCCGCGAGCGACTTCTTCCGAACCGACGGGGTTGTCGACGGTCAGAATCGGCACGCCGTGGGGGAAATAGTACCGGCCCTCACCATCGAGAGGCATGATTCGATCAACGAGAAGCGAGAGTGCAATCACATGAGGCGGGTGCGCGTGCACCACCGCCTGCGTGTCGATGTGGCGATAGACGGCCCGATGCACTGGAATTTCACGCGAGGCGCGCGGCGTCTCGAGGTCGTCGCCGTCAATGAGCGTCTCCACGATGTCGTTGTGTCCGAGTCGGTGCAGCATGGAACCGGTACGGGTGATGGCCAGCATGCGATTCAAGCGCACGCTGAGATTGCCGGAATGGGTGTTGTTGAGACGAGCCGCGAACAGATCGGCACCGACCTGTTGAAAGTCGCGCAGTATGTTCATGCCTTGCCGACTCCGTGCAGATGATCAAGACCGGCACCCTGCAGCGTTTCACGAATTGAGATCTCATACGGGGCTTTCAGAACGCCGAGATTCGTGAAGATCGCCGTAATCAGCTCCGGGGGGGTCACATCGAAAGCCGGGTTGTAGACGGGCATTCCGTGCGGAGCGGTTTGTACTCCGCCCCAGTGCGTCACTTCATCGGCCGCCCGCTGTTCGATGGCGATTTCGCGCCCGTGGCGAATACCGAGATCAAAAGTGGAAACGGGCGCGGCAACATAGAACGGCACTCGGTGATAATGCGCGAGAACCGCCAGGCCGTACGTACCGATCTTGTTGGCCACCCAGCCTTCGGCCGTAATGCGATCAGCGCCGACGACAATCCCGTGAATTTTCCCGGCACCCATCAGAGACGCGGCCATGTTGTCGCAGATCAGCACGGCATCGATGCCTTCTTCCCTGAGTTCCCAGGCGGTGAGGCGGGCCCCCTGCAGCAACGGCCGGGTTTCGTCGACAAATACCGAAAAGCGTTTTCCCTGCTCTTTCGCGGCACGGAATACCCCGAGCGCGGTTCCGTACCCGCCGGTGGCGAGGGCGCCGGCGTTGCAATGGGTCAGCCAGGTGTCGCCGTCGAGCAGATACGCGGCACCGTAGAAACCGATCGCCCGACACATCTCGATATCCTCGCGCATGATCACCTGCGCCTGATGCAGAGCCTCAGCGCGGGCGGCTTCCAGGCGGGCGGCCGGAGCCGCGGCGGCAATAGCCTGATGAATCGCTCTGGTCGCGCGGTTCAGCGCCCAGAACAGATTGACCGCCGTCGGACGCGTCTGCGCGAGTCGTGCGGCAACTTCGTCGACACAGGCCGATACGTTTTCCGCGCCGCCCGTGTATTCGCGCAAGCCGATGTACAACCCGAACGCTGCGGCGACCCCGATGGCCGGCGCGCCGCGAACCCGCAGAGAACGTATGGCCTCGCACATCTCGTCGACTGTACGGCACGTCATCATCACCCGTTCGCAGGGAAGTCGGGTTTGATCGAGCAAAGACACCGTATCGGTCTCTGGTTGATACTGAACGGTCGGGATCATGCGCAACTCTTTCTGCATGCGGGGTTTCATGCTGAAACGGGATACCCCGCAGATGCCGGCGCATCATAACAGAGACAGGGAAATTCGGTCAAGTTTTCCCTCTCAACAGGAGAGAGAAGAAAAGACTTGCAAATCCGTACGAGGTGCGGGAAAATAGTTTCGGCTCGCTTCTGCTCTTCACGATGGTTCGTGTTGAAACGAGCCGTAAGTATTATTTCCTGGAGGAACCTGTCCATGTCCGTGAAACTGTTTGTTGGCAATCTCCCGTTTGCTACCGATGACAACCGCCTGAAAGAGGAATTCTCGAAGTTTGGTGCCGTCGAGTCCGCTCGCGTCGTCACCGACAAGCACACCAACCGCTCTCGCGGCTACGGCTTCGTTGAATTCGCCGACCAGGCTGCGGCTGACGCCGCCGTTGCGGGAATGAACGGGCAGAATATGGATGGCCGCCCCCTGACCGTCAGTATTGCCAAGTCACAGGGCACCGGCCCCAACGGCCCCCGCCGCGAGCGCTCACAGGACATGTAATTCGGCCGTTCGGCCTGTCGGCTGAACTCCGACGCTGTCCCCATCGACCCTCAAGCGCCCGTGAACCGGGCGTTTGAGGGGTTTGTCGTTTCTTTGGTTTGTTGACCCATGTCACACGAGAATCCGCTGTCGTTTCTGAAAGAGCTGACAGCTCGCGAGATCGAGCAGAAGGAAGAGGCCCTGTTAAATAGGGTACTGCAGGCTTCTGCCGATCACGGCATGTACGGTATGAACCTGCTGAGAACCTTGTACCAGCAGATTCCCGAAACCAGATGCGACAACTGCGGTTCTTGCTGCAATTCAGTGTCGATTTATTCGCTCGAGTATCACCTGATCGTTCGCGATATGCTGGCCGGCATGCCCCCACGCCGGATCAGACAGATCATGCATGAGGTTCTGCATCTCGAGCGCCGCCTGACGAAGGTCAGCGGCGAATATCGTCTGCGTTGCGCGTTTCGATCGTCCGAGTCGCGCTCGTGCCTGATTCACCAATCACGGCCCTTCTGCTGTCGCCTGTTCGGCCAAAACATCGAGGGGGCACCGCCCGAGTGCGATCGCGTGTTCCCGTTGCTGCCCGGTTCTTCACTGCAGCGGTCTCAGGTCGAAGATCTTCAGATCAAGGTGATGAGCAACTCGGAATCATTCAAACCATACCCGGACCTGGGCGCCATCTCTTTCTTTCCGTTTGAGTTCTGGGTCTTCCGTTACGCGCTCGGCCCTGAAAAGGCGCTTCAACTTTACCGTTCCGTCCTCGTTCCGGCTTCGACTCCGCTCACCCGGTTCTGGCAGAAGGAACGGCGACGTCAGGCCGAGGGCGCTTCGTCGCTCCCAGACACCGATACCGCACCGCCCCGACGACCGAGCAGCGGCGTTTCTCTTCTCACCGACGATGAGATCGAACATCTGCGCAAGCACTGATTGATTGCCGCGCTTTTCATCGACGGTTTTTTACAGTACCCTGACGCATCATCACGCGAGGACATCCATCCATGTTTCGTCAGATTCGTTTCCAACTGCTGATCCTGATCGTCGGCGTGGTCCTGCTCGCGGCCGTGTTCATCGGCGGGTTCATCCTGTATCGTATTCATACGAATCTGACAGAAGACGCGATGACCGCACAACGACACCTCAGCAACGCGCTCAAACAAGGGCTGGCGATGAAGTTCGAAGAGATTCGCCTGCATCTTCAGTATGTCGCCGAGCACCCGTCACTGCTGAACCCCGATGCCGCACGCTGCAAACCCCGATTGTCCGAGTTTCTCGAACAGAATCCCCTTTTCTTCAGCGCGATTCTTTATGATCGCAATGGAACCGTACTGACCGCCGTTTACCGTAACCATTCACCGGTGGCTGACCGGCTTATCGGGAAAAACCTGATGAAAGCAGGGGCCGCGTATCAGAAGCTGATTGATGCTTTCAAGACGGTGGTCGACACCAATCAACCGGTCATCAGCGACGCGGTCTCGTCTGTTCGCCAGGGGCCATTGGTGGTCATGAAGTTCCCGGTGCGCGCTCTCGATCAACCCGATCAGGTCGTACGCGTACTCAGTCTGGGTATTCATCTCAACGGCGCCATTCTGCAGCACACTCTCACCCGCTATGCGCCGCCCGACGGGTTTCTCGCTCTCATCGATCGGAAAGGCGAGATCATCGCCAGAGCCGGGTCCGGCATGCCAAGCACGCTGAGCGGCATTCTGCTCGATCCATGGCCTGATGAGGCGACCCCGCAGTCGACCTGGACCACCTTGAAAGGTCGTTCCTTTCTCGTGTTCGCCCGTTCGTTCCCCGACCTGCAGGCCGCGCTCATCGTCGGACGCACGCGAGAAGCCGTTCTCGGCCGCGTGAACGAGCTTTCACAACAACTGCTGCTGATGGTGCTGGCCGCCGTGGTCGTCGCGATGGCCATCAGTCTGGTCATGGCCGATCGTTTCATCACGCAGATTCCGAAACTGATCGAGGGCATTCGCAAGGTCGGCGACGGGGTGCTTTCCTGGCGCATTTCCGAAGTCGGTGACGATGAACTCGGCGACGCCGGGCGAGCGTTCAACGCCATGGCCGATCGGCTTGAACGCAATCGACTGATCGAAGACCTCTGGCGCCAGCGCGAACGTCCGGACCAATGAGTTCCCTTTCGGCGTTTCCGATCCTCGCGGGCTTTTTCTTCTGCCTGCGCGGGTTCAACACGTTTCTGATTCTTGCGTTTTCTTCTCTGTTTCTTGAATCATTCGGATCAGGAGGCTGGCCCTGGTACTACGTGGGTTTCTCGATTCTCTTCGTGACCACCCAGGGTTATCTGCTCGCTCGCCCCCATCTGCACGGAGAGCCGTTTCTGCATCGAGCGCTTCCGCCAATGTTCCTGTTGACCCTGCTGCTTGCCGTTCTCTTCCCGCACCCGACCGGCTGGATCACCTTTCCCGCCCTGATTCTGTATCGCAGCTGGGATCTGCATGCAACGCAATCGTTTTATGATCTGGTCGGCAAGACCTGGGCCTTGCAGGAATCTCGCCTGCACCTGCCCACGCTGCTGGCCGCCGGCACTCTCGGCTCGATCCTGGCAGGCGTCAGCCTGCGTCTTCTGCTGCCGACCACCGGCTTTTTTCCGCTTCTGGTGCTGGTTCCGCTGGTCGGGTTCGCCTCGTGGCTGATTCTTTCCCGTTATCGACCGGAACAACCGACGTCGAGTTCTGCATCAAGTACCATACCGTCTCTCACCAGCTGGGCCACGATTTCTCCGGTACATCGCCGGTACTCTTCCATGGTGTTTGTCATTTCGGTCATGGGCAGTCTGGTCGTCAATCTCGTCGATTTTCAGTTCAACGCCGGCCTGCCGGATCTCTATGCGGGGATCGCCGATCGACCCGCTCGAATCGCCGCCCTGCTGGGAACGCTGAATGCCGTCATCGAGGTAACGACCCTGATGTTGCAGGCCTTTGCCGGACGCTGGTTTTTCACGCATCTCTCTCTCGGGTCGATTCTTGCGCTGAGGCCCGTGCTTCTCGGAATTTTCGGCGTGATCACCTGGCTTCTGCCGAGTTTCTGGAACATCACCGGGTTTCAGTATCTGTCACGCACGCTCACCTTTGTTTTCATGTCACCAGTCTGGGTTCTGCTTCTTGAACCTCTTCCATTGCAGATTCGCTCGTACGTTCGACGCCTGCTCAACCTGATCGATTGCGTCACGCTCACCTCACTCGGCCTGGCACTCGCTGCCTGGAACAGTTACAACAGCGGAGCACAGCCCGTCGTTTTTCTCGTCATCTCGATCATCGCTCTGCTGACTCTGCGTTTCAACCGATCGCTGCTCAACCTGTATCCAGAAATGATCCGTGAAACGCTCACCGACGGTTCTGACGTGCCGACCACCAGCCTCGACGGATTCAAACTGCTCCCGCCGACGGCACGACGACAAATGCTGCAACGCCTCTTTCAGGATTCAGATCGTGATGTCCAACTCAAGGCGTTGCTGCGACTCGGTCCTCTCAATCTTCCCGAGTTGCACGAGTTGATTCGCGAACGATTGCCGCAGGTCAACGATGCCACACTGGTCGCCGGCATGACCCGGTTCATGCTGCGCTCGGCCGATCAAGTGCAACCGTTGTCTGCCTATCTGGGTTCTTGTACAAACCCACGACGCATCGCCGACGTTCTCGATGCGGCTGATCAGACCATGCACCCCGATTTTGAATGGATGTTCTCATCGTTCTTCGATCACCCTCACCATCGGGTGCGCGGCAGCGCCGTTCTCTCCTATCTTCGACACGGAGTCGGCCGTCGCCTGATTCCCCAGGCACTTGAAGCCCTTGCGGGTCTGCGTGAAGGTCATTCCGCCCGCGATCGTTCGACCGCCGCCGTCGTCATGGGGCGCCTCGGATTCCCGGTTTTCGCCGACGCGCTCTTCCGATTGGTCGATGACCCCAGCGAAGATGTCGCCCGCTGTGCCTATCACGCGCTGGCGTCGGTCGGCACGCAGCCGGTTCTCGAGTTTGTCAGCAAACGCCTGTCGCAAACGGGGGTGCGCGGCACCTTCGCCCGCACCTGCTGGAACGAACTTTCCGGACAACTGCAGACCAGCCTGCAAAGAGCGTTGGCAGGCATGTCTCTGGAAGAACGGCACCGCACGGGCATCTGGCTCCGCGCCCTGCGCAGTCGTCTCTCCCCCTCTCTGTTGCAGCGTCTTCTTCGACTGCAGCCCGCCGATCGCCTGCCGGGCATTCTGGAATCATTGTCTGAATCATCACCGACACTGAACACGATTCTTGACTCGTGCCTGATCGAACAGGCAGACGGCAGCCTGGTCTTGAACGACACCCCGCTGCTCGAGCAGGTGCGACGGGAGACCCTGCTTCAGCCGGTTGAGTCATTGCCGCTCCTTCTCGCTCTGACAACACCCGACAATCAGATGATACGCGGGTGGTTGCACTCGCAACTTTCAGGCTTTATGTGGGATTTCGCCCGTTTGCTGGAGATTCGTGAGCGCGCGTCCGTACAAGCTGAAGAAGTGCGGAAGCTGCAGAAGACGCTGGATATTCGCTGGAGCAACTTCACGCCGCTGTTGGCACTGTTGTGCCCGCGAGAAGCCTGCTCTCCCGAGACCTTTCGCAAGCTGATTCCAGACGATCCGCAGACCTCGGCTCTCGCGCTCGAACTTCTGCATCCCTTCCTTCCCGAGACGACTTTCGCCATGCTCAGCGCCATTCTATTCGCCGCTCGCGCACCGGAAAAACTTCGCTCTGCGGTCATCGAAGCCGGTTTTCTTGATCCGCGTCGTCTGGCCGACCATGAACTTCTGCCGGAAAAGGAATCTCTTCCATGAAATGGCTATTCCTCGTTCTCCTTCTCGTCATTCCTCTCGCGTTTTTTGCCGTCCTGCATCCGGAGTCCTGGTCGGCGTCACCCTTGTTCCGGCAATTGATCGGCCTCGAGCATGCCAACGACGGAAACATGAAGATCACCTGGCAGCACTCGGCCGACCGTCTGATCAACTTCGGCATTCTGCCGTATCAGACCGACGAGGAACTGGCGGAACATTTTTCTCTGCTGATGGCCTTTCTCAGCCGCCATCTCGGTATTCAGGTCAGAATTCTGGTTGCCGATGACTACCGCTCTCTCATTCAATTGATCGAAGCCGGAAAAGTCCAGGTTGCCTGGCTCGGCACCGCGCTTCTCGAGACCTGGAAGAGGCGAGATATGGTGGAGATTCTCTGCCACCCGATTCAACGCGGGCGCGCCCACTATCGTTCCGCCATTCTCGTGCGTAGTGATAGTCCGTATCATTCCGTCGAGGATCTCGGCGGTCATCGCATGGCATACGTCGACCGATTTTCCGGTAGCGGTTTTCTGTACCCGGCTCGCTTGTTACGCGAGCATGGCATGGATCCGGTTGCCTCGTTCTCAGAGGTGCTGTTCAGCGGCAATCACAGCCGCAGCCTTGACGCTCTGCTATCGGGCACGGCCGATGCTGCCGCCATTTTCATCGATTCCGGCGACGAATCCGGCATTCCGACTGGGACGCGATGCCTCAGCTGGGTGCAATGGATTCCCACCGACCCGATCGTCGCCAGTCGCGAACTTCCGGCGGAAACCCGAGCCCGCCTGAAAGATCTGTTCATCAACATCGGCCAGTATCCGGGCGGTCTCGAAACCATGCAGCACATGAAAGCCCGGCGCGGCTACGAGGGCTTTCTCGCCGACGAGGAAACGAAGAACTGAGGGGTTCGTGCTACCAGTTCCAGGCGATCTGCGCGCCCAGAATCCTGAAGCTGTTTGAAAAGCTGCCGCTCAGATTGCCACGGAACAGGCTGTCCGGATCGGTGCTTTTCAGCATGATCGGAGCTTTGTCGTAATTGATGTGCATGTAGCCGACATCGACATGACACCGCGGCGACGCCTGGTAGCGGGCGCCGATCGAAGCGAAGCGTCCGTCCGAGCCGGGAATGCGGGGGACGCGGTGCTCATCAGGAATCGGAGAACGATCGACCGCATACCCGGCACGCAGCGTCCATTTTGGAGCGAGTTTGTACAAGAAGCCGATCGACGTCAACCAGACATCGTGCCAGTCTTCCTGAACACGAGACGACGCCTGCGACGGATTGTCGAAATACACGGTCAATCCCTTGTACCGGCTCCAGCGGTTCCAGACCGCGTCGAGAACCATGGTCAGAGAGGCGGTCATCTCGTGCTTCATGCCGAACCCCACGACTTCGGGCGTAGTCACGGCGGCCTGCGCCCCGGTGGTCGCGAACGCGCCGCCGGCAGCCGTAAGTACGTTCTTGATCCCGGCGGCATCGGGGTAGAAAGTCGCCGTTCCCTTCAGATTCTGATCAACTTTCGAACGATACGAGAACCCGAGGCGCGTCTTCGGCGAGGCCTCATACATGAAACCAAGCACAAACCCGTATCCCCAGTCGTCACCCTTCAACTCAGCCAGACCGTCCTGTGTCGTCGGCACGGCACCGGGAATCGGCCCTCCCTGCGCCGGCGGCACAGCCGCGCCGATGGTTCCGTAATCGATCGCGTTGGTGAGCTTCGCATCAAGCTTCTGCATCTGCAGGCCGAACCCGCCCACCCAGCGAGGGCTGAGTCGACGCGCCAGGGTCGGCATGACGTTCAGCGACGTCAACTTCGAATCGATCGCATAATAGCGGCCCACCCAATTCGGGTCACACTTGGTGGAAAGCCCCCAGGGAGCATTCACCGAAAGTCCGAGTCGCCAGCCCTTGCAGGAAGGTTGAGCCAGATACAACGAAGGAATCACGGCATCCTCACCGATGTTTTCCCCGCCGGGGGTTCCGGTCACGGCCGTACCGTTGAAGGTCGTCGCTGAGGAAAGGCGGAACTTCGCTTTCGGCATCATGCCGGCCATACCGACCAACGCTGCCCGGTCGGGTTGATAGTACAATGCAGCAGGGTTGAAAAACATGTCGGCAAGGTCATGAGAGCCGGCATGAACTCCGGCAAACGCACTACCGAGAGAAGCCTGCGAATGTTCGCGAACCATGAATCCGGCGCCGAACGAACTGACAGACTGCAGAAACAAAAACAACACCAGGCTCCAACGAACGAAACGCATCATGATTCTCTCCCGCTGAAAAGTGATACGGTACATAGTGGTAGTCGATCATAATTGAGCAGATGAGTCGAATCAAGAAAATTCGTATCAACAATGTCTTTGAGGCCGATTCCTGACTGGAAACAGACAAAGCGACAGAGACAGCGAGCGTTCACATCGTCAGTCAGGGCAAACGGAAGCATCCGCAGCGCGGGACGGACCTTTGAACTTCCGTTCTTCAGGCCGCTTCAAGCTCTCTGAGTATCAGTTCGTCGAGAGAAAACGGTTAAGCCTGTTACCGTGAACCTGGTGTCACCGTGCCGGGCGAGAGGTTCGGCAGGCGAATGGCTTCGCCGTTGATCTCGGCCCTGCCTCGATCAAGCAGCAGTTGAATTCCCGCCTGAAAGAACGGCTGAGTTCTCGGTGTCAGTCGCCGATACCCCATCGCCGATGCCGTACCGCGCATGAGTTCGCCCCGCGGCAGACTCACAGCCTGCTCAAGCAATCGCAGTGCCGCTGCGGCCATTTCCTCTGGTGCGATCTGTTCGGCGGGGCGCACGCTGCCATCCACGGCCGGCCCGCGTGCCGGCGGCAAGTCCTGCAGCGGATCAAGCGTCGCCGGCCAGAGAAACTCCTCCGCTATTCGCACCCTGTTGTCGGCACAGAGCATTTGTACAAGTTCGTCGACCCGCTGTGCAGCGCGAGAGCCAACCCTGGTCATACCGTATGCCTGAGTCAGCACTTTGCCGACCCGATCAACATGAACCGGTCCTTCAAGATCGATAAGCTTCACCAGCAGTTGTTTCAGCCGTTCCGTCTGGTCTCTGCGCGTGAACGCCTCCGGTTCGCCGAGTTTATCGATGCTGAAAAAGACAAAGGGCGGCAGTCCGTTCGCTGTCTTCGCAGGTTCGACGACGGCATCAGAAGCGCCGGATTCGGTGACCGAAGCCTCAACGACAGGCTGACCGGATGCCGGGATGTCCGCCGGCGCATCTTCCGCGGGACCTTCCGGCGATTCCGGTGTCCAATGGGCATTCATACCGGGCGGCAGTGGGTCGGCGGGTTCACGTCGCGCTTTTTCCAGAAGCGCGATCAGACGTTCCTGTTCGATTTCGGGGTGAATGAGCCAGTCCAGCAGATAGCAGCGGCACAGTCGCCACCCGAGATCCCGCAGCACTTCGGCTCGCAGCCGTTCACGATCTCTCGCCGGGCCTGGGGCACCATAAGCCGTTCCGTCGGTCTCGATACCCATCAGGACTCTGCCATTGTCCGGGTCGTAGACGGCAAGATCAAGCCTGTAGCGGGCACAACCGACCCGTTCTTTCACACGATACCCTTGCGCACGCAGGAAACTCGCGATCGTGCTCGCCAGGAAGTTCTCACGGTGATCGCCATGAATGCCCTCTTCGGCCCGATTCACCGGAACCACGACGCCGATATCGCGCCCCGCGGCATATCGTAGAAAGTCCCGCAGATGATGAACACCCACCGCAGCCGTACGATTCAGGTCGATCGTTTCGGGGTTCAGACTTGAAAACACCAGCAGGTTGCGGCGAGCACGCGTGATGGCGACATTCAGGCGTCTTTCGCCTCCCGCTCGATTCAGCGGCCCGAAGTTCATCGACACGTTCCCGGATTCGTCCGGGCCATACGTCACGGAAAACAGCATCACATCGCGTTCATCACCCTGCACATTTTCAAGATTTTTAACGAACACCGGCTCAGGCACTCGTTCGCTGAAATACGGCTCGATCTCGGGGTATCGGGCCCGCGCATCGTCCAGGAGATCTTCGATCAGCATCTGTTGCGGCTGATTGAAGGTGACCACTCCAAGCGAGAGATGACGTTTCGATTCGTCACGCAGGAATTCCACCACGGCATGTGCCGTTGCCATGGCTTCTGCCGGGTTTGTCCGACTCGTACCGCGCTGAAACACCCCGGCAACAGGTACCAGCTGCACCCCCGATTCCGCCATTCCCACGGCTGCCGGAAACGTCTGCAGATTGCCCCCATAGTACCGGTTATTGCTGAAGGCAATCAGCCTTTCATCGCGACTGCGATAGTGCCAACGCAGCATCAGGCTGGGAACGAGCGCGGCGGCGGTTTCCTCGAGAATGCTTTCGAGGTCGCGGGCCAGCAGCTGTTCGGCATCGAGGTCGGCGGCATCCTCAACGCCGGTGTCGGTATCCGCCTGGAAAAACGAGGTCGGGGGCAGCTGTCTGCTGTCACCGACGACGATGACCTGACGACCGCGGGCAATGGCGCCGACCGCGTCGTGAACCGCAATCTGCGAGGCTTCATCGAAGATGACCAGGTCGAACGGTTCGCCTCCGGGCGGCAGATACTGAGCAATCGAAAGAGGGCTCATCAGCAGACATGGTTTCAGTCGACCGAGCAGATGCGGAATCCGCTCCAGCAGGCGGCGCACCGGCAGGTGGCCGCGCTTGCGGCGCGCTTCCTTCTGCAGAATCCCGACTTCGGAAAACTCGCTGACCGTCGCACCGAAAGAGGGTCGCCGCGCGGCAAGGGCCGCACGGATTTCACGACGACGACGCTCGAGCAGTTCACGATCGTTCGCCCGAAAGCGCTCAACGA
This sequence comes from uncultured bacterium, assembly GCA_964472075.1. Lineage (GTDB taxonomy): Bacteria > Muiribacteriota > Ozemobacteria > Ozemobacterales > Ozemobacteraceae > CAYYIY01. The sequence continues at coordinate 74,302 of CAYYIY010000002.1, read as the reverse complement.
CACGGTCATGGCGACGCCCAGAAAACTCGGCCACAGAGCGATATCGAACACAAAGCGCATTGTATCGCTCGTGCGCCAGCCAGTTGTCAAAGGTTGTCTCCCAGACATCGATCGGTACTCTGCCGGCGGCCAGCCGCTGGGTCACCCCGAGCAAACCATGCTGTTCGAGAGCTTCAAGCGCACGCACCCACCGGCTCCAGTCTCTCAGATTCCGTGTCTGATCGAGCCAGGCCCGACTCTGGGCCAGCATGCGCTCCGGAACCAGCTCATCGCCTTCCGCCTGAAACGCCTCGACGGCTCGAATTCGCCATCCAACGGCGGCAACGGCCCAACTCTCGCCGAACCTGTGAATCGCTTGTCCGAGTTCGCGACGTAGTTCACCAGCCTGTTGAGCAGATATTGCAGCAAGGGTTCCGGACTCACCAGGACGCAGCGCCCAACGCTCGGCGGCACTCGTCGTCTCAGACAGTATCACCAGATGGTCGAGCGGCAGTTGTTCGGCAGCCGATCGCCAGTCGCGAACCGTACAAACCAGAGTCGCGATCTCGGTGTGATCGGGAAGTCGCCGATGCAGAGACGGGCCGAGCAAGGCGACCAGCAGCTCTTCTTCGCCGCCCATGTTGCGATCCAGCTCCTGAATACGCAGTGCCGAAGCCAGACACGCCAGAACCTGCGGCAGATCGGGCAACGGCGCGCGCGAGACCGCCGCCAGTTCGGACCAGCAGCTGCGCAGGTTCCACCAGCGCCAGAGGACGAATGAGTCACGATACGATAACATCTCACGTTGCAATCGTAGCAGATCGCAGTCAAGCAACGTCGGCAGGAACGTAGACTCGAGGCTCTTCCACAGTGTTTCGCGCTCGACCGACCAGGCCAGCAATCGATCGAGACGTTCGAGAACCTGCTCGACATCGTTACGTTGCAGCAGGCCGGACACCCCGTCACGAACGGGGGTTTCCAGAATCTGCAACAGACGGTCGAGCACCCGCAGATGTTTCACCTGCACCTCGAAACGACACCCCAGCGCTGTTTGTACTTTTATGACGCACTGTCGCAGAAGCTCTGCGGCAGATTGAAATGCTCGCATCTCAGCCTCGCGCTCCTGTTCGAGCGCGGGAGTCCATTCCGTGACACGACAGGCATGCAGGGCATGCGAACTCGGAGGGAAAAACGGGAAAGCCGCGTCAGCTGCTTCGCGTATCAACTGCTTCCAGGTACGCCAGAGACCGGCATCGACATCGAGTGCCTGTGAAATCATCGTTCCGGGGCGATCCGCTGACACTCCGAGCAGGCCGGGTTCGCCGTCGATGGTCGTTCGTACAAGTCGCCCCAGCAGTTCATGGTGCGTCGGTCCCAGCGGCGTCGCGCCGTTCATGAGAGCCGCATGAGCATTCAGGGTCTCGCGATCGGTGGAAAGCTCACGAATCAGAGCTGTCGAATCCGGGACGGCGGCTTCCGGCCTCATCTGGTAAACGCGGAATAACTCGAGCGCCACTTCGCGCTTGTTGGCGCGGTTGCTATGCAGCTCGAGGCAGGCATCGCCCAGCCCGACGGCTCGCAGGCGTTTCGCCACGACTTCGAGTGCCGCGCGTTTCTCGGCGACGAACAGTACCCGTCGCCCTGCCGCCATGCTTGCCGCGATGATGTTCGCGATCGTCTGGGACTTGCCCGTACCCGGCGGGCCCTGCAGCACAAACGTGTGGCCGCGCAAGGCCGCGTCGATAGCCGTCAGCTGGCTGCCGTCGGCATCGAGGATGATCGGGGGCTGGTCGGGTGAGTAGTCGGCATCGAGATGTGCTTCATCCGTGAACGTCTGCCCGGCGAACACCGCGTTCGCCTTTCCCTCGACCATGTGGCGAACCAGTTCGTTGCGCATCAGATCGTCGAGGTTTGAGGTCAGATCGCGCCACATCAGAAACTTGGTGAAGGAAAAGAACCCGAGCACCGCCTGATCGAGAACGTCGAAACGGGGCAGGCGCGCCGTCACCTGTCGCAGCAGGCTCAATACCACCGCCAGATCAATCCCAGATTCGTCGAGCGGCAGCGTCTTCAGCGGCGAAAAGTCGAGCTGGAACTCACGCCGCAGTTTTTCAATCAGCGTGTCGTTCAGTCGCGGATCGTCATCGCGCAGACGCACGACATAACGCCCGCGCAGCACGGGCCGGATCATTTCGACAGGGTAGAGCAGAATCGGGGCAAGACGCGGCATGGTCGACTGCTCGGACTCGTACCAGCGCAGAAAGCCGAGAGCCAGAAACAACGTACTGCTGCCGGTCTCTTCCAGCTCGGTGCGGGCCTGACGAAAAATGGCGCGGCAGCGCCGCTGCAGTTCTGATTCGTCCAGGCTGCATAGCAACCGATCATGCTCCAGAAGCCGACGACACTCTGTCTCAAACTGTCGATCGCCGCCTCGATCTTCAACCAGATCCGCCGCGCGCGGTTCAGCGGCGGACAGTTCGGGTAATGGTTCGAGCGTCAACGATCTGCCGTCCGCCAGACGATCTTCCAGGGTCGGGAGATCCTGTACCGACAGCGGGATTGTCTTTTCACGACTCGGACGATAATGCAGCAGACGATTGCGCAGGGAAAGGTCGAGCAACCGTTCCTTCCAGGACTCGATGCGAGGTGCAGCCGGGGTCGCGACGCGGAAAGCCGGGTCTGATTGATCGGCCGTCTTCTCAAAACGCGAGGTTCCGTGATCGAGCGTCGGTGTGCCGCTCTCATCCGGGCGATTGGAAACCGTTTCATCAGAGCGACGCAGCGGCAGGGGCAACAGGCGTGCCAGACGGGCCGCCCGAATGTCGAGCAGCAGTTCGAACGCTTCGCCTGAACGCAACAGTTCTTCGGCATGCTGTACAGCCGACTCGAAGGACGGGAGCGGTCTCTGCAGGGCGGCCGTCGCCTCGAACAGCAGCAGATCGCCGCATTTGACCAGTTTTTCGGCAATCAGGCGATCGTCGCTGACGGTGATCGGCAGCCATTCGTTGATCAGCCAGACTCCCGGCACCACGTGACCGCGTAACAGCACCAGAACAGGGTGCAATCCAGCCAGTTCGAGCGCGGCAGCGACCGCCAGGGAAACGTCGAGACAGTTGCCGAGCCGGTGGCGCTCGAGATCGTCGACCAGACGAATCTTTTGCCCGCTCGTTTCAAACGAGACCGGAGCCGGAACGTAGGTCAGATCGAGTTCGGCCAGCCCTTCGTAGACAGCCTGCGCCGCCGCATAGACAGGCTCTCTCGATCGACCCGCATACCCGCGAAAACCGGCATCACCGGTCTCACGTTCGAGAATTCGACGCGCCTGCTGCAAGAGCGATGAAATGAAAGGGTGGTTCGGCGTGACGAACGCCGCGAGAAGTTCGGGTAATCGCGTGCGGTCCCATTCGTTGCCGGCCAAAACGTCGATCGGGTGCTCGACCTGGGTCAACTCACGCTCTCCGTCAAGGCAACGCACCGTCAGATGCGCGCGTTCCCGTTCGCTGAGAGAGCGTAGACGCCCTCCGGCGAGGATCAGGTTCGGCGCTTCGACCGTCCAGGTGTTTCCCGGCTCCAGCCGGCTGATCTTCAGCGACAATGGTCGTGCCAGATCTCCCAGGGTGATTTCGACGTGGAGTGATGTGAACGGGTCCGAACCGCAATGCCGCACCGTCAGGCGGCGAATCAGCGGAACCCCGTTGCATTCCATCGCCCAGCTTAGGCGCGTATCAAGATCCAGTTCGATTTCGAGTGGAGCCTTGGTGGCAGCGGCCTCAACCGGTTTTCGAGCGTCTTCCGGCACGGAACCCGGCTCTGGTTCGACCGTCGGCAGAGCGGAAGCAGGGACGTGAGATGTTGTCTGAGCTGACGTCGGCGGTTCGACTGCTGTTGAAGGCTCGGAAGAACCTGTGTCGTTTGTACAAGTTTGAGAAGCCGCCGCAGGTTCGTCAGCGGAGGGGGTGGCTTCGATCAAGGGCAGGCGCTCATCACTCATGATGGGTCAGGATATCGCAAACACGCATCAGTTCGCCACTCCCGTAAACGTTTTCCTTCGGACAAAAGGGTGTTACAATAGCCGCCGTATCACACGATTTTTCCCCGGAGGACTCATGCCCGACCTCAAGGAATTTGCCCGCAAACACCTCACCTGGCTTGGTCACGACAGTTTTCGAATCGACGCCGAAAAAACCATTTACATCGATCCGTATCAAATCACCGACGGCAAGCCGGCTGATATCATTCTGATCACGCATGAGCATTTCGATCACTGTTCCCCCGAGGATATCGCCAGGATTCAGCAGGAAAGCACCGTTATCGTCGCGCCTGAAGACTGCCTTGGAAAGCTGAGCGGCAATGTACGATCGGTAAAACCCGGCATGAAGATGCAGGTTCACGGAATCGAGATCGAGGCCGTACCTTCATACAATGTGGGCAAGAAATTTCATCCGCGACTGAACGCGTGGGTCGGGTACATTCTCAATCTCGACGGGATTCGCCTCTACCACGCCGGCGACACGGATTTTATTCCAGAGATGAAAACCCTGCGCACCGATATCGCGCTGCTGCCGGTGTCGGGAACCTACGTGATGACCGCCGATGAAGCCGTGCAGGCCGCTCTCGCCATGCGCCCGAAGCTGGCGATTCCGATGCACTTCGGCTCGGTCGTCGGCACCAAAAACGATGCCGACGCCTTCTGCAAAGGCCTGGCCGGAAAAGTCGAAACGCTGCTGCTCTAGAACCGCTCGACCTCGAGTCGCCGCCGCACCCTGCCTTTTACGGCGATTTCCACACCGCTCCCGTTTGGTCGGCACTCCCGTTCTCGTTTGTTCCCTTTTACGGCCTCTCTGTCTGCCGCTCGGCGCACAAGCGTTTTGGTCGACACGTCAGAAAGAAATTCCTGCATGGCTCAACAACAGGAAACTCATCGTCTGACTTCACCAGGATACAAAGATATCCGCCCCGTTTCATGGACGGAAGGGGGGTACCGTCAGTATAATTATGAGACAGTCTGTGGCAAAAGAGGCGTTTATGATGCGGAAAAATCGACTACTGACAATGCTCCTGATGGTCGTTTCGATCTTCTCAGTCGCCTGGGCGGAAGATAGTTCCACGCAGGCATTTCGGGCGTATTCGAGCGCGTATCAGGCATATCAGAGCGCCATCGCACGCCAGGCACCCGCCGCCGAGATCGAAAAGGCCCTGCGCGACTACCAGGTCGCCAAGGAAACCTATATTCAGTCGCTGCCGTCCGCGGGGGCTGGAACGGCCCTTGCCTCGACCGGCTCCCACCTGTCTTCGGCCGACGCCGGAGCGTCCGACGATTCCGCTTCGACCCTTGGAATCCCTGATTCTCCGAACCAATCATCGGCCACCGGGTTTAGAGACGACGACCCCGCCACGTTCAGCGCGAACATTCAGCAACTGATGAATGCCCTGAAAGCCCGACCTTCACAGCAGTATGCCGAAGCCATTGTCGGACAGATCACCGCATATCTGGCCGCCAATCCGAACCTGCCTGATCGCAGTCGCATCAAGTATGAGCTGGCGAAAGCCTGTGACGAGGTTCTCGGCAGTCGTGCGCTGGCCAATAAACTGTATCAGGAAGTCGCGGACGACCCGGATTCAGGCCGCTGGGGCATCTATGCGAAACTGCGCATCAAATACAACAACGCCATGGGCGATCGCCTGGTCTGGAAGAAGTCGGTCAACGACAAGGCCGCCGCCATGAACGAGGCCTTCAAGAAGTACAAGGAGACTTCCTGGCTGGCCCTGCCGGTGAAGCTCGCTCGCTGGACCAGATATCTCGCCACATCCGTTTCTTTCATTCGCGCGCAGAACAAGGAAAGCGATTTCCAACTCTGGTTTGAGGAGATGGGTGCTCCGTTCGCGCCGCCGGTCGACAAGGTTTTCGATGAGTACCAGTCGGTGAATGATAACAACGGGCTGGTATCAGATGATCAAGCCTCGATAAAACTGCTGTATAACAACTATGATGCCTGGTATGCCCGCTGGAAGTTTCTCAGCGAGGCGCGCGAGAGCATCGACATTCAGTATTTCATCATTGAAAACGATATTTTCGGCTATTCGTTCCTCGGACACCTGGTACAAAAAGCACGGCAGGGCGTTAAGATCAGGCTGATGGTCGACGCGCGCGGCACCACGAAATTCGCAACCCCGCTCTGGGCGCGAGATTATCTGCGGGTCATGCTGCGCTTTCCGAACGTCGAGATCAAGGTGTACAACCCAATTCAGAGCAATCTGGTCTCGATGTTCACCGACATCCGCCGCATCGTTTCCAGCAACCATGACAAGATCGTGGTGGTCGACGGTCGATATGCCATCATCGGCGGACGCAACATCGCCGACGAGTATCTGGTCGACCCGATCGACGACAAAGCCGCCTGGCTCGATTGCGACGTCGTCATTGACAGCGAGGCTGTCGCCGGGCAACTCGACCGGGCTTTCGTCGAAGAGTTCAGCCTGCTGAAAGCCTACGAGGTCGGCAAGGATGAATCTCATGACAGCAAGCTGCGGCTGCTCGATGCCGCCTATACCACGATGAATGCCGCCCTGAACCGACGGCCACTGCTCAATCCGGCCAAAGCCGGTCGCGAGATCGCCGACAAACTCAAAGAGTTCAACGACAAGCTCACTCAGTATAAGAACATGATCGGGTATCCGACGTTCGACCCGTTCGGCAGCGCCCATCGCTGCCCGGTCAAGATTCTCGACAAGCATTCGCTCTCGGGTCCGCGTAATGACATCACCGAAGCGCTCATTCGCTTCATCGACGGCAGCAAGAAAGAGATCATCATTCAGAACCCGTACATCGTACTGACCCCACGTGCTGAAGCGGCGCTCAAACGCGCGGCGCGACGCGGTGTACCGATCTACATCCATACCAACAGCCCGGAGACTTCCGACAGTTTCCCGACGGAAGGCATCATCATGAGTGAATGGCGCACCATGCTCAAGAACATGCCGACCTGCCGCATGTTCGCTCGCGTCAGCGCCGGGCAGTTGCACGCCAAGAACTTCGTCTTCGACGGACAGATCAGTATCATCGGTACGTACAACTTCGATTTTCTCAGCGAGAAGGTAAACAGCGAGGTTGTGGCCGTTATCAAGTCGGTGGAGTTCGCTCGCGAAGTGCGTCGTGACATCATGGCCGCGATGGCGAAGTCGAAAGAGTACCGGTTAGCGACGGCGACCACCCCTGAATTCGGGCCCGAGAACATCGAGTCAAAGAAGATGTGGCTGGTGAAGCTCTGCTCGAAACTCGGCTTCCTGAAGCCGTTGTTCTAGTCACAGAGCGGTGTCAGGCTCACATCTATTCGTACGTTGTCGGCGATTGCCCTCTCCCTCGCCGGCTGCGGTCGAGTCGCGCACAGACTTGTTTGAGACCCTGAAAGACGAGACCGACCAATGCATTGCCTGGGCGCTTCTCGCATGGGATATCGTCGGCGGACTCGATGATCACCCCGGCACGTTTCATTGTCTGGTGCGCAATATTGGTATGGCATCGACCGAGATTCACTATGAGATACGCACTCCTCACCTCGTCTTTCGTTACGAATCGCTGGAACACATGAGCGAAAACTGGCAGTCGACCGAACGCCCGGTCTTCGTTCGCGAGTTCCGCAACCTTCCTGCCGGCGTACAAGTCGGTATCGAAAGCGATAATCAGCTCTTTCCCACCTATACCGTCCGCATCAGCGGCATCGCGCGAGAGGCGGCCGATCGCATCACCAGCCGCATGCAGACCTTCTTCGAGCTTCTCGAACAATCGTTTTCCTGATCTCGCACGCTCTGAGAATTGCATGACAAAGGGGCGTTCTCTCGGCGGGCGAAGGGACCACGTTGTCCCAGTGCGTATGACAAGGTCATTTTCGTTCTCTCGAAACTCTGTTTTCCCGCCGGCATCGCTCAGCGATTCGTCGTTGCCGACGGAAAAACGATGGAGCACGAAATGACCTTATGAAGTGAACGCCGCTCTTTTCTCTCGAGCCGGCAGCGGCTATACTACGTACAAGTCCTCGCCAAGCGGAATACCTATGCGCGGAGGTTGATCATGAACCGTTGTCTTCTGTTGAGCGTCATTGTATGCAGCCTGATTCTGGGCACGATCACCAACCTGCCGGCACAGAATGCCGGCCGCGGAGCCTGGAAGGAAAGGTTGCAGAACCGTCAGCAAAGCGGTTCCGGGCAGGCGGCCTGGAAGGAAAAGCTGCAGGAGCGCAGGCAAAACCAGCAGACCGAAAGCGCTGAAGGCGGGACCTGACGAGACAGGATGAAGGAAAAGTGGCAGAACCGACAACAGGGAAACGCCGAAGACGGGACCTGGCGCGAGAAGATGAAAGAGAAGCGGCAGAACCGGCAACAAGGCGAAGGCGCTCAAGGGACCTGGCAGGAACGGATGCAACAGTGGAAAGCCAAATGGGGCGAAGGAAACGCCGAGAAGATGCAGGCCTTTCGCGAGCGCTGGCAGCAGATGCAGCAGTCGAACCCGCAGTTTCAAGGGTTTCAGGAACGCCTCAAAGCGTTGCGAGAGGCCAGGCAAAGCGGAGATCAGGCGGCTTTTCAGCAGAAGCTCGGCGAACTGAAAGCCCACTTTCAGGGCATGAATCCTGAAGCACGCTCTTCCCTGCAACAGAACCTGCCGGAAATCGCGAAACGGCTCGAAGCCCTCGGAGGCGGCCGGAAACAATGGAACAACCAGGGACAGGTGACCGGTCCGGCCGGCAACACCAGCACCTACGGCGGCACGACCACCCGTAACGGCACCACCTGGAACCAGCAGGGCACCTGGACAGGCCCCAAGGGGCATGAAACGCAGGTCAACGGCACCCGCACCCGAGACGGCAACACCGTCAACGAGCAGAAAACCTGGACCGGCGAACAGGGAAAGCAGGTCACGCACCAGTCGACGACGACACGCGACGGCAACACCGTGAATACGACCGGCCAATGGAACGGACCCCAGGGCGGGCAGGTGGATGTGAAAGGACAAACCGTCCGAGAGGGCAACACCTGGAATACCGACAAAACCTGGACAAATCAGCAGGGCAAAACCGTCGATCTCGACCGTACGACGACCAAACAAGGAAACCAGTATCAGACCACCGGCCATTGGACCGGGCCCGAGGGAAAGACCACTACGGTACAGACCGTGACCACCGTTGACGGGAAACAGGTCGACAAGGACGTCACGGTCACCGGACCAGATGGAAAAGTGAAGACATTGGACGGAAGCACGACCTGGAGCGACGGGAAGAAACAGACAACCTGGACAAACGACGCCGGGAAAACCGCGCAGCATGACGTGACCTGGGGAAAGGACGGCAACCAGGTTTCTCGAGACAGCACCTGGACCGGCCCCGACGGTGAATCTGCCGAGGCGTCGGCCGACTGGCTGCTCGACGTGTTGGACGAGTAGGCCGACGTAGCCGAACATGGATGAGACACACGATGACGGCAAACATCAGTATCTGGCAGAGGAAGCCGCCAGGCGACGACGACTCTGGTTGTTCAGCAACCTCGTCATTCTTGTCGGTCTGCCTTTCCTGCTCATCGGCGCGGAACATCTCACCGGCTTCAGCGGCGGCGACCCATGGCCCGTTCTGCCTCTGTTTCTGGTGATGATCTGGCTTCTGTTGCAGGTCCACAAACGAATCACCTGTCCGAGTTGCGGAAAACCCATGACCAAACTTTCCGCCGATTCCTGCCCTTTCTGCTCACTCGATTTTTACACCGGCCGCCATCGCACGCCGCCCGCGCAACTGCATCAATCCAGCGACTGCAACCAAGGAGGTAGATAATCATGCCAAGGCTTTCGCTCACCACCCTGATCCTCGTGTTATCTCTCGCGCTGACGTCACCCTCTCAGCTTCTTCTGGCGCGCTCGGTCAGCCCCTCGCCGACCTCCGATCTTCCGGCCCTGACGGTCTGCGGCGTCGAGATCCCGCCGTTCATTCTCAAGCACCCGTATGCCTATCGTTTGATCTTCGCCAAGGGAGACCGGGCCGTAACTCATGCGTCCCTGCTTTCCGACGGAAGAATCCGCATCGACAACATCTTTCACAAGAATGAACTGTGGTCGGCAGATATCGACCCGCTATTGATCGTTGCGGCTGAAGTCATCAATCAGCCGATCGCGCCCAAGGTGTTTCATTTCGGCGCCCTGTTTGATTTCGGCGAGAGAGGCATCACCCTGTATCAGCGCGGCAACCGTTCCACGCAGATTCGCGAGTTGATTATGGGCACTGGTCCTGAGAAAGCGTTCAGCATCGATGGTACGATCGGCTTTCAGCTGTTACAGATGCGCGCGAGTTCTCTCGAGGCGTTTCAAGGGAAAAAGCCGCTCGAAGCGAAAGTGCGAAATCGTCTGAACCCCGAGCGCGTCGACATCGTAGGGTTCTTTCTCGCCGAAGCGGAAGAAGCGGCGCGTCTGGCGGCTCTCACGGCCATTCGCGCTCTGCGCGCCGAATACCCCGAAAAGACAGACATGCCCGAAGTGCAAAAATATCATTTTCTTGGGGCCAACTGCGTTTCATCTGGTATTCAGAACCTGACCCGCTCCATTCGCCCGGCGTATCATCACTTTGCCAAACAGCTGGTACGAAAGGATGTCGACGAGTTTCAGGAATGGAACCCTGCTCTCGCCTGCCAGTGGATCAAGTCCTGGAACGAACTGACGCTGCTCGCTTTCGACGGCCTGCGCGGCGGTCGCATCGACTGGAAGAAACTGTCGGAAGTGTCCGCCTTTCACAAGAACCTGCGCAGCCATAATCAGATGTCACTACCCTGGCGTGCTGAACCTATAATCAAATGGGCCGCCGGAAAATAGGACTTTTCAGGTGACCTTTGCTCTCTCAGACTGGCAAGAGGCCTGGCGGCGTTTTGTCCAGAAACCGTTCTTCAGCTATCTGCTGCTGTTTCTCGGGCTGGGGACGGCTGCCGTGTACTCCGTCTGGGCGCGAGATGATTTTCAGATCGTCAAAGGCGCCGAAATGGCTCTGTTGGCGATTACCAGATTCATCGTGCTCGGACAAATTGTCGACTTTTTCCGCGGCCTGATGATTCTCGGGGTGGGAACTCCGCTGGTGATGGGTCTCTCGTCTCCGCTGTTTTTCCATCCGCGTCACTTACAGCTCGAGCCATTCCTGATCACGTTCGGGATCGGCCTGATCCCTGGCTTCGGTTTGCTTTTCCTGGGCTGGAAGGGCTTGCAGATACATCGGCGCAACCTGCAGCTTGAGGCAGAGCCCTCAGAACCGGCAATCGAGGAAGGGTTCTGCGCCCGGTGGCTGCCGACCGTCGAGCGCGCCTGTGAGTGGTCGATCTGGATCATGATCTTCACGCTGATGAGCGGTGAGTGGAGCGGCATCGGCATTCTGTCGGTTACTTTCGGCGGCATGACCCTCGCCGGCTCACTCGTTATTCTCGTCGGGGCCAAAACAACGATCGGCCGGCGCGGCATCGGCATCGCCCTCATGGTCGCCGGGCTGGTCACCATCGTGACTTCGATTGTCCTGGTCACCACGCAGGGAAATCATTGTAAGGAAGCCGTTCTCGGCGTTCCCCCAGGCATTCTGCTCGTCATTATCGGCGGGGCAATCTGGCTCGGGGCGCCGAGTTCCAGGCTATCAAAGACACGCGATTAAGCCACATCGTTCATAACTACGAACCTGAGAGTGGAGGTGTTTCCTGTGCGCATCCGTCGTTTCGTCGCTATACTGCTCGGCTTTCTCTTCGTCATCGCCGGCCAACTCTCCGCGCAACCTCGACCGGGAGGTGGAGGATTGATGCGGCAGGTTCGGGAGTTTCAACAACTCCTGGCCGAGAAGCAACAACAAGGGGTAGACACTTCCGCGGCAGAGCGCTTGAATCTGCAGTCACGACAAGCAGCCCAAAGCGGAAACCACCAACGAGCGCAGGAACTTCTCATGCAGGCTCTTCGCCAGCTTCGAGAGTCAGCATCCCATCCGACTGCCGCCTCGCCCGCGAATGACAGCCCTTCAGCCCAACCTTCCCCGCGCCAGGGCCAACAAATTCAAGGAGATCGACCTCCCCGGCCCGGTCCCCGAGGCGGGGAACGGCCTGAAAAACGCCCTCGACAGCAGGACCAGACAAGGCGAACACCGAACAACGGCTCCGCTCCGGTATTCGTCCTTCCGTTCGCTCATCATTACAACGGGCCGGGCGGCTACTACGCACCGGCATCCGAGGTACGCGCTCTAGCCGAGTTCTTTCACAAGTACCAGTTACCGGGAACCATGTTCTTCGATGGAATCCACATCGAGCGCCTGAAGAAGGAAGATCCGTCGGTTCTGAATCTCGTCAACGAGTACAAGCTGGCTATCGGCTATCACGGCGAAGAGACGCACGGTCCGTATCCCGTGCCGTCAGACCTCTTCGCCGAAGTCTATCCGCTGAAGGAAGCGCAGGGCTACCAGGGCACTTGGTCACTCACCACCGGTAAGGACTGGGATGCGGCGGTCAAGGCCGTTCAAGAACGGTATTCTCATGCTCTGCCTTGGGTGATCGACGAGAAGACTCGCATGATCGATCGACGCACGGAAACGCCGAATCATCTGCCGCTTGTTGGAGGATTGAAGCTGGTTCAGGAAACCTTCGGCCGGGACATTTCGTTCATGCCGAGTCACGGTCTTGAGAGCGCGCCGGTCGGGTTCGCATTTCGAAAGATGAGCACGTTTCCGCTTGATCAACCCGCCGTTCCAACCGCGCTTCACGCGCTCCGCATCTTCAAAGTCGGTCATGTCGCCGATCAGATCATGGCCATCGCGGGCAAGGACGTCAGCGTGTTCTGGTTCATGGGGCGTCTCACCAACAAAGGGGACGATGTCGGTGAGTCGAGCTGGGTGCCGAAAACACTGCACGACCTCGAGCGACTCGACCGCTCCCAGCCCCGACTTCTGCTTATGGGCTTCAGCAAGTTCAAGAAGGACGCAGCCGCCGAAACTGTCAACGGGCTGAACGCGTTCTTCGCCGAGAATCCCGGCAGTGCGTGGGTTTCCGGTGAAACGATCATGAGCCACTTCGAAGGCGAAAAGACCTACCACCCGACCTCCGAAGACCTGTCGCAGATCGCCGCAGCGCTCGTGCGTGACTGGCAGGGACGCCCGCCTGATCTTGTCGTCACCTCCGACCGGGTCTTTTCCCTTGCCGATGCGTTCGAGTATCTCTGTCTTGCGTATGCCAACGCAGGCAAGACTGCGCTGCCCGACAACAAGACGTTGTATGGTCCCGTCCTGAAAGACCCCAGAGCGTTGCTGCCTACCTCCGAGGTTATCTCGCTCGCAGAGCTTTCACAGGCAGCCGAGAAGATCATCGCTTCGTGGCAGGCCCAGACCGATCGATTCGTGCCGGCGCAGATTCAGGTCGGAACGCGAACCTTGAACTGTGCCGAGTTTCTCTCTGCCCTCGCCACCGGATACGCTCAACGGTCGCAGGGAGACGCGGGCTCCGTTTCCGTGAAGCCTTCGACCGTCTTTCCTCCGTATGCTGATCTCCTTCAGTCCGTCTTCAAGCCCCGGGCGACCCAGCCTCTCTGCTACACGAATGGACAGCTCTGGACCGTCAAGCCGGCACGTGCCCTGCCACAGAACGCGAAGATTGATTCTTCCTCACGCCGTCAAAATCGCCCCGCGCCACCATCCGCAACACTTCCTGCCGATGCCCCAACCACGGCCACAGGAATCGTCCGGGTCGTTTTTGCGGCAAACATCGACAGCAAAGGCGGATGCTATCGAGAAGATCCACGCGGCGCAGATCTTTACTCCGTTGAGATCGATCTGCAGAAAAAGACGGCGTCGGGTTTGAAGCGTCTCACGCATCAGGCTGACAGTGCCGAGTGGTTTCCTGCGCTTTCCGGCGACGGTGTCTGGGTGGCCTACAACCGCACGACCATGCCGGAAGATCGCCGTCAGACCCGGCAGGAAGTGCGCATCATCCACCTCCCCACCGGAAAGGACACGCTGTTGATGGAAGACGCGCGTTTCCCGTGCTTCGTCGATGCCTCTCGCCTGTGCTTTTCGCTCCGAAGCCAGGGAAAATCGCGCATCTGCATCGGAGATTTCACAACCGGCCGGGACGGTACGCCTGCATTGGCGAATGTCCGAGTCGTGGCTGACGAAAGACATGGTGCCATGCTGGTCGAAGATCCGTCGGTTCTCGCCGACGGCAAGCGGATGGCATTTCACCGCAAGCAGGGGCGCGACGGCGGAGCCGGACTCGGTCTGATCAACCTCGACGGATCGGCCTTCTCTGAACTTACGCCGCCCAACGGGGCCGGGCACGCCGCAGCGAGCCCCGACGGTCGAACCATCTCTTACACCAGTTCTCGCGATGGGCGACTCTACGCGCTTCAGAGTAACGGTGGCGGCTTCAAAGACGCCCAGCCGCTGCCCATCAGCACAACGGCCTCGAACTTTCAATCCTGTGACGGTCGATTTGTCCAGGTTCCTAACGTTGCACATACCTATCACGAGTGGCTGTCACCGTCTCTCGTTCTTGTCTCAAGTCAAGGGTCGGACGGCAAGAGACAGTTCTCCTTCTCCCGAGTGCTTCTCTTTCACTTCGCGGAAGGTTTGAGTAAGACCCCTGAACTCATCGACGTCTCAAGTGCCATTGAGAAACTGCTCAACAAAACCGGGCTCGACTTCTGCACCGCAGATGGGGCATTCGTATCTTCCACCCCGTGACCCCCAGCTCGATTTCGGCAAAGAGAGAGAATGCGTAACAAACGGCGGTGCGAGCGATCTGGAGTGCCTTGGCTTTATGCGCGCAAGTCACGCTTTCATAGTCGGTTCTAACGGTTGTCAGCGGGCGAGAATCGAGCGGAAACGTTCGAGTTCGGGAAAGCGGGCCAGGGTGGAGTCGTTCTCAGCGCTCAGCACGGCAGACGATTCGTTGCCGGAGAGCCGGCCGATGATGACAAAGCCCTGTTCTTCGCAGAATCGCTGATACTGTTGCATCAGAATCGCCGGTCGATCGCCGGGGCGCATCTGATGCCGGCGGGTGCAGTAGGGCTGAATGGTCATGTCAGGGTGCAGAAACTGGTACCCGAACAACCGACACATGAAGGGTCTCACCGGGTACACGCGGCACCCGGCCTCACCCCGAAAGGGGCAACCCGACTGCATCTCCGGCACTGCTCCGAAGAACTCGTGCATGCGCCACAACTCAGGCACTGAAACGGACAAAACGCCTTTGCAACACGCCGTACAACCCGCAATGCAGGAAAAGCTCTCCAGTTCCTGATACCAGGCTTCGACGATTTCCATGTTCACAGGTTCCATGCATGATCCTGGGTACGAAACTTCGCACAGGCCGCAATGTTGAACAACGACCAGGGGAACCAACAACCAAAGAATTCCATCGATTTCAGCACACGCCAGGCCCCTGGCAGTCCTTCGCCTGATCTTCGAGAACAGGTACTGCTTGTCTCTGCAACAGCAGAACCGTGATGTCGTCTTCCTGGCGTTGTCCGCGAGCCTGATTGCGGTTCCAGGTCCAGATACGTTCGCAAGAGGCCGGCACATTTGCGTCAATACAGGTCGGCAACACCGCCGCGACGCCCTCATAACCGATCTGCCGACTGTCAGCTTCGGTTTCGATCAAACCATCCGTGTAGAATACGAGCGTGTCTCCGGGTTCGATCGGCATTTCGACCACTTTCGGCTTGAGCGTCGACCGACTGCCGATCGGATAACTATTGCCGAGGTCTTCGAGCAGTTTCGCCGAACCATGAACCAGATAAGGGAAATTGTGGCCGGCATTCACCATCTGTATCAGGTGTCGCTTCGTGTCGACAATAGCCAGAAAGCAGCTCATGAAGCGCCTGCGTTTCATGAGTTTGAACAACGCATCGTTGAAGGCAACCGTGAATCTCTCGAGATCAAAGTCGCTCAGACAGTATTCGACCATGATCTTCGCCATCGCCATGACCATCGCCGGTCCGACGCCGTGTCCGGTGACATCGCCGATGATCAGCAGAATTCGATCGTCAGGCAAACGCTTGATGTCGTAATAGTCTCCGCCGAGTTCGGTAGCAGCATGTGTCTGTCCGAAGGCGTGGTATGATCCGACGACCAGTTCTTCCGTTGGAAACAGGCTTTCCTGGACAATTCGACCAACCGCCAGGTCGGACAATCCTTCCATCATGTGATTGAACGTCTGCGACAATCGTCCGAGTTCATCCAGATCTTCAACCGGCAATCGATGTTTGAATTCACGCGCAGAAATGGCCTCAATGCCGGTGGTCAGGTGTCCGATCGGCCGCAGAAAACGCTGCGACAGCAGATAGCCGAGAAACAGCGTGACGGCGAACAATCCGAAGGTGAACCCGGCCATCTGCCGAATCGTTTTCGCTCGCTCGTTTCTGATGAAATCGTCTTCACAGAGCGCAAGAAGCAGGTAATCAGAGAGTCGTCGCGGTTTCAACCCCGTCAGCAGATAGCGACGGCCGCGTATCTGATGATCGCCGAACACCGTTCCCCCCTGCGCTTCAACCTGAGCCAGAAAGGCCCTCAAGGAACCGTACATAGGGAAGGAAGCCGGAATCGGTACGGGTGATGTCATCGGACTCCAGGCCATCAATCGAACACCGGGCATGATCCTTTCGAATTCCGGAATCACGCGCTGGAGATACACGCCTTCGAGTAAGTCTCGCTTCCAGGAGATGTTCACCATGCGCTCGATACGACCGTTTGCGTTGCGCAGCGGCTGCAGATAGACCCAGTGCTGGTCGCGAAAAAGGCTGATTTCAAAGACTTTTCCGAGGTTGGAAACCATTTCGCCGACCGGGAGACCACCGCCGGTAAACTGTTCGGCGATCGTCATGGCCATCTCACCGCTTCCCTGATTCTCAACCGGTTGCAGTTGCGCACACAACGTGCGAATCAAGCTGCCGAGCAGGCGAACCGATCCTTCCTCACGAATGTTTTTGTCCGTGTACGGAGGATTACCGGTCTCTTGATAGCGCAAAAGCGGTTTCCCTGCCGGAGTGAACAGGTACATTTCGCGTGGCGAAAAAGACTGGCGAACGATTTCCAGCACGTCTCGCCAGCCGTTGCCGGCCTCAAGCTCCGCGAATCGATCCTGCCGAAGCAGCTTTCCCAGCTTCTGTTCCATCTCGGCACGCAGATCAGCATAACGACTGTCCATCGCCTGCAGATGGCGTTCCATAACCTCCATCATCTCACGGCTGCGGCGCTTTTCCAGATCCAGAAGGGAATCCCATTGAACGAAAGCGATCAACACAAGCGGAACGCCTCCCGCAAAAGCAAAAAGCAGAATCAGACGCGGGCGAATCGAAAGCACGAACCCGGACGATCCGAACATGATGCGCGCAGAAACAACGGAGAGAATACTGAAGGCGATCGCGACCCAGAAAATCAGCTGCTGTCGGCGGCCGTCAAAGTTCCCCAGCAGTCTCCTCGGAAAAGAGGCCCAGATGAACACGCCCGCATCGATCTGCTGCAGAGCGACGAGCGATGCCGGCAGAACATGATGCGATCGTGTCGAGACGGCATATTGTCGAAGCGCTGCAGCGACGTCGGCCGGCGCATGCGACTGACGCCGAATGTCGACGAGGCCGAAGTCGACCAGTCGCTTCGGTCGCAGAGTGCGTAACAGTCGCGTTTGATCTCGAACGGGAATGAGGTCCCAGTCGGGCACGAAGCGAATCTGGATGCAGAATGCACCGAACTTGGCGCTGGTATATGAGACCCAGCGCCATTCACCGCCCGGATTGGCATCCTGGGGGCGAATTCTGCCCGTGGTCGCCAGATGTTCCGGGTCGACTCCCGGCCCCATGAAGGCCGCAAGAATGGGGCGGTGACGAGCAGCCGCAGCCTGTCTGCTCGCCTTGTCTCCGCACAGAACTTCGCTGAGGCGACGCACCATCGATTCGGGAATCGTCGGATCAAGTTCACCGGCCAGACGATTTCCTTTTCCATCAAACACGGCGATACGCAACATGCCGGGAAAGCGAGCGTGAAGCGTACGTACGGCTCGGGTCACCCGTTCGCGACGTTCGCGAGCCGGTGACTGGCGCATGTATTCCTTCAAGGCTTCAAACTGCTGTCCGAGATAGATGATCGTATTCGAGCGCTTGCGCAGCAGAGCCAGATTGCGGTCGAGGCGCGTGAATGTCTGTTCCTGGCAGTCTCGTTCCTGTCTATCCCAGAGCCGTTCGAACCCGGCGGTAATGACCATGAGCGGAATCGCGAAGAAGATCAGAATCTGACCCAGCCACTTCAGAAGGCGTGAATAAGTCGAAAAGGACACCCCCGAGGTCACGGCGCTCCTCTCAGTTCAGAGTACCAAGTACGATTCACTCCCTCCTGCGCCAGCATTGAAGAGACGAAGGTCGGAGCGATCATATCGCAGTAATCGGCAAGCACGACACCACGCGGCTTATCGGCGCTGCCCGGCTGTAAACGATCGAGAGCACCGGTCTCGGTCGAGTCGACGAGTTGCAGCGTGACGAAGAACGCCGACCTCGGCACTTTGCCGCGAAAGTTCACCGTGCGAATCTCGAAATGGTTGACCCGTTCGGACAGAACCGTCGTGCGCACCGTCTCGCCGGTTCCCGCATGCGGTCGTTCTTCCCTGATCAGCTGTTTGCGCGGGTCTCCAGGCTTGCGAACCTCGAGACGATAGATGATGCGATTGGCGACATGCGGTTTCAACCCACTCGCTTCGGTCACAATGGTGCGCGACGGATCGACATGTCGGGGAAAGGCATGAAACGAATAGGCAATCTGTCCTGAGTCGCTCAGCGCCGAAGAGAGCAGTTGATCGAGCGTCACCTGCAAACCACGATTGTCGAACGGCAGACAGGCGGCTTTCAGATCGGCGTGAATCTGACGCAGGGCGCGTCGAGCTTCCATGGTGGTCTCCACCTGCATCATGCCGGTCAGTGATGTGCGGGTCCCAGACAAAAAAGCCTGAAACACCGGAAGCATGACCAGCATGAAGCAAATTATCGCCACCAGCAGCTCGACCAGGGTCACTCCGGCGCCGGCCCCATATTGCGAGGTGATTCGTCTCCGGCTGCGCACGTTCGACAGGCGAGCAATCACGATGAGCGTTCTCGCGCTCATTATCAACGTCAAACACTTTTTCAACTCGGACACCGTTGTCTGTTTCATCGTGGCAGCTCGACAATCAGGCTCTCGACGGCCACGCCTCCCGGGCGGGTCAGCCAACCGGCCGCACGAGTGGATTCGATCGGTTGCACGCGCACTCTGACGCGCACGGCGCGGCGATTACCGGCCGAGGGAAGTTGTACCGGCGGTTCGACGGTGATCTCGCGTTGAAACATCTCCCATTCGACCGGGTGTTGAACCGCCGACCCGGGTTTGTCCTTCAGTTCATGCAGACCAGGCGGGTATTCCTCGAGCGGATGTGAGACATACGACTCCATCAGTTCGAATCCGCAGGCCCGAAACACCTCGATCGGCTCGAGCGCTGCCTGCAACGCCGCAAACTCGTAGTAGGCATCCATGGATTGTCGATTGGCGCTCGATGCCACGACGAGAAAGCCGAGCAGAGCCAGAGCCATGAAAGCGAGAGCGATGACGATCTCGATCAGCGTGAAGGCGGCGCTCCGGCGTCTCGACTGCAAGCGTCGTTTCATTCTTCCGCCAGCCTTTCGAAGACCACCCACCGGCTGATCGCGGGGCGAAACAGCGGTTCGGGCACCTGCAGATGCTCGTCATAACGCAGGCGATGTTCGCCGGCGCACCACTGATGCGTGTTCAGTCGATCGACGACGACGGCACCGGTCACCTGCATCGGTTTCAACGGAATGACGGAGCGCTGCAGGTCGTCACCGGCCGCGATCAGCGACGCTTCGACGGGTTGCGACGTGTCGATCAGAATGTTGCCGCGTCTTGTCATCAGCACCAGCAGGTCACGCGCCGGGTCAGCCTTGCGAATCTCGCCGCGAATCTGAAACCCGGGGGCGACCAGCACGCCGCGGCCGCTGATGAGAAGCGGCTTGTCGGGAGACCCGAGACTCAGAATGTCGCCCGCACCCCCCATGATTTGTACAATTCCATCGATATGGAGACGCCCGGCCTGTGCGTCATACATGCCGCTCCGCAGAAAGGCCGCGCGGTCAAGTCGTCGCGCCCACAGCCCGAACCCTGAATACGGTCGAAACCCTTCAGTCCCAGTCTGGTCCGGCGAGATCCTGCTGCCGCGGCGGTTGAAGAGCGGTCCGATAGGGAACGCGGCATCGGTGGGAGCAGCATCCAGGCTGCCGCCGCCGACACCGAACAGGAACGAGGCATCAAAACGCGAAAACAACGGGTGACCGCCCCCCTTCGCCGCATCGACCTGCGGCAACCGATCGTAAAACCGTTGATCGGCCGCCCCGGAAAGACCGGACGGCGCGGGGTTGAATCCGTACCAGGGCTTCTTCGCGATCTCATCGGCCTTGTCTTTGTCTTCAAGTGACGAGATATCGAGAAACATTGTCGCATGGTAGAGAAAACGCTGGCGAATGCCGCCTTCCAACACTTCCTGCGCGAGAGCGGCGGTAACATCGCCCGCATTCTCGCTCAACATGGCACACCCCGGACTTGGCACATCATACCGGTCGGGAACATTCCGTAACCCGCCGGCCGCCTTTTTCCACTCTTCAGACCAGAGATACTGACGAATCTTGTCGGCAGCCTCGGTCGGACCGTTCGCGGCCAGCGGAACCACGCCGGTCTTGAACTCCCCGACGATACCGCGAAACTTTTTCACCGTATCGGCTTTGATGTAATCTTCGATATCGCCGTTGTAATTCGAACCGAGCTTTTCTTTCGCCTGTTTGATCTTCGCTTCGATCTCCTGCCGGCGCCAGCCGGCCAGATCGAACAAGGTTTCGCACTCCGGGTTCGTGATTTCAATCGGGGTTTTCGCGGTCGGCAACATGGACTTTCGTGCCTCGTCGATCTGCAGCCAGACGATCGCGTTTCCCACGCCGTCTGCGCCGCCGAAGCGAATTTTGCCCCGTTTTCCCGACGGCACGCCCGCCGCATCGATGACCAGACGGACACGATTCTGGTTCAGCATCAACCCCCCGGTCTGTTGAAACTCCTGCAGGCCCTGGCGTACAAGCAGCGCATAGTCGAGAGCGGCATTTTGAGAGGCGCCGGTGCGACCGGAACCTCGCGGCGTCACGATGGCGGCCATCTTGTAGTCACGGCGGCGAATCAGGCGACAGATGGCATCGCCACCACCGCCGCCGGTGTCGGTCAGGCGACAGATGGTCGTCAGCTCTATCCGTCCGACCCCTTCGCGCACGTCGCTTGAATAGGGCACACCTTCAAAATCGCGCGGGGTAAAGTCGACCACCCGGGCTTCCACCGTGAGGGTCGTTTTCTGCCTGGCCCTGACCATGGTCGCCGCCGTCTGCGCGGTCAGTGGAGCCTGAATGGGAAGAACCTTCGGATTCCGTCCCTGATCGAGGAGCCACTGAAACGAAGTGCTGCCTGGGTTTTCAAGCGCCGCCAGCAGTACCGCAAATGCCTCTTCATCGGCGGCCTCGACAATCTGCCGCAGAACTTCGCCGCGTTCGAGTCGAAAAGCCGTTCGTTGTGCCTGCGCTGACAGCTGAAAAAACGCCAGAGTCACCCCTGAAACGATCAACACCAGAAAGAGAATCAGCTGCAAAGCCGCGCCTGATGAGAATCGCTTTGCTAATTGACCCGTATAATTCAATTTATCTGTTCCCTTCTTCGCTCTGAGTCGGAGCCGAGGACGCAGACGCCGCACCGGAAGCCGGAGGAGTGATCACAAACGACGACGAGGCCGGTGTCATGGACTCGATGGTCTCGACGAGCACCGCCCCCGCCGTTGCCGGGGCACTGCTCCCGGGCGACACAGCAGGAACCGTCGGCGGCACGGCATTCCAGAGCAAGGCCGCCAGCAGCAAGCATATCACAATTGCCGGCAACAGCATGCCCGCACCCAGCCCGGCTGTGGCAATCGCCGGCCCTGTTGTCCCGGAGACGACAGGCGTCGGCAGCGGTTCAGTCGCCACGGACTGCCGAATCCGCGCCAGCAGCGGTGAGCCGGCCGCGACCGCCGGGAACGCGGACCCGGCGGCTTTCACCTGAGCAAGCCCGGACTGCAGATCGCGGCAGGCCGGGCACGAATTCACATGCGACGTCTGCGCCGGAGACAGAGTAGACCCGCTGCCGAGAGTCTCGGCAATCACTTCACAGATGGTTGGTTCAGACATGTTGCATGCTCCTGCGTTCCTGGACGACCTGACGCAGACGGGCGAGAACGCGATGGTATCTGACCCGCACGTTCGCCTCGGTCTGGTCGAGCAGTTCGCCGATTTCGGCATAGGCCAGTTCCTGAAACAGACGCAACTCGATGATGAGCCGATCGGAAGCGGGGAATACCGACAGAATCGCCTCGACCTCGGTTCCGGCAACCGCTGTTTCTTCGAGCGACGGCCCCTCGCCAGCCCTTTCGGGCATGGTTTCAGGGGCCGTGGGCGTCGCGAGAGAGGGCTTGAGATCTCTTCTGACATTGCGGGCAATTCCCAACAGCCAGCTGAGAAACGACTTCTCCGTCTGGTACGAACCCAGGTAGCGAAAAGCCCGAATAAACACTTCCTGCGTCAGGTCATCGGCCCGATCGGCGCACCCGAACCCGCGAAAGTAGCCCTGAACCGGACCCAGATAACGCACCACCAGTCGATCAAAAGCCTCGCGGCGACCGGCAAGAACCTCGGCAACGGCCCGTTCGTCGTCAACTCGCGTCGCCGCCCGGTCCATTCCCGCTCCTTTCCGCTTCAGTTTCCTGCATCATGGGTCAAGTTTCATCCCATTCCTCGACAACCGATGTCGGAGGAACAAGTCGCACGGTGTTCGCTCAATCCTTCAAAATGGTTCCTGGATTGGGGTTCCACAGGTCAATCGGCTTGTTCCCATCCGCCGGCTTTTCACCACCCGCCGGCTTGCTCGGCTGATCAAAGGCCGGTTTGTACTCAGGCAGAAACGGACCAGGATTGGGGTTCGAGAGATCCACGCCGCCTTCGGGTCTCGGAGCCGGTTTCGCAGCGGCAGCGGCAGAAGGTTTCGAACCGGTTGAGCCGGAATTCGCCGGGGAAGCCGGACGGACGTTGATCGGCGTCGAATCAGGCACGCCGGCCGCATTGCCGCCGTCTTCACTGTTGGTCGAGGCCGAAGTTCCGGTAGGAACTGCCGAGGACGTCTGAGCTGCACCTCCGGGAGAAGTCTGCGGAAACTGCGCGGCCGCCTCACCCAGCGATGCCGCACCCTGCTGAACCGCCCCACCCACCTGAGAAATCTTTCCGCCTATTTCCGGGTTGAATATACTGACAATCGCCCCGACCATACCGGTTACAGCGCCGATCGCATTCAGAATCGGCACCAGAGCCGCCAGCCACGCACACCCCGTCAAACTGACCGACATGAACACCAGAAACACCACGAAGAGTCCGCCTCGACACCACCGACGCATGAGACGCATATCCATACTTCAACCTCCCCGATCTTGAAATTCGAGACGTTCTGCAAGCAATACCGATAGTGCCTTCAGAAACGTAACAACTTTTTGCCACCTGTCTAGAAGCTGATTCTGAACGAAACACAGCGCCCTTGAAAGACACCTTCGGACGTGCGTCTGAAGAGAGATGCTTCGACCACAACCTTCATGCCTTCGATGATAAAGGGGAATCCGCCAGGCGGCGGGGACAGATGCCAAATCACGCCATTCGTGAGCCGAATCTTCCACCCATAATCCGTGACCTGCAGAAGCATTCCTTCACCCCGTGTCACTTCGCTTTGGATGAGCGCTCCAGAGCGTGCACGCACTTCGACCGGCACCTGTCGCAAACCGAACGCCCAGGCGAGAATCAAACCGACGACGAGAGCAATGAGCAGGTGGCGACCATATTCTCGAAACATCTGTCGCATCGTGTCGCGCAGAACCGGCCACACGCGCTCCGGTTCCTGTTCCAGCTCGGCAAGAGCGTAGGCCGGTCGCGGGCCGGCACGTCGAATGTCTTCAAGCTGCAGACGCTGCGGGAATCCGTTTTCGAGGGTCTTCAGCGTTTCCGGGGTCAACTGCCCGGAGGCGATCAAGAGTTCCGACACTCGTGCTCGCACCTGGTCGATTCGCTGTTCATGTTTGCCTCCCAGGCGTCGGCCCAGGCGAAAGAGCAGGTAGAGAGAGCCGACATCCGGGTTGGCATCGAAGAGAGCAAGAGCATCTTCAAGAATCTCCGGCGCTTTTCCGCTTTCCAACAGATTGGCCAGACGGTCGCGAATCAGGGAAAACTCGAACTGCACCAGACACTGCATGGTCAGAGACCGTTGGTCGGGAGTGCAGGTTTCGAGAAGCTTGAACAGAGAGGAAACAGCCTGGAACGGATCGACCGACCGCAGGACTCGAATCGCCGCCAGTCTCACGCGCGGGCGAGCAGCTTTCAAGTACTTGCCGATAAGCGGAACTACCTCGTCTGGAGCGGCAAAGCCGAGATATTCGAGTGCTGCGGCGGCAACACCGTCGTCTGCATGATTGAGAAGAGGGAACACGGCGGACGCCGAACCGCTCGTTCGGCACCGAGTCAGGGCACGCAGAGCGCCGATTTTCAGGGTCGAACGAATGGAGCTGTCTGTCACGAGCTTCTCGACCGCAGGCCTCCACTGCTGAACCTGTTCCGCCTGCCGAGTCGCCAGCCACCGCAACTGCTCGGACTCGGGAGCAGACGACGGCCATTGATCCAGCTCAGGGGCGGCCGGCGACATGCTTTCGGGTTGCAGAATCTCACTCAGCTGCTGCTGAAGCAAGGCGGGCAATTCCTGACGCACCGTTTCCTCGAGCAGTTGTCGAACGACAGGCCGGTTCAGATGCTGACGCAACAACGTCCCGCCTTCGGCCTGCTGCGTTGAATCGCCCGATGCCAGCGCCGAGACGGCCCGATGCACCAGGCGACGTGCCGCAAGCCGATCGACATACTGCTGCACTCGTGTGCGGTACGAGTCGCTATCCTCCGTCAGCTGCCCGGAATCACGAAGGACGGCAATGCTGTTCTGAAGAACAGGGCCGAGCCACGCCCCCAGATCGGAACGCCGCGACAGCAGGTCCGCGAGACGAAAAGGCGTTTCGACCTCCGGATTCGCCAGAATGATCGCTCCGGCAGCTTCAAGCAGTTCCTGATCTTTTTCGGTTTCGAGATAGGCGAAAAGAACGGAGCGGGTCAGTTCAAACGGAAGTCGCGCACACTCACGCAAGGCAGACCAGCGCCCTTCGCGCTCCCCGCCCAGCAGCTGAGCTTCCAGATGCCGAGCGGCTTCAGGAGCATCGATCGCGGCAAGCGCTCGGATGGCCATACTGCGAACTCTCGGGTCGGCATGCCGCAGAAGACCGGGCAGATACGCCAGCAGGTCGCGCGGCGCGATGGCGATCAGCGCTTCGAGAGCCGCGAATCTCACGGTCTGCCATTCCGAGGCCAGCGCCCGACCGAGAATCGAACGAGCTTCCTGGGGCCATGCAGGCGTGAAACAGCGAATCAGGTCGCGGGCGACCAACGGATGAGTTTCGCGCTGAAAGGCGCCGACCGCAAACTCGGCCAACGCCGACAGATCCGCCTTGCGCAACTGTCGAAGCAGGGTAAGGCGATCCGCCGAATCCGCTGCGGCAAAACGGGCCGGGAACTCCGCGCCGCCGACCTCCTCCATTCCCCGTGCAGGCGGCTCGAGCGAGGCCGCCAGGCGCCGTCTCACCTCGGAAATCGCATGCCCCAGCAGAATACGACATTCTTCGTCGGTCTCGTTCATGAGTGCCGCATCGAGCGCAGCAGCAATCTCACGGCTCTGCCCCTCGCGGATGAAGTGTTCGATGGCAAACAGGCGAAACGATTTCAACGGAGCCTGCAGCTCGCGCAAGTGTTGAAGGTGTTCCTGTTCGGACATGGGATGGGAACCCTCTGACAGAAGAAGTCTGAAGCTCGCAAAGTATATCACATCCTCTTGGTCTCATTTTCCCCGCCTGGCACTGAAGACGGTCTGACCACTCCGGATCGGATTGATGAGGTGCGCGGATTATGATATTCCCTTACCTGGGTCCTGCGATTGAGCGGGTACACAGAGTACAGGAGGGCGTCGTGAAAGCAGTCATTCAAGCGGGAGAACAGGAAGGAATCCCGGTCTTTACCGTCAACGGATATTTCGATGAAGGCCTCGGCAAAGAACTGAATACTCTTGCCGATGCGGCGCTGGTGAAGGGGAAGACCCGATTAATCGTCGACTTGTCCGCCTGCCCGGTGATGAACAGTATGGGAGTCGCCCAGCTGCTGGAGTTGACGGTGCGCACGATCGAGGATTTTGCCGGTCACCTGCTGCTCGTCGGTGTCTGCCCGGTGGTCCTCAAAGTCATCAAACTGGCCGGAGTCGTGCCACAGGCCGAACTTGTACCGACTCTCGCACAGGCCGTCATCGAGGCCCAAAAAGTCTGACGGCGATGCGCCCACCGTTCGGCAGCGCACCGCCGTCTGATCTTTCCGTTTTCTTCCGCTCATTCCAGGAGGGTGCTGTTGCACCCTTCCCGGTCGGGAATTACTTGCTCGGTTTGAGATCTTTCAGCGCTTTCGAGGCACTGACTTTCTTCCCCTGGTGATCGATCGTCACGGTAATGACGTCACCTTCGAAGGTCGCTTCGATGAGGTGAGACGCCCCAACCGCGTCAGGCAACTGTTTCGGCAGATTCAGAAGGTCGGTATCCAGATCGCCTTCCGCAAGCGTTTTTCCGCTCTCGGCATCCAGGACAAAAAACCAGCTTCGGGTCTTGTCAGACTCCGACCGCAGTTCGGCCTCGGGCTGAATACAGTCGGTGACATAGAAGATCTTCGTGCCGTCTTTCGACCAGAAGTAGTCGACCATGGGGCGGAACCCGGCAACCTTTTCCCAGACAATGCCGCCGTCTTTTCCAACGACTCCAAATCGAGCGGCTTCGGGCGGCTGGAACAAATAGAACATGGTCAGATCACCGGCAGGCGCCTTTACCTGATCAAGCGAACCCGGTGCATCGACGGACGGCGGCAATATCTTCATCGGCACGGGATTGCCTTCGGAAACCGCCTGAGCGACGTTCGCCGAGGCGAGCAGAGCGATGCAGAAAACCATGAGTACGAGTCGAGACAAGACTACACGAGCATTTGATAACGGTATTCGATTTACAGTAACTGAATTGCTGTTCATGTTCGTTCTCCTTTTATCGACCGATCACCAGTTCCCACTGGCCCTTCGGAATAGTCGCAAGAAAATTGTCCTGACCGAGACTGTCGGTTTTGTCATAGATATCAATGACGTTCGGTTCACTCTTGTTGCCGGTCGTGTCGTCATAATGACCGAGAAACCTGGTTCCCTGGGGGGTTTTGATGTAGATCGACTCGCCACCCTTCAACCCGTATTTGCGAATGAGATCAGGGGAAAGAGCCAGAGATGTCGGGCGCAGCTTGTTGTTCCGATTGCCCAGACCCATTTCGGTGTATTTGTCCTTGGTACGATCGCTCGGCCCGCCGTACTGCGTAATGTTGAGACGGCCGTCGAACGCCTTTGAGCCGCGATTGATGAAGCCGCTCGACAGCATCGACTGGGCGTTTGACGCGGCGCTTCCGCCGGCGGCAACAGCGGGAGCACTCGTCGCACCAGACGTCGTACCGGTCGAAGACGAGGAAGAAGTCGACGAGGTCCCTGTCGTAGCCGAGCTCGAAATCGTCGTTCCGTCTTCTGAGGTTGTGGGGGCACTCGTACCGGTAGGAACAGACGAAGTCGTCTGCCCTGTCTGCCGGCCGCCGGTTTCGTTCGCGACTCCCTGCAAACTCTGACCAGTACTGGAGATCGCATTGCCGACCTGACTGATCTTGCTGCCGGTCTCAGGGCTGAAGATACTGACGATTGATCCAACCATGCCGGTAACCGAACCAATCGCCGACAGAATCGGAGCCAAAGCGGCCAACCAGGCGCACCCGGTCAGACTGATCGACATCAGACAGATGAAGAGCAGAAACAATCCGCCTTTACAGAGCCGTCTCAATCTATGCATGCTCATACTCGTTCCTCCTGCTGGAATCTCGATGCAAGACTACTTCACCTTTCCAACTTTCACTCATCAATACCACCGCCCGACTTCGCCGCGTAACAGAAATTTTTCCGGCGGCAAAAACGGGTTCGGAAGCACACTTTCAGAGTTTTCACAGACAGGCCATGGTTAACCCGACGGCAATCGAGACCCCGAGAGACAGGGCAACCAGTCGTCCGAATTCACGCCCCCCGGTGAACATGGCGATACCCGATTTCACCACGGCATTCGAAACCACGGCAATCGTGATCGCCAGCACCGCCACCGTCGCTTCGAGCGAGCCGTTTCCGGTCTGTTCGGCCATCGAAAGCGTGATGGCATCTACATCCGCCAGCCCGGAAAAAGCCGCAGCCAGATAGGTTCCGGCGTTGCCGAGTTTTTCGCGCGCTACCTTCGACACGAAGATGATGAGCACGAAGAACGCCGCAAACTTGAGGGCCGGGCTGATGGCGAAGGGGTTCTTCAGCTTCACCTGGCCCTCTCGCTCCTTGATTTCCGTGACCTTGTCACGCGAGGCGGCCATCCAGAGTAGGACAGCGGCAATGATCGCCGTAAGGGCCATGCCGCCGATCGACCAGGCGAGCTGTCGCGCCAGAGCCGTATCGAGAATCAACACCATCATCAGCACACGCATGAAGGAAGTGGCATTCGCCACCACGGTCGCAAACGCGCAGATGGCCTTCAAATGAGGGGCCGCCTGCGACTCTTCAGCCATCGCCGCCGTCACCGCGGTCGAAGAGGTTAACCCGCCCAGCAGTCCGGTCAACCCCAATCCCTTCTGAGCGCCCATGATGCGGGTCAGAAAGTAGCCGACAAAACTGATACCCGAGATCAGGACAACCAGCCAGCCGATCTTATACGGATTCACCGCTCCCCACGGATCAAGTGCCCGATTCGGCAACAACGGCACAATGATCAGAATGATGACGAGAAACTTGAGCGTATCGGTCACTTCGACGCGCCGCATTTTTCGGATCGTCTCGTGCATGAACTGTTTGGAACTGAGAATACCGGTCAGAACCACCGCGAGAACGGCGGCAAAATGCGGATTGCTGTGGCACATGGCCCCGAGCACAGCCGTGCCGATAGCGGCTGCTTCGGTAGTCATTCCCGGGCTGTTGACCAGCGTGTGCCGGTACAGAGCCAGAACCAGCAGAATCAACCCGGCGAGAATCACCGGGCCGGCGAACGGAACATGCACATTGACCGCGGCAGCGGCAAAACCCACGAGAGAGAAGGTCGCAAACGTGCGCACACCGCTCGGTTCGCCACCCTCGAGCTCGGACGCTTCCATTTCCTCAGCGGCTTCAGAGGCCTTCGTCTCTTCCGAACCCGCCGCAACTTCACCTGCCGGCTGGTCGAAGACACTGCGTTCAAGACCGACCAGCACGCCGATCCCCAGGGCATACGCCCCCTGCACCATCAATTCGGTCGTCAGTTCCATGAATCGCTCACATCCTCTTCGAAAGGTTGCCGCAGAATTTCTGCACACAGCTGTTTCGCGCCCATCTTATGCCGTCAGGAAAACCAGCGTCAAGCGCAGCATCAACGGCAGTATTGCCAGTCATTGCCACATGTAGCCGCCAGACAATGCCCGACAAGCGGGAATAGTCAGATTTGGGAACGTGCCCGGGTACGAATAAGAGCAAGAGACGAACCGCTCCTGATGCTGATGAGAAAGCCCGGAATAGAACACATGGGGTTGGCTTGCACGATACCGGAAGTCTGTGTATTGCCTGTCAGGTTTCGAGATGCGTATCATGTGAGTCATGACCGTTCGGATGCGTCATCTGTTCACTCTGATCGTGCCGGCACTGCTGTTTTTCGCAGCCTGGCACCTGGAGCAGCCACCGCGTGCGAAGCCCACCGAGGCGCCGTTCGAGGAGTTTTCGGCCCATCGAGCATTACGTCTGATCCGTGATTATGCGGTACAGCCACATCGTGCCGGTACCGCTGCGAATGATGCGCTGCGCCTGAAGCTGATCGATGCCCTCAAAGCCCTCGGACTGAGCGTCGTCACCGAAGAACCGACGGTCTGCCGCGGCAATCGTGTCGGTAACCCGCGCAACATCTATGCGCGCCTTCCCGGCCGACATTCACAACTTGCGACCACATCGTCAGATCTGCCGGAATCAGAGCTGGTTTCAGCATCTGCCACCATGCAGACTGCCTCGGATGCGGTCAACAGTATCGAGACACCGACTGCGTTTCTGCTCATGGCTCACTATGATTCCGTTCCGTACGGGCCGGGCGCCGCCGATGATCTGGCAGGGGTCGCGGCGATTCTCGAAGCCGTGCGGGCCATCACCGCAGGCCCGCCGCTCGAAAACGATCTCGTCATCGCTTTCACCGACGGCGAGGAATGCGGTCTTCTCGGAGCGAAGGCTTTCAGCCGGCATCCATGGGCGAAAACGATTGGATGCATGCTTAACTTCGAGGCACGAGGCGTCTGCGGCCCTTCGTATCTGTTCGAACTCGGCGCGCCGAAAGCCTGGCTGGTCCAGGAAATGGCACGTTCAGGCGCGCCGTTACGCACGTCATCACTGATGTTCGATGTGTATCGTCGTCTGCCCTTCAGTACCGATTACCACATGCTGCGAGATACCATTCCGGGAATGAATGCCGCGTTCATCGGACACTTCCCGTACTATCACTCAGCCGATGATACCGTCGACCATCTTGATCCCGACAGCCTGCAGCACCACGGAGAATATGCGCTCGCCTTCGCGAGACACTTCGGTTCGATGACATTTCCGGCATCGCAGACGACCTCAGACCTTGTCTGGTTCACATGTGGCGGCTCGATGCTTGTACACTATTCCTCGATCGTCAGTATCAGTTTGTCACTGTTGCTTCTCGCCCTCGGAGTCCTGGTTCTTCGTACACGTGATAACGATACAGAGGCTGTTTTCTTCGGTTCTTTTGCACTTTCAACCACCGAAAACGGCTCGGCACATTCGACGCCCTCCCCGCGTCTGGTTCTGAAAGCCATTGTGAACACCTGCCTTCTCGCCGGATTTTCCGCCTGCATTCCCGCCATCCTGGGGTTCTTTATCCGGGGGCCGTATCTGCTGTATGCCAACTGGTGGTTCATTCTTTCCGGCCTGATCTTTTCCACGGTGGTCGCAATCGCTGTTCATAAAAAGTACCGATCTCAGATCTCTGCCTGCCGGATGCACAAAGGATATATCGCCGTCTGGATGTTCTTTTTGACAGCCTTTCAGGTATTTGTGCCCAGCGGCGTCTTTCTCTGGCAATGGATTTTATTCAGTTCTGTTTTTTCATTTCACATCATGCTCTTTCTCTTTCGAAACGCAGTTCTATATTCTATTCGACTAGTACTATTTGTTTTGAATGTCGTCGTAATCACGGCAATCTCGGCTCCCTTTTTCTACGGCATCGGGGAAGCCATCGGCGTTTTTTCACTGCCGTTCATCGGTTTCTGGACCGTTCTCACCGCCGGCTTGTGTCTGCCATGGCTTGATGATTTGCTGCTCACCTTCAACCGAAAGCATGCGCTCATCGCGTTAGCAGCGACTTTGCTCTGCCTGGCATACGCCATCGCCGCTTCGTCGCCATCGATATACTGCCCGCGCATGACACACCTGCTCTGCGATATCGATGCCGACACGCAACGACTGCGATGGTGCAGTCTGAATGTCGAGTCCGACTCCCATCCTGCGTCCTTGTTTTCCGGAGAACAAGTGTGGGGCGCCCTGCCGGAAGCGCCGGAAAAGATTCTTCGTCAGAGCTCACCGGTACTCAGTCATGTAAGCGGCCCGGTTGCTCAACTTGTGGGCGAATCACCAGGCAGTGAAACACCGCGATTACTCACCATTCAAATCACGCCGACGAAATCTGCGGCTCGACTGTTACTGAACGGTTCTTCCACCGCCCAACTGACCTCCATCGCCATCGATCACTGCCCGCTCGAGATTCGCGGAAACACGTGGAATATCGACTACTCCATTCTCGCAGGGCGCCCCGTGCTTCTGACATGCAGTCTCGCGGAGGCTGCCTCTCTCACGTTACGGCTCACGGAAATCCGATATGAGCTTCCCGACAACGCCCCCCGGAGACCCCCGGGAGTCACTGTCATGAACAACGTTCTCAACCGCGGCAGCCGTTTGGAATCCGATACGGTACGAGTCAGAGCGCAGTTCGTGTTCTAATCCGCGCCACGCGGAGTATCTTCGGTTTCGTCCGGAGCGACCGTTTCTCTTGGTGTAAAACACGTGCCCGGCAGAACACTTCATCGTGAACTGCCACGGACGCAAACCTCGTTTTGCCTCTCAAAGTGCGGTGTCGATGAATGGATCGAGCGATCGAAGGACGGTAAGTCCGTGAACCTTCGCTACGAGACCGAAGGTTCGCGATTTACCTTCAAACTCGATATCAAGAGCGGCAAGGCAACCCAGCTCAAGAAGGAACAGATCTCCGAATAAGCGGAGACATCCTCAAGTCTCAGTGCCCGATCGAAGAAAAACCCGCCTCTTCCAGGAGAGGCGGGTTTTCGGCTTCGTTGGGGTTTCGGTTACTCAGGCTGAGAGAGAGCAACCAGTTTGCCGTCCTTCCAGGCAAACTCGAGAGTCTTCGGTCCTATCTTGCCGGTCGCCGGATCCATTTCTGTCCCGGAAAGAACGAGGTCAGGTTTCTGATCTCCATTCACATCTTTCACTTCCGCCGCACCCATTTTCATGGTTTCTTCCCAGATCACCTCAAAGCTGCCGTTCGCGGGGGTGAGCAGGGCAAACTCCTTGAATCCGCCGTTTCCACCAGGATCAAGGGTCAACAGTAACTGTTTGGTGCCGCTACCATCGAGGCTGACGACTTCCCACTTGTCAAGAATGCGACCTTCGGTCTCGAAGATCACCTTCTGCTCTTCCTTGCCATCCGCAGGGACAAGAACCAGCTTATCGAACCGCCCCGTCACGTCGGGAACCGGGGTGCCCTCGAGAACTTTCACCGTTCCGAGATCTCCGAGATTCCACTCCGCGGGAGTTACGGCTGAAAGGGAAAAAGTCGCAGATACAACCAGGACAATCGCGAACATCACAAACAACACGGGTCTTTTCATGATCTTCCTCCTGAAGACAACTGACGAAAAGTCGACGGTTTCAGTTTACGGTTTGGCGAACAACACGGGCGCGCCACGCATCAGCGTGTTGCGATCTTCGGCGACCAGATACTCTCCCATTTTGCGAAAAAGTACCAGATCGTTCATGCTGTCAGCGGGAGCGGTTGCCCGACTCATATCGCTCACAACTTCCAGCAATCGTTCGCGCATATGCTGCAGATGCTGTTTCACGGATTCGGTTGAGTTCGCCCCCAGTTCGACGAGGCGCCGCCCAACCTGCTCGACAATCGGTACAAACAGTTCTCTATCCATGTTCGTGTCGATCGACCGGGCATGCTTCACCAACAGCTGCAATCGCCCGCGAATCAACGACTCGCGAATCAGCAGTTTACCGGTCGAGGTCACTCCGATAAAGGCGATCTCCGAACCGTACAGGCCATTGTCGATCAAAACACTGTTCTCATGAACAATATCATCGATGAGATTCACGACCAGACGCTCCTGCAAAGCCGCAAGAGCCTGTCGCAGCGCCCCATCAGTCATACGACCGCGCAGACGCACCAGGTAACGCAGCACTTCCTCGGTTGAAAAGGCGAACTTCAATCGTGTCATCAGGTTTTCAAGCGGATCAGTCACGCTTTCTTCACACCAGTACACCTTGTGAATCTGCCTGGTAAATTCGTGACGTTCAGGAATCACGTCGGCATACGCGGCAAGATAGTCCGGGTCATACAGTTCGTTTTCCTGCTGCAGAGACTCTTTTTCAAGTTCTTCCAAGCCGAAACGCCGCTTTTCATCAACCGTCATCATCTGAAACAGCGGAGCAAACGCCGCCGTCTCGGCTCGGCGAGCCGTGGTCGACCACCAGGTCAACCACTCTCTCATTCGCTCTTTCGGATTTTCGGCGATGATGATCTGATGACGGAACAGGGCGCTCTGGGTACGCATGAGTTCGCCAATGGCCCGCTCGAGACTGATGATGGCCTCACTCAACCGCGGATCACTGCGAGCGACGCACAGGCAGCGAAACAGTGCCAGAAGACGATCTTCGGGATACGCGTATCCGTCGAGCAAACGCTGGTACGGCTGCGGAAACAGCTCGCGCTCGATCCGCACTTCCGCTGCCGGCTCAGCGGCGCTGACACATGGTGTCGAGACCCCGCCGATGATCAACAGCAGCACGACGACAAGACGAAGAACAGGCGACATACGGCTCACCCCTTGCGCAGAAAAGTCCGTTGATATGACGGCGTGAGTATACTCCAAATCACGCCGATTCGACAGCAGCATCACGCCTTCTACCGCGCAGGGCGGCTTCCCGTGCACACAGCGGTCATCAACCCGGCGCGAGAGATCTCGTGCGGCCGACACCTCCCATCGATGGCAAAGAATCGCCCCGCCGCGCACACCGCGTACAGGACCCCGGTTGCAGATGCCGGAGTATCAGTCACGAACCCCGCTTTGCCAGATGGTCATGGTCGTTCCCTCAATATGCCTCATTCCTCTCAGTCGCGGCTCTTGAGCGGCCAGTTCGTTCAATGCGCGGGTCAGTCCTTCAACCATCAGATAATCATGCCAGATGATCGTTCCCCGACCATCGCGCAGCAGCTCCAAGGCATGACGGGTATCGTTGTAGACATACTCGTACGTGTGCGCGCCGTCGATGAAAATGAAATCGATCTGGTTTCGCCACGGAGAAAAATCAAAGGCCGCGGAATCGCCATACAGTTGCGTAATTTTCCGTGCAAACGGCGAAGCTGCAAAGCTCGTTCCCGATGCCGGTTTGTTCACATACAATTCTTCGCTTGCATACATGGCGAACTTCGTCTTTCCAAGATCTTCATGCTTCAGGTCGAGAGTGAACACCCTCGCATCGTCAGGGGAACACGCCGCCAGATTCAAGGTCGTTCTTCCGGTGAACGTGCCGAACTCAAACAACATTCTGGGCTGAGCCCTTTTGACCAGCTCATTGATAATCAGGATCTCCTCTGCGCACGGACTACCGTAAGTACCGATCGGTTCGTAAATCTCACCGTGCGAAAAATCCGGTAACAGGTCTTTCAGCTTGATGGTGGAAACACCCTGCATGCGAGTGAAATATCCGAAATGTCGGCAAATCGCCGCGATGAGTTGTCGATGGCTGCGTTGCGCAACCCCAAAACTGAAGAGGAAGGGGATCCGCAGCAGGGCAAAGAGATACCGTTTCACAAACTCCGCTCTGTATCCGACCTTCATGTTGTTCTCCCGGGGATTTGATTTGCGGAAAATCGCGGCAGCTTCACTGGTTATCGAATTTTCCCACTCACGTTCAGGACATTTCCCCGCATGAGACGGAACCCAAGCCGGCGAAACGCCGACGCAGACAGTTTTCAGTTCGCTGATCGGAACCAGCCCGGCGCTGCCCGTGGCCGACTCATAGTAGCACATTTCGCGAGAGGGGAATAAAAAGGACAAGATCATGATGTGTACGCTATAGTTTTCCGTATCCGACAAGTCGGAGAAGCTACGGAATGATGCGGGTTCAGAACCGATGCTGACAGAGCACTGCGACGATCGACACTCACCGACGGCGGTCATCATGCTCACCGCCCTCTGGGCCACAGTGGTGGCTGTCGCATATCTTGCCTGGCATCCGCTTTCCTTCCCTGTAGACGGCTTCAGGCTGCCGAACAGCATGGCAATCCTGCGCCTGTGGCCGGGTTTCGCCGCTGTCGGTTTGTGCTGGTTCTCGGGGCATGGCCTGCTCATTCTGCTCGGTTGCCCGCCACAGACCCTGTTGTCTGCCGTGACTGCCCTGCCCACCGGTCTCATGACCGCCGCTCTCTGCGGACTTCTTTTCGGACCGACGGTCGGCTTTACCCCCGCAAGCACGATGGTGTCAGCACTTGTACTCATCGGTTTTTCGATGATCAGTATCATGCGTACGCCCTGGAAGCAGATATTCGGGGAGTTGGGCCGATTCTGCTCTCCGCTCGGCGTCCGTGTCGTGCTTGCCTTCGCCATTCTGATCGCTGCTCTCGATCTCCCCGGCGTCGCCGCCCCCGACCTCGCGTATGACGATCAAGTGTATCATTTGGCCATTCCCCGGCTGTACCGCGAACTCGGCCGGTTGAGCTTTCTCGGCGATCTTTTTCCGGCCAATCGCCCCCAGAGCTTTCACCTCTTCATGACGTGGGTCGGCATGGTAGGTGACGATTCGGCAATGCGCGTCTTGAACTGGCTTCTGCCGCTCACGACGGCCTGTTTTCTATTACTGATCATCGGCAGACGAATGAACCGCACCGCCGGGTATTGTGCGGCCCTGGCATTTCTTCTGCACCCGCAGCTTTCCTGGCTCACGCGAACCGCCTACACGGATCTCATCATCCTGTATCTCGTACTCGCCGCCTTGTTTGCCCTCTTTGAACTTACGGTTCACGCCCCCGATGAAATGCGCCCGCAACTGCTTTGTCTCTCGATTCTCGCCGGTTATGCGGCCCAGGTGAAAACCTCAGGCGCTCTGCCGGCGGTCTTTTCCATCGGGGGTGTTGCGGCAATTCTTCATTGGCCGGGACTCCTGAGCAAACGCGACCCGCACCCCCATCGAACCCTTCTCTGGTTCGGGCTTGCCGTCATTCTGCTCGCAAGTCCCTGGTACATTCGCAACTGGCTCACGGTCGGCAATCCGTTCTTTCCGCACCTCGGGTGGTTCTTCTCGAGCCGACCGTATCTTCCCGCCTTTCATCAGATTTTCCTCGATACCTTCCAGGTCGAGATGCCGTTCGCGTCCAGTCACGAACTCCTGCTGGAAAGCTTCGGCATGGGAAGAGACTTATTTTCGCTGCTGCGGCTTCCATGGGATGTCACGATCTACGGCCGACTTCACGATGCGGGCACATCTCTGCGTTACTTCGACGGCCAGATCGGATTCGCGCCGCTTGCTCTCCTCCCCCTGCTCCTCTGGCAAGCCGCCGGCACATCAGCGAACCTCCGGTACCGCCTGCTGTTTGGGGGGTGTCTCCTTTCCGGCCTGGTCTGGAGTCTCGGCTCTCATCAGATCAGGTTCCTTCTTCCCACTATCGGCCTGGCTTCGGTGCTGATCGGCGTTACGGCAGGATTCAACAGTTCATACCGGCGTCTGATCATCGCCGTTCTCGTCGCCGGATTACCGACGACCGTCGCCTTCTCCGTCTCACGGAATGCCTTGATTGCGGAGCATACGCGTGGGCAGCAAAGCGCCGACGAACTGCTGCGAGCGCAGCTTCCGTTCATGGGATCGTACAAGTTCATCAACAGCGAAACCGCCTCTCATACGCGTGTATTGCCATTGTTCGAAGAACGCATCTATTATCTGCACCGCCCGTTTACCTGGATGTCACTCATTCCGTACCCGTTCATTTCGGCGCTGATCGTCTCTGACCAAGCCGATCAAGTCAGGCAATATCTTGAACGATGCGAGATCGACCTCCTCTATCTGCCGCGCACCGGGTATCGAACCCTTCTCGAAATCATCGAAGAGCCTGGATACAAACAGCGCGTGACGGAGTTCTTCGCGTCTCCCTCTCGTCGCCTGTATGCCGACGAGTTCGGAGAAGTCTGGGCTTATCGCTGACCGGCAAAGTGACCGCACGCACGAACGCCCGGCACAGAGGCCGGGCGTTCGTGAAGAGTACGAGTCAGTTCAGCGGAAGAACGAGGTTACACCGAAGGTAATGCGGTAGTTATAACCAAAACGCTGGTCGTTGGAAACGCTCACGGGAACTCCGACCTCGAAGCAGAAGTTTTCGGTCGGCGTATAGCGAAGTGACGGAATGACATCGAGCTTCAGCCCTTCCGCGCCCCAATCCTGGCCGGCGATTTCAGTCGCAATGGTGACATTGTTGTTATGCGGATATTCAAGCCCGATGTTGTAATAGAAGATGTCGGCCAGACCATCAGGATAGAACTGCGTGTTCGGATCGCCCGTCATGACATAACCAAGGTTCAGGTGCGCAATGATGCGTTCGAAGTTCTTGCTGAAGGCACAGAAGGTCTCGAAGTCGGTCTTCCCGGTGCCCAGACCCTTGGCATCGCTGCCGGTAGGGAATTTGAAACCCATTCCGAATGCCCCGCGCATCTGATACTGACCATTATCGAAGATACGATACTTGAACGACAGTTTGGCATCACCCACCCCTGACTCACGGAAGTCGCGAGACCAGAGAATGCGCGATTTGACCGTATAGTTCAGGATCGGCAGCATGATCGCCGTCTCAAGATCGTTGGTGACCGCATAGTTAAAGAAGATGGGGGCTTCGAACAGGTCGCCGCTTTCGTTGCTGGCCAGCGGTCGGTCATACACGCGGTCAAGCGTGAACCAGTTGGTGTGAAATCCCATCTTGAACGACCCTTCGCGGCTGATATCAGCCGAAGTCGTCATGTTCAAACCGGTCAGACCTGAGAAGTTGCAGGCCAGTACCCGTGAAACCGCTTCACCAATCGGCGCCATCATGATCGGATCACGCGTCACCGGGGGCAGGGTCGGACGTGACGGCTCGGGCAGCGCGCTCACCGGAGGCAGCTGCACCGGATCCTGCGAATAGATCTCCTGTCCACTGCCCATGGCGAGCGGAGGCGGCGCAGGCAGGGCGCGACCGACCGTGTAGGGGGTAGGCGAAGGCAGCAGAGGCGCCTGGGTCACGGCAATGGCACCGTTACTGACGACTGGAGCCGTCGACTTCTTTTTCTTCT
This sequence comes from uncultured bacterium, assembly GCA_964472075.1. Taxonomy (GTDB): domain Bacteria; phylum Muiribacteriota; class Ozemobacteria; order Ozemobacterales; family Ozemobacteraceae; genus CAYYIY01. The sequence goes on along the minus strand of CAYYIY010000002.1, from coordinate 35,394 downwards.
TCTTCTTTGTGGTCGCTTTCTTCGTGCCCGTCGACTTGCTCGTGCCGCTCTCCTTGGTGGAACTCTTCACGGCATCCTTATTCGTCTGGGTGGGTGTTTCTGCGGTCGAGGCTGAGGTCGAGCCTGCTGTTGCATCGCCGGTTCCCGTCGTTGCAGGGGCCGGCGGTGAAGACAGCGGGTCGGGGAACGACGTGCCGCCGGAATCGGAAGTCGCCGGCGCGGCACCGCCCGCAGTGTTACCCGCGGCTGCGTCAGCTCCGCCATCCGAGATCGGAGGCAGGCTGTCCCCCTGGCCACGAACGGTTCGCGCATCGACAGTGCGCGTGTATTCCTGCCCCGGATTTTTGGCAGCCCGGGAAATAAGTGCGCTGCTGAAACCTGCTGATCGAAGTTGCGTCTGTGTGTAAGGCTCGATGAATTCGCGGCCCCAGGCCACGCTGGCGGCCAGAAATGCAGCCAGGGTGATGATTGCCGTTTTATTGTTCATGGCAGGCTCCTTTGGGTCTTTCCCGTCAGCAGGAAAGAGTTTCCCGCTTCTTTCATCGGCAGGAGCTGCCGAAGACTTTAGGGTTCGAGAAAAAAGTTCTGAAAGAAGCGGCTTACTCGCCGCGCCACCAGCTCAGCAGATCGGTCGCCAGCGCGACCAACCCCAGACCGGCAACCAGAACCCAGATCGCGATTTTCCGACCGGCAGGTAGAGGTTCGACCGCTCCTCCCGGTTTGCCGCGATGTTCGTCCTCCGGGTCGGCCAGCAGATGATCCCACTCCCGCAGGCCGTAGAGAAAAAATCCCAACAGGAGGAGAATCAGACAGAAGTCAAAGAGTGCCGCTGCCATAGGCTTCAGTTGGCCGGATCGAGAGCCATCAGCTCGGACACGGTGACAAATCGATAGCCGCACTGTTTCAGAGCCGGAATCAGAACCGGCAACACCCGCAACATGCCGGAATGAATATCGTGAAACAGAACAATGCCTCCCGGCATGAACTGCCGCAGCACACGCTGCAACATCGCTTGAGAGCTGCCTCCCGCCCAGTCGCGACTGTCGGCATCCCACATGATCTGGTGCCACCCCTGACCTCTGATCAGCTGAGCGACACGTGCATTCGTATGACCATAGGGCGGGCGTACCAGTCGTGGAGAACGCCCGGTCAGGCCGGCCAGAAGCTCTGAAGTGCGGCGCAACTCGGACAGCGCGGTCGCCTGGTTCTGATTGGCCAGCGAGCGATGGCTCCAGGTGTGATTGGCCAACTCATGCCCTTCGTCGCTCATGCGCGTAATCAGATGCGGGTAGGCTTCGGCGCGCGAACCCAGCACGAAAAAAGTGGCCTTCGCCCCCTGAGAGCGCAAATAGTCGAGCAGCTGCGCGGTATAGGAAGGATGAGGCCCGTCGTCAAAGGTCAGTGCGATGGTCTTCCCCAGACGCCCCGGCTGATGACGACTGAGAATCGCGACACATTCGGCAACCGTCGATACAGGGCCGACATCATTCGAACCTCGATTTGCCCCGCCCCAGCGACGGCCGGTCTGTCCTTCCTCTTCCTCATTTTCTTCGGCAGCCTGCGCCATCTCTCCCGGCCCCACCGGCGGCTTCACCTCAAAGGGAAAGGGAAGTTCGGGAGGCGCAAGGTTCGCTCCGCCCATCTCGGGGCGACCTGAAACGAGGGCGGCGATCTCGCGCATCTTCTGTTGCGCGGGCTCAAAGGTCGGATACATCCGCAATGCCTGCTGAAAGCAGACAACCGCCTCGGAATATCGTCCCAGTTCTTTCTCGAGCAAACCCAGATTGTAATGGATCCAATAGGAGGGAGCAACCTGCAACCCGCGCTGGAACACCTCTCGCGCTTCGGCAAAACGCCTCTGGGTTTTCAGCGCCGAACCGATGTTGTTGTACAAATGCACATACTTCGGATCAAATTCCAACGCTCTCTGCCAGACCGAAAGCGCATCATTCAGCTGACCGACGCGGGCATAGAGAATGCCAAGTGAGTTGAGAATCGCCACATCGCGCGGCCGCTGCGACAACTGCTGCCGCAGCACTTCGAAATCGCGCACGATATCACGCGGAATGGACGGATCTACCGGCTCACGCTTCGTCGACGCGCCGGAAACCGTATTGCCGGCGACCGCAGACCTCTCCTGACCGGCCGTCACCATCGCCTCGGTTCTGCCGGCCATGGGAGCGGCGAACGCCGTCATCGCCATGACAACCCAGCACAGAACCACGATCAGCAGGTGTCGAGGCAGGCCGGTATGCGAACCCGACAAAGACAACAAGGGCGCATGGAAGATCATACGCTCTCGAGTATCGACAGCCTTCGACGTTTTCTTCACCGTCACCACGCTTCAGCTTCTCGAAGCAGGCCGTCGAGCAGTTCCCAGAATCTGACCGCATTCGTCGGACGATCGCCGAGAAACAGCCGACGCGGCAACAACGTGCGCCCCTCGGCACGAAGAGCCAGATTGACCAGAGCACTGATCGGCAGTTCGGGCGGGAAGCCGAGCTGCCTGACTTCCTGAATCAGAAATTCGGACAGCCCGCTTCCTGACGGGACACCGGCATCTTTTGTCAGGTGCCCGGCCATGATGATGAACAGCAGCTTTCTCCAGGCATGGTCGACAGCATGCGGAAACCAGTTCTGCAATTTTTTTTGAGCGCTCTGCAGACGGTCAGGAAACAGGCGCCCGCAACGTTCGACTTCCTTCCGGCCGAAAACAAGCCCGTTGAGCAGCAACCACCCGGCCGCGGCCCGCCCGTAAAACAGCGGCGGAAACGAAAAGTCAAAAACCATACCACCGTCGTCCAGCTGCTTGTCCGCAAGATAGGCGAGTCCCTTCAGGAGCGTCACGCTCCCGTCTGATTCGTTCAACTCTTCCCACCAGCCCATGACCGCCACAGCGGTCAGCGTCCCGGTCAGCGTGCCGTATTGCGGCTCACGCCGAAAGTACCAGGCCCCGTTCGAGTTCTGCCATTCGGTCAGATTCTGCAGCAGCTCTCGAACGGCTTCCAGCGGAATGTTCATCTTGCGTTCAGATGCCGTTTTTACCGCCAGCCCCAACGGCAACAGGCGATGGCACGAAAAACAGCCGCGCCGACGTTGCCAGTCGACTTCTTCCTGCAGACACGATTTCAGCGCAATTTCCAGTCTTTTCTGCTCGGCCGAGGTGCCGACAACCTGTATCTGTCCGAATGGACTCTCGACTTTCTTTTCCTCGCCAGAGCTGATCGATTCAGGTTCCGGGTCCGAGTATACCGGTACGATGTCGAGGCGTGTCGCAGAAGCGTCGGCGATGATGCCGAACAGAGTCATTGAAGCCGTTTCCGGCACCGCAACGCCCACGGCATGATTCGATTCCAATGCGGCAATTGTCCCGCGGCGGCCGCGACCCCACAATTCGGGCGCGACAGCCGGCAAGCGTATGCCTTCGAGAGATACCGGTTCGCTGAAAAGCAGCGACACCCCCGAAGCGGTTTGACGAATAGTCCAGGTTGCCAACCCCTGTCCTTCGCAGACAGAAACGAACTGCAACCCGAGGAACAGCAGCCAGCACAGGCTGCGAGCACCGTTCATGAGCGACCCCAGTCTCCCAGACGGTATTTCTTGATCTTGTAATGCAAATTCTGCCGCGTCACCCCCAGAATCTCGGCGGCCCGGGAATGATTGCCGCGAGCCGTTTCCAAAGCGCGCATGACCAGTTCCTGTTCGATGCGATCGATGGTTTCCCCCAGATTGCCCTCCACTCCCGGCAGCGGTTGTTCTCGGGTCGATTGCGGCTGTTCCGCAGCCGGCCGCGGCAGGGGCACGGCTTCCGGTGAAAGCGTGTCTCCACGGTTCAGAATGATCGCCCGCTCCAGATAGTTCTCCAGCTCGCGAATGTTGCCGGGCCAGGCATGTGTCATCAGATGCCGAATCAGCGATTCATCATAGGTCGGCAGGGGGCGATGATGTTTCACGGCCGCTCGACGCAGAAAATGCGCCACCAGTTCCGCCATATCATCACACCGTTCACGCAAAGGAGGCAGGCCGATCTCGACAACAGCTAACCTGTACAATAGATCTTCACGAAAACGACCGGCTCCGACTTCCTGGCGCAACTGACGATTCGTCGCCGCCAGCACGCGAACGTTCGCCGTCATGGTCCGCGAGTCACCGACCCGCTTGAAGGTTCCATCCTGCAAAACCCGCAACAGCTTCGCCTGGTTCGCGGGAGCGAGATCCCCGATCTCATCGAGAAAGAGCGTGCCACCCTGCGCTTCGACCAACAGGCCGATCTTGTCACCAACCGCACCGGTGAAACTACCCCGAACGTGACCAAACACCTCGCTCTCAAAGAGTGTTTCGGGCAACGTGCTGCAGTTGACCGGAACAAACGGACAATCTCGCCTTCTGGAACGCGCATGCAGTGCCCGAGCCACCAGTTCCTTGCCTGTACCGCTTTCTCCATGCAGCAACACCGTGCTTTCCGTGTCGGCGACTCGTTCGATGAGATCGAGCACCTGTCTGATCGCGGGTGAATGTCCGACGATTTCATAGGGTGTTGAAGAGGAAGACTCGCTGCCGTTTGCCGCAGCCGTTTCCAGAACCTTGCGTACCGCCTGCTTGAAGTCACTCACTTCGAAGGGCTTGATGAGATAATCACGCGCACCCATTTTCACGGCCGTAACCGCTGTCTCGACTGATGAGTAGGCCGTCATGAGAATCGTCTGGATGTTTCGTCCGGCGGCACCAAGTCTGCTCATGAGCTCCAGGCCGGAAAGTCCGGGCATGCGGATATCCGACACGATCAGATCGACATCGCGCTGCAAAGCGAAATCCAGCGCCGCCGCCGGGTCTGAAAAACCGAACACCTCGTATCCTTCGCGCTCCAAAGCCTTCTTCAGGGCTTGCAGCAACTTCACTTCGTCATCGATCAGCAGGATCTTCTTGCTCATGGTGAGGCCTCATTTCGATTCGGTCTGTTGTCTGAAGGCACCGACAAACTCGGCGACTGAGAAGGGACGGTGAAACGAAAAGCGGTGCGCCCCTCGTGAAGGCGCTCAGCCCAGAGCCTTCCGCCGTGACTTTCAACAATCGATTGAGAGATCGCCAGGCCGAGTCCGGTTCCCTTGCTTTTCGTCGAATAGAACGGCTCGAACAGATGGCTTTCCCCGCCCGGCAGTCCAGGACCGTTATCCAGCACACTGACTTCCACCCAGCCGGGCTCGGGGGTCCGAACGTCCATCGTCACACGAGGTCGCTCGATCCCCTGCACCGCATCGCACGCATTCGCGAGCAGGTTACGCAGCACCTGAATGATGGCCCGGCCGTCGACCTGCAGAGTCAGATCGCCGAAGTCTCTCACGGGTTCCATGACGGAAGCGGCATCGCGTTCCGGCTTGAGCTGGTTCACGGCTTCGCGCACCAGATCCGCCAGTTTTACGTCGCTTCTTTCCGGAGGCCGATTTCTGGCATAGTTGAGCAGCGAGTCGACAATCTGACGACAACGCTTGGTTTCTTCGATAATACTGGTGAGATCTTCGGCATCGACTCTGCCGGAGCTTTCGAGCAGCTCGCGAGCGTTGCCGGCGCAGATCAGAATGGTTCCGAGCGGATTGTTGATCTCGTGCGCCACTCCGGCAGAAAATCTTCCGAGAACGGCCATTTTTTCCTTGGCCACCAGTTCCCGCTGTACTTCGAGCAGACGGGCTTGAGCCTGGGCCAGATCCTGAACCATGCGATTGAAGCTGCGTGCGACCTGACCGATCTCATCGTCACCGTCTTCAGGAATCTTTTGCCACTGACCGGCCGCGACCCTCTCCATCCCTTCGCGCAAGCTTTCAAGCGGACGAAACAGGCGACGGCCGAGAAAGTAGCCAAGAATCAGAAAGCCGGCTGTCTGCAGTACCGCCAACTGGATCAACAGATCGCTGACGCCGGCACGAGTCAGCACGGAAGCATCTGCTTCGTAACCGACCATCAGTCTTTTTTCACCAGCAGCACGTTCTTCGATGCGCAACCGGTACAAACGGCCCTGAAAGAGAATCTGTGCCACCACCGGGTCACCCGGCTCCGTTCTGGACCGCTCGCGGCGATACCACTCTTCGCTCACCACATTCGGCACACCGGCCAGATAGCCGCGTGTGTCCCAGAAGCAAGAGAGTGGAATCAGCGGCAAATCTGATTGTCGAGCCAGAACAACTTCGATATTCGCACCGGCAATCGGCTGCACGGCTACGATATACCCGTGTAACGACAGGGGGCCGTCGGTGGCCAGACGAATGGGTTCAGGCAGGGGGTTCTCCGGTAACCCGGTCATGGTCACTTCCGGATACAGCAGCAATCGACCGTCTCGACGCAACTCGATCCATTCGAGTTTCAGATGCGAGCGCAAACGATCGGCGATCAGGCGTGCAGTGTCAAGCGCAGCCGGAGCGAGGGCGTTCGATGAGGTTGCTTCCGGTTTGTCAGGGTCAGGGTCGAGTTCGACTCTCGGCATGACGTACGGGGCGAACGCCTTTGCCACTTCAACGCCGAGTCCCTTGAGAGTCTCTTGCTCGCGTCGCCAGTGAGTCTGCCACTCTTCTCGCAGACTGATCAGTTTCAGACTATCGGACGAGTCGATGGAAAGCCCGAGGCTTCTCGCTCCCCAGTACCAGGTCAGCGAGCTGAGAATGATGATCAGGGCGGCAAAGCCCAAGCCCAGTTTCAAACGAATGCCCACGGAGTCCCCTTTCCGACGTCGCCATTATACCCTGTAATCGTCCGAAACGGAAAACCCCGCGAACCGATCGACGGCCTCGCGGGGTTTGAAATGACGGCAGAGCCGAGGAACTAGTACATGACGAGCTTGGCGAAAGACTCGGCCTCGAGGCTGGCGCCACCAACCAGACCGCCATCGATGCCTTCCTGGTCCATGTAGGTCTTGAAGTTCTCGGGTTTGACCGAGCCGCCGTAGAGAATGCGCACCTTGGCGGCCGCATCAGCGCCGAAGCGACTGTGCACGAATTCACGAATCAGCGCAATCGCATCCTTGGCATCTTTGGTCGAGGCATTCTTGCCCGTACCAATGGCCCACACCGGCTCATAGGCAATGACCATGCCGCCGACGGTTTTCTCGTTGAGTCCCTGCAGGCCCTTCTCGCACTGATTCAGAATCACCTGCTCGGTCAGATTCTTTTCGCGCTCATCGAGCTTCTCACCGACGCAGAGAATCGGAATAATGCCCTTCTCGACGGCGGCCAGCGTCTTGCGATTGATGAGTTCATCGGTTTCGTTGAAAACCCAGCGCCGCTCGGAATGACCCAGAATAACGAATTCACAGTGCAGGTCTTTCAGCATCAGCGGCGATACCTCGCCGGTAAATGCCCCTTTTTCCTCGAAGTACATGTTCTGCGCCCCGAGAAAAATATTGGTGTCGCGGCGGGCGGCATCGACCACCGAGATCAGCGGATACGGCGGGCAGACCAGGATATCTCGGTCTTTCACCGCCGAAACTTTCGGAATAAAAGCGGACATGAAGGCCCGGGCATCCGCCTGGGTCTTGTGCATCTTCCAGTTAGCCGCGATAAGCGGTCGACGTGGCATTCAAGTCACCTCATTTCATCATACTTTTGATATCGCGCGAGAAGATCTCGATGCCCGGCAGAACCAGGCCTTCAAGATACTCCAGACATGCGCCGCCGCCGGTCGAAACGTGGCTCACCTTGTCAGCGGCTCCCATCTGCTCGATGGCAGCCACCGAATCACCACCGCCGACGACCGTCGTCGCCTTCAGCGTGGTAAGCGCTTCCGCCACTTTTCGGGTGCCGACATCAAACGGCTTGGTTTCGAAAACCCCCATCGGGCCGTTCCAGAGAACGGTGTGCGCCTTCTTCAGTTCGGCGGTGAAGAGCTCGACGGTCTTGGGGCCGATATCAAGTCCGAGCTGGTCAGCAGGCATCGCTTTGACGTCAACCGTTTTCACTGCCACGCCCTCTTTGATCTCAGGGGCACAGACCACGTCGACGGGTAACAACAAGGTCTTGCCCGCTGATTTGGCCGAAGCCATGATCTTCTTCGCGGTTTCGAGCTGATCGGCTTCGCACAGCGATTTGCCGATCTCGTGGCCCATCGCCTTGATGAACGTGAAAGCCATGCCGCCGCCGATGAGCAGCGCATCAACCTTCTTGAGCAGGTTCTCGATGACCTTGATCTTGTCGGAAACCTTGGCTCCGCCCATGATAGCCACGAACGGGCGTTCCGGGTTCTGGGTCACCTTGTTCAGATAGGTGATTTCCTTTTCCATCAGGAAACCGGCATACGCGGGCAACGTATCGGCCACGCCGGCGGTCGAGGCATGCGCGCGATGCGCGGTGCCGAATGCGTCGCTGACATAGATCTCGGCGAGACCGGCCAGCTTCTTGGCAAAGCCGGGTTCGTTCTTCTCTTCTTCCGCATGGAAGCGGAGATTCTCAAGCAGCAGCACTTCGCCGTCTTTCAGACTCTTCGCCATCTTCTCAGCTTCTTCGCCGATACAATCGCTCGCAAAAGCGACCTTGCGACCAAGCAGCTCTTCGAGGCGTTTGAGAACCGACTTCAGCGTATATTTCGGGTCCGGTCCGCCCTTGGGGCGACCCAGATGCGACATGATGATCAGCCGACCGCCCTGCTCGATGATGTGCTTGAGCGTGGGAACGGCGGCGCGGATGCGGGTATCGTCGGTGATGTTCAGGCTCTTGTCGAGCGGAACATTGAAGTCGACGCGAACAATTGTGCGCTTGCCTTTGAACTGAATGTCTTTAATCGTTCGGAACATAGGATTCCTCATTTCCTCCTGTTTCTGAAGGTGTCATACATCAATAAACCATTTCGGAGACAAAAACAAGCGGAGCCCCGATTGCGAGGCCCCGCTTCAATTCACGGTCAAACCGGCCTCCGCAGACGAAAACACTGATCGCTGCGAGAGAACCGCACTTACTTCAAGGTCGCCATGTGTTCGATGAGATCGATGAGCTTGTTGGAATAGCCCCACTCATTATCGTACCAGGCGACGACCTTGACAAACTTGTTGTTGAGCATGATACCGGCATCGGCATCGAAGATCGAGGTGCGGGAATCACCATTGAAGTCGCTGCTGACGACCTTGTCTTCGGTGTAGCCGAGAATGCCCTTCAGTTCGCCTTCAGAGGCTTTCTTCATGGCCTTCTTGATCTCTTCGTAGGCTGCAGCCGTATCGTCGGCCGGAGCTTTCTCGAGTTTGCAGGTGAGATCGACAACCGACACATTCAGAGTCGGCACGCGGAACGCCATGCCGGTCAGCTTGCCCTTCAGCGCCGGAATTACCTTGGTGACGGCTTTGGCGGCACCGGTCGACGACGGAATGATGTTGCCGGCAGCAGCGCGACCGCCGCGCCAGTCTTTCTTCGACGGGCCGTCAACGGTCTTCTGCGTGGCGGTGGTGGCGTGAACGGTGGTCATCAGACCTTCGGCCAGACCCCAGTTATCATGCAGAACCTTGGTGATCGGAGCCAGACAGTTGGTGGTGCAGCTGGCATTCGACACGATGATATCGTCTTTGGTCATGGTCTTGTGGTTGACGCCCATGACAAACATCTTGGTGTCATCCTTCGACGGAGCGGAGATCGCGACTTTCTTGGCGCCAGCCTTGAGATGCGCTTCACATCCGGCCTTATCCAGAAACAAACCAGTACATTCGGCGATATAATCAGCACCGACTTCATTCCACTTCAGGTTCGCCGGGTCTTTTTCGCCGGTGACGCGAATGGACTTGCCGTTCACGATCAGCTTGCCGTCTTTGGCTTCAACAGTGCCTTTGAACGTTCCGTGCACGGTGTCATACTTGAGCATATAGGCGAGATATTCGGCATCGAACAGGTCGTTGATGCCGACAATTTCGACATTGGGGCGATTCATGGCAGCCCGAAACACCAACCGGCCGATCCGTCCAAACCCGTTGATTCCGATCTTGATGGTCATACGTACAGCCTCCTGAGATGTTTGTTATACGAACAAGAAAAAACCCGCCCGGGTCCGTTGGGATCCAGGGCGGGTATGCTTCATCACCATACGTGGGGACTTACCCCTTGAGCTGTTCCTTGATGGCTTCGAGCTTGTCGCGCATCAGGTCGCCGATGGAATCAGAGAAGCCCTGGTTGGACTGCACCTGGAATCGGCGGAGTTCCTGCTGCTCGGAATCAAGCATCGCTTCTTTCCGAGAGAGTTTCATGCGGCGGTTCTTGCGATCGAGTTCGAGCACTTTCACGAAGATCTCCTGACCGACGCTCAGCTTCTCGCTGGGGTGCTGCACCCGCTCGGCATCGATCTGAGAGATGTGAATGTACCCGAAGATATTCTCGGCCAGCTCGACTTCGACGCCATTGTTATCGATGGTCTTCACCTTGCAGGGCTGAATGCTGTTCACGGGGAAGCGTTTCTCGATGCCCTTCCAGGGGTCATCGCTGAGGCGCTTGAGCGAGAGGCCGATCTTCTGGCGGCTCTTGTCGACTTCATACACGGTCACCTGCACCTGATCGCCGACTTTGAGCACTTCAGAGATGTCCTTGATTTCCTTTTCCCAGGAAACTTCGGAAACATGCAGCAGGCCTTCGAGTCCGCTCTCGAGCTGGATGAACGCACCATAGCTGACGAGATTCTTCACCACGCCGCTGACGGTTTCGCCCACATGATAGGTGGTTTCAACGTTTTCCCACGGGTCATTCTGCGTCTGCTTGAGACCCAGCGACAGGCGGCGACCCTTGGAGTCGATGTTGAGGATCTTGACTTCGACTTCCTGGCCCTTCTCGAGGACTTCCTTCGGGTGATTGATCTTCTTCACCCAATCCATGTCGGAAATATGCAGCAAACCTTCGATGCCTTCACCAATATCGATGAACGCGCCGAAGTCGGTCAGGTTGTTGACCTTGCCCTTCACGACATCGCCGATCTTGATCTTCTTTTCGAGGTCATCCCAGGGGTGGGGCTGCGTTTCTTTGTAGGACAGGGAAATGCGCTTCTTGGTCTTGTCGATCTCTTTGACCACGACGGTGATCTGATCGCCGGACTTCACGATATCGCTGGGATGTCGCACATTGCGAGCCCACGAAAGATCGGAGATGTGAACGAGACCTTCGACACCTTCTTCCAGCTCGACGAATGCGCCGAAATCCATGATGTTCTTGACGCGGCCTTCATAGCGGCGACCGACTTCATAGCGCTGATCAACGGTGCCCCACGGGTCTTCCTTCTTCTGCTTGAGGCCCAGACCGATCTTGCCCTTTTCGGTATCCATTTTCAGAATCTTGGCTTCGATTTCCTGGCCCGGCTGCAGCACTTCACGAGGATTGCCGATGACCGACCAGCTGATGTCGTTGCGGTGAATCAGCCCTTCGAGGCCGCCGCCGAGATCGACGAACGCACCGTATTCGACAATGCGGGAGACCACACCCTTGATCATGTCGCCGACCTTGCACTGAGCGAACACTTCGTCGCGGCGCTTGTTGCGAGCTTCTTCGGCCAGCGCGCGTTCAGACACGACAACGTTCTTGCGGCGGCGGTCGAATTCCATGACCATCATGGGGCAGGGTTTGCCCATGTTCTCTTTGAGGTTCTTCGCATGCGACAACTGGCTCTGCGGCAGGAACGCGCGCACGCCCTGAATGTCGACTTCAAAACCGCCCTTGGTGCGGCCCTTGATGACACCCTCGATGAGAGTCTTCTTGCGGAAGGCCTCTTCGATCTGGTTCCAGGCATCGAGTTCGCGAGCGCGGCTGAGTGACAGCTTGACCTGACCGCGGTTGTCGTCAATGTGCTTGACATACACGCGCAGCTTGTCGCCCTTTTTCAGGTTCGCCCGAATCTCTTCGGGAACCTGATCGGCCTCGATGACACCATCGGTCTTGTAGTTGATGTCAACGTAGATTTCAGAGGGGGTGACATCCAGGATCGTCCCGGTGACAATCGCCCCACTCCGAACCGTATGGAACTCACCGCTTTCTTCAGCCTTCAGCATCTGTTCCATGGTTTCCATCGTTTCTTCCTGCTTCTTTCCCTTAGCGGCTTGCTTCACATCTTCCATACGTCCCTCCGTCCGGGTTGTTTTACCCTTCTGCGTAACAATTTCAATGATTTTCCCAACAACCTGGTTGATATCCAAGCTGGTAGTGTCGACTAATACTGCTCCATCGGCCTGCTTGAGCGGGGCGGTCTCACGATTCGAATCGATCTCGTCTCGGCGGGCAATCTCTTTCTTGAGCGTCTCGAGATCGGCCGGAAAGCCTTTTCCCTGCAGTTCCTTCATGCGGCGCAGGGCGCGTTCCTCGATCGAAGCGGTCAGGAAGATCTTCACCGTGGCGTTCGGGAAGACGACAGTGCCGATGTCGCGTCCATCGACCACCCAGTGACCACGCGCGCCGATTTCCCGCTGCAATCTGGTCATGCAATCACGCACCACCGCATCTTTGGCGACATCTGAAACATTGCGGGAGATTTCGGGAGTGCGAATGGCTTCGGTGACATCGCGATCGTTGAGGAAAACCGCCGGCATCGGCGAGCCCGGGCGTTCTTCAAAACGAATGCGCGAAGTGCGCGCACAGGAACGAATGGATTCGACGTTGGCGAAATCAGCTTTCTCTTCGAGGGCTTTCAGCGTCACGACCCGATACATGGCACCGGTGTCGAGATATGAGAAACCAAGACGTTCGGCAACCTTTTTGGCTACCGTACTTTTGCCTGCCCCTGCGGGGCCGTCGATTGCGATGATTTGAGCTTCGCTCCGTGAATTCACGCGTTCCGCCATGAGTGTGAGACCTGGTTGCAACCGTAGCGGAGATGGAAACGCCACTCCGACGGTGAAGCGACACTGTACAACATTTCCGATGCAATTGCAAGCTTCTTCGAGACGACGGTGAAAATCTCTGTCACTCGCTACAGATCTGCCTGAGCAAGGCTTCGAATTCAGGGAAGGAAACGCGAATGCATTCGGCCCGACGAATTCTGGTCGTTCCATCGGCGACGGTACCGAGAATCGCCAATGCCATGGCAATGCGGTGGTCACCCGAGGGCGTCGAGTGTACCGGGGCACGCAAGCGAGCACCGCCCGTGATCGTCATTCCATCCGGATGCTCGCGGATCGCGACCCCGAAGCGCTTCAGCTCTCGTACCAGCACGGAAATACGGTCGGACTCTTTCAGACGGAGTTCTGCAGCGCCACTAATGTGAGATTCCCCCTCGGCAACCGCCATGGCGACGGCCAGAGCCGGAATCTCATCGATCAGCCCCGGCACCATCTCCGGTTGAATGGAAACACCGCGAAGTTTCGAGCCGCGAATGCATACGTCTCCACGAGGTTCCCAGCTGCCGGGAAGCACGGACCGGCAGGTGACATCGGCACCCATGTCAGCCAGCACCTCGAGAAATTTGATGCGGTAGGGATTCAGGCATATCCCTTCCAGCAGAATCTCCGAACCCGGGTGAATGGCGGCGCCGACCGCAAAAAAAGCGGCCGAACTCGGATCACCGGGAATGCTGACGCGAAGAGGCTGCAACGCGCCCCTGGAGCCTTGTACAAGCCACCCATCTTCCTCACGCAGACCGGAAGCCATGAGTCTGAGCAATCGTTCCGTGTGGTCGCGCGTCGAAGGGGTCTGACGCAGGCGTGTTTCCTCATTCGACCAGAGGGATGCGAGAAGGACGGCAGACTTCACCTGCGCCGATGGAACAGGAAGCGTCAGTTGTGTGCCGCGCAGATTTGTACCATTCACTTCAACCGGTAATCGGCCTGTAACACTATTGTCAATGATCATAGATCCCATCTGCCGGAGCGGCTCGATTACCCGAGACATCGGACGCGAACTCAGTGAACGATCGCCGGCAATCACACACTTCACGTTCGAGCCGGCCAGAAACCCCATCAGCAAGCGCGCCGTCGTGCCCGAGTTTCCGCAATCAAGCGCGCGCTGAGGCGTTGTCAGCTTCGGCTTTGCTCCAAGTCCTCTAACGATCATCCTGTCTGGGTAAACCTCGATGGGTATTCCCAGTTCACCAAGAATCTCGGCCGTTCTCAGACAGTCTTCGCCGCTCGCCGGGTGGTGAATCTCGGACGGTTGTTCAGCGAATGCCGCCAGAAACAGGCATCGATGGGTAATCGACTTGTCACCGGGCAGCGACAACCGGCCGCAGAAACGCCGCTGCCGCGAAACTTCAAGAATACTCATGTGTTTCTCAGCATTCGCCGTTCAACCCGGGGTCCGCAGCAAGTCGCTGCGAAAAAAACCGCCCGGGGACAAGCCCGGGCGGTTTCGGTCAGCCGGCAACTTACAGATCGTCAAAACCACCGCTCGTTCCCGCAGGCTTCGCGTCAGCAGGTTTGTCATCGGGTTTGGTTTCTGCGGGTTTGTCGACAGGCTTGGTGTCGGCGGGCTTATCCGCAGGCTTCGCGTCGGCCGGCGGCTCAGCGGGCTTGTCCGACGGGGCGTCGGCCGGTTTCGCATCGGCGGGTTTATCCGCAGGCTTCACGTCAGCGGGCTTCGCATCGGCCGGCGGCTCGGCCGGTTTGTCCGCCGGTTTGTCGGCGGGTTTGTCGACAGGCTTGTCCGCAGGTTTGTCAGCCGGCTTGGTGTCAGCCGGTTTATCGGCCGGCTTCGCGGCAGGCGCATCCAGATCGTCAAAACCACCGGTCGCAGGCTTGTCCGCAGGCTTCGCGTCAGCAGGTTTGTCATCGGGTTTGCTTGCCGGCTTATCGGTCGGCTTGTCGCCCTTTCCTGCCGGTTTGGCATCCGACGGCTCTTCGAACGCGTCAAAACCACCCGCGGCAGGCTTTGTCTCCTTCTTTCCGGTATCTCCGGGTGCACCCGCGTCGTCGAAGCCGTCGAATCCTCCGCTCAGCGAAGTCTCAGGCTTCGTACCGGTTTTCCCGTCTTTCTTTCCGTTACCGGCGGGGGCTCCAGCATCATCAAAACCGTCAAATCCACCGGCCGACGGCTCGGTCTTGCCACCCGGCTCAACCGTCGTTGCCGGGGTCGTCGGACCGCTCGACGTCGCCACCGGAGTGGCCGGGAACGCTTCCGCGGTTCCGGAGGCGTATTCCTCGATCATGATTCCTTCTTCATCTTCGGGCAGCAGACCTTCATCAGAAGCCATGATCGGCTCTTCATCGTCAATGACGCCATCCTGCAGAGCGGCAGCAGCACGTTCCGCCTTGATATCGGGTAGTTTGAGAAGACCGTCTTTGTGCAGGCGATAGGCTTCCGTGCGGTTCTTCCACTCCCAGGAGGGGAAGTTCAGCAGATTCTGAAACTCGCCGCCC
This sequence comes from uncultured bacterium, assembly GCA_964472075.1. Lineage (GTDB taxonomy): Bacteria > Muiribacteriota > Ozemobacteria > Ozemobacterales > Ozemobacteraceae > CAYYIY01. Next base: position 20,114 of record CAYYIY010000002.1, on the reverse strand, counting down.
CAGATCACCGTAAAGCTGGCGAGAATCATGCCGATGATGGCCATGGGCTTGATGACGCCGGCAAGAACCGGTCCGCAGGCTTCACGCAGCGACTGTCCCAGTTGATCAGCCAGCAAAGTCGCCTTGTGAGCATCTGTGCCCTTGCCGCCATGTTGTCCGGATTCGATGATCAGTCGAGAGGCTTCCCATCCGCCGCTGAGGCCGGAAGAAAGCAGACCGAGTCCGACGGCAACCACCAGAGCGCCGATCAGCAAGCCGACCAGGCCGCCCGGTCCGAACACGATGGATGCGATCGCGGGCATGATAACCGTCAATGCCAGAGGCCACAGCGCTTCGCGATGCACTTCCTGCATCAGAGCTGACATGCAGCCGACATGGTCAGCCTGCACGCCGCCATCACCCTTCACAAGTCCGGCGATTTCCTTATACTGGGCTTTCACGACCTCAACAAGCCGCTGGGCCACGGTCGTAATCGAGCGCAGCAGACTCGAGCCGAGAATCAGCATCAACCCGGCACCGAGGAACATGCCGATCAACACCTGCGGAGAAGCCAGATTGATGTCGAACGCCGTCGCCAGATCGCGATAGCTGGCCAGTTCGGCAGCCACCGGCCGTTGCTTTTCGAGAAAGATGAACTTGTCGACCCCTTCGCCCGAAACCGCTTCGAGGCGCGGGAAGGACGAACGCAGCTGCTCGAGATACCCGCCAATCATGGCCAGTACCACGAGACAGGAGACTCCAAGCGAATACCCTCGCCCGAAACCGCCGAGCAGGCGACCGACCTGATCAAGCGAATCAGCACGCTTTTTGGCATCAGCGCCGATCTGAGCGGCATCCACCTGGAACGAGGCAATGCGGGTGACACTCGCCAGCGAACTGCCGGCCGTCATCACCGCGTGATTCATCAACATGCCGACAGCGGCCAGAGCGATACCGTAGAAGCCGAGGCCCGGATGGTCGAAGCCGCCGGCAAACAAATACGAAAGAATGGTTACGGCCCCGAGCACGAAGAGAGGTGCCCCGGAGGTGCGCAGCGCCAGAGAAAAGCCTTCCACAAGCAACGTGGAACCACCGGCCGTTGCCTGTTTTGAAAGATCCTTAACCGTTTCGAACTCGGTCGAGGCAGCGGTTTCCATGGCCCAACCCATGATTACCCCGGCCAACATGCCGATCAGGAAGGAACCGTAGACCTTGAAATGCACCGGCAGCAGATAGAAGCTCAGGAAAGCCGCGACAAACGCTGTCAGAATCAGGCCGACGTAGTTCCCCTTGATGAACCCGGCCCACACATCCTTGGCGGCGGCATCGTCACGTACAGTGACCATGGCCACGCTGACGAGCGAGAAGATCAATCCGAGTCCGGCCAGAATGAACGGCAGGAACATCGCCCCCATCATTTCTTTTTCGAGATTGGGAAGATTGAACGTCGATGCGGCAATCGCCGAAGCGCTCAGCACCGCAAGCGTCAGTGCCTCGAATCCCTCGAGACCGGGGGCAGTGGTGTGAGCTGCCAGATACCCGGTCTGCTCGGCCACGACCGACGGATTCCGCGCGTCACCCTCGGGGATCGAGGCTTCGAGCTTCGCCGTCATTTCGAGGCCCATGCCGGCACCACGGGACAGCAGAGTTCCAGACAGTCTGAACAGGAGCGACATCAGGCTGCTGCCCAGCGCGCAGGCCAGCATGACGGTCGTCAAAATCGAATAGTTGGCGATGATGAAAGGCGATTCCTTGAAGGAATCAGCCTTGGCACGCACCATGTCGAGCAGCTTCCACCAGATCGTGATATCGATGATGGCGAAAGCGGCAGCCGCCAGACCGATGAGAGCGGCGCCACGCAGCGCCAGAGTCAGGCCCTGACCAAGCGACTTGCCCAGAGCGGCAGCCACGCGTCCACCGGCCGAAACCGCTGTGCTCGAACCCCACTTCGCGGTAAACAGCGAGTACAAGCCGCCCGTCAGAAACGCAAAGCAGATCCACGGACTGATGGCTCGAATGAGAAAGGCAAGAACGAGCAACACCACTGCCAGCCCGATGAAAAGCAGAATAGCCAGGCGCACCTGAGTGGAAAGAAAAGCCTGAACACTGTTCTTCACCATGCTGCCGACCGCCTGGTTCTTTTCAGAACCGGCTTCAGCCGACTCCACGCCCTGATAAAAGAAATACCCGAAGACCAGAGCGAGAACAGCGCCCAAAGGGGCTAACCAAAAGAGAATTTGAGCTTCCACGGAGCCTCCTTCCACCAATACCTCAAGGGAAAATAGTCACTTTTTCGGCAGAGCAAACATGCCTTTTCCAAGGCGAGCCATTATATCCATCCCCATGAGACAGTGTCAACGTGAAGAAGGGAAGAGGTCGGGGCACCCGGTGCCATACCGCTCGAACGGCGGTACCCCGCGTTTTTTCCGACGTACGGTTCCACACTACAGGCAGCCTGCTTCATTCGTACGACCGGATCACCGAAGACAGGAAAAGCCCGTCGGTCATCGAGTGATGGTGGAACAAGACCACCCGCACGCGCGAATGACGGTCCTGAAAGTTTAGCGTTTCAGGCGTTCAAGCAGCTCGCGAATCATCTTCAACCCTGCGGCGCCGGGCGGAATCTGTTTGAGGGCCTGATAGAGAATCGTGCGCGCATCATCGGTCTTGCCCTGCCGCGCCAGAATCACGGCCAGGTTATACGAGACTCCCGGGTCACGCGGATCAGCGGCCAGTGACGTGCGATAATGCTGAATCGCTTTTTCATACTGCCCGGACCGCTGATAAGCAAATGCGGCATTCGCCAGAATGCGTGGAGAGGGCTTCTGAAACTTCATTCCCTCTTCATACTGTCGAATCGCTTCCTCGATGTCGTTTTCCTTCAGCAGCAGATTTGCAAGATTGAACCGGAGCGAGGCCAGATCAGGTCTCGCCTGTAAAGCCTGACGGAACGAGTGAATGGCTTCCTGGGTGCGACCCAGACGATAATAGGCAATACCAAGACTACTCAGAGCCTGAATGTGCTGCGCATCCATCTCCATCACACGCTTGAACAGGGTGATGGCAGGCTCGAACCTTCCCAGTTGAAAATTGAGATTCCCGGCGAAGAACACCGCCGGCAAATCATCGGGATACTGCTGCAAAAAGGCCTCACAGGAGGTCAAAGCTTCCCGCAGTCGTCCGGCGCTGAAATACTCCTGAAATTGATTGCGCCAGGCTTCCCGGCCGAGTGTATCCTCGACCCGCGTTCCGGCCGCATCAGATACCGAGCTTCGCAGTGCCGGCACCGGCTGCAGTTCGGTCTGTGTCAGCGACGTTTTCAGCGACGTCAGCAGCGGCGACTGTTCGAGTTCACGCAATGACAGGCCGATTTGTCCGAGCGCATAGAGCGCCGAAAGCCGTGTCGGCGAGTCCTGTTCCTGAATCATTTCTTCAAGCTGGGCCAGCACTGTGACGTCACCGATGCGGAAGAGAGCTTTTGCCGCGTTTGACCGAGTGCGATTGTCCGAGTCGCGCACCATGGGACGCAGCAGATCGAGTGAGCGCTCACCCAGAATCTGTTCTAGGGCTTCGACAGCGTTGGCGCGCACCCGCGAATCGCGGTCCGCCAACCCCTGTGTCAACAGCGGCACGGCAAGATGATCGCCGATCTGTCCGAACGACGACATGATTGCCGACCGAATCTTGAAATTCCGTTCCATGGCGAACAGCTTCGTCAACACCGGAATGGCTGCCGCCGAGCGAATGCGTCCCAGCGTCTGCACTGCCTGCTGCCGCACGAACGGAGTCGGATCTTTGAGAAGCTGTATCAAAACCTCCGTCTGATCATCGCGAGCTCGTACGGAAAGCGCACGCGCGGCATTTTTCTTCACATCGCTGTCTTCATCCTGCAACAGCGTCTGAATGTAACCCATGGCTCGCGGATGTTCGACGACCGAGAGAATGTAACCCAGAGTCGCGCGAGTCCATTTGTCCGAGTCTTCCTTCATCGATTCAAAGATCGCACCCAGATCTACGTTAGGTGCTTTTGCCAGTGCCACGATTGCATTGCCGCGCACGCGATTATCCGCATGTTTGAGAAAGGGATGAATCATGCCGGCAAGTTTGTCGGGCGGTAACTCAAGCTGTTTGAGACTCTCGATCGCATTGGCTTTGACGCGATCGTCCGAGTCGCGCAACGCCTTGTTCAGCGTGGGAACCACCGTCAGGTCTCTGAGTCTGCCGAGAGCGGTGATGATCGAGGCACGCTTGCGTTCGTTGGGTTCCTTCAGATAGAAGGCAACCAGTGGGTTTGAGGCACGTTGATCACCAATCAGGGCCAGAGAGTCGACAACGTTCAGAAAAATCCATTCGTTCGATTCTCCGAGACAGCCCAGCAGCGGCGATACAGAGGCAGGGTCACGCAAGCGTCCGAGGGCGCTGACACAGGCGAAACGCACGTTCGGATCGGGGTCTCCCAGGCCGCTCACCAGCACTTGAACCGCACGCGAATCGCGAAACGCTCCAAGCGCCAGCGCGATGTTGGAACGAATCTCGCGATCGGTCTGGGCAAACGCTTCGAGCAGCGGCTCGAGCGCGGATTCATCCCCGATCTCCGCCAGCGCGGGCGCCATCTGCTCATCCTGCTTTTGCCGGCGCAAAGCCTCGATCAGCGGTACCACGGCTTCCTGATCGCCGATCTGTCCGAGTGCGCGCGCGGCCTCACCGCGCAGTTGCTGATCCTGATGCGACAACAAGCCGATCATGCGACGCGTGCAGGGCTTCAGAAGCCAGAGTCCGCGACGCCGCAGTTCCGCGCTGGGCAGTGACATGGGCAGAGAATCCTCCCGTCAAACAAGGAATCATCTCTCCATCGGCAGATTCCGCGTTTCTTCGAAGAGGTCCCCAAAGTCAGGTCTCAACCCTGCAATGTGGGTTGCCAAACCCTGTTTCCCTGAAAAGATCTTCAACGACGGCGAATCAGACGCTTCTGAGCAATCACTTTTCCTGACGAATCACAGCGAAACGGCAGAATCTCGCCCTCAAACTGATCACCCTTTTTCAATCGGGGAGGTTGTCCGTCATCGAGCAGCAGAAATTCGAGTCCGTCAGAAGAGATACAATCCAGCATTCCGATCTCTCCATGGCGTGCGCGTACAACAGCCGCGACATCGCGAGAGATCGCGAGCAACGGCCCACTTTTGGCACTCAGAGCCGGGGGACGAACTTCATACGTGAGAACGATGAGCAGAAGGCCGACACCGGCGACAAACCCCATCACCCCGATCAGCGTTGCATAGACATGTTCGGCCATCCACTGCCGCGAAAGTCGCAGAACGGCTTCCAGTCCACCACTCTGCCACTCCGCTCCCCACGATGCCTGTCGGCTGCGCTTCACCGAACAGAGAGAGGGAGGGGCATGACGCCGGCGCAGTTCCTCCTGTCGGCGTTTTTCCCAGTTCGCCCGGGTCGTCGCATCGGGCAATTCGCGCCAGATGCCGACCGCCGTCAGAGTCGCTTCGCACTGCTGTCTGGCCACGGCAATAGTCGCCGCGACTTCCGGCTCAGCCTGTTTTTCAAGGCAGTACAGAAGATACGGATTTTCGGCGTCAGGATTCGAGAGAAACAGCGATAAGGCGAGGCTGAGAGTTTCACTCGGGCAGCTTTTCTGCAAAAATTCGACGAGCATCGGCCGCACCAGCGGAAAATCAAAGTTCATCATGCAGGCGAGAGCCAGACTCTGTCTTGCTGGAAGAGGCGATTGCAGCAACGCCTGAACGGACGACAATGCCTGCCGACTGTCGAATTGCTTGAGAATCTTCACAGCCGTCGATTTCAAGCGCAGACTGGACGACTGCAGATACTGACCGATGATCGGAAATACCGCTTCGACATCGAAGCGCGCCAGATAACGCAGGGATTCGGCAACAAGTTGTTCATCGGCGAGCCGAAGGCTTTCTCGTGCCACGGCAACCAGGGAACCGATCTCGAGTCGCAGAGCCGCACGCATGATGGCGGCTCGCACCTCGGTCACCATACCCCGTCGGGTCATCAGGCGTTGCAGTTCGGTATCGGCAATCTCCCGTTCCTTCGGCGCCCATAGAGCGAGAAAGCGAATCAGATCTTCCGTGGGCAGTTGTTCCGGGTTCAGATCACTCGGAGCTATCGAATCATTTGCAGAGGCTGGCGACACCGTCGTCGGAGCGCTGAGAATCCGTTTCACATGTTCCTTGAGCGTGTCAGGCAGCCGCCACTTGTCTGACTCCGAACAGAGCCACTGTCTTCGCGATAGGGGTAAGGCGACCAGTGGCGAGAGATCACAGTCTTCAGGAACGCCGGTTGCCAGAAACGGTGCGACGATCTGTCGGAACAGTGCCGCATCACTGACTTTCAACTGCCAGTCTTCCAAACGGTGAAGCCAGGTTTCATAAGATACGTCAAGCATTCCAGACTTCTGCAAGGCTCTGCAAGCGCTCTGCAGGTGACGGTCGATAACGATCGCCTTCTCCGGCCCTGCCTGAGCCTTGAGCACACACAACCGAAAGGGGACATCCGGGTCGGGATTGATTGCCAGCAGAGTCCCCGCCTGTTCAATCAGTTCAAGCTCGGACTCTCCAGCAAGAAACGACAACAGCGGCAGTTTGACGCGATCGAAAGGCAGATAGAGAGCCAGTTGCAGCGCGTTCTGACGATCACGTTGCTCGGCAGATCCAAGCATCGTTTCAAAATGTTCGATGGCATCGTCCAGGTTGATCTGGGCGAGACCGCGTATCGCCAGGCCCCAGACGCGCGGGTCGGGCGAAGAAAGGAAGCGCGGCAATCCCTGTTCGAGCGCTTTCGGTCTTGTCTGCACCAACACTTCAAGAGTCGCGAGACTGACCGAAACGAAACGCGAAAACAGACAACGCGACAGCTGCTGCAGCGATTCTTCCGGCCAATGCGGACCGAACGCGCGCACCAACGATGCCTGTACGAGTGGATCCGATTCCTCACGCAGCCATTGCGGTGCGAGATGTGACAAAGACGCAGATTTTTTCGGAGTAAGACTTCTTAAAAGTACAAGTCGTTGCGCCGAAGACGCCTTTTCATAAGCCTGTTGCCAATCGATTGGTTCGTTCGACCTCGAAGATTCATCACCTGACGAAAGTCGTTGTTCGACGCTTCTGATGGCATGACGCAGCAGCAACAGACACTCTTCGTCATCTTCCGCCGCCATTCTGCCTCGAAGCGCTTCCAGAAGCTGAGGCGAATGCCCCTCCTGAATCGCTCGCTCAAGCGCAAACACGCGAAAAGACTTAATGGGCGCGTCAAGATCGCGAACGTCGTCTTCTGATCGATCGGGCTGCATGAAACCACTATAGATTGCCGAACCCGTTCCATCAACCATCCGGTTCGTTTTCGCTCGCACCTGGTGTCCTGATATACTGCCGTATCATGTCATCGAGTTCAACGACCTCGGCGGGAATGTCAGGGCATGCTCGCTTCTGGAGCGGAGCCCTGGCGCTTCTTCTGGTATGCGGTTTTCCGCTTCTGATGGCGCGGGTCGGGCTGCAGTATGTTCTGCATTTGCGCCAGGAGAGGATGGAACAGGAGCACACCCGGCAACTCGAAGATGCTGTGCGGCAGTTTCTGCCTCGAAGTCAGGCACAAACGCTGATCAAGGCAAGCCTGGAAAACATGGTGAGACGTGCCGAAAGCGATTCAAACCCGCTGGCCCGCATGATATCGCTGGCACAGACCGCTGCCAGGCGATACCCGCGCCTGTTCAGCTTCACCGTTTTTGATCTCAAGGGTCAGGTGACGTATCAGAGCAATCCGCTTGATTCCAGGCGAATGGCGGTGAATCTGCTTCGAGTTCTGCAGGAATTTCGCACCACCGCGTTCGGTCTCGTAGTGCCCAACGACCACCTGATGCTCGCCCCGTATCTCGGTATTCAGGATCAGTTTCCCATCAAGTTCAAACGCATCCCGGTCGGATGGTTTGAGACCTCTGATCGGCCGCAAAAGACCTGGTTTTTCAACCATCTCGGCCGGTACTTTTCGATTTTCTGTCATGTGCATCGCGAAGGCTTCGACCCAATCATGGGGTTGAAACCACTCGTGACAACAGAACGTGCTTCGGGGATTGCCCTGCATCTGGTCGATACCAGCGACGGCAGCGTAATTGGTGAAACCGACCCGGACCGTCGACTTTCCATCGCCCATGTAGCGGAAATTTTCACGCGAAAATGGCAGAAGACGGTTTTGTACCAGGATCGTCTCTGGAGTTCGGCAGCCATCGATTCTCGCTACCGACTGCTGGTATCTGTTTCAATGGAGAAAATTCAGGCCACACGCGAGTGGCTGGCGCTCTTCCATGTTGCTGCCACCCTGATCCTGGTATTCGGTCTGCTGACGCTCTGGCGCCTTGGACAACAGACGGATCCCCCGTTCATTTCCATTCGCATCAAGTTGACTTCGCTTTTTCTGTTCGCCTCCGGCACCCCTCTGATCATTCTCCTTCTCATCTCGGCAGCCTACCTGACCGAGCGAGAAAAAACGCTCGTACAGGAAGCGCATCAGGAATCTCTGGCACGCCTGCGAGAGTTCGACGCCAAACAGCTCGAGGTTTATCAGCGTTGCATGCGTCAGATTCACGATTTCTTCCGCACCTTCTCACTGCGACAACCCGCCGCATATCGAGCTTTTGCGGCAAAATCAAACACGTATCTGCGACAGCTGTGGGTCAACTCAGCCCGAATGATCTCCAGCGAATCAGTCTCTCTGTCGCTGGTAGCAGGCTCGCAGTCAGACAAACAGGCCGTGCAGTTTCTCGATGCAACGCTCGAGAATCTGATGGCAAAGTATCACGGCCGTGAAAATCCTCGCAGCAATCGCAAACTGGCAGATCTCGAGATGGTCTTCAGCACCGTGGCCGGCAGTCGTGTCACCGATTTTTTTGCGACCCTCGAGGAAAAGCGCGATACCATCATCACGCTCAACCTCGGCCCTCTGACAGGGTATTTCACGTTCATCACTCTACCTGGTCCTGAGAGGCCCGACTACATAGCTGTCATGTGGTGGGGTCAGGACGATATGGGAAGATTGTATCTTCGTGAAGCACTCCCTGGCGAACCACTCGAGGACGGCACGGAGCTCATGGCCGTCAGTCGCGACAAACGCCTGAGCATTTCAGCGGTGCGTGAACCCGGCCTGCCTTATCGGTTTCGTTTTTTCCTGCGACATGTTGCCTGGCCCGAGCGCCCCATCGGCCCCTGGTTTTATCCATTGCTGCGTCGCACCTTGTTCTCAGGTACCAGTGAAAGCCAGACCTGCCTCTATCGCGATAAACCATATCTGTTAACCAGTTTTCCCGGCATCAGGCTGAACGATCACATCTATTTTGCCTTTCGACCACTTCATGCCATCGCCAATGAAATCTCGTCGCTTCGCATCAAGGTGCTGGCTTTCGGTCTCTTATCACTTGGATTTGCCTATGGCCTCAGCTATTTTCTCGCCAGCAAATTTCTCAAACCCATTTCGGACATTTCCACCGGAGTCGACGCGGTTCAAAGGAAACGATTTCAGCATCGTATTCCCGCGCAGGACCGCGATGAGTTCGGCGATCTCAGCCAGATGTTCAATCGCATGATCGAAAGCCTGCAGGAAGTAACCATGGCCCGTCAGGTTCAGGAACGGCTTTTTCCGAAGTCTGCACTTGTACTCGGCGAATACTCGACATGTGGTCTTTCTCGGCCCGCATCTGATTTGGGCGGCGATTACTTTGATTACGTCGCGATCGATTCGCGTCTGCTGCTCATCCTTGGCGACGTCACCGGCCACGGAGTCCCCGCAGCACTGATGATGGCCATGGCCAAGGCGACCCTCATTCAATGTGCCCGGACGAGAGCCCCATTCGCCGACCTGGTCGCGCAGTTCAATCATGTCTTCTTTGTCGCCGGCGGCAAGCGCTCTCTGATGACCGTCATCTTCTGCGAAGTCGAAACCGCTTCGCATCAGATCATGCTCTGGAACTGCGGCCATCCGTATCCGTATCGCCAGAGTCGAAGCGGCACTTGCAGTTTCGTGACGACGACCGGAAACATTCTCGGTATCAGGCCGAAGCCGATGGGCACACCGATCACACTCACCATCGAACCCGGCGAACGCCTTCTTCTGTATACCGACGGACTTGCCGAATCACTGTCTGAAGTTCAGACGTCGGCTTTCGATATTCTGCAGAAGTACCTTGAATCAAGACCGCGCCTGCCGGTCGCCGAAGCCTGTGCCGATCTCCTCGATCATCATCCGTTCGTCGAACGCCGGCTGCCTCAACCCGACGATTTCTCGGTATTGATTCTCGAACGTACGAGTTAATGTAACCTTAAGGCCTTTCTATTCCAGTGAACCAATTCAGATTAAAGCCCTTGTTGTGTTCGATTTCCCGAATGAACTCCGGGTAGACGACACTGAAAAAATCGGCGATCAGGGCATCTTTGGGCGCGCCAAACAACTGTTGTCCGAGATTCTGCGGTACCAGTTCGCCGCGTTTCAGCGAGTCGACCAGCTGCAGGTTCACCCAGAAGCACGAAAGCCGATATCCCTTGACCTGAAACGTGCGTGGCAAAATCTGCATCACATGCACACGCTCACTCAGGGTGCGCTCCTTGATTCCCGCGGGGTACTCGCCGAATCGCGGGTGTCGCGCATGCAACTGTTCGCGCCTGATCAGTTTCAAGTATGGTTTCGTCGGGGTCGGGCTCCCCTGAAGCAGATACGTGACGCGACTGACCGGAATATACGACTTGCCGGAACCTCCGCGAGATACTACCTGCTCGGTTGATCCTTCGAACGGGTAGACGTAAAAGGAATATTCGAGTGTCGGTGCCGTTCCCGATGTTTTGAGCGCCTGATCGAACAGCCCGGTGGCTCCTGATTCAGCCTCAACGCAGAGATGTTTCAGATCAAGCGTCAGTTGTTGCAGAATCAGGCGCGCTTCGAGCGTGGTTTCCACCTGCAGGGTGCCGCGCAGAGATGAGCGGGTTCCGTATCTGAACACCTGCATCAAACCAAGCATCAGGATGCACATACAGCAGATGGCAACCATGACTTCAACCAGGGTGAATCCGTGGGCCGCGGTCTGCCGTTTCATGGTTCCTCCACGATCAGAGATTCGAGGGCAATCTGATCGCGCCTCAACCAGCCGGCAATCTTCCCCCCACCGATCGGGGCCACGACCACACGCACCTTCATGGCACGCAACCCCTGACCGTCTGCGGGCGTGATCTCGATCAGGCGTTTGAACTGAGCCGCCTCGATCGGTCGCCAACCAGATCCCGCGGCGGTGTCTGCAGACACGACGGGATTCCAGCCTTCCGGAAACTCGGACAACGGATGCTGCGCATACGTGGAGACAAAGCGATACCCCATGCCGCGAAAGACCTCGATCGGCTCACGACAGAGAGACTGAGCCAGAAATTCGTAATACGCGTCCATCGCCCCCTGACTGGAAGATGAGACGACCGTCAACAGCGACATCAGCGTAATCCCGAGAAACAGTGCTGCCAGCATGACTTCGAGCAAAGTGAAAGCCCGCATGGGACGCATCAGGGTTCCCCCTCGTTCTGACGGCGAAAGGTGATGCCGGTGTTCAAAGTGATTTTGTACAAGTCGTCAGAGCGCCGCAAAGCCTGATCATACTGAATCTGATGAATCACATCCCGCGGCCAGTCTCCGGTTTCCAGAATGTCGGCGATCAATGCCCCCTTCAGATCGAGTTTCTTTGTCACCTGAACACTTCCTCTCCCGGTTTCGCCCAAAGAAACCAATGCCGCCTCTATCGTTTGCTCGGTATCGATGACGATACGACTGTCTCGAACTCCAAGGATACACAGATCGTCAGCCGCGCCTCGCTGCAGCTTTCCCTTGATGGTCAACGTCTTGCCGGGTTCAAGCATCAGTGCGCCCTGTCCGGAATAGGTGACCGGTACACCACCCTCGCCAAGCACCAGAGATTCCTCTACCCACGTGATGCCGCGCAGGTTCAGCCTCTGCCCTCCCGCCTCATCGATGACGATGCCCGCCTTCTTCAGCGCCTTCAGATTCTTGAATCCGCGCGTCCAGAGACTCGGGTGATCATACAGTACCGCTCGTGTATCGCTGATACTCCCGACACGACTGAAGAACGAAGGTTGTGCAAAGGTCAGCGTATCGTTCTGGGCAGGATCGTACGACTGACCACCCTTGAACAGGAATCGGGTATCGTAGGCTGAAAGAAGCGAGTGGCCACTCGCACTTCGTGAACTCTGAAGCACGGCAAGCTCTTTGAGAAAATCGCGAATGATTTCCTTTGAAGGTTCGGGAGAAGGCATGGGAGCACAAGGAAAAAAGTCATCCAGATCCTTGAATCCCTCCTGAAACTCTTTTGAAAGTCCCGAGGTGTCCAAATGAAATGCCACAAAGCGAAGAAATCGCTGTCTGAACCGACCTTCGAGAACACTGTCGGCATAGGCAGGGTCGGCCACCAACGCGGGATCGTCTGAAAGAATTTCGAGGCCCTTCTCCACGTTCCCTTCCCACGGTTCAGCCGACGGTGCATTTCTTAGATACCGACGAACCCGCTCTTCGCAAATGTCCAGTTTGGATGTTCCGCTTGCTTTGTTGACCGGCTCAAGTCGAAGGGTAAATACTCCCTTGAGATTGGCGAGACCTGCCATGATTTTCTTCATGATCTCCTCTTTCGAGGTTTTCGCCTTAGCCGCCTGCTCGGCGGCGGCCTTCTCGAGTTCTGATTTCAGTCGAGGAATCAGTTTCAGACACTGATCACGGTCGACCGTCTCTACAACAAGTGGAGCGGGGTTCAGTGACGGCAGAACTTTGCGAAATCGTTCTTCCGTGTTGACGAACACGCTTTTGCTGCTCCCCGCTCCGGAGCCACCAACATAGACTCGACCTCGCCGTTTCGGGTCGGTTACCTGTTTTTGCAGAATCTGCACTCGGACTCTTTCAGGATTGAGTGTTTCCGCCTTGCTGCGTATGAACTCCTCCGTGCCGTTTCTCAACAGTAATGCATAGTCGAGCAGCGCATTCGGGGCATAGCCGGCTCGCGACGGACTGCCGACCGATGCTGAAACCAGACACGCCACCTTGAAGTCATGATGCCGAACCAGCTGAAACGCAGCAGAGACAGTACCTGTCGTGGCAGACTGATACGCGCTGTTTACCTGAATCTCCACGATACCGATTCGCTCTTTTCCATAGTAGCGGCGGCCGCGGCTGTCTGCCTCGCGCGTGTCAATTATGCGAAACCCGGCCTCGACATGAGGAATGAAGGAACCGGCGGGACGTTGCTTCAGCAAAGCCTCGACAAGCGGCAAAGCGATCGGCGTGAACCCCACGGCCGGAGATTCGAGAAACAGCTTGCCTTGAGGCGATCCGGCATCGAGCGTTTGTTCCGACAGACGCGAAAAGGCTTCATCCATGGCCATTTCTGCGATCAGTCGCAGCTGTTCACCACGTTCATACTTGTACGCAGTCGCCTGTTCCTGCCGTACCGTGGAGTAATAGATGGTAGCCAGAATGGTCAGTATGATGACCACAAAGATGGCCAAATACAGAACCACCATTCCGGTGCGCCGGTGATTACCGGCACTCATGATTGTTTCCATTGTCTGTTGAGAAGCGACGCTGAACGGCTCGACTCCGCTCGACCCGTTCAGCGTCGTTTGGCGATGGGCGTATCGTCGTAAAAGAGGTGGGAAGATCCCTAATCTTTCTTCTTCACCGTGCTTTTATCGTCTTCCTCGTCGTCGTCATCGTCTTCTTCCTTGTCGTCTTTTTTCTTCGAATCCTTGTCGTCTTTGTCATCGTCCTTGTCTTTATCCTTGTCCAAACCGGACAACGCTTCAGAGATCCCTTTGGCTACAGCTGCAATCACCTTGATGACTTCCTGAATCTTGCATCCGGTCAACGTAACCGATGCCATCAACATCAAGGCAATGAACAGAGCCATACGCGAGCCGCGAATCAAACGCAACATTACGTATCCTCCTGAAATTGGTTCAACCCCTTCATACTACGCGAAAAATTTGAATTTGTTACAATTTTCTTGATCTTGGCTCACATTCAGTCTGTCTGTACCATCTGCAGTCCTGCCGCCACGCCCTCTGCAACCAACGCAACGTGAGTCAAACCGGCCATCTTGAACGTCGTTTTTTTTAGTTCATCCAAGCCCACGAGCACGGATTTTCCCTTGTAATCCTCTGCGATTTTGGCTACGAGATCCATGAGTGAGACAACCCCCGGACTGTTCACAATGTCACAGACGGAAAAATCGAACAGGAAACTCGTGTGACCTTCGCGGAACAGTCGGTCGATCAGTTCATGAACCTGCTCCCCTGAATCGCCTGAATAGTATCCCTGCGGAATGATCACCGGGATGGTGTCTTCCATTCGTACGGTTACAGTGAAAGAACTCATGGGTCCTCCCTCAGGTCGATAAAAACCGTGTCGCAAAAACAACACCGACATGTCGCCGGGAGACTTTTGCCCCGGAACATGCCGGTGTCAGATAACGAACACACTGATAACCTGTGCCACAGAAGCAAACCAGAGGCTCTGCCGACCGAGAACTTCTGTGGCTCGTCAGGTGTCAGAAAAAGATCAACCCTGACCCATGCAGAGGGTCTTCAGACCGACCTTGCCGAACTGCACGCGAATTTTCTTGATTCCGTCTTCGGTCGTGCCGACCTCGATGACTTCACCTTCGTCGTCCCAGATCTTGTGGTAGACGGTTTCGCCTTCTTCATACACTTCCTTGGGATCGTATTCGCGGCGCGTTCCGGTCACTTTGTCTTTTTTCTTCGACGGCGCTTCAACGGCCGGAGTTCCGGCTTTCTTGATCGTTTTAGCTTTGGCCATGATGGGGTACCCTCCAACTGTCGGGATTAGTGGCAACAGGGTACCACACTTGCCAGGTCAAGTCAAATAGCCTGAGAGATGGTGGTCGATCTTTTGAATGTATGCTACAATTGCGGCGACTTTTCCCAAAATCGCGTCGTGACCTGCCGACCGATTCTCATTCCAACCGCCACAGGAGACATTTCATGACTATCCCCGGAGTCCCGACCGGCCCTCTGCCCAAATGTTTCGGAACCGACTACTTCGGCAAATGGAACACGACCGGCATGACCTTCGATTCCATGAAAATCGACAAGCCCGATCAGCAGCAGAAGTGCGCCGAATGCCCCTACTTCGAACGCTGCTGCGCGGTCAACAACATCAAGATTCTGCGCATCAAGCGCTGATTCTCCCGGCGTCCGTACCGCCGCGCCCGTCCTCATTCCATTTGCCACGGAGGCACCCATGCGCATCTACGACATCATCAAAAACAAACGCGATGGTCACAAACTGACATCGGACGAGATTCGCTTTCTGATCGCCGGCTTTGTCAAAGGCGAGATTCCCGACTATCAGATGGCTGCCTGGCTCATGGCCGTGTTCTTCAAAGGTATGGATGAGGAAGAAACCTTTCATCTGACGGATGCGATGCGTCGCAGCGGCGACCTCATCGAGCTGCCCGGCATCGAAGGCTTCACGATCGACAAGCATTCGACGGGCGGCGTCGGTGACAAAACCAGTCTGGTCCTCGGGCCGGTCCTCGCCGCGCTCGGACTCAAGGTCGCCAAACTCTCGGGCCGCGGTCTCGGACACACCGGCGGCACCATCGACAAGCTCGAATCGATCAAGGGCTTCAGCTGTGATCTGACGACCCCGAAGTTCATCGACGCCGTGAACCGCATCGGTGTGGCAATTGCCGGACAAACCGGCAATCTCGTGCCGGCCGACAAGAAGATCTACGCCCTTCGCGACGTCACCGCCACGGTCGACTCAATTCCGCTGATTGCCGCCTCGATCATGTCGAAGAAGCTCGCCGTGCACAACCATGGTCTCGTCCTCGATGTCAAGGTCGGCAGCGGCGCATTCATGAAGAATCTGCCCGACGCTCGCGAACTCGCCAAGCTGATGGTCAAGATCGGTCGCCAGGACGGTCGCAAAGTGACCGCCGTTCTGTCGAACATGGATGAGCCGCTCGGTGAAATGGTCGGAAACGCCCTCGAAGTAAAAGAAGCGGTCGATACCCTGCGTGGCAAAGGCCCTTCAGACCTCATGGAACTGGTACGCAATCTCGCCGCCGAATCCCTGTTGCTCGCTCGCGACCGCAAAGTCACGCAAGCAGAAGCCGCCCAGGCCGTCAACGAGGTCATTGCCAACGGCAAGGCCTTCGCCAAACTGGTCGAGATGGTGAAAAACCAGGGGGGAGATCCGTCGATGGTCGAAGATCTCAGTCGATTGCCGACGGCTCGACAGATTCTTCCGCTCACCTCTGACCGCGACGGCTATGTCAAGCAGATCGCCTGCGAAGAAGTCGGTCTTGCCGCCATGATGCTCGGCGCCGGGCGTGAAACCAAAGAGTCCGTCATCGACCCCGCCGTCGGGTTCCGCATCATCAAGCGGGTCGGCGACACCATCAGGAAAGGCGATGTGCTGGCCGAAGTGCATGTAAACCCCGGGCACAACCACGAAGCCGCCATGCAGCGTCTCCTGGCCTCCTACATCATCGGCTCCGAACCGGTCACACCGCCGGCATTGATTCTTGATATCGTTTCCTGATCGATTGAAGCTGATGAAGCAACCAGCGAACTCGGACAAAGGCACAGCCGGAGCATGACTCTCGACGACGGTATTCGCCTGATGCTCGAAGAGCAGGAGCGGCAGACGCTGTCGCCGTTTGCCTGTCTCTCCTCCGCGTCACGCGGCAGACGGGTTCCCGAAAAGCCCTGTTTCATCCGCACGGCATTTCAGCGTGATACCGATCGCATTATTCACAGCGAGGCATTTCGCCGGCTCAAGCACAAGACGCAGGTCTTTCTGGCCCCGACGAACGATCACTTTCGCACGCGCATGACGCACACGCTCGAAGTCGTCGGGGTCGCTCGCACGATCGCTCGCGGTCTGCGTCTCAACGTCGATCTGGCCGAAGCGATCGGCTATGGTCACGACCTTGGGCACACCCCGTTCGGTCACGCCGGAGAACAGGTGCTCAACGCCCTCAGCCCTCAAAAATTCCATCATGCGACGCACAGTCTGCGAGTCGCCGAACAACTCGAGAAAAACGGCCGCGGCCTCAACCTGTCGATCGAGGTCCTTGACGGCATCGTCAAGCACAGCAAAGGGCGCAAAGGAGCCCTCTTCACAGACGAAGGCCCCGACGCGCCGCTGACGCTCGAAGCAGCCATCGTGCGCATCTCGGATCTGATCGCCTACCTGAACCATGACATCGATGATGCCATGCGCGCCGGTCTGATTACTGTCAACGATCTGCCGCCCTCGGCAACCCGCCGACTCGGTTCCCGTCATGCCGAGCGAATTCACACGATGGTGAAAGACATCATCGAAACCAGCCGGGACACCCCGAAAGTCCGCATGAGCGAACCAGTCTGGGAAGCCACCGAAGAGCTTCGCGCCTTTTTGTACGAAAAGGTTTACCCTCGACCAGAGATCGAAAGCGAGATACAGAAATCGAAAGCCCTGTTGCGCCAGATGGCCGACTGGTTTCTCTCCCACCCGGACGCCCTCATGAAACACCTGAAACATCCGCCACCTCCTGAACAGTCGCTCGA
>CAYYIY010000002.1:0-2479 GCA_964472075.1 uncultured bacterium | reverse complement strand
CCGGCATGACAGACGCTTATGCCATCAACGTCTTCAAGGAATTGTTTCTGCCGCACTATCGACTCGATATTTCGCTCATTCCCCGCACCGCCGGAGGACCTGCCTGATGCGCGGTTTCTCAATCAGCACGAAGATCCTGCTCGGATTCCTGTTTATCCTTCTCCTGAGCATCACTGCCATGATCATGGCCAACCTCAACCTGGCCAAACTGAAGACACGTATCGAGTTCATGCGCGAAGTCCAGTTTCCGATCATGCATCAACTGCAGGAAATGCTTGCCGAATCGACATCCGCCTCGGTCACCTTCGTACAAATCGTCAATCAGGGCAACAACCCCGATCTGCAAAACGCCTTTCGTCTGGCCACCGAGAATGCGATCGCACAGTTGAATTCTCTGACCGCCCTCGCCGGGAACCCGGGAATCAAAGATCAAGACGCCATTATGTCATCTCTGACCGAAACCCGTGAGCTGATCGAAACCATGTTGACGCGAGCCGAGGCACTGATGCAGATCAATATGCCGCTGCCGGCCGCCAGCCAGTCAGAGATGCTGATATACATCCGTGACCATCAGGAAGCCATTCGCGCCAAATCGAATGCCGTCGCCAAGTATTTTGAGGACACCGAAGGCCGTCTGATCGAAGTCGATCTGGCCATGATCTTCGGCAAGATCGGTACGATCATGAAGTTCCTGCCCGGCATCATTATCATCTTCAGCCTCGGTTTCACGATCTTCATTTCCACCGGCATCACGGGGCCGCTGAAGAAACTGTCGCAATCAATGGGAGCCGCCGAGCGCGGTATGCTCGAAACCCGCCTTGAAATGAAGTCCAACGACGAGTTTCAGAGCCTTGCGGAAAGCTTCAATCGCATGCTTTCAGGCATTTGTCAGATCATCGCCAAAGTCATGGAAACCAGTAACGATCTGGCCACCAGTTCGCAGGAACTCAGTTCCGCCTCGGTCGAGTCGGCCGCCACACTGATCGACATCTCAAAAAACGTGAACCAGATCAATGCTTCGACGGCCGATATTTCCAACAATCTTGACCAAACAGCTCATTCGATCGACGCGTTCGCCGACTCGGCGCATCAGGTTGCTTCGTTGGCCGAAACAGCGGTTGAGGCCGTGACCGTGACCACCGAAGCCGCGTACAAGGGCGGTCAGACGGTCAAGAAATCCGTCGAAATGATCGGCAAAATCAAGGAATCGGTCGACGTGGCCACGCAGGTCATTCTTGATCTGAACACGACTTCAGGCCAGATCGGCGAAATCGTCAATACCATCACCACCATCGCCAGTCAGACCAACCTGCTCGCCTTGAACGCCGCCATCGAAGCCGCCCGCGCCGGCGAGCAGGGCAAGGGCTTCACCGTCGTCGCCGAAGAGGTGCGCAAGCTGGCTGAAGAGTCTGCCGAGGCCGCCGAAGCAATCGGCACTCGCATTGAAAACATTCTCACCAAGACTCAGAACGCCGTCGACTCGATGCAACTTGGGCGCACACGCGTCGACGAAGGTATTCGGGTCATACGTGAGGTCAGTCTCAGTCTCGACAACATCAACAGCAGCATCAACGACGTCAACAAGAAGATCAAGGATATCAGCAAGATTTCCGGTGAACAGTCACGCGGTTCCGAAGTCATGTCTCGAACCATTGAAGACATCGCCAAGCTGACTCGCACGACCTCAGAACGCACCAGCGTGGTGGCGACATCGGTCGAACAGCAGTCGGCAACGGTTTCTCAGATCTCCAACTCAACCGAAGACCTGGCCCGGCTTGCCGATGAGCTGCACACGCTGGTTTCGCGGTTCACCATCCTCAGTGATCAGAAGGCCTTCCCGCATGCCGAACGTCTGCAAGCAGCATTGCCTCGACCGACGCCGGCCTCCAAAGCCCCACCGCTGACTCCTGCCTCTGACAAGTCGAAAGCCGGCTGAGCAGAGCGAAAGGCGACCGCGAGCGGCCGGCGGCTGAATCAGCCCTGAAAGCCCAGGGCTTTCATGATCACCGGCAACAACACCGCCCAGATGATCGGCAGACCGATTGCGGCCGCCCAGCGCTGCTGCGGCCGATTGAGCGCTTTTTCCGAGACGGTCCAGGAATAGGCCAGCCACGCGAGAACACCGGCGAGAATCGTTCCACCGAGATCATAGCCGCGATTGTCACTGAACCAGCGCATCAATGAGCAGAGAAACGCACTGATCAGAAACACGGTGGCCAGAAGTCCGGTCCATTCCAGAAAAAAATGTCCACGCATCTGGGACGATCGCTCCAGAGTGCCGGACGTCGGTGTGATCGATTCTGTCATGATGGTTCCTGTCTGTAAGAGTGTGTCAGGCGATGATGATACCTCTCCGACGTTGCTCTCGCAACCGTAACTCGGAAGAGACAGGTCATTTGGTTCTCCTTCGTTTTTCCGCCGGCGAGAGCGAAACTTGTGAGCCGTTCGGCAAGAGGCGAACGGAGTCCGAGAGCAGGCT
>CAYYIY010000001.1:66288-241639 GCA_964472075.1 uncultured bacterium | reverse complement strand
TGCTCTCGGACTCCGTTCGCCTCTTGCCGAACGGCTCACAAGTTTCGCTCTCGCCAACGGAAAAACGAAGGAGAACGAAATGACCCTGTGTTGCCGGCCTGATCCGCGGATTCTCCTGACGAGCTGTTGTGCAGCTCTCTCTCGTTCTTCTGCAGGGAAGACGATGAATTTCTTCGAAAATCTGCGGGGCGCATCGTTCCCCCGTTTCATGACAAGCGTTGCGGAAAACCAAAAAACAAAGAGCCGGGCGCGAAGAACTCTCGCCCGGCTCTTTCCTGTGTCGAGTTACTTGGTTTCGGAGAAGTCGATGACCGGCATGACGTAGGAGGCCACGATCTTCTGGCCTTCTTCGGTGAAAACGAAGTCGACGAACTTCTGGCACACCTGATCATCGGCTTCCTTGTAAATCAGATTGAACGGGCGTGAGATCACATACTCACCGGTACGAAGCTTCTCGGCCGCGGGCAGCACGCCGTTGACAGCGCACATTTCAGCGCCGAGGTTCCGAAAGTAGATTGAAGCGTAGGTGATGGCGTCCTTGTTCTCGACGACCTTCTTGACGCATTCACCGCGATCGGCACCCTCGAGAGTCGGAGCAGCCGAAGCTTTCCCTTCCATGACGATGTCGAGAAAGTGGCGTGAACTGCCGCCTTCTTCGCCCTTGCGCGAAACGGTGATGATCTTCGCGTCTGTGCCGCCGACCTCTTTCCAGTTTTTGATATCACCCGCGAAGATCTTGCGAATCTGCTCTACGGTGAGATTACGAACGGGATTGTCCTTGTTCACATAGATCGCGATTGCGTCGTATCCAATGACCTGATTGAGGAAGTTCTGTTTCAGTTCTTCTTCTTTCAGCATTCGAGACAGACCGCCGAGTTTCGCCTTGCCATCCATGACGGCCTTGAAACCGAGATCGGAATCGTTCGCCGCGATGCGGTCGAACTTGACGCCTTCCTTTGCCTCGTAGGCCTTCGCCAGGTCTGGGATCAATTGCTCGCCCATCGATGACGAACCCTCATACGAAAGCTGAGCGAAAGCCCCCGGGCAACACGTCAGCAGCAAAGCCAGGACCAGCACCAACCAACCATGTTTCATAACATCGGCCTCCCTGTAAGGTGTATATATCTAACGTCAGATCACGCGTTCAGATTGAAGGTAATGAGAAGTCGGGCCCTTTGCCGCCCTGGGGTTCTCCACCGCCTTCGTTGTCATCGCCGGGACCCGGCTTTTTGGGTCGCGCGGGGGGAACCGGTTTCTTCGGCGTCGTCGGCTTCTTGGGGGTCAGCGGTTCGAAGTCGAGATCGCTGGTATCGGGGAGAGCCGGCTCGACCGGCCTGGACTGAGGAGTAACGACTGAAGAGAGGTCGAACAAATCGACGTTTTCGGCAGCCGGTTTCGGTGCCGGTTCTGACGTGGGGTCGAGTTGCAGATCAGTCAGATCGAGAAACGCCGGATTCTCGGGCGCGGCTACTGGTTTGTCCGGGGTCGAGGTCAGCGGTTCCGGCTCCAGGAGCGTCAGATCCGAGGAAGGTTCTGGTGTTTCAGGCGCAGCGAAGTCGGTGGGTTCACTCGGTGTCGTAGGTGCATTCAGTTCGAGCGGCTCCGCCGGGGTCGGTTCGGAAAGATCGTAGACCCCGTTCGGCGGGGTTGGAACCGCGGGTTTCGGAGCTTCAGGCGCTTCCGGTTCCGTCTCGTCGCCGAAGGTTCCGCCTTGTTCGACGAGCGTCGAACGCACCTTTTCCTGCAGCGACTCGGCCATGGAGTACAAGCGATCGTCGGGCGAAAGGTGCTTCAACAGATCGGCGAGCAGGGTGTCGGCACGCTCCAGGTCTTGCAGATGAAAGCAGGCCATGGCGAGGTGGAAGTTGACTTCCGAATCGTTCGGATCGTCGCGGAAGGCTTTTTCGAGCAGAGAGCGAGCCTGAACGTAGTTTTTCAGAAAGATGTTGCCGGTGCCCAGATCGCGCACCACGCGCAACTGGGTCTTGGGCGAGAGTTCAGCATCGACAATCTGCGAAAGCGTGCGTACGACGCCCGGCCAGTCGCGCAGCATCTTGTACGCTCGGCCGAGGGCGAGACAGACCTTGGTGTTCCCCGGCTCGGTTTCGAGATATTGAGACAGGCTGTCGCGAACGGCCTCCCAGTCTTTCTCTTCGACGGCGATCATGCCGAGATAATAATGCGCTTTCGCCAGATCAGGTTTTTCTTCGAGAGCGGCCAGGAAGGCGGCACGCGCTTTCTTGTATTTGCCGAGATTGAAGAACTTCACGCCGGCGGTAAACTCTTCCGGCATTTTGGGTTTCGGCGGTCGTGGCGGGCGGGCGGGCGCAGCCGCAGCCGCGGGAGCGGCGGGCTGGGCCGGAGTTTCCGGCTTGGTCAGACCGACCAGTTCCGTGAGATCGAGTTCTTCGGATATCTCTTCTCCGGTGCCGGCCGGCACTTCGGTGGGGGCCGCCGGGGGTTCTGCTGATGCAGCCGCCGGTGGAATTGGTTCCGATGGAGTTGCCGGAGCGGTCGGCACGGCGGCTGGAGCCGGCGGTGGGGCGGCAACCGGCGCTTTCGGCACGGCTGGGGCGACGGGTTGGACGACGATCGGTTCCGGCGCTGCGGGAACCTGCGTCGGAGCGGCCTGACGGGTCAGCTCGGCCATGAGATTCTTCGGCATCTTGTCGCCAAGATTCAACGATTCGAGCAGGCTGTCGAGTGCGGGCAAGTACAAGTCGTTTGCAGGCGGTTTTTTGATCTGACTAGCCTTCTCAAGAATGCTATCGAGAATTTCAAGGCTGCCGAGATTGAAGAGCGTGGTCGCGAAGGTTTTCAGAATCTGCGGATCGCGGTAATTGATCTGCGGAGCGATGGCCTGCAGCCCTGGTATGGCCTGCATGGCGCCAATGGAACGGATTGCGCCGGATACGACCGGCTCTCTCTTATCCTTCACCTTGGTGCGAATGATGCGTACTGCCTCGGGGTTAGGGTGCCGGCCGAAGAAGTCCATGCAGGCAACGATGTTCGGATAGTTGGCTTCGGTTTTCAAGAGCCGCAGAATCAGATCGTGAGGGAACTCCGGGTAGATGGCCGCAATTTCAACGGCGTGCTTGCGGATCCACTTGTTCTTGTCGTTGAGGACGATGGCAATCTGCGACTTGGCAAAATCAGCGGGAAAGTTTTTGAGTGACAACACCATGCGTCGACGCACGTCGTCCGAGTGGTCTCCGATCAGTTTCTGCGCCAGAAGATCGTTTCCCTGGGATGGAATCTGGCCGAGAATGAATGCGGCGCTGCGGCGGAGCTGCACGTCGTTTGACTCGACCATCTCGACCAGCACTTTGCGGCTCTTTTCGGGTTCGCCGCGCGCGAGCGCCAGCACCGAGTTGGCGCGAATGCGGTTGTTTGGATCTTCGAGATACGGTTCGATTCGAGAAACGATCTCGCGCATCGGCAGTTCGAGTTCTCCCACGGCTTCAATGGCGTTCGCCTTGAGACGGGCGTCGTGACTGCGCAACCCTTCATCGAAGATGTTCAGAAGAGTGACGCTGCGGAACATCGACAGGAAGGAGACCATCTGGGCCTTGCGCCGAAGATCCTGGTCTTTGGCGAACTGGTCGGCAAGGAACGGAATGGATTCGTGCTCTTTCATGCGGCACAGAATCTTCAGGATGTTCATCGAGATCCATTCGTCCGGGTCGGAAATATACCGACACAGCGCCAGAGCTGCATCGCGGCCGCCGAAACTGAACAGACTGAACACGGCCTGATAGCGGACGTGACGATCGGGGTCGCCCAGCAGCTCGGTGAGACAATCACGAACGTAAGGAAACTTGAATCGTCCGAGTTGCTCGGCCATGACATCACGATTATCGCCGTGCGGTTGGCGCACGCGTGCAATCAGAGCCTGCGCGGCGTCTTCGCCGCCGAGTTCGCCGACGGCGCGAATGGCATCCTCTTCATCGGAAAACTGCGCGAATTGCTCCAAAACCGCCTGACGACTGGTGGGGATCCGGGTGCGCGAAATGGCGCGCAGCGTTTTGAGCTTGATCTTCGGGGGGAGATCCGCCTTGAGAATGGGCAGAAGGCGGGTGGCGACTTTCTCGTAAAGCGAATTGATTTTCGTCTGCACCTGGTCGTTCATTCGACGATCTCCTGCAACATGGCCTTGATGAGCGGCTGATTCACGTTTTCCTCTCGCAACAGACGCGTCAGCGAATCTTTCAACGTCACGCAGCCCTCGCGTCGTGCCATGAGCATGGCGCTTTGCAATTGGCTGTACTTCTTGTCTCGAATCAACGTCCTGATGGCCGGATTTGCGATGAGCAACTCGTACGCCACGCTGGCGCGAGCCTCGTGGGTGACTTTGGGAATGAGCAGTTGTGAGAAGACACCGACCAGGTTGAGCGAAATCTGAAGTCGGACTTCTTCATGCTTGTCGGGCGGGAAGAAGCTGACGATGCGTTCGATGGTCGCTGAAGCGCCCAGCGTTGGAAGGGTTGAAAGCACGAAGTGACCGGTTTCACTGGCGACCAGGGCCATCTCAACCGTTTTCTGATCACGCATTTCGCCGATCATCATTACGTCAGGATCTTCGCGCAGAGCGTTGGTCAAGGCCGCCTGATAGGTGGGAATCTGCGTGCCGACCTCGATCTGCGTGAAGATCGATTGAGCGGGCTTGAAAACGAACTCGATGGGGTTTTCCATCGTGATGATGTGGCGCGCAAACTTGCGATTGATCGCCTGGACCATGGCTGCCATGGTGTGTGATTTGCCGCTGCCGGCCGGGCCGGTAACCAGAAACAGACCGCGCGGCTTTGATGCTTCCGCGTCGAGAATGGCCGGCAGGCCGATTTCTTCAATGGTGGGAACATGCGGCGTGATGAAGCGGAACGAGCCGGCGTATCCCTCGCGCTGTTGAAAGAGATAATAACGAATACGTGCGTTTCGTTTGTACCGGTACATCGAGTAGACTTCGAAGGTGCTACGCAGGTTCTGCTGCTTTGTTGCATCGATCAGCGGCAGAAACAGATCGTACATTTCCTGCGGCACGAGGGTGTCATCTTCAGAGATGATGAGATGCCCGTTCACCCGAAACACCGGCGGAGCACCCGGTTTGAGGTTGAGATCGCTTGCTCCCATTTCGATCGCCTGATCGAAATAGCGGAAAATTTTGGGCATCATACGGGTTTTCCTCCGCCTTCTGCAGCCTGTTCGATGAGTTTCTTGAGCCCCGACTGGCTCGACGCACGCATGATCGCTTCTTCCGGCAGAACTTTGCCGGTGGCGACCAGCCAGGCCAGCGACTGATCGAGCGTACACATCCCGGTTTCGCCACCCGATTCCAGATACGAGGCGATCAGGTGGACACGCCGCTCCGCGATCAGACCGCGAATCATGGGCAGGCCGAGCAGCAACTCGAACGCGGCGACGCGGCCCTTGGTGTTCTTACGGGGCAGCAGTGTCTGCGTGATGATGCCGATGATGCAGTTGCTGAGGCGACTGAGAATCTGCTCCTGTTGCGTCTGGGGGAACAGGTTCACGAAACGGTCGATGGCCTGCATGGCGGTGTTGCTGTGCAGCGTCGCGAAGACCAGCTTGCCGCACTCCGCGGCGGTCAACGTCATGTTGACGGCTTCGGGGTCACGCAACTCGCCGACCATGATGACGTCGACGTCAGTCTGCAACGCGCCGCGAATGCCTTCATCGAAGGTGCGGCAGTCAACGCCGACCTGGCGCTGGCTGATGATGCTCTGGCGGTCTTCAAAGATATACTCGATCGGATCTTCGATCGTCATGATGCTCTTGCCGCGGGTCGCATTGATGTGCGTGATGAAGGTCGACAGCGTGGTCGACTTGCCGGCGCCGGTGGCCCCGGTGACCAGAATCAAACCGGTGGGTTTCTCGATCATGCCGCGTGCGGCTTTCGGCAGGCCGATGTCGTCGAAGGTCAGCTGCATGAACGGAATCATGCGGAAGACGGAACTGCCGCCGAGATAGTCGTAAAACAGGTTGACGCGGAAGCGGGCGTTGGCGAAGCTGTACCCGAGGTCGAGCTTCTTGTGCTCGATGAATTTCACCAGCTGATAGTCGTCGAGAATCGACTCCAGCATGATCTGGTAATCACTCTGCTCGATGACTTTCATCTTGAGAGGCACCATGGCCCCGTCGATGCGTAGAATCGGCGGGTATCCGACCTTGAAATGCAGGTCTGATGCTCCCTTGTCATAGCACATCTTGAGGAGTTCGAAGATCATCCCATTCCTCCATCACAATTCCGGCATGGTCGAAGCGCCCGGCCGAGGGTTGCCCGGTGGCACCTTCCGCGATCGTGCACCAGTATAATACATACTTCTTTGCCAAACATTAAAGAAAAAAGACGAACTCCACTATCGGCATTTTGTCTTTTGCCTTTTATTTTCTTCTCCGATATACTACGCTCGCTGGTGAAACAGGCTTTTTCGACATGACCGGCGCATATCACGAATGATTGAACTGCAGACCGTTTCCAAAATCTACCCCAATGGGGTGCGTGCTCTCAACGGCATCAACCTGGTCATCAACCCGGGTGACTTCGTCTTTCTCGTCGGGCCAAGCGGCGCCGGAAAGAGTACCTTTCTGCGCATTCTCTTTCGTGAAGAAACCCCGACCGAAGGGAAGGTCGTCATCGACGGCAAGGACATCGTTTCGATGCCCGAATCGCGCGTACCGTATCTGCGGCGCAACATGGGCATTGTCCTGCAGGATTTCCAGCTGTTGAAATTGCGCACCGTCGCTGAGAATGTCGCCTTCGGTCTACGCGTGATCGGCGCCCCCGAAAATGTGATCAACCAGCGAGTCCAGGAAGTCCTCGAGCAGGTCGGGCTGTCGCACAAGCGGCGCATGTATCCCGATGAGCTGTCGGGCGGCGAGCAGCAGCGCGTCTGTATCGCGCGCGCCATCGTGAACAATCCGCTGATTCTGATCACCGACGAGCCGACCGGCAACCTCGATCCGATGATTTCCATGGAGATCATGCAGCTGTTCATGGATATCAACACGCGTGGCACGACCGTGATCATGGCCACGCACAACCACCATCTGGTGAACAAGCTGCGCAAGCGGGTCATCGCCCTCGTCGAAGGCAAGATCGTCAAAGACGATCCGGTCGGCACTTACGCGTATGAGTAATCTCACACCATGAATACCTCAAGTTTGTTTTTCTTCATCAATGAAGCGTTGACGAACTTTCGGCGCGCAGGGTTGATGACGGTCGTGAGCGTCTCGACGATCGCCGTTTCGCTGCTGATGATGGGCACGCTGCTATTGGCGACGTTGAACGTCGAGGCCTTTCTGACGCGTCTGCAGGCCGAAGCGATGGTCAACGCCTTTCTGGCGCCCGGCACGTCAGTCGAGATCGCCAACAATCTCAAGCTGCAGATCACCGGCATGGAAGAAGTGAGCCAGGTCGAGGTCATCACGCCCGAACAGGCTGCGGCCGACCTCTTTCTCAACCCCGAAGATCGGCATCTGCTCGACATCGGCCTGGCCAGCGGGCCGAACCCCCTGCCCTATACGTTGCGCATTCAGCTGCGTTCGAGTGCCGACCTCGACCCGGTATTGAAGAAGGTGAAGTCGTTCTCGTGGGTCGAGAGCGTCGGTTACGGCGAAGAGGCCTTTCGCCAGTTTCGCGGTTTGTCCGAGTTGCTCTGGATCGGCAGCCTCATCATCATTCTCATCATGGGCCTGTGTTCGCTCTTCATCGTCGCAAATACGATTCGTCTGACCCTCTTTCTTCGCCAGGAAGAAATCATCATCATGCGTCTGGTCGGTGCGACCAACTGGTTTATTCGCTGGTTCTTCGTCATCGTAGGGTTTCTGCAGGGTGCGTTCGGCGCGGTGGCGTCGCAATTCCTGCTGTTGGTATCGTACAAGTTCATTCTGGCGCGCCTTGCCGCTTTGCTGCCCTTTTTCCAGTTTGAAGTACAAGCCGGACATCTGATCAAACTTGGCATCAAGTTACTGTTGATGGGAATGGTATTGGGTATTTCCGGTGCTCTCATCACGCTGCGCGACCTGCGTTCGTTCGGCCGCGGCACCTGAAAGGGCGCCCCATGAACACCACTCGATACCTGTGCCAATGGTTGGTCGGGGGAGTGCTTGGTGCGTGCCTCTGGTCGAGTGGGATAACGCCCGTCCAGGCCCAGGAGCCGGAAAAGCTGCGTCAGGCCCGCCTAACCATCGACCAGCTTCAGGAAGAACTCGACTCAGTCAAAGTTCAGATCGACTTTCTCGATCTCAAGGTTCGCGATTCGCGCGATCACGTGCGCCGGCTCGAAGAAAAATCACGCGCCCAGAAGGCGCGGGTCGCCGAGCTGCAGAAGCAGCTCGATGCTCTGGCCAGTGAATCCGTCGAGCTTTCTGACCAGATCGCTCACCTGCAGCAGGAAATCTCTCGTGGTGAGAGTCGCTCGGAGAGCATCCTGCAGAGGTTTCGCGCGCGTCTTCGTCATCTGCACAAGATGCGTCAGGGCACTCTGCTGACCAGCATTTTTTCCGCGAGCGATCTGAACACCTTCCTGAATCGGTACCAGATGATTCGCTATCTGTTGCAGCATGATCGCGAGCTGCTGGCCGAACTGCAGAAAGTCCGAGCCAAGCTGATCGAAGATATCGATCTGAGAAAGAGAAAGCAGGATCGATTGTCTGAGGTGGCTCAACTGGCCGAGAAAAACCGTGATGCACTGCAAGTGGAAAGCACCTCGTTGTCGGCCATGCTGCAGAGCCTGTTACTCGAACGTCAGGTGTTTCTCGCGCGGCAGAAGAAGCTCAAGCAAACGTATGCGCAGCTCGAGGGTGAACTCAGCCGCATTGAGAAAAGCCGTCAGGCTGACCCGGTACGATTTGATGAAGAGGTCTCACGCAAGCCGGACGTCGTCAAGCCTGCGACCAACCCTGTCGTGACTCCGCCTGACAGACCGCCTCGACCGATTGCCGAACCGCCTTCGACGAACCCCGATGCTCCACCTGATCTGCAGGCGGCTGTTTCGGCCGCAGCACGTTTTCAATGGCCGTTGCCGATGGCTGCCTCGTCTTTGCCGGCAGATGCGGATTCCGCCAACTGGCTCGATCTGCCGATTGGTGTCGATACCGAAATCAAGGCGGCCGGAGCCGGGAAAGTCTACTTCAAGGGTCCGCTGGGGCAGTTCGGCAACACCGTCATTCTTGCGCATCGCCAGGGTTTTACGACGCTCTACGGAAACCTCGATGAATTGTGGGTCGGGTTGCACCAGGTCGTCGATCCCGGCGAGGTGCTCGGCATGATTCGCGGCGGGTCCGGCAAGCCGCTGCGCTTCGAGATTCGTTTCGGCGGCAAAGCTCAGACGCCCCTCAAATACCTGCCGCCGCTCAAATAGTCCGCGCCCCTTCCTTTTCTTTCGACCGATCGTTGATCGGACGATTTCCCGACAATGCTTTTCGGAAGCTTATCTTCGCGAGTTTTTCGCTTCTTGCATACCGGGTAATCTGGAAGATGCGAGACAGAAATGGCATGGAAAGGGGAGGGTATGCTACACTGTACAGTCAGTCGGTATGTCAGCGTGACTGCCCTGAATGAACACGCATACTGGAACCTCGGAACCGGATGAAGGAGTCCCCTCAATGAACGGACGCACTCGCACTTTCGTCGTCATACTCGTCGTCGCTGTCTGTGGTTTGTTGTCGATTCCCGGCATTCTGCCGGCGACTTCGACGAACATCACGTACTTCAAATCGCTCGACCTGATCCGCAAAGTCATCGAGATCATCAAAAGCGATTACGTCGAAGAGAACATAGAAGAACAGAAGCTGATCTACGGTGCCATCGAAGGCATGCTCAAGACGCTTGAAGACCCATACACCCGGTTCATGGAGCCGAAGTCATTCAAGGAAATGCAGACCGAGACCCAGGGCGAGTTCGGGGGGCTGGGCATCGTCATTTCGATCAAGAACCGTCTGTTGACCGTGGTTTCTCCCATCGAAGACACTCCGGCCTGGCGTGCCGGCATTCGCTCCGGTGACATGATTCTGCGCATCGACAACAAAGATGTCACGGACATTCCGCTGCATGATGCGGTCCGCCTGCTTCGCGGCCCTGAAGGCAGCAAGGTGACCATTGCGATTGTCCGAGAGAATGAGAAAGAACCTCGTGATGTGACGCTGGTTCGCGAGATCATCAAGATTCCCAGTATCAAATACTGGATCATCAAGCCGAACATTGGATACATCCGCCTGACCCAGTTCATCCAGACCTCGTCTGAAGATCTGGAAAAGGCGATGCTGGCGCTCGAAAAGGGCGGCGCGAAGGCGCTGATTCTCGATGTGCGCAACAACCCGGGCGGGCTGCTGACTGCGGCCGTCGAAGTGTGCCGCAAGTTCATTCCCAAGGGTGACATCGTTTCCATCAAGGGTCGCGACGGCGAGAAGAACACCTACGGCTCGTTCTTTCAGTCACATCCGCTGATTCCAATGGTGTTGCTGATCAATGAGGGCTCTGCTTCCGCTTCAGAAATCGTTGCCGGCGCTCTGAAAGACAATCGCCGCGCGATCATCATCGGGAAAAAGTCGTTCGGCAAAGGGTCGGTGCAGACCGTCATCTCGCTTACTGACGGCTCGGCGATTGCTCTGACGACGGCTTTGTATTACAGCCCTGCCGGTGTGAACATTCATAAGAAGGGCATCGAACCTGACATCGAAGTCGAACTGCCGCGCCTGAACGACAAAGAACGCGAAGAAGCCGCGAAGAACATGCAGGCGGAAGAAGAAATTCTGCGCAAACGTGACGCCGACCGTCGCGATGGAAAAGTCTCGACCGAGTCGGTCGAGCTTTCCGGATGGGCAGAGCCGCCGGACAGCTTGTCGCGGGGCAGTCTGCAGCCGTATAAGGTAAACAAGTACGATACGCAACTGCTGGCGGCAGTCCAGGTTCTCGGGTATGAAGATGCTTTCAGCGGGCTGCTGAAGCGTCTTGAGAATCCCGAACCGGCGGGCTCGACCAAGTAACGGCTCGGCGCATTCAGAGGAGTTCGAGAGGTGAAGGAAAGCCGGCGAAGAAACGGCAGGCAGGCGCGATCAGGCATCACGCTGATCGAGCTGCTTGTCGTCTCGACCATTCTGGTTTTGATTGCCTCTCTGACCCTGCCGGTTTCTCAGATCATTCGCCAGCGCGACAAGGAAAGCCGCCTGCGCGAGATTCTGCGCCAGGTGCGCGACCAGGGCATCGGTCTCGGCACGCAGTCCGGCGGCTATGCAAACTATATCAGCTACTATCTGAATACGGCGGTCGATCCGGCTTTGCCGACCGAAGCATCGAGAAGCTATGCGATCTCTTCCGGCATTCAACTCGGACTTTCGTATCCTCGCACCCCCACCCTGCTGGAAAACCCGATCGGGCAGGTTCTCAAGATTCCGACCGATGGCGGCACGGGCAGCGTGACCGTCACCATTCCCCGTCGCTTCATTCGCAAGATCCCGCCGCACCCGTTTGCCGACTGGTACCCGGGTGTGAAGTGGGAATTCAAGATCATCGCCTCGGACCCCGGGGCCGGCCTTGGAGCGCAGCTTTGGTTTGCATCCGCAGCCGGCGATCCCTGGAACACGGGAAAGGCATCGGGCGTGATCGACATTCGTTCGAGCGGGGCCGGCATCGGCCTGGACGGAACAAACACCGATGAGTGGTAGATTCATGAACAAGGGTTTTACGCTCATTGAACTGCTGGTGGTGGTGACCATTCTCGGTTTCATGGCCATGGCAACCGTGCCGATCGCTGAAATGTCCTATATTCGCGAGAAAGAAACACAGTATCAGGAAGCGTTATCGAAGATTCGCACGGCGATTCGCCGCTGGCGCCAGGACTGCCAGGATCAGATTCGTCGACAGCATGGTCTGATTGATATTCCCGAAAGCCTGTTCTTTCCGCCGGATATCGGCGCTCTCGTGAAAGGCCCCCCTTCCACCTATTCGTTTGACTGGCAGGGAAAAATGTACATCTTTCGTCCGACGGTGCAGTATCTTGAGGCTATTCCGCTTGATCCGTTTGCCGGTGCGCCGATCTGGGTGCAGTATTACGCCTCGGGAACGGCGAATGCCTCGTCGGTCTACGAAGTCGGCAACATCATCACGGATGCGAGCATTTCGACGGCCAGCGGAGTGTTTGATGTATCCTGCCATTATGACCCGGCTCGGCGACGCGGGTTTGAGATTGCGGTTGACGGTTCGAAATACATAGACTGGTAGAGGGGTGAACATGCATACGCGCGGTTACACGTTGCTCGAACTCATCATTGTCGTGGCCATTCTCTCGATTCTGGCCGGAGTCAGTGTTCCGTACTATCAGGATTACATCACCGACTCTCGCCGAAATGCCCTGAAGACAAATCTTGGGAATATGCGCAAAACCATCGGCGATTTTCGCGGCGATAATGGCCGAGGACCATATCGCGTGCCGGTTCAGCTTGGTGGTGCCGCTATCCTCCTCCAGGATCCGAAAGCCAATACGGCCTCTGGGTCCGAACTCGTCAGCGGCGCCATTCAATACATCAATAACACCTGGCAGCGCCGCACGAATGTCAAATACTTCAATGCCTTGCCGGTGCTTGAAGATCCGCAGACCGGAGCACAGCTCGATTGGGGTTACGGAAGTCCTTCCGCCTATTTCGAGGATTTTGATGCCGACGGCCGTTTCGACATCGACTCGGAGTTTGCATACAGCGGAGCTTCAAACGCATACTCGTCGAGCACCGACCGCGTCATCTCACGCGCGCTGACCGCCACCGGAACAACCTTCATTCCTCTCGATTACACCAACGTGACGGTCACCACCAGTGAGGGACCGATGTGAGGTGCGAAAAGGGGCGACTCGGCGAAATCTCAACTTTCGAGGGTTTGCGGTCGATAACACAGTGAAAGGATACCCTGAACCATGCCTGCTGAGTTTCTGAAACGAAAACGCATCGGTGAGATTCTCATCGAGATGAACGCGATTACGCCTTCTCAGCTTGAACTCGCTTTGAAGCGGCAGCCCAGCGCCCGCAAGATGATCGGGGAAATCCTGATCGAAGACAAGGCGCTCACGGAAGAGACGCTGTTTCGCGGTCTGTCTCGTCAGCACGGCATCGAGTTCGTCAATCTCAGCACGCAGGAGCTGAATCGCGAGCTGATTCGGCAGATTCCGGAAAGTCTGATTAAAACGTACAAGTTCATTCCGCTGAAGAAAGAGCCGAAATCGCTGACGATTGCGGTGTACGATCCGAGCAACACCAAGATGTTCGACAGCATCAAGCTGGCGACCGGGTATATGTTCATCAAGTGGGTGCTGGCGATGAAGAGCCAGATCATCAGCATCATCAACGAGAACATCTATCGTCCGCAAAACGTTCTGGAGAATGTACCGGTCGAAGATCTGCTGCGCGACGTGAAGCTCGAGTTCAGCAAGGATGAGACGTCGCTCATGACCGGCACGAGCGGTACGACCAGCGAAGTCAACCTGGAAGAACTCAAACGCGAGTCCGATCAGACCTCGATCGTCACCCTGGTCAACAAGATCATCCTCGATGCGGTCAAGATGCGCGCCTCAGACATTCACATCGAGGCTTTCGAAAACATTATTCAGATCCGGTACCGCATCGACGGCATCCTGTACGACATGATGCCGATCGAGAAAGCCGCGCATCAGGCGATCATCTCGCGCCTCAAGATCATGGCCAATCTCGATATCACCGAGCGCCTCATGCCGCAGGACGGCAGTTTCAAACTGCGCGTCAAAAACCAGTTCATCGAGTTCCGCGTGGCGATTCTGCCGTCGATCTACGGTCAGAATTGTACGATCCGCGTTCTTGATTCAGGCCGTGTGAATCTTGATCTGAAGACATTGGGTTTTCACGAAAACGAACTCAAGATTTTCGAACACAATATTCATAAGCCCTGGGGCCTGTGTCTGATTGCCGGCCCGACCGGGTCCGGCAAGACGACCACGCTCTACTCGGCGATCTCGTTGATCAACTCGCGTCAGAAGAAGATCATCACCATTGAAGATCCGGTGGAATACAAGATTCCCGGCGTGCATCAGATGCAGGTCTTTGAGAACAAGATCGACGAAGGGCGATCGCTGACCTTCGCTCGCGGTCTGCGCTCGATTCTGCGTCTCGACCCCGATATCATTCTGGTCGGCGAAGTTCGCGATTATGAAACCGCCGAAATCACCGTCAAAGCCGCTTTGACAGGTCACATGGTCTTCTCGACGATTCACGCCAACAGCGCCATCGAGTCGATCACCCGCCTCGAGAATCTTGGTATTGACCCATACCTGTTTGCCTCGTCACTCGTCCTTCTTGTCGGTCAGCGACTTGTACGAAAAATCTGTCCCGACTGCAAGGTCGCCATCTCGAATACTCCGTATCTGCTGGCCAGCATGGGACTCGATCCGGTGCAGTACAAGGATCATCAGTTCTATAAGGGGCAGGGGTGCAAGAACTGCAACAACAGCGGATACAAAGATCGTACCGGTCTGTTTGAAGTCATCGAAGTAACCCCCGAACTCAAGGAAATCATCAGCCAACGGGCTTCGGCGGTGGCGCTGATCAAGCACATGCGCACCCACAAAGTGCAGACCATCATTGATTCGTGTTTGTCCAAAGTTCTGCTCGGTGAAGTCCCGGTTGAAGAATTCATCTCGGTTAACATGCAGTAGCGAGGAGGAGCGATGCCACGCGCACCCGCATTTCCATTAGTCCTGGACCTGGGGACGCACAATATGCGTCTGCTCAAGCTTCGGAACGCCTCGGCCGGGGACATCGACCTGCAGAAGCTGGCGGTTATCGATTCACCCCGTGAATTCGCGGTTTCCACCTATATCGAGTCCCCGATCATGGATCCGCAGGCCGTGGAGGACGCGCTCAAGAACCTGCTGAAGAATGTCAATGCCGGCTACGAGAATGCGCTGGTTCTCTTGCCCGATCATGCGGCTCTGATCAACCTGATGGTCGGCCCAGCCCGGTACTCTCGCAAGGAACAGGAAGAAGCGGTCCGAGAAGACCTTGCTCCCATTATGCCGCTGCCGCAGGAGCTGTGGCACATTATCTTCGAGAGCATCGGCCGGTGGGAGGAAGATGAGATCACGCTGGCTCTCGCCACGATCAAATCGAATCTGCTCGAAGTCGGCGGCCTGGTTCAGAAGGCCGGCTTCAATCCGCAGATCATCGACGTCAACTTCTTCAACGTGAACAACCTGATCGAGCATTATCTGACCGACGAGGGCAACCGCGGCAAGAACATTGCTCTGGTGCATCTCGGCCACGAGACCACCTCGATCGGAGTCTTCAAGGATGGCGCTCTTCGCACCTTTCTCAATCGCCCGATCGGGTCGTTCGACTTCACGAAGCAGATCAGCAAGCATTTTCACGTGCCTGAAAGCGAGGCCGAACACTTCAAACGCACCGAAATCTTCTTCCTGCCCGAACCATCGCCGGAACAGGATGAAACGTACAACTACACGGTGATCAAGTCGGTTTTTGCCGCTTTACTGCGCGAAATCTTCAGTGTCCTGGAAGCCTACCTGACAAAGTTCCGTGAGTTCAGCATTCAGGAGGTCGTCATTTCGGGCGGAGGCGCTAACTTCCAGAATATCAGCGTCATTCTGTCCGCGAATCTGAACGCGCCGGTACGACAGGTCGGGGAACTGTATCGGCTCACCCACGATGGCGCCGAAATCGCCATTCCGGAAAAGAACGCGCTTGCGGCCGCCTGCGGCGCGTTTTTGCGGGGGTAACGCATGAAGTTTCAATTTGATCTGCTCCCGATGGAATACAAGTCCCTGCCGCGGGACAACGTCGGTATTGCTCTGGCCATCATTGCCCTCATGCTGTGCGTGTCAGCCATCACGTCGCTGAATTTCAAGAACAAGAAAGAGATGGCTGCCCGTCAGACGGAGATTGATGCCGCCCAGGCGCGACTCAGTCAGACGTATCAACAGGCCGCCGCGATTCAACCGCCGGTCGATCGCATCGAGAATCTCAAGCGCAGCATTCAGTTCATCAACAGCAACATGGAAACGCCGGGAACGGCTTGTGTGGACTTTCTCACTGCGCTCGAGGCCAACGTTCCGGAAAAAGTGTTCATTCGCGATATCAACCCGAAGGATTTCTCGAATCGCGGCACCGTTTTCACGATTGATGGCGAGGCGGCGACGATCTATGACGTGCTCGATCTGATTTCACGCCTGCAGAAGTCGGAAACGTTTCGGGATGTGTTTCTGAAGAACAATTCGACCCGATCGGTCGAGGGCGGTGTTGTGACCGCATTTTCGCTGACCTGCGTGTACGCAGGCAGCAAGTAGATCGCCGAGAGGAGACGAAACCGTGAAAACCCGCATGCGATCAATTCTGGAACGGGTCATCAGCTACGGCCTTTTTGTCGCGGCGGTCGGTGGTTTTTTCTTCTTCTACACCAACGTCAACAAGGCTCAGAAAGAAACCATCGAGCAGATGCGCCGGAAGATCATTGAACTCCAGGATCTTCAAGTGAAGGCTGACGAAGATCTCAAGTCACGGCAACGCCAGATCGAGACCGTGAACGCACAGATCGAGAAGCGACGGCAAGAAGTGAAGGAACGCTTTGAACGACTGCTCGAAAAGGCTGATAATTACACACATTTCATCGAACAGGTGCAGCGCAAGGCGCGTTCGCTCGACATTGTCATTCTGACGTCGCAGTATGAGCCGCCAACGCGCGCGGTCAACGCTCCTGAAGATTATCAGGAGTTCAAATTCACGCTCGACGTGAAAGGATCATACGAAAAAGCGAAACGTTTCCTCTGGGAAATCGAGAATGCCCTGGGCCGATTTGTCAAAATCAGCAAACTGATTATAAAGCCTCCGATCTGTGATGCCGATGGAAATATGAGCCTCAGTCTGACTCTGTCGACTTTCTTTCTCAAGTAAGCGTGAACCAAGAAGAACTGAAAATACTCGTCCAGAAAAACAAGACGGCCGCTATCGGTCTGGTCTTTGCCGCACTTGTTTTTGTGACGGATGTTTTCTATCTCAAGCCCGCGCGCGAGGCTCGCAGAAAAGCGCTCCTGCAGGGAACTCAAGCCGCCGGAGCCGCCGCGACGCCTGAAGCTGTGGTTCCGGCCGCCGGTAGTGCTGAAACGGGTTCAGCCGTGCCGGTACCACCTCCAGAGCTGTTCATCAATCTTGGCGAGATACCGCAGCTCAACACGAACGTCGACAAACGGTTTACCGTGAAGACCGACTATCCGTATCCGTTGCGGCGAAACGTGTTTTACGTGGCGAAGAAGGAAGAGCCGATTCTGGAACCGACCCCGATCTATACGGAAGTGACCGCTTCACCGACCGCCAGGCCTGACATCACCTATCACGGTTTCTACAACGTCGGGCCGGACAAGATCGCGATCGTGCGTCTGGCACAGCGTTTGTTGCTCGCCCGCATGGGACAGCGCCTCGATGAAAGTCCGTTTGTCCTGGAACTGATTCTCGGAGATCGAGTATTGATCAAAGATCTCGAGCACGCGGACGGGCAGTTTGAAGTCAATCTGGCAGAGGCTGTGCCGACCAGGACGGGGCCGGAAACCGGACCCGGCAGTAGGCCACAAGGCAGGTAAAGCATGGATTACGCAACCCTGAAAAATCTGTTCCGCGACCGCGACAAGATGATCAGGCTGTTCTGCCTGAAGACGGCGATCAAGGAAAAACTGCCGCAGATCGGTGAGTTCGTGATTGACGGGTTGCGCGATGAGCGCCCCGAAGTCGTGACGGCTGCGCTCAAGGGAGCGAGACTCTGTGATGACCCCGAAATCATCGGTATGGTCATCACGTATCTCGAATCACCCAATACCATGCTGCGCTCAGAGGCTTTGCAGGCGCTCGAGGGCAAACGGCATCCGATGGTTCGTCAGGCCATCGGCGAGTTTTTACGCCGCGAAGAGGATGCCAGCCTGCTGGCGACCGGCGTGAAAATCGTCGGCTCGTTCGGTCAGGCCGAGTATATTCCGGTCTTGCGAGCCTTTCTCACCTATGAAGACGAGCGGGTTCGCGCCAACGCGGTCGAGTCGCTGGCGTCGATCAAGACCGCCGAAGTGGTCGATCTGCTCAAGGCTCTGGTTTCCGATCGGAACAACCGGGTGCGGGCAAACGCCATCAAAGGCCTGTGGGAACGGGGAGTGCGGTTCGGTCTGAACACCCTGCCCGAAGAACTGCGCTCGCCGAATCCGCGTAAACGTGCGTCGGTTGCCTACATTCTGGGAGAGATCAAGGACGAACGCTCGGTTGAGCTGCTGGTCGGTCTGTTGGGCGACGTTTCGCCGACCGTGCGAAATCGCGCGGTCATCAGCCTCGGTCGCATTGGGGCGAGCCGGGTCATCAGTCAGCTGCTGACGGCCTATGCGCGTGAAGACGACCCGCCCATTCGCGATCGGATCATTGGGGTCTGCATGGAACTGAATGCCGATCTCACACTGTCAAGACTCATTGAACGCTATAGCAACTCGGACGATCATCGCTTTCGCGCCAATCTGATTCGCAGCCTTGCCCTGACGGGAAACACCAAGGGGCTGGAGCTGTTTACCCGTGCGTTGCGTGACGAGGACAGTCGGGTGCGGGCCAACGCTATCGAAGGCATCGGCGGCTTGAAGAATCCGGCGTTGATGGAGATGCTGCTGCCGTATCTGAACGACGTGAACAATCGCGTGCGCAGTAACGCCGCGACGGCCCTGTGGCGCCTCGGCGGCATGGGGGCTGTGGTGACTCTGCGACAGATGCTGCGTTCGTCGCACAAGCTGATGCGTTCGTCGGCGGCCTGGGCGCTCGGAGAAATCGGCGCGCTGCAGTTTTCCGATGTTTTACAGGATCTGGCGAACGATGCGGATCCGGATGTTCGTAAATGTGCCCTCAAGGCGCTGGCAAAAGTTTCGAAAATCGCCTAAACTAAGCCAAATTCCGCATGGGGGATCGGCTATGATGCGCCTTCACCGCCTCACGCTTCTGGGGCTTTTCCTGATCGTTTCGTTGAGCTGCTCGACGTTTGCTGTCTGGGCACAGGATGCCAAAGAACTGAACCGTCGCGGGCAGCTTGCCCGTCAGAGCGGCAATTACAAGGAATCCATGGAACTGCTCAAGCAGGCCATCAAGCTCGAACCCAACTGGGCCGAACCGTATTACAACGTGTATCAGCTGCTCAAGCTGGTGAACAAGCCTGAAGATTCGCGGCGAGCGCTCAAAAAAGCCTATGAACTCGAGCCGACGAACCGCACGTATCAGGAAGAATACGGCAAACTGCTGAAAGAGGATTTGAAGGCTGCCGAAGCCAAAAAAGACCAGGCAGCCATCGACGCGTTACGCAAGCAGATCACGACGGTCAATCCATCCGAGCTGGGAATGGCCGCCGACATGGTTCTCGACTTGTACAAAAAAAAGGATCTGGCCGGCGTCAAACGCATGGCCAAAGAGCTGCTCGACAAGAACAAGGCGCAGCTGGCGCAATATGACGACCCCGCTCTCGGCCGCATTTTCCTGCTGCTGGCGCGCGCGGAGTTTGACACCAACGAACTGAAACCCGCCAAGGAGCATGCGGAAAAGGCCGCCAACTATCCCATCGAAGACCCCGATGAGGCCAAGGCCTTGATCAGTCGTGTGAAACAGGCGTTGCAGGAAGAGGTGGCCGGGCACCTGCGACTCGGCAAGTCGCTCAGCCAGAAGGGCGACAACATGGCGGCGCTGGAAGAATTCAAGAAAGCGCTGGCTGTTGATCCGCAGAACGATGAAGCCCAGAGCCTGATCGCCGAATTGCAGGCGAAGTCGGATGCGAAAGAACTTCTCGCGGAAGTGCAGAAGAAGACAACGCAGCAGAAGTGGCTCGAAGTGCGCGATCTGCTCGAGGTCGTGGTGCAGAACGACCCCAAAAACACCGAAGCGCGCAACCTGCTGAAAAAAGCGGTCGCGGTCGAAGAAGAAGCGTTGAAGAAAGTCGGTTTGACCGACAAGTTTCCGCGTGGGTTGATCGAACTGACGGACATGGTCGACAGCTTTCTGTCGAAGGGAAAGCGCTTTCTGGAGGCCGGCAACAAGAAGGATGCCCGGCAGTGCTTCGATCGTGCTCTGGTCGTCATCACGCTCAATCCCGAACTCGAAAAGCTGCGCGAGGCGGTGGATGTCGAGATAAAGAAAATCACCAGTTCCGATGATCGCAAGAACATGTATGAAAAGGCGACTCGCGAGCTTTATAAGACTGGTGACTGGGAAGAGTGTCTGAAACTGCTTGAACAGCTGCCGCAGGACTATCAGCCGGACATGCTGAGTTACATGGCATATTGCCACTGGAAGCTCGGGAATCACGACAAGGCGGTCGACATGGCTCACATCCAGTTGAATCGCCAGCCGGAAAACAATCGCGCCCGCTTTGTTCTCGGCAACATCTTTCATGAACGTGGCGATAACACTGCTGCGTACAAGTATCTGAATGAAATCAAGCAGTCTGATCCTGATTATCCGGGTATCGATGACATTCTGATGAAGGTCGGCGCTTTCAAGTGGGGGCCGCTGGTGATCCCGGTGGTCGTCATTCTGCTGCTTTCCTGGATCGCCTACATCATCTATAACAACCTGGACGAATACAAGAAGAACGCCATGATCAAGAAGGGGCGCTCTTTCCTGAACCGCGGCTATCCGCGCGAGTGTATTGAAGAGTTGCTCAACGCAAAGAAACTGCCGAATCTTGATCAGTATGACGGGGCTGTCATTTCCCGATTGCTGGCGCAGGCGTATCTGAAGACCGGTCAGTATGAAAAGTCCGTGGGTGAGTGCAAGCACCTGCTGTCGATCAATCAGAACGACAGTGAAGCGCACACCTGGCTCGGGTTCTGCTTTCTCGGACTGCGTCGCCTCAATCCCGAGAGTCTGCCCGAACTTTTGAATTTGTACAAAACGGAAAAGAACAATCAGGCTCTGATCGGGCTGCTTGGTTCACACTATGCTTCGCAGAAAGTTCTGATGCCTGAAGGGGTCGAGATTCTCGAGAAGTGGCTCGACAATGAACCCAACAACCCGGACGTTCTCAAGACGCTCGGCAAGTTCTATCTGGCGAAAGGGCGCAGTGACGAGCGTGCCATGAAGGTGTTCGAGCAGATGATGACCTCGCAGAAAGTTGATGTCGATTTCGTTCTCGGTGTGGCGAAAATGCATCTGCGTCTGAAACGATACGACGCGTGTCTCAAATCATGCGAGACAGTTCTGTCGATGGATGTGAACAACGATCTGGTTCATCAGGTTCTGCGTGAAGCATACAAGGAGATGGGACGCCTCGATGAACTGATGGAAATCTATCGTGGATTTCTGGGAGAAAACCCCTACAACGTGGCTTTTCAGAAGGGTCTGACCGAAGTGAAGAAGCTGATGGAGAAGCAGGGGACGCGCCCGCCGTCAGCTGAAGTCGCACCTGTTCCCGTGGAGACCGCTCCGGATGAGGCTGCACCGGCGACGGGGAATGCCGGTGAAGAGATTCTGTGTCCGCACTGTCAAAAACCGAACAATAAAGCCGATTACTATTGTCAGCACTGCGGAAAAAACATCGTCTGAAATTTGTCAGCAGTATAAGGAAGGCATGTCCCGGGTTTCGCGCTACCTGACCCTCTGCTTTTGCCTTTTCAGTGGCCTGCTCGCGGCTGCTCCGACGAGCGATTACACGACCCTGAAAAAGTTTCTTGCTGCCCGCATGTACGCCGAAGCGTACTTCGAGCTGCTCAAGTGCGAACTCAACAACAAGTCTGAAGATCCAAAGCTGTCAAAGCTGAAAAAGGATCTGCTGCCCAATGCGCGCAAAGAAGCGACGAATCGGGCTAAAGTGCGTACCGACGATCCCCTGGTGTTTACCGTTCTGGCAGATCTCGATTTTCAGGAGAATCAGATCGAACGTGGTATCGCGAACGTTACCAAGGCTCTGAACGGGGATTCGGGCACGCTGACCAATTACGTCTTCGCCAAGCTGCTGTTTGCCAAGGGAAACCTGTCGCAGGCGGCGGATGCCATGGAAAAGGCTCTGGCCGCCGACCCGGGACTTGAAACCGTTTTTGAGGATTTTCAGTTCCTGTATCATTGCAAGAACTACGGCCTGGCGGCGGCAAAGCGGCTGTCGCCTGATCCCGGTTTTCTCGTCCGGGCCAAACAGGTGGCAGCATCAGGACCACCGCAGCCGCCTGAAAGTCCGTTCGAAAACGATCCAACCCGTCCCCCCGAAGTGGTGACGCCGCCTGATCCTGAACCCGACCCGTTGCTGACGGCTCAAACTCCGAAAGATCCGGTGCTCCCGCCTGTTGGGTCGAAAAATCCCGACAAGCTTCCGAAACCTCCTGATGATAATCCGCCTCCAGACGATCCAGATCCGATAGATAACCCGGACAAACCGCCCGATAATCCGCCGGTCACTCAGGCACAGCCGCCCAAAGAGCCGGTAAAACCTCCAACGGAAGACCCGGAACAGAAGAAGATCAAAGAAGCGGAAGAGCTTCTCGGTCACGCACGGCGCAAATTCCAGGACAAGCAATACGACGATGCCGAGTCGGTTTTGAAAAAAGCTCTGGAGTTGTGTCCAGATCTGATCCATGCGGATGAGTTGCAGAAGCAGATTGACGACAAACGCAAAACGCGCAAGGATTTCAAGCTGGCGATCAGCCTGTATGAAAACAATAAGTACGATCTGGCCCGTGATCCGATTCTGAAAGCATACACCGAAGAACCGGACAGTTATCCCGAAGCTCCATTCTATCTGGGCAAGATCTTCCTGCTCGGAAGCAAGAAAGATCTGAAGAAGTCGCGCGAGTTTTTTGAAACCTACCTGAAAAGCGAAAAAGCCGACCCGGATCTGAAGCGCGACGTTGAGTGGGTGGTCATCGGCATTCTGGCCGACGACGAACAGTATGAAGAAGCGTATCAGCGGTTCAATGATTTCGCCGAACGTGAGAGCGAGTATGCCAAGAACCGTGAAACCTTCTGGAAGCTCAAATACCGTCTCTGGTACAAGAATAATCAGACCGCAGTGCACATCGGACTCGTGTGCTTTATCGGAGCGTTCATCCTGGTTTTTCTGCTGATGATTGTCCCGTCATTCAACATTCTGATTCGCGACCCGGTGGCCAAGGCTCAGAAGGCGTTTGTCGCGAAGAATTATCAGAAAGCCGTCCAGATCGCCGAGGACTTTCTGAAGCGGGGCAAGCAGCCGGTGCAGGTGCAGCGGCAGGTGCTTGAGCTGCTGGTCGAATCACATTTTCATCTCAAGAACTTCTTCAAGTGCCAGACGTATGGGAAAGAGCTGCTGCAGCTGTTCCCCGACAATATGGTCGCCTGGACGTTTCTGGCGAAAGCCTACGTTGAAACCAACGACTCTTCTGACGAAGCGATCACCATGTATGAGACGCTGTACAAGAAGAACCCTGAAAACAAGCAGTATCTCCCGGCTCTCTGCAAATACTACGCTTCCCATAAACAATACACGCTCGAGTCGCTCGAGATCATGTATGCCTACTTCCAGAAAGAACCTGGAAACAAGGAAAACACGCTGGCGCTCGCGGAAGGTATGGTGCAGACCAAGAGGCTTTCAGATGAAGTGATTCCGGTTCTGCTCGAGGCGCTGAAAATCCAACCCAAGAACCTGGACTATCGAGAGCTTCTGGCTCGTAACTATTCGAAGAAGAACCAATATGCTGAGGCGGTGAAAGAGTGTCTGCAGGTACTCGAAGGCAACATCAACAACATGGGTATTCACGTCGTCTACACGACCTGCATGAAGAAGCTCAACATGCTCGAAGAAGCGGTACTGCAATATGAAGACTTCATTCGCAAATACCCCAAGAATGTACAGATCGTCGAAATCGTGACCGGTCTGCGCAAGGAACTGGAAACGCAGAATCGTGCCACGATGGCCC
The DNA here is from genome assembly GCA_964472075.1 of uncultured bacterium. GTDB lineage: Bacteria > Muiribacteriota > Ozemobacteria > Ozemobacterales > Ozemobacteraceae > CAYYIY01. Next base: position 217,709 of record CAYYIY010000001.1, on the reverse strand, counting down.
CGAGTGCCGGATTGTCGCCCTTCTCTGATGATCTGGTCGTGGAAGGCCTGTCGGCGCCGGGTTCCGGCAGAGACAGCGGTCTGGAGGGATTTGTTGAGCCGCCGCCCGAGGGATTCGATCCGAATGCGGGAGAGGTCCCGATTCCGGATTTCCTGAAAGCCGAACGCCAGGGTCAGGAGAAGCCGTCGGCAACACCCGTCGACCCTGATGTGGCGGCTTCGGCCGGATTGACGTCCGCGAGCGGGCTTGACGACGTTCCGACTCTTGATCCGTTCGCCAACGATACTGCGGGTATCGGCACTCCATTCGCCGACATCGATCTGCCCCCGGAGAAGCCGGTGAGCAAGAAGGTGGTACCGCCGCCTGCGCCTGCTGCACCTGAAGATTTGCCGGCCCCCGAAGAACCGCTCGAGTCAATTTCTGAAGAAGAAGCCCCGGCCGCAGCTGCAGCTCCGCCGAAGCGCGAAGCGACTCCCGTGACCCCGCCGACTGGTGCGCCGGGGCCGGTCGATCTCGACGAGTGCCGCCGCAAATTGCAGCAGAAGAAGGGGAAAGAGGTGATTGATGCGCTGGCACCCGTGTTTGCAGGGCAGCGCAGCAAGCCGGTTGGGATCGTGCTGGCCGACGCGTATCTGCAGACGAAACAGGCCGATCTGGCGAAAGAGATTCTCGAAACCATCGACTGCGACTGGGAAATCATGTCTGATGACCTGAAAGACATCTGCTATCGGGTCGGGGTCGCGCTCGAAGAGCAGAAGAGGCCGGATGAAGCCCTGATTCTGTATGACAAGATCTGTAATGTCGATATCGATTTCCGCGATACCTTCGATCGCTCCGATCGTCTGTATTCCGAACGCAAGAAAAAGAAACACTGACAAGGAACACCACACATGTTGCTCACCGTTGCAGGCTGGATTGGAGCTATTCTCGGATTCGGATTTCTTGTACTGATTCACGAAATCGGACATTTTCTCGCATTGCGTTGGTACAGGCTGCCGGTATTTGCCTTTTCGGTGGGCTTCGGATCACCGATCTGGAAAAAGCAGCTCGGACAAACGGAGTATCGGCTCGGCTGGTTACCGCTCGGCGGATACGTCATGCCTGAAGATCCCGACCTGGTCGAAAAACGTGAGCAGGAGGGTGGTCCGCTGCTTCCTGAACATCCGCCCGCGGCGCAGTTCTGGGTGGCGCTGGCCGGCCCAGCCGCCAATATCGTTCTGGGGTTTGCGCTCTTTTTTGCCCTGATGGTTGGTTGGGGCGAACCGCGACCGGGCCTGACGATCGACTCGATCGTGAAGGGAAGTCCCGCCGCCGTCGCCGGGCTACAGGCCGACGATCGTCTGGTCAGCATCAACGGCGTGACTCTGAAGGAATGGCCCGATTTCATCGCGCAGATTCAGCTGAATCGGCAGAGGGCGAGCCTGGTCGGCATCGTGCGTGAAAATCGTGAGATCGCCGTTCCGATTACCGCCGTGCAGGAAGGGGACCGCTTCGTTCTGGGAGTGCGCCCACGCTTTGAGTCGACCCGGCCGCAGACGCTGGGCGAAGCCGTCGGAGCTGCAGCGTCACGCACAATTCAGGAGACCTGGACAGTGAGCGGGGCGATGCTGAATCTGCTCACGCTCAAGGGCGCTCAGAATGTTGCCGGCCCGGTTGGAATTCTCGGCATGGCGGGGAATGCGGTGCTGGGAGGCTGGGTGGCGTTTCTGAGTCTGATGGCGATTCTGAGTGTGAACCTGGCGGTTTTCAACCTGCTGCCTATTCCGCCGCTCGACGGGCTGCGTCTGATTGTTTCCACCTGGCACTGGATCACCGGCAAGGCGATGCCCGAACGACTGCTGCTGCCGGTCTATCAGTGGGGCGCACTCGGTCTGGCCACGCTGTTTCTACTGGTGACACTCAAGGACATCGGGGGCTTGCTGTTCTGAACCGATACGTCGGTCAGAGTTGAATCGTCCGGGTTACTTGTCTTTCAACTCGTAGACGCCATCCCAGTCTGAGGGGGGTGGAGACTTCTGGTAGTAGCGGCATCGTTCTGAATACATGTGCGGCAGACCGTCGCCGGCATGGTTTTGAATCATGCGTTCAAACAGACGCAGAGCTTTTTCCCAGTTACACGACTTGTACGCTTCGATTGCCTGATGATAGAGATCGAGGTTGGCAGCAAGATTGGGATAAGAAACCTCGTCATGGTAATCAAGCACTTCGAATACGGCGACCGGTTTGGTCTTGCCCTTCACGCGAATGCGGTCGATTTCGCGCCAGTGGAATTTGGCTCTGACTTCGCGAAATGTGTATTCGCTCAGCAACAGATGGGTTCGATAAAATTTGTTGGCACCTTCAAGGCGTGAGGCCAGATTGACCCCGTCGCCGATGACGGTGTAGTCCATGCGCTTCATGGAGCCGATGTTGCCGACGAGCACGTCGTCGGTACTGATGCCGATGCCGATATCAATGGCTTCGCGCCCCTTTTCCACCTGTCGACGGTTGAAGTCTTTCAAGGCGCGCAGCATGTCGACGCCGGCACGTACTGAGTTGTCGGCGTCCTGCCCGCTCATGAACGGCACGCCGAAAACGGCCATGATGGCGTCGCCGATGTATTTGTCGAGAATGCCGCCACAGTTGAAAACGATGTCGACCATCGCGGTGAAATACTCATTGAGCAGAGCTACGGTCTCTGCAGCTCCGATGCGCTCAGAGATGGTCGTGAAGCTGCGAATGTCCGAAAACAATACGGACGCACGCTGCAGATTACCGCCGAGTGCCGTGTCACCGCCCTCTTCAACCAGTCGATCGGCGACTTCCTTGGTCATGTAGCGGGCCAGCGTGCCGCGCAAACGCTTCTCACCCGAGATGTCGTCGAAGACCAGCATGGTGCCAAGGGGTTCCTGGGTGATGCTGATGAGTGGGACCGCGCTGGCATTCACCGAAACGTGTTTGTTGTCCGGCAGGACGATTTCGGAATCAAGGGCGCTCGCCGGCTTCTTGCTCTGATTCACGCCGGCGATCAGCTTGAGCAGCCAATCATTGTTGCTGCCGAAGACATGGGCCGGCGTTTGCGACATCAGGCTCTGTGCCTCGCAGTGCAGCATGCGACCGGCCGCGGCATTGGCCGTGACGATGTGATCATTGCCGTCGAGAGTCATCAGGGCGTTGCTCATGCTCTGCAGAATGCTCTCGTTGTAATTCTTCATATTCATGACGTCTTCGAACAGACGGGCATTCTCGATGGCGATGCTGGCTTGTGCGCTGAAGGCGGCAAGCTTCTGCTCGTCGTAGCGGGTGAACGGCCCGCCGCGTTTGTTGAGTACCTGCGTGACCCCGATGACCTTGCCCGATTTGTTGATCACCGGCATGCAGAGGATGTTGCGGGTCACGAACCCCGTCTTGCGGTCGAAATCCTTGTTGAATCGCGGATCGGCATAGGCATCAGGAATGTTGATCGTATTGCCGCTCGTGAACACGGATCCGGCAATTCCCAGGTGGGACGGAAACCGGATTTCCCGGCTGCCTTCCATGCCTTGCGCGACCGGCGCCCACAACTCGTTGGTGCGGTGATCATGCAGAAACAGCGTGCTGCGTTCGGCATTCAGAATGATCGTGGTGGTTTCCATGATCTTGGCCAGCAGCGAGGAAAGCTGAAGTTCAGAAGAGATGGCGGTGGAAAGTTCGAGCAGACGTTCCTGCTCGGCGCGGGCTTTCTGCACCTGTTCGAACAGCTGGGCGTTCTGCAGGGCGGCCGAGGCCTGTGAGGTGATCGAGCGCAGGAGAACCAGGTCGTCCTGGTTGAAGGGGCCGCGAGCCTCGGCCTTGTTCAGCAGCTGAATCACCCCGACCGCTTCGCCGTGACGGGTCTTGATCGGGGCACAGAGAATGTTGCGGGTGTGATACCCGGTCTTGCGATCGATCTCTTTGTTGAATCGCGGGTCGGAATAGGCGTCATGAATGACGATCGGCTCGCCGCTGGTGAACACCGCCCCGGCAATACCCAGATGGCAGGGAAAGCGGATCTCCTGAACGCTGTCTCCCTGAAGAATGCGCGAAAACAGTTCCTTGTGCTGGGCATCATGCAGGAAAAGAGTGCCGCGATCGGCATCGAGCGCCTGGGTGGCGATCTCGATGATGCGCCCGAGCAGAGTGTCGAGCGACAGGGTTTCGGAAAGCTCGTTGGAGATTTCGAGAAGGGCCGAGACCTTGCTCAGCATGATGGCCATCTGCTCGGCGAAATCATCGAACCCGCGTTCACGGAACGGCGAGAGCAGCGCTTTCAGATCATCGAGGTGATGACCCTTTTCAAGCAGGCGACTGACGATGTTGAGACTGGCATCCATACTCATCTCACTCGGTGTACACCGACGTTCTCGAAAACTTCTCTTCAACACCTTTACCATGAACGTGGAAGCGTTGTCGATACCCGAGCCATTCGATTTCGCGGGGGCGTGTGGTAGCATGGATTTCACATGATGACGAAGCATGAAGACTCTCGCTCCGGGCGAGTCGATGAAACCGCGGCAGACCTGTCGACATCAGAGATTCTGAGGCGACTGGCGCGTACCGACCGCCGGCTGGCGAAGGTGATCAAGAAAGTCGGCATGTTTGCGATCGAAACGGTGCGCTTTCGTCACCCGTTTCAAACCCTGTTTCACTCGATTGTCGCCCAGCAGATCAGTACTCGTGCGGCTGAAACCATTGTCAAACGCGTTCACGAGCTGTTTCCGCGTCGCCGCACTCTGCATGCTGACGATGTGCTTGCCGTGCCCGAGGTGCAGCTGAGGCTGGCGGGAGTGTCGGGTCCGAAGATTGCGGCGGTGAAAGATCTGGCCGCCAGGACGCTGAACGGGACTCTGCCTGACATGATGACTCTGCAGGGCATGACCGACGATGAAGTGCGCACCTGTCTTACCCGTGTGCGAGGAATCGGGGTCTGGACCGCAGATATGTTTTTGATCTTTCATCTGCAGCGACCCGATGTGTTGCCGCTTTCCGACCACGCGTTGAAACGAAGCATCGCGCTCGCGTACGGGTTGCCGGCACTGCCGACGAATGAAGAACTGGTGAAGCTCGGTGAGTCGTGGCGCCCCTGGCGCTCGATGGCCTGTCGCTGTCTCTGGCGGTATCTCGACAGCCGCTGATCAGGGTTCGAGATTGCGACCCAGCAGCAGATTGAACTCGAAGAACGGGCCTTCGAGCTTGACCCCGGTTGTTCCGGCAAATGTGTAGCCGCCGCCGAGTTCGATGGAAATGTGCTTATTCATCGGAATCACCCCGATGAACATGGGTTCGAAGTAGGCAAAACCGCCTGAGTTGATGTTGTAGCCGGTGCGGCGGGTGTGCAGGTCGTAATGGCCGCCGCCGATTGTCGCGCGCCATTTCAGACGGCGGTCCGAGCGAAAGGAATCTTCAAGTGTGAGCCCGCCCATGCGAACATCGAGCTGCAGAGAAGAACCGTTCAGCGTGCCGGTATTCGCGGCAAGACCGATTTTCGGGTCGTCCTTGCGCCCGCCGAAAAGTCGCAACCCGATCATCTGAAGATCGCCTCCAAACTTCATTGGGCCACTGGCTCGCTTGTACTTCCAGGTGATGCCCCCTGCGCCGATCGAGGGAACGTCAGTCTGAGCCGCATTCGGCAGAGGCATGGCGTTCCCTACCGCCGAGGCAGGCTGAGGCAGAGCGCACGCGATGAACAGCAGCATCAGCAGCAGCCGGCAACCGCTTCGCCGGATGATGCGAGGGTTTCGCGGTTGAGCCGTTGCGCCCGAAAGTCGCGTCGAAGTGACAGATGAGGTGTTCATCGTTTACTCTTCTGTATCGGCAGATTGCCGAGGTTATACCATGATGCCCCGATATCTCTGTTCCTCAAGCTTTCAACCGAGAGTTCGCCTGTGCCGCTGATCATCGTCGATACGCTGCTTCTGCTGCTGTCTCATGTCGGCACGGCTTTGCTGCAGTCGGACGCCATCCGATGGGAAGCGCGTCTTACCGATGCCGTGGCCTATGCGGGCATGGACGACTCGCTGTGGTCATTGGTCGTGCTGCTGTTTCTGGCACTCACCGTTATCCGTGCGATCGGAACCGTTGAAGAAAAGGCGCAGTGGAAGGAGATTCTCGGCTCTCTTCGACACCATCTCGGAAATCGTTTCTGGTGGCTGATTCTGTTGGCATTGGTGCCGCAACGCCTGATGGATACGAACAGCGGGTATACCTGCATTCAACCTGAACAGACATCAGCCTTGCTGCTGCTCGGGCTTGACTGGGCGAGAACCTTCGCGTCTCTGATCTGGTTTCGGCGCTGTGTCATGTCGTGCCGTCCGGCAGATGCCGCGGCTTCCCAACAGTCGTCACCTGACTTGCCGCTCCTGTCTCGGTCGCGGTTGCTGGGGTTCGCCGTGCTGATTCTGAGCTGCGGCGTCGTGGGGCAACAGCTGCTGTTGGGTGGTATTCCGCGCGTGCAGGATGAGATCATTCAGCACTGGCAGGCTCGTCTGCTGTTGCTCGGCCGTGCGCATACGCCGCCGCTGCCGATACGCGAATCGTTCCTGCCCGATCCATCCATCGATGAAAACGGTTCCTGGATCTATTCAACCTACCAGCCTGCTTATGCTTTTTTGAAGGCTGCATTGATGAAAGTCAACCTGGACACTTTGCTGAACCCGATGCTTGGTGTCCTGTGCCTGTTGCTCTTTGTTCGGCTGTTTCGAACGGCCCAGGCGCGTGAGACAGAGATCTACGGAATCTCTCTTTTTGCTTGCTCGCCATTTCTGCTGCTGATGAGCGCATCGCAGATGAATCATTCACTCGGACTTCTCTGCCTGTTGATCGGCGTGAACGGTCTGGCCGATCTGACGCAGGGAAGAAACCGCGGTCTTGCCGGTGCCATGGTGGCGATTGCCTTGCTGTTGCTGACCCGCCGTGTCGAGGGAGCGGCTCTGATGTTGTCTCTGTTTATCTCCGCGTTCCTGATTCCGGCAACTTTTGCCAGGCGGGCGATCTGGGGTGGACTGCTGCTCGGCAGTGTTATTCCCGCCGTACTGGCTCAATCACAGTGGGCTCAATTGATTGCCGGCGACCCTTTGCTGGCTGTTCGGCACGTACAGGTGTCGGCGTCGGTGCTGGCTCAGTTGTCACCCGGGCTGCTGTGGTCGAACAACATCGACAACCTTCTCGGCTTTTCGGCCTGGGCGTTTGGCGGCGGCCTGGCCGGCTGGACGGGGTTCGCCCTGCTGAAGCGGCGAGAGGCTGTTTCAAATACCGAGACGATCATCGACTTATTCTTTGTGCTGCATTCAATCCTGGTTATCGTCGGCTACAGCTGGTACTATTTTCAGGATTTCTGCTACGGACCGCGTTATCTGTTTCCGCTGTTGCCTGCGGCGGCATGGGGGGGCGCTCGCGTGCTGCGCCTGCTCGATCAACTCTGGCCGAATGCCGGGCGGCGCGCACAGGGTCTTATTGCGGCCATCGGACTCTTCGTGATGGTTCACGCCTGGTGGTCGCTGCTGGCACGCGATTACTGGCATATCCGCTCTGATCTGGCGTCGGTTATCGAACGGTTGGTACCGAATCAATCGCTGGTGTTTCTCAGACACCCTGCGCGTATTCGGCTGGATGTGCTCAGGCAGCTGCGTGCCTTGCGGGTTTCCGCACCCCTCATGCAGCGTGCGGTGAGTACCGATGCCGTCGACTATGATGCGCTTCTCGATCAGCTGCGCCGGTTGCCCCAAGATGCGCCCGAAGGGCTGGTGGCTGCCGTGCTTGACGAGGCGGAGCAGCAGGCGCGATACCGTCGGCCTGAGGAGTTTTCCATCAACGGCATGGAAGTCGTGCGCCTGAATCACCCGTTTCTCGGCACCGGCAGTCGAATTCTGGCTCTTGATCTGGGCGATGGTCCGAATGCTCTGTTGAAGCAGGCATTTTCCGAGTATCAACCGGTGCTTTTGTATCGACGCGGTGACGAGTACGGGATTGCTTCTGAAGGACCATGCGGTCTGGCACGCTTCGACGAACCCCGTGGTCTGCCGTCACCGCAAGCCGAGGACCGGCGATAGAACACACGAAGATACAAGAGCGGAGGGGGTGTGCTAGAATCAGGCATACACCCGAGGAGGATGGAATGATGCGTCGACTCCTGCTGACTGTGCTGTTGATTATGGCGGGCTGTGCAATGCTTGCAGCCCAGGAAACCCCGGTCGTTACCCCGGCAAAACCTCCGGCGAACGATTTGATCACTCCGGTTGATTCAAAGCCGATCACGCTTGATGAGGCCCTGCAGCGCCGGCTCAAGGTCTTGGCGCGTCCGGCTCGCAATGCGATTCTGCTGATTGCCGACGGACTGGGCGCTCCTGCCCTGCGGTTGTCTCGTGACGCGATCGTCGGTCGCCAGGGAAAACTCGAGACCGATCGTTTTCCCATTGTCGGCCGGGTCATCGGCTTTGCGGCCGACTCGACCGTGAATGATTCGGCCGCGGCGGCTTCGACGCTGGCTACGGGAAAGATCGGCCTGTTCAACAAGGTATCAGTTGATGCCGCCGGCAATCAGTTGATCACGATCATGGATCTGGCCCGGAACAAGGGCATGAAGACGGGGATCATCTCGGACACTCGGTTGACGCATGCGACCCCGGCCGCCTTTGCCGGTCACGTGAATCACCGCGATGAAGAGGCAAAGCTGGCTGAGCAGATCGTGTTTTCGGGTATCGATCTGCTGATGAGCGGTGGCCGCGCCTGGTTTCAGAGCGTCGAACAGGGAGGCAAACAGCCGAAAGGACGGAATCTGCTCGCGGACGTGCAGCAGCAGGGGTATCGTGTCGTGCAGTCACGCCAGGATCTGGTGCAGGCCCTGACCGACAAGGTTGAGAAAGTGTTCGCGGTGTTTTCTGATTCGTTCATGCCGTTCACGTTCGAACCTGACTGCAAATCAACGCCTGATCTTCCTGAGATGACGGCGTCAGCATTGAAAATCCTGTCCGCGCATCCGAAGGGTTTTCTGCTGATGGTCGAAGCCGGCCAGATTGACGCCCTCTCCCATGCTCACGATGCTGCGGAGCTGGTCGAGCAGATTCGCGAAATGGATGCCACGGTTCGGGTATTGCAGGAATTCGTGCGCACGCATCCGGATACGCTTCTCGTCATGGTGCCCGACCACTCGACCGGCGGTCTGCACATGACCGAGCGATTTCAGGAAGATACGTTTCGCAAGTCGGCGGTGTCGACCAAAATGCTGGCACGTCGCATCGCCGCCGATCCCGCGAGTCTCGCGGATGAACTGAAAAAATCGTATCCATCTCTTACCTTTTCTGATGCTGAAATTGCTTCACTGAAACTTGTACCTGCGGGCGAGGAATTCGAAATGCGTCTCGGCGATCTCGTCTGGGGCAAGCTGGGTATCTCGTTTCTCGATACCGGCAAGTCGCTGCACGAGATGGCGACAAACGGTCACGGGTGTGAAGACATGTTCCTGCACGCGATGGGGACTCATCAGACGCTGTTTCAGGGCGTCATGAACCTGAGTGACATTCCTCGTCGCATAGCAGCGGCTTTGCAGCTGGGAGAACTTCGCTGAGAGGTGAATCATGAATGCGCTGATACTTTCCGCGTCGGGAGTTGCTTCGGGCATCAAACCCCTGAAAGGGCTGAGCGATGCGCTGAAAGCCGTTCCTGAGGGCTTGTACCGTTCCGCCTACTTTTTCGAGGAAACCGAAAATGCGGAACAGCTGCAACAGGCTTTCAACGAAGAAAGCATCGTCCTTTCCGGGCCGATGACCGTGGTGCATGCGATTCGTCGCGCCTCTGATCTGTTACTCGAGGAATGCGGCTATGAAGGGCTGCAGATCCATCTCGAAGTCGAGGGGAAAAGAGTACCGGAACTGCCGGGTCAGGATGAGCTTCTGCAGCTGCTTGCCAGGGAACACACTCATGTGGTGGTCGACGGCAGGCCTTATCGTCCGAATCAGGAAGTCTTCGGATTTCAGGCAGTCTACGACGATACGACCCGATTCATCGAAAGTCTGAAAACGCTCGGCATCAGTAACGATGCCATGTTCCTGCTGGCCACGCCCGATGAAATTGCGATCGAGATTCACCCGGGTGTGTTCGGCTGCGGCGGGCATCGGCAACTCGGACGCATGTATCGGGCGTTGATCGGGCGCATCGCCGGCATCAAACGTGGTGATCGCCGCCTGATGAAAACCACGGACCGAACCATCCTGCCTGAGATGGCGAGTGCGACAACTCCCGTTCTCGTGCCGGGGAGTATTCACCCTGGGCTGCACCGCCCGAAAGTGGGGGTCAGCCAGTCCCATTTTGCCTATGGCCCCGCCGCTTTCTCCGATTACTGCGGCAAAAAGAGAACTCTGGACGAGTGTCTCAAGGAAGTTCGCACCTGGATCAAGTTTCTCGAATCCACCAAAGAGCCGGTTCAGAAACTGAAGGAAGTGTTTGCCGGTCTGGCGGCAAGCGTGGGAGAAACGCGAGCTTCAGCACCGGCCCCCGTGGCAACTCCGGCTTCTCTTCCTTCGACAGCGGCTCCTTTGTCTCAGCCGGCCGCGCCCCTACCCACCCTGTCGACGCGCGAAATTCGACAGTTCCGTCCCCTGAAACTCGAAGCGCCCGAACTCGTTTCCGGACTGCCGTCACATGCTTCCGTGGTGGTTGCCCCCGGCGTCGAACTCGGCAAAGCTTTAGGTGGTGGGTTTGTGCAGCGCGGCCTGCACCTGATCGTCGGGGGTCGCGAAGAAGGAAAAGCGGCCTGGATGCAGGCTTTTGCCTTGCAGACTGCTGGTCGTCTTCCGGTATTGTACCTGTCACGTGAACACACAATGGCCGAGCTGACTTTGCGGGCCACCGCCTGGGTCACTCGACAATCGACGGCGGAAAACATCATGCGCACGGTCGGCAACGGGGCGGAAGCTCAGGCGGCTCGTCAGAAGTGGCAACAGACGCTCGAAACGACCTGCGGCGTGTTTCCCGATTCGCTCTATGTGCGCGGCAGTGATCGTGCCGTGCGACTCACCGTCCCTGACGACATCGTTGAGTTACTCAAACTTCTACCGCCCGGTCCTGCTGGAAAGGTCGTATTCATCGAGTCGATGAACCCGGACGATCTGACCGTTGAGTATCTGGGCCAGCTGCGTCAGCAGGCGATCCCGCAGCAGTTTACCGTCTTCATTTCCGCTCATTTCGGCAATCTGACCTGGCCTCGCCCTCATCTGATCGAGGGTCCGGATCTCGATCTGCTCGGACGATTTCAGGGGCTGGTCGATACGATCCTGCATCTGAGTTCCGATCGACTGAACCTGCGACGTTTCATCGCCATGGCGAGCGGCAAAGTTGAGCCGCCGATGGTCGAAAAACTTGAGCAACAACTGCAGCAGGCCTGCAGCGGACCGCGCCTGCGGCAGGACACCTACGCGTTGTTGCGTCTGCTGCACGCTCGCGGGGGTTCCCGTCGCATCATTCTCTCTTTGTACCAGCGAGACATCGGCCGCTTCTGGGAAGGACCGTCGTTGCCACTGTCGCGACCCTGAAAGACAGGGCAGGTCACTTTTCGAAACAGCCATGGTCAAGCAACCCAGATGCGCATATCCATGGCAGCAGATGGTGATCGACCTCTCCGGAGAAGTCAGCCCCTGCTGCTTCTGGCGCGGTTATGGTGGAGACGCTCTTCCGCTCGGTCAAGCGCGAGAGGCATCTCTGGCCGAGATCTGGAACGGTGAACCCTGGCACCGGTTGCGTGAGGATCTGGCGCACGGACGGCTCGCCGGATACCCATGCGCAACCTGCCTGTCGACGCAATGGAGCGGCGGCGAACCGCCTCCGTTCGAGGGTCTGGCAGGGTGGCGGCATCACGGGGGGCACTGCTATTTCCACCAGCTTCCTGAACCTTTCGAAATTGATGAAACCGATCTGTCGAAAGCTGTATTGATTGAGGATGATAGAGCACTTGGCCCCGGACTCCAGAGTATCGAAGCGATCAGACGTGACGGCGGGGCTTTCTATCTGAGTGATACGGGGGCTCTGTTCTTCTCGACCTCAGACGGTACCAGTCCGTTGACCAATCGTCGAAAGTATGTCGTCTCACTGCCGGTCTCCGGGCGCACGTTCGTGCTCGACCGCGGCGATCCGAGTCACGCTTCATCAGTGAACCTTGCGAAACTCGAATCAGCCTGGCGGCAAGGGAAAACCTCGGTGGACGGGTTGCCTTCGCACCTGGCCTGGGTATCATCGCTCGAGTGCAACCTGCACTGTCCGATGTGCAGTCAGAACTATGCGCGCTGGAACTCTCAAAGAGCGGTTCCCGGACTTGGCAAACAGATACTGGCGCTGATTCCTACGTTACTGCATCTCACCTGGAATGGCGGTGAACCCTGGGTTGATCCAGAGTTCATTGGGTTCGTCGAACGGTTTCGGCCTGACGACAATCCGAATCTCACCTTCGGGTTCACCTCGAACGGGGTCTTGATTCGCGAGCGCGAGCGCGATTGGCTCGAGAAGTTTTCACGCTGGAACATCTCGATCTCGGTCGACAGTTTTCAGCCGCGAACATACGCCCGACTGAGACGAGGAGCGGAACTCGATCAGGTTCTCGAGACCCTTCAAGCACTGCAGAGACGCCAGCGCCTGCCGCATCGGCGTCTGTCCGTGGGAGCGCTGGTCATGAAATCGACCGTTCGCGAACTGCCTGACAATCTGCAGCAGGCTCTGGACCTGGACCTTTCCGTGAACTGGAGCCCGGTGACCGTGTATCCGCCAACCGAACAGATCAATCTGTTTTCGCACTTCGCCGACGAGACGCGTGGATGGCGCGAAGCGCTCGCGTGCGCCGGACAGATTGCCGAGCGTGCGGTGAACGAACGAGTGCCGGCGGTTCGGCGTATTGATCCTCGTTTCATGATCAAGCATATAGGACAATTGTTGACTCAGGCAGAGAGCGAATATGCGCAGACGGTTCCTTTGCTGGTTCAGTGCGAAGACCCTGAACAATTACTTTCTCTGCTGGCGGAACCCGGTCTGGTACTCTTGCGCGAAGCCGAGCCGGTTGCTTATCTGCCATTGAAAACCCCCGGAGAGCAGATGCTCGCGATTCCGCTCTCGCGGGCGACTGCCGGCGAGGGTCGGCTCTATTGGGTTTTGACCGCTGATCTGCGAAATCTGCTGCAACAGGCGTTTCTTGCGCCGCCGCGCCTGTTGCCGTCGTCTGCCGGCTGTCACGAGATGCGGCTGAGCATCAGGTTGTTCGCGAATGAACTCACGACGGATCCGGGGCTTTCGACCTGGACGCTCGCGGCACCGTTCTCACAGGAGCACGGACATTGCTGGGTGACCGGTCTGCCCAGGTTGCCGACGTCGGGTGACTCGATGGCCGCCCCGTTTCAATCGAGATTACAGATTTTCGAAAACGGACGAGCGATCGGTGTCGCACACGCTGTACATCAAGATATCATGCAGCAGGGACTCGGACGATTTTCGCACTGGAACGAGCGATTGTTCTTCTCGACCTCAGACAACACGGATCCGAATCGCAACGGTCGTCGTTATACTGTGCAGGTTTGGCCTGAGGTCGACATGATCCGCGTTCCTGCAACACTTCTGCAACGTCGCGCATGAACGTTCCGACACGCGTTGCGCTGGTTGTCCTGTTACTGGTGCTGGCGACCATCTGTATGCGTTTTCAGTATGATCCGGAGCGGGTCACGAGGGTTCGACTCACCCTCGATGTGTCACAGATAAGACCGGAAACCACCGATTCGCAGGCGTTTATCTATCGTGGTATCGCATCCATGACAGGAACGGGAGACAGCGCACGCTTTCCCCGCTGGAGTCGCCTGGAACTCTTTGAGAGCGGGCGTTCGCTGTCGATGGCGCACAGCCTGCATGCCGACATCCGCTCAAAAGGAGGTGGCAGATACTCGCATTGGAACGAGGATCTGATTTTCTCCAGCTCGGACGGAAGTGACCCACGCACCAACGGTCGGGTATATGAAGTAAGTTGCCCACAGCTTCCGGGCTGGAGCGAAAGAACGGCGACGGTCGGGCTTTGGCTGAGTCTGGCGGCAGCGTTCTTTACCGCGCTTCCTCTTGTGGGGCCGTTATTCTGTCGGTTGATGCCGGCACTTTTCGCGGCAGGCGCGATCGGAGGACTGGTGCTGTTTCTGGCCGTGCCGCTGGTGTTTCCTTGTGCTCCAACGCAGGCCTGGGCATGGATCAGAGGTCGGCATCTGCTGTACCTCACGGTCAGTCAGATTCCGGGGTGGTTGTGGCTCTGGGCGATGGGCGGGGTCGGGTGCGCCTGGGCGATCAGGTGGCTGCGCCCGCGAGCGGAGCAAGCCGCCTGGATCAAGGCTGAGCGCGGTTTGAGCCGCCGCATGGCCCGCTGGGGTCTGATCCTGGCTGTCCTGCTGTTTCTGTTGCCGCTGTTTCGGCAATGGAGCGGGATCGCCGAGCCGATGCACCGGTACGATCTGTACTCTTTCGCCTTTATGGGGTATATCCCCCTCAGTGATGCGCGCAGTTATCTGAACGGAGCGCATCAGTTGATTGCGCAGGGCACTTTGAACGAGTGGAACGTACGCCGGCCGCTGAATGCCGCGTTTCTTGCCGCTCGTCTGGCGGTGACGGGTCTGAGACTGGAACTGGCGACACTGATGCAAGTGGTGCTGCTGGCAGTAAGCGTTTTCTGGCTGGCTGACGGGCTGCGCCGCCGGTACGGAGTCTGGACGGGTATCGGATGTGTTGCGCTGTGTCTCGCGTACGCGCAGTGCTTTATGGGAACCTGTCTTTCAGAGGCTCTGGGAATGACTCTCGGGTGTGTCGCTCTGCGCCTGCTGTTGAATGGAACCTGGTCGGTTTCAACGTTGGCGCAGTTCGCCGCGGGTCTGGGGCTGGCGTTGGCAATGCAGGCACGCGTTGGCGCGATAACGGTGCTGGTCGGTCCCGTTCTATACGCTGTCTGGAGCACGTGGCGGGGAGACTGGACTCGCAGAATGCTTCTCGGCCTGCTGGCAGGAACCATGATGGGACTACTGTTTCCGTTGCTCCTCGTTCGGGTTTACGGTGGTGCCGACAATCTGCCGCATTCCAACGCTGGATACACCTTCTGCGGTATGGCTGAAAATCTGACCTGGGTGCAGGTTCGTGAAAAGTACAAGTCGGAACTGGAAAAAAGACCCTCCGAAAAAGAACGGGCGCAATTCCTCTGGGAACGTGGCTGTGAATCTCTGCGGCGACAGCCTGATCTGGCACTGGAGTATCTGCGCCGCTCAGGAAAAGAATTCATGGGCGATCTGTTTCTGTTTCTGCGGACCATTCTTCTGGCGACACTGCCAATCGGTGAGGTGATCTCTTCTCGTTTTGTCTTGCTGCTCGCCATTGGTACTGGTCTATGGTTCGGATTCGCCCTTGCGATGCGGGAGTGTCGACGTGAGATTGTTTTCTGGACAATGCTTCTGGGATGCATGCTGGCGTTTGTGCCGTTCATCTTCCTCGATGGCGGGTGGCGTGTCCTGGCCGCGACATGGCCTTTGATGGCCGGAGTGCTCAGTCTCTGGATGTTTTCTCCGTTTCAGCGAGACCCGCGCCGATCGCTTGATGGAAAAGGCGGGGAGGGCATCACTTTCCTCGGTCTGTTCATGCTCGCTGCACTGTGCGGTCCGGCGCTCGGTCACCGATTGTTTGCCGGAGAGCACGTCACCGAGCGATCGACGCCGATCATGCTTCGGACGTCGACCGTCACCGGCGTGAAGGTTGTGACGTGGCCTGATGATCTGAAACCCGACCCGCTGCTTCCAGTGGTTCCTTCGTCGGTGTTTCATGCCTGGCCGGCTGAGTCGTGGTTGCCGGCTGTCGGCAATGCGGCGTCGGTATCAACCCCGCTCCCTGCCTTGCTTGGGGTCGGCATGGATAGCACCACCGGGAATGCTGTCTGGTTCTATCTCCCTGTCATGAGTGTGGCCACGGAGGCCCGGACTCAACTCTCGCGGCCTCTGATGCGCTCACCTCGGCAGGAAATGAATCCGTATGTGCGATTGATCGACGCCGACAGTCTGCCATCTCCTCTGCGTGTGTTTCTGAATTCAAACAATTCTGAAATGCAGAGACTTCTCGAGTTTTGTGACTGGTACAGTCGTCGTGTCGACTTCGGAACCCGGACGCATGAGATCTTTCATCACGACGAGGGAGATCTGGCTCGTTCACAAGTTCGCGAAAGACTGTTTCAGGCGAGTGCTCCTCTCGAGTTGTATTGTTATCAGGAGACCTTTTTGCTGGCTGACATCCTGAACGATCTCGGACTATCCATTCGACTGTTGCATCTGGACTACGAGCTTTCTCCAGCGGCTCAATACAGCCGTCATACTCAGCACTGGGTTGCGGAGATCAAGCTGAGTGAGGGGGATCGTTGGTGGTTTGTCGATCCGTCGCTCGGGGTGTTCGGTCTGAGGTCCACAGATGGTTGCCGCGTGGTTGACTGGCTGCGCGGTGCCGCTTCCACAACGTATTGCCTGCCCCTGGTCACGCTCAAACCCCGCTGGCTGCAATACACGTGGGAAATAGCCAATCGTCGTTTGCGCGATGCAGTCACGCACGGCCCGAGTCTGACCTGCGCTGCAATTGTCGAATATCTGCGTGCCTTCGACTACGGGGCTTTTCTTGCCTGTCGTCTGAAGAGTGTGAGAGAATATGCCCCGCGCGGCTGGTCGCAGATTGAGGAAGTGTCGAGGTAGGAAAGGCGTGAGAAACGGCGCAGGCAGGCCCAGGGTGATGATGATCATCCATCAGTTTCGACCCTGGCGTCCGGGGGGAGCCGAAGTGCAGGCCGAGCGCCTGGCCGAACGGCTTGCCCAGCGCGGACATGACGTTCACGTGCTCACCCAGCAGAGAACTCCCGACGCCCTGCCGGTCGAAAACTGGAGCGGCTTCCGCATCACGCGGGTTCCGTTCGCGCTTGGGTATCGGCCCTTCAGCGGCTGGAATCAGTTCGCCTTTCTCGTGCGATATCGCCGATCCTATGACATTCTTCACGTCCATCAGGCGTTCGGGCATGCGGTCGTTGCCGTGCTGGCCGCGCAACTGCTGAGAAAACCCTGCCTGATCAAGCTGGGTTGCGCCGGTACCTACGGTGATCTGCACCAGTTTTCACGACTGCCGCTCTCCGCGTTCGGCCTGCCGATCCTGCGTCAGGCAGACGCCATCGTTGCCATCAGCCGCGAGATCGAGCAGGAACTCCGGACCTGGCAGTTCCCAACCGACCGGATCCTGTGTCTGCCGAACGGCATCGACACGAGTCGGTTTCAGCGCTCTGCTCGTTGGGCAAAGCCTGATAAAGAGCGGCGACCGTGGCGTCTGTGTCTGGTCGGTCGTCGACATCCGCAGAAAGGCATCGACGTCGCTATCCGAGCGATGGCGCTTCTGAGGCAGGAATCGGGAATCCCGACCTGCGAGCTGCATCTGTACGGAGTGGACTATCCGGAATACGATTTCCGGCGCCTTTCGGCGGCATGCGGCGTCGAGGACCGAGTGATCTTTCATGACTTTCGCGATGAGCCGCGAGCCATTCTCGACACTCATGATCTGTTCATCCTGCCCAGTCGCGGCGAGGGTCTTTCAAATGCGCTGCTCGAGGCGATGTCCATGGAACTGCCGATTATTGCCACCCGGGTCAGCGGCACGAGCGATCTGCTCGTCGATGGCTGGAACGGTCGCCTGATTCCGCCGGAATCCCCAGAAGCCCTTTGCACCGCGATCGTCGATGTCATGCGCCGACCCGAGCAGGCCGAGGAATGGGGGCGGCGTGCCCGTCGCACGGTCGAAAGCCTCTACTCCATGGATTATATTGCCGCCCAGTATTCCGCTCTATACGATCGTTTGCTGGCGCGCCTGCAACAGCCATGAAACGACCCCATTCGCTGCCTCCTGCCTGGTCGCCGAGGCAATTGCTGTCGCAAGCACAGGAGTGGCTCGAAGCCTGGAAGAAGGGCACCTGGGCGGAGCATGCCCATCCGGTGCCACTCGAGGGACCGTTCTTCCGCGAGATCGATCGCTGCTGGGGCCTGCAGATGCCCGAGCTGGCGGCGCTGGCGGACACGCCTGAGTTCAATCAACGGTCGACGCTGATCCTCATGGAAGATGGAGTGGAACTTGGACCACCTCATAGTCTGCATGAGATCATTCGCCAACATGGTGGTGGCTCGTACTCTCACTGGGGTCGCCTTCTCATGTTTTCGACCAGCGACAACTCGGACCCCAACACCAACGGGCGCACGTATTCCTACCGCTTCCGTCCGCCTGACGAACATCCGCTGCACAACGTCTCCCATTGGAATCTGCGGAATCGCTTTCTGGCCGCTTTGTACTGGCTGATCTACGTGGTCTGCCTGGTGCCGCCGTTCCGGCGCGCCTTTCGCTGGCTCTGGAATGTTCTGCCCGAGAGAATGTCCAGAATGGTGACGCCTGGAATGAAGTCAGCAGGCCTGTTATCGGCAACCGGTTTGCCGGTGAATCAGCGTGAGCGTGATTGCTCGCCGCAGGCCTTGAGACAGGATGTCGATCACGCGATTCGCGTGGCCCGACAGTATCTCAGTCGACTGCCGGGCGGTGGCGAGGGTCTTCGCGGAAAGACGGTCATGGAGATCGGGCCGGGCATCAATCTTGGCAGTTCCCTGATCCTCGCCTGCCATGGGGCCACGGTGTTCGTGGTCGACCGGTTTCTCTGCACGTGGGTCGAAGAGTACCATTCGCGTTTCTATGCGACCCTGCTGCAGGCGATGCCGAGCGCTTTTCCCGGTGTGCCGACCACGGTGCTCGAGACGTTTCTGGCCCACAGGCAGGCCCCTGAGATTCAACCGTTTGCGCACCCGCTCGAGAACCTGCGAACGGTCCCCTACCATTCCGTCGATCTCTTTCTCTCGAACGCGGTGCTCGAACATTGTGTCGATACGTGGGCTGCCTGTCGCGAGATGACCAGGGTGGCCAGGCCGGGTGCGCTCGCCTTTCATCAGGTCGATTTCCGTGATCATCGTGACATGGACCGACCGCTTGAGTTTCTACTGCTCGATGCCGAGTCGTTTGCCGGGGAGTTTGAGTCGCGGAACGGCGAATGCGGCAATCGGGTCCGCGCCGGCGAACTGGAACAATTGTTCCGCGAGCATCAATGGGAAGTTACGAGTTTCGAACCAAACTTTTTTGCGGAACAGTCCTATCTGAAAGACTTTATTCCGCGCTTTCAATCAGCAAACCCGTTGCTGGCTCAGCGACTCAGTGGGGAGGATCTCCGGATTCTCTGCGGTCACTTTTCACTTCGGTTATTGTGAGTTCCGGTTCGGGCATCGGCGGGGCGTCTCCATCGATGAATCGACGGTGCCAATGCTCGAACATGATGAGATTCCAGATCAGATACTGCCAGCTTTCGCCCTGTTGGTGCCTCTCGAAGAGTGATCTTAGATAGGTGGGTTCGAAGTAGCCGCGTGCGATCAGGCGGCCGGAAAGCAGGGCGTCATGAGCGACGTCCCGCCATTCCTTTCTGAACCAGTGGTCCATCGGAATGCCGAACCCCATCTTTTTTCGATTCAGTATCGACTCTGGCAACAGATCAGCGGCGGCGCAACGCAGAATCCACTTGCCCTGGCACCCGTCCTTCAGCTTCCAGTGAGACGGAAATCGGGCGCAGAACTCGACCAGAGTATGGTCGAGAAAGGGAGACCGAACCTCGAGCGCATGCGCCATCGAGGCAACGTCCGTCTTGGTCATCAGGGTGTCGGGCAGGTACAACCCCAGATCGATCTCAGTGAGCGTGTCGAGAAAGGTCGGCGCTCGACTGCGTCGGAAGCGCTCGAGCAGATGATCGACCGCAACCAGATCGCCCAGACGGCGGCGGAACTCGGGAGTCAGAAGGCGGGTCTGGTATCCCTCGTGGAAGTGAGCCAGTCGGTAGTAGTAGAGCAGTCGGTCCTGCCGCAGATCCGCCAGGCGGCGCAGGTCGGCGGTCCACGAACGCCCGGTGACGAATCCCCGCCAGTCACGAAAACGCCGGTGCCAGCGCTCCCAGATTGATGGAAACCCCTGATCGAGCGCGTGCTCACCGATGTTCTGGTAGCGCGGGTATCCGGCAAAACACTCGTCGCCGCCGTCTCCGGAAAGGGCCACCGTAACGTGCTGACGCGCCAGGCGACAGACAAGCCAGGTCGGCAGGGCTGATGAGTCGGCGAACGGTTCGTTATAGTACCAGACAATGTCTGGAAGAAGATCGATGATTTCAGGGCCGGCCAGTAACTCGAAATGATTGGTGTGTAATTGGCCGGCGACTTCTCGAGCCCAGGGGCGCTCGTCATACTCGGCGATCGGAAACCCGACGGTGAACGTCGACAGCGGTTGATCGGTCTGCCTGGCGATGATCGACACGACCAGCGATGAGTCGATTCCCCCCGACAGCATGGCTCCGACCGGTACGTCGGCGCGAATGCGACGTTTCACCGACTGCTTCAGACGCTCCTGCAGTTCGGCGACGATCGCGGCCGGCGGCTCGGGAGCATCGGAAAATCGCGGTTCATGGCTCAGGCGCCAGTATTCGCGCAGATCACACCGTCCCCGGCGAACCGTCAGACAATGGGCGGGCGGCAGCTTCTCGACGCGATCGAACGCCGAGTAGGGTGCCGGCACCGACTGGTAGGCCAGATACAGATACAGACCGCGCTCGCTGACCGCCGGACGAAACCCTGGGTCACACTGAAGAGCCTTGATCTCCGAACCGAAGACAAAGTGATCCGGATACCGCGCGTAGACCAGGGGTTTCTTGCCGAATCGGTCGCGGGCGAGAAACAGCATCTCCCGGCGTTCGTCCCAGATGGCGAACGCGAACATGCCGATCAGATCATGAACACAACTCTCACCTTTTTCTTCCCACAGATGCAGGATGACTTCGGAATCGGATCGAGACCGAAACTGATGGCCGCGCTTCTCGAGATCGATGCGCAGATCCTCGAAGTTGTAGATCTCGCCGTTGCAGACGAGAACGCAGTTGCCGTCTTCGCTCACGATAGGCTGCGCGGCCTGCGAGCTCAGATCGATGATCGGCAGCCGGGCATGACCCAGAGCCACGTGCTTCGCTTTCCAGAGGCCGCCCGAGGCCGGGCCGCGGTGCCGGAGGCGACCCAGCATGCGACGGAGCACCTCAACAGGAGCCGGCTGTGCCTGATCCGTGTTGACCCAGCCGCAGATGCCGCACATCAGCGAATTCTCCCGTGACAGATCATTCGTTCTGTCGATTGGGGTGTCGCGGTGGCAATCAGCGTGAAGCCGAAGCCGAGGCGGTCCATCAGCTGGTCCAGCCATGGGGTGAGCTTCTTGTCCCAGGATTCCACCCACTCGACCAGACGCGAAGGTTTGCCGTGCAAGAGGGTGGTGAACTCGAGCCAGCGCTCAGGGGTTCGATTCTGGGCGACGATGTCCGCGAAGGATTCCCCGGCCAGCCACTTGAGCAGATACGTGAACAGGCCGCGATGCCGGCCGCCGAACAACACGTGGTTGCAGTGGACCCGCTGCACCTGCCACCCGCATCGTTCGAGCATGGATTTCAGCGTCTGGGGGGAGAAAAGCAACAGATGCCTCGGAATATCGTCGTGGCGCATCCAGCGCCCGGGCAAACTACAGATGTTGGTGACCAGGACAATCAGACGCCCGTTCGGCTTCAGCAGGGGTTGAATTCGTTGCAGCATTTCCTGAGGTTCGAGAAGATGCTCGAGAACGGCCCACAACGTGACGGCGTCGAAGGACCCGGTTTCCAGCGGTGCCGTAGCGAGAGGTCCGTAGTGAATATCCTGCCTGAACAGATTGGGCGACAGTGGGGAGATTTCGATGCCTTGCCCCCGCCAGCCGCGACACTGCATGAAATAGAGAAACTCCCCCTTCTGACATCCGATATCAAGAATGCGTCCCGGCGGAAGATCCTTCAGCAACTGCCATTTCTGTTGCATGGACTCGGACTGATCGATAAGAACATCGCGCGGATGCCGTTGCACGCCGAAAAATTCCCTGGGATAGAACAGAGAGAGATATCCCGGTTTCGGCCGTGGATTCACATACACCATCGAACAGGATCGGCAGCGCACTACGGGAAAGGAAAACTCGGACATTTCATAGGTGTGATCAGGGCGGCGGAACAATCGTCGCGCTTCTGACCGGCCGCATAACGGGCAGGGAACCGACTCGAACATCCGTTCCGCTCGGTTGCGTGACTCGGACACGCCGTTGAAAGGCAAGGCGGTCATGGTCGATGCACCTCAACCTCGAACTGTGCGCACAGGTCGACAAGTGATGTCGTGAAGATGCCGGGGGTTGGCAGAACATCAAAAGCATACGCGTCATAGATCAGTTCACATTGCGGCCCGGGAGCGCGACTGATCCCGACGGTCAGAAAGTAGGTTCCGTTGGTCAGCCACATGCGAACCCGGGCGCGGCACTCGACGATGGCGCCTTCCGGAACATCGTGAATGTCCCAACCCATCGTCTCGTTCGTCACGCCGAACAGATCAACGCCGCGAGTGCTGCGCAGGACAATTCCGGCATTGACTCTCGGCAGAGTCTGAAGAAAGATGGCGCGAAAATAGAGCAGACAATCCTGGCCGGAATGAAGCGAATGAAGGAGTTGTCCCTGCAGGTCGAGAACCCCGGCATCGAGAATATGCACCTCTCCACCGCCGACGACGAATCCACGAGCGGGCAGTGCTCGCGCTTCGAGCTGAAGATGCCGTCGCGCCGCGGCGATCCATTCGTCCGAGTTCTCTGGTGTGCGGATATTTTCGGGAAGCCAGCGAGAAGACTGGTGTATTCCGGGTCGAAGCGCTTCGACGGGAGGGTCGGATACGTCGTGAGTTAAGGACACGGGTAACGGGTCGACAGTGGGAGTCGCTTGCGCAGATGTCTCAGACGATTCCGGGCCGAAGAGCAGGCCGTAATACTGGTGTGTGACATCGCGCGGGTCGCCGATGGCGAGCACTCTTCCCTGTTCGAGCAACAGGGCGCGATCACAGAAGGTGTTGATTGAGTTCATGTCATGACTGACCATCAGGATCGTGCGTTTCTGTCGCTTCAGCTCCTGGAGGTGTTCATAACATTTGCGGGCGAATCGCGCATCTCCGACAGAGAGCGCTTCGTCGATGATGAGAATGTCCGGAATGACGCTGATGGCCGTGGCAAACGTCAGGCGCGCCTGCATGCCGGAAGAATAGGTGCGGAACGGTTGATCGATGAATTCACGCAATTCACTGAACTCGATGATCGATTCAAGTTTGTCGTCAACCTCTCGGCGACTCATGCCGAGGCACATTCCGCCGATGCGAATATTGTCACGCCCGGTGTAGTCTGGTTGGAACCCGGTGCCCAGTTCGAGAATGGCCGAAACTCTTCCGGACACGTTGACCTCTCCGGTGGTTCGGTCGAGAGTACCGGCGAGAATACGCAGAAGTGTGCTCTTGCCTGCGCCATTGCGACCGATAATACCGAAAACCTCGCCGGCTTGTACCTCAAAAGTGACATCGCGCAAGGCCCAGAAATCGCGGGCGTTGCCTTTGCCGAACAACAGTTCCGAGAGCATTTCCCATGGATGCTCGTACAGACGATACTGCTTTCCGAGGCTGGAAACCTGTATGGGAACGGTGCTCATTACAGATGGCTGCCGAACATGATTTTCAGTTTGTGAAACACCCGGGAACCAACGGCGAACGAGACGAAAGATTCGATGATGAACACCAGCCATGCCTCGGGGTGTGCGATTGAGCCGAAATACAGGATGTCCTGATACACCCAGACCATATAGCTGAACGGGTTGAGCCAGAGAACGTAGCGAAAAATGCCGGGAACCATGTCGGGAAGATAAAAAACGGGAAGCAGATAGAGAGCCGCCATCAGCATCGATTGGATGATGTCACGTATATCGCGAACATATACGCCGATCGCGGAAAGCAGGCACGCGATTCCCGACAGAAAGAGGCTCTGAAGAAGCACGGTCGGAGGCAGCAGCAGATAAGTCCAGGAAAGAGCGCCGAAGGTCACCAGGGTATACAGCATGAAGAGACCGATGGCGATGAGCTGTGGCAGTAAAGTGGCGACCACGGTTTTCAGCGGTAGCACCTCGATCGGAAACACCACCTGCTTGACGAGGCCGGCCTGGCTCGAGACGGCCTGACAGGATTTCATCAGCAGTTCCTGGGTGTAATACCAGGGAATCATGCCGGCGAGAACATAGGTGGCATAGGTATAGGGAAGATGCGGATAAGCGGCAAGTGAAACGCGAAAGATACAGGCAAACACGAAAATCTGTATGCTCATGAACAACACTGGCTGCAGCACAACCCAGACCCAGCCGAGAATGTGACCGATAAAGCGATCTTGAAACTCTCGCTTGGCCAGTTCCCAGGTGAGGTGTCGGTGCTGCAGCAACGGGGTGAACATGCGCGTATTGTATGGCAGCCTGCCTGCGGCTGCAATGCCGAGCGATCGATTGGCGACCGATGGTATAGTATCGGTATGTGCCGCGAACTTGATCAACCCTCCGTGACCCGCCTGCGCCGCATGCTGTTTCGGCAGCGACCGGTGCTGAAGAGCATCTACACGGACTGGTATCGGCGTTTGCTCACCGGCATACCGGAAGGCGCGGGGGCGGTGCTCGAAGTCGGCTCGGGTGGCGGGTTTCTTGAGGAGCTGCTGCCTGACGTGGTGAGATCCGATCTGCTTGATCTCGACTCGATCGACGTTCGTCTGCACGCGACCCAGGGGTTGCCGTTTCAGACCGGCTCGCTCAAGGCGATCGTCGGTTTGAACGTGCTGCATCATCTCTCGCGGCCGCGCGTATTCCTGCGTGAAGTCGTTCGCTGCCTGAGACCGGGTGGAGTGTTACACCTGATCGAACCCTGGAACTCGCTCTGGTCAAGGTTCATTTACTCTTTTTTGCACCACGAGCCGTTTCGTCCGCATACGCGGAGATGGGAGTTTGCCTCTACCGGACCGCTTTCGGGGGCGAACGGAGCGTTGGCTTATCTGCTGTTTCACCGCGACCGAACGCTTCTGCAGGCTGAGTTTCCGGCGCTGCGTGTCGAACGGGTGGAACGATTGATGCCGCTTTCGTATGCGTGTTCCGGCGGATTCTCGCATCGAGAGTTTCTGCCGCCGTCATGGTTTGAACCCCTGATGCGGGCAGAACGTCATGCCTCGCGGCTGACGGCGGCATGCGCGATGTTCGCTGAGTATCGTGTTCGGCGTCTCTAGGTTGAGAGATCGCGTGAACGAGAAGTGAGGATGTATGAGAAAAGTACAAGTTATCGTGCGTGGAATGGTGCAGGGCGTGGGCTTTCGCTACTTTACCGTGCGTCAGGCTGAGCAGCGCGGCCTGGTCGGCTGGGTGGAAAATCTCGATGATGGTTCCGTGCAGGCGTATGCGGAAGGACCCGAGTCGTTGATAACGGAATTTCTCGAGGAGCTGCGCCGCGGCCCTCGCTTTTCGCGGGTGGATGACATGCAGATTCTGCTTGATGATAGCTGTGAAAAGCTCTCATCGAGAAACTTCACGGTCAGACGCTAGGACGATGACGATCGTCGCCGGCGTTTACTTCATGAATGTCTGTTTGTTGATTTTTGCGATCGCTTCGCGCACTTTGTCGCGCACCTGAAAGTCCGGATCGTCGCGTTGCAGTTCCAGCAGCTGCAACGCACGCGGGTTGCCGCACTCTGCGAGCTGCTCGGCGGTTTCCATGCGAATTTTCGGGTCTTTCGACTGAAAGCCCTTGGCTATCTGGTCCTCTTTCTGCAGAGAACACCCCAGCAGCCCGCCGGCGATCAAGCCGACAACCAGAACAGAAGAAAGGCGATTCATGAGGATACCTCCGAAGACCGTCTCGACATCACAACGACCTTATTCTACCACGATCAGGGCACAATCGTCGAAGAATTCGTCGTCTCGGAAAAAATCAATGCGTACCGGTTGTCTGGCCGGCGGTGTTGGTGGTGACGAAACGGATTCCGTCGGCTGACGGTGGTACTAGTTGCGGTGACTTGCGAAGCCGTTCAATAGCCACATCGCGCATCAGAAAACCGGTGTCGTGGCGATCGACGGCGTTCTTGAAAAGGATGAGGCCGTTTTGATTTCCGTCAGCGAGATACGAAATGGTGGCGGCATGATACATGCGCTCGGGGTCGACCGGTAAGCCCCCAATCGTCAGCCCCTGCACGGTGCCCGACCCGACGATGGCGGTGAACCCGAGACCGGCATACTGATAGCCGGTGATTCTGCCATGATTGGCGGCGATGTATGAAAGCATGGCTTCGATATCACGACCCTTCATGCGGTAGGTCACGATCGTATTGTCGAAGGGCAGAACGCTGAGCAGCGTTCCCATGGTGACCGGCCCGGAAGCGATGCCGTCGCGGATCGTTCCCGAGTTGATGATGCCGAAATCGGCTCCGACGAACTCGCGCATGGCCTCGCAAGCCCACACACCGATCGGAAAGACTTTCAGGTGCTTTTCCTCGTCAGGGTAGAGCATGTCAGTGCTGCAGTGACCGATCAGCTGGCTGGTCATGGCTTTGATGCGCTCGTGGTATGAATCGACGAGCCGGGCAACCGGGTTGATGTCTGAAACGGGAATGGAAGCATCGATCTTCGACAGGTGACCGGAATACGTGGCGATGGTGTCATCGGGCCGCAGGATCAGATCGAGTCGACCGAGAAACACCCCCCACTTGAAGGCCTGCACGACAATGGTGCCGTTGAGGCCGTTCCGGCTCTGCTTCGCGTCTGCTCTTGGCAGGTGTTTTACGAGAACCGGTTGCGGCGTGAGGTTGTTCGTGTGACCCCCGACGATGATATCGATGTCGGGAGATTGCGCCGCATAGACGAGATCGGAGTCGTAGCCCGCATGAGAAAGAAAGACGACCAGGTCGACCTGTGGGCGCAGAAATGCGGCAATGCTGGCAACGATCGGCTCGTGGTCCTGAAAAACCATGCCCCGCTGTCGTTTGCGCGAGATGACGCTCCAGGCTTCCGAACCGATAGCGCCGATGACGCCGATTTTGATATCGCCTCGATCGGCAATCAGCCATGGGGTGAACGTCGGCGAACCGGTACTTTCGTCAAAAACGTTCGCGCAGAGCAGCTGAACGGAAGAGGATGCATACTGTTTGCGCACATTGGCCAGGCCGTCATCGAGATCGTGGTTGCCGAGAACGGTGGCGGTGTAGCCGATCAGATCCGCGACCTGGGTTTCCACTTCACCGAAAAACGAAGAATAGAACGGTGTGCCTTGAAACAGGTCGCCGCCATCGAGAAGCAGGCAGTTCGGGGTTTCCGAGGCGATCTTTTTCACCAGTTCATACAGCCGCGCGGCACCGCCGACATTCTTGCCGTAATCGACCTGATCGAACGGCAGAAGGTGCGAATGGACATCGTTGGTATGCAGAATCGTCAGCGTGCGCAGGGACTCGCCGGCTGTGCTCCAGGCCGTTGCCAGCACCAGAAACACGACCGTCAGCAGAAGTGGTTTGAAATGACCGTATTTCGGGTGCCGCGGTGCTTTCGTCACTCGGCCGACGCGCGTTCCGTCATCGCTCGAGTCATGCTCGTTGCGACAGTTCGCTTCATGAACGTCGATCAGGCTATTTCGAATACGCATACGTCTCGATCTGCTCCTCCCCCGCAGTTTACGCGCCCACCGTCGCCCTCGCAACAAAAACCAAAACGGCGAATGGGCAAAGAAATACCGAAAATCTAAAGTGGACCTTTAGATTTGTAGCCGAAATCTAAAGTTTGGGTTTAGATTTGTCGCCCTTGATTACAGGAATGAACGTATTCTATTTTCCGGCGCCGCGGGTGAGGCCTTTGATGTAGTGGCGTTGGGCGAAGGCGAAGACCAGCAGGGCGGGAACCATGGTGACGACGGCGCCGGCCATCATCAGGCCCATGTCGTCGTAATACTGGCTGTTTAACATCGTCAAGGCTACGGGTAACGGGTACATTTCCTGTTTCTGCATGACAATGAGCGGCCAGAGAAACTCGTTCCAGGCACCGATGAAGCTGATAACCGCCAGAGTGGCGAGAATCGGGCGACTGAGCGGCAGCACGATGTGTCGAAACAGATGCCACTCGCTGCAGCCGTCGATGCGGGCGGCCTCGAAGACTTCTTCCGGCAGGTCGCGCAGGAACTGTCGCACCATGAAGATGCCGAAGACATGCGCCGACCCTGGAATAATCAACCCCGAAAAGCTGTTGAGCATGCCGAAAAACTTGAGAAACAGAAACATCGGCACCAGCGTGATCTGACTCGGGATCATCATGGTCATCAACAGCAGCGTGAACAGCCGCTCGCGACGCGGAAACTGCAGGCAGGCGAAGGCGAACCCGGCCAGCGTGTTGAAAATCAGCGAAAGTGCGGTCAGCCCGCCGGCATAGATGATGCTGTTCGCAAAATGCCTCGGAATCGTCGCTTGAGCAAACAGTCGCCGGTACGCATCGACCGAAAACCCTGCCTGGATCTCGCTGCAGGAATGATAAAACATCCACAGAAAGGGCAGCAGCGTGACGAGCAGGCTGAACGCGAGAAACACCAGCCAGCCGGCGGTGTGCAGAGGTGCGACGGCGCGTCCCGATGTCGTCAAGGCGTGCCTCCCCAACGGCGTCGCATGGCCTGCTGCAGCAGATTGAACGCGATAACCCCAACGCTCAGAGTACAGGTGATTGCCGACGCATACCCGAGTCGGAAAAACTGAAACCCATTCTGGTACAAGTGAAGTACCGGCGTCAACGTTGCGTAAAGCGGGCCGCCGCCCGTCATCATGTAAGGTTCGGTAAACACGTGAAAGGTTCCCACCGTCGTCGTGACGAAGACAAACACCATGCTGCCCCGTAAAAACGGCAGGGTTACGTGACGTATCTTGTGCCACCAGTTGCCGCCGTCGATCTCGACCTGCTCGTACAATTCTTCCGGCACGTTCTGCAGCGCGGCGAGAAAGACCGCGGCATTCAGGCCGAAGCCTTTCCAGACAGTCATGGTGATCAGTGCCGGCAGGGCCAACCACGAATGGTTCAACCAGTTGACGACCGGAAGCCCGACCCACAGGCAGAGTTGGTTCAACAATCCGCCTTCAACGGCGTAGATACGCTGCCAGACGAGAGCAACGGCAGCCAGCGTGGTGACGGTGGGGAGAAAGAACAGGGTTCGCGAAACCCCTTTGAGTGACCGGCACGGTTGATCAAGAACCAAGGCGATGATCAGCGCCGTGACAATATTCAATGGGACGCCGACCAGGACAAACGCCAGAATATTGCGCAGGCTATACCAGAACGCGGGATCTTCGGCGAGAGCCAGAAAATTGTCGAGGCCGATGAAGCGCACGCGGCCGGGGTCCTGTATTCCGTAAATGTCCCAGTTGGTAAAGCTGGTAACCAGACAGGCGGCGCCGGGCAGAAAACGAAAAGCCAGAATCAGCAGCAGGGCCGGCAGAAGAAACGGCCAGGCCCGCGAGCGCAGGCGTTCAGAGGGAGGTCGGGCCGGATCGGTGTGCAGATAAAGAAAGGCCAGAACGGCGGGAACCAGCATCAGACCAATTGCCAGCGGCCACGAAAAGCGAATGCCCGGGCGAACCCCGCTGCGCTCGATGATGGCGGCGCAGTCTTCCTGCAGTAACGCGATTCCCTCGTCGATCGGGCGTCCGCCGCGCATGATCTCGGTATACCGATGTGAGATACGCTCCGCCATGGCTTCCCACTCCGGCAGGGCGGGCGGGGCGCGCGCATCGAGCAGTTGTCGTCGAAAGGCATCGAGATGCGGACGTTCCGCCAAAGCGGGAAGATCCCATGCGGTCTGTCGAGCCGGCAGGTCGCGTGAGATCTCATACCACAGAGCTTGATGTTCCGGGGTGCTCATGAACTCGATGAATTTCCAGGCGAGTGGCTTGAGCTTTGAGCCGCGAAACATCACGAGATTCGACCCACCCAGAAACGAGGTGCCGCGCCGATGCCGCGGCAGAGGAGCGGTTGTCCAGCGCCCCTTCAAGCCCGGCCGGCTTTCGAGTTCGTTTACCAGCCATGGGCCGGAAACATACATCGGGTAATATCCCGACTCCGTACCGGCGATCAGCTCCTGCTCGCCGCCCTGCTCGCGGTGTGACAGCCCTTCGTCGTAGAACGACACGATGTGTTCGAATGCTTCGCGCAGAACATCGTTGCCCATGATCGGGCCGGGCCATAACTCAGGCTGTATCTCGCCGCCGCATTGCCAGAAATACATCAGCAGCATCTGCCAGTCGCCAATGCCTGGGCCGTAAACGAACCCGGGAATGCCGCGCTCGGCCTTGAGTCGTTTCAGGTTGTGCGCCAGGGTTTTCAGTTCCGTCCAGGTTTCGGGGAAGCGTGAAAAGCCTGCGGCCGATGCAAGATCGGTACGATAAAAGAAAACGCGGGTGTCGACATACCACGGAACTCCGAAAAACTCGCCGTTGAAACGGTTCGAATCGAGCGATGCCGGAAAGAACTCGGTCATTCTGATGCTCGAAGAAGCCAGCCATGGGGCGATTGGTTCGAGAGCGCCCATCGTCTGAAACTCGGCCATCCAGGTGGTGCCGAGCTGGCAGACATCAGGCTCCATGTTTCCGACAATCGACGTTACCAGCTTTTCGTGGGCTGTCCCCCATGAGATCGATTGGGTGACAACTTTCACGCCGGGGTTCGCGGCTTCGAACCGGTCGGCCATTTCGCGAATCAGCTTGCCCTCGGCACCCATGGCCCAGACCTGCAGTTCCTGCGCCTGAAGGCTTCCCGTGAAACATGCGAGACACAGCCATAGCAGGCAGAAACGGCATCGATGAGTGAACGACGAACTCATGGGGCGAACATACCATAAACCGGCACCGTCACGGCATGGCCTCTCTGCGAATCGATCCGTCGATGTTTGACGCGCATGAGTGTTGAACGAGTGAGAAATCGAATGCCTGTCTCGGACAAACGAAACTCAAGCTGTCATGGTGCCTCAGAGAAGGAAAAAGGCGAAGCCGAGTGCGACTTCGCCTGCTTGCATCCGGGTTTGATCAGCGGCTGGAGAAGATTGTCTCCATAAGAGGTGTCGGAATTGTCCGACCATGGCAGGCTTCGAACCGCAGTCGTGAGCGGATATGCGGCATGATCAAGCTCGACGCCGCAGACTGTTTTACGAGTGTCAGCGGGTTGAGGTTCCCCGTCAGGGCTTCTTCGACCGCTCCGACGGCCACCTGTCGAACCGTCGTCTGCAGGCGTGCGGCCAGCTGTTCGCGAGTGGTGCCGGAAACCGAAGGCATCAGGCGCTGACCCATCGCCAGGGCTTCGAGGCCGTCGACGGTATCGAGCGTGAACGAACGCTCGGGGCTTCCCGTTGGGGTGTTCACGGCAATTGCCGCCGTCTTTTCGATCATCAGCAGCACGGCCGGAACATTGACCGCGTTGATGGCGGCAATCTGCTGCGGGGGCGGAATGAATTCGCGCGCCAGTTCGAAGGTGAAAGCGATGGTTTTCTGATCGCCGTAGAGCCAGTCGTCAGAGATACCCATGGCCGGGTACAGCTCGGTGCAGTTCTGCACGCGGTATTTGTTGAACTTCGCCATCTGCCCGCCGATGTCTTTATACACGGCAACATCTGGATTCGGCGCATTGTAGGCATAAGCGAACGGGTACAAAATCAGTTCCGAATAACTGTGAAACGCGAGGCTGGTCTGGAAGCATTCGCGCTCGGCAAGCGCTTTCACCGCCTGGGTTTCCGGTTCGCTGAACGGTTCGGCGCCATGATAGGTATCGCTGTAAGGCTTGTCGCTGGCTCCGGTCAGACCCCACTGGTAGCCGAAGTTCCGGTTCAGGTCGATGCCGAAGCTCGAGCCGACCGGACGTCGGTTCTTGCGCCAGTACCGCTGCGAATTCTGTGAAAAATGGATTCCATCAGGGTTGAGCATGGGAACGAACCACACTTCGCGCTCTTTGATCAGGCGGGTCAGGCGTTCGTCTTTTTTGCTGTATCCTTCCAGGTAGGCACGCAATGAGGCCATGGTCAGTTCGACGCCGATCCATTCACGCGCGTGGGTGCCGCCCAGCAACAGGCAGGCGGGTTCGGCTTCGTCGACGGCGGCGTTGTCGCTGACCTTGAGTGCCCAGATCTCGCGCCCTTCAATGCTCTTGCCGATGCTGCTCAGCTGAGTGATCTCGGGGTATTGGGCCGCCCAGTCCTGCAGCTGACGGGCCATGGTGTCGTAGGTGTAATAACTGGCCGTGGCGGTCTGTTCAGCCAGGCGTTGCGATACATAGACGTCCAGGTCGGGAATGAGCGTTTTGATCTTCATTCCTGACTTCTTGATCATCATGATCTCGTTTTCCGAGACCACGACTTCGATCATGCCTGGTTCGGTGCGAGTGACGTCGAAGTCACCCTCGAGAAAGGCTTTCATCTCAACCTGGTCGAGACCGGTCAGACGCACGAGACTGCGCGGCGTGGCCGACAGTGTTGCGGCAACAACGAGAAACAGGATCAACAGGGAATGAAGGCGTTTCATCAGGTAAACTCCCGAGCAAGAGTGGAACTTCTGCATTGTACACCCGCGCGCGCCAAAAGAAAACCGCCGTCGAAAACTCTTTTCGACGGCGGTTACCGAATGTGAATCTTACTTCTGGCCGATGGTGGCCACCATCACGGCTTTGATCGTGTGCAGTCGATTCTCGGCCTGATCGAACACGCGGCTGTGCTGGCTCTCGAAGACCTCGTCGGTGACTTCCATCGCGCCGATGTCTTTCGAGGTCGTCGTGTCATGGTTGTGAAACGCAGGCAGGCAGTGCAGGAACATACAGTCGTCCTTGCCCGTCGCTTTGATCATCTTCATGTTGACCTGATACGGGGTCAGCAATTTGATGCGCTTGTCGAATTCCTTCTCTTCGCCCATGCTCACCCAGACGTCCGTGTAGAGCACGTCGCAGCCCTTCACGCCTTCTTTCACGTCGTCGGTCAGCATGACCTTGCCGCCGCTCTGCTTGGCGAACTCCTTGGCCTTGGCGACCAGCTGATCTTCGGGCATCAGGCTCTTCGGGGCGACAATGCGGAAATCCATGCCCATCTTGGCGGCACCGATCAACAGCGTGTTGGCCATGTTGTTGCGGCCGTCGCCGACATAGGCGAACGTGATGCCCTTCAACCGACCGAACTGTTCCAGCACCGTCTGGAAGTCGGCGAGCACCTGGGTCGGGTGGAACTTGTCGGTCAGGCCGTTCCAGACCGGCACGCCGGCGTATTTGGCCAGCTCTTCGACGGTCTCATGCTTGAAGCCGCGGAACTGGATACCGTCGAACATGCGCCCAAGCACGCGGGCCGTGTCGGCGACGGTTTCCTTCTTGCCGAGCTGAATATCGTCTTTGCCGAGGTATTCGGCGTGAGCGCCCTCGTCATAACAAGCGCACACGAACGCGCAGCGGGTGCGGGTCGAGGCCTTCTCGAAGATCAGGGCGATGTTCTTGCCCTCGAGGTTGCGGGGCTTGATACCGACTCTCTTCAGCCGCTTCAGCTCAGCCGAGAGGTCGAGCAGATACGTGATTTCGTCAGCGGAATAATCTTCGAGCGTAAGGAGGTGACGACCGTGCAGGTTGCCGTTCATGGTGGATTCTTCCTTTCCAGCAGATGTATGTTCTTCCGTCAGGCGGAATGTCACGCACTCGGAAGCTCTTCTTGAATAGCATTCCCCGCGCACTTTGGCAACTCCCGGCGAGCAGGATTTCAAAGGCCCTTCTCCGCGGAAAATGCTCCTGATTGCCGGTGTCAGCGCGGATAGAACAGATCGAACTGCGGGTCGCCGGTTACCAGCCAGAGAACCACGAAATGGTGAATCAGATCTGAGAGCGCGAGGGCCGCTCCGCAAATCAGCGTCGCTCGGCGCGCCGGTTCTCGTCGTATCAGAAGCCAGGAAGCCAGGCAGAGCAACACCCCGACATACCCGTGATGAATGCGTATGCCGAAGGTCAGCGGCGCCACCCACGATGCCGTATCCCGCGTCGACTCGAGCCTGAATCCGAACCGAAACAGGCACGTCAAACCTTCAATGATGGCCGTCAGTGCTAGAGTCAGAGTCCAGGCTGGAGAAGAGAGGACGGACATTGTTCAAGCTCTTTCAACCGAGATTCGCTTCCTGCGCTTATGATATCATGGCGGAAATCACGCGTGAGGAGAGACACATGGGTCGCAAGAGCGCAGCGGAAAATCGAATCGTCAGCATTTTACGGGAACTGCAGAAGGTTCAGGGGCCGTCGGGGTTTACCGATGAAGTCGTCGCGCATGTCGCCGAGATTGCCGGCAAAGCGGGCATTCGCGCCGAGCGCACGCTCAAGGGCGGTCTGCTTGTCGGTCAGCATCCGCAGCCGCGCTATTTGATCGCAGGTCACCTCGATACGCTTGGAGCCATGGTCTGCCAGATCAACGGTGACGGCACGCTGGCGATCACCAAGATCGGCGGGCCGCTGTTGCCTTCGTTCGAAGGGGAATACGTCACGGTTCATACCATGTCCGGCAAGACGTTTCGCGGCACGCTGCTGCTCAATAACCCGGCGGCGCATGTCAATCGTGATGCCGAAAAGACCGAGCGCAAGCCGGAAAACATGCATATCAGACTGGACGCCGTCGTCAACTCGAAGAAGGATGTCCGAGACCTTGGCATCGAGATCGGCGATTTCATCTGCTTCGACACCAGGTTCGAATATGTGGACACCGGTTTCGTGAAATCGCGTTTCCTCGACGATCGCGCCGGGTGTGCCGTCATGATCGATACCTTTCTCACGCTTGGGCGTGAAACACTCGAACAACTGCCGGTCGCCTTTTTCTTCTCGAACTATGAAGAGGTCGGCCATGGCGCGAGTGCCGGGTTCCCCGATTCGGTCGAAGAGATGCTCGTGGTTGACATGGGGGTGGTCGGGGACCGGGTCGATGGTGACGAACTCTCGGTCTCCATCTGCCCGAAGGATTCCACCGGCCCGTACGATTATCAGCTGCGTTGCGAACTGGTGACTTTGGCAAAAGAGGGCAAGATTCCGCACAAGATCGATGTTTTTCCGTATTACGGCTCGGACGGATCAGCCGCTCTGCGCGCCGGTCGCAACATTCGCGTCGGCCTGATCGGGCCCGGCGTTTCGGCTTCGCACGGCATGGAACGCACGCATGAAAAGGGATTGATCGCCACTCGCGACCTGGTGCTGGCCTGGCTCGAAGCTCGTCAGGAACAGCCTCGTCCGCGCCGCAAGAAACGCTGAATCAGCAGGTTTTTGCGCCTCATGCTCATTTCGATTATCGTTCCGGCTTTTAACGAGGAGCGGCTGTTGCCTGCCTGTCTCAAGGCCGTTGATACCGCCCGAGCGCAGTTTTCATTACTCGGGTGGGAATCTGAAATCGTCGTTTGCAACAACAACTCGACCGACCGTACTGGTGAGGTGGCAGAAAAACTTGGCGCCCGTGTGGTTTTTGAGCCGGTGAACCGAATCAGTACGGCGCGTAATGCGGGTGCCCGTGTGGCCAGGGGCGACTGGTTCATTTTCGTCGATGCTGATTCAGAGCCGCCACCCGGACTCTTTCAGGCGACGGCACGTCATATCAGAAGCGGCAAGGTCATCGGCGGAGGGGCCTTGATGCGTTTCCCGGACAAGACACCGATCGGCAATCTGTCGATAACTCTCTGGAACTGGTGCAGCCGCCTGTGGCGACTCGGCGCCGGAGCGTTTCTCTTCGTCGACGCCTCGGCATTTCGAGCCATCGGTGGTTTTGACGAAGCGCTCTATGCGTCAGAAGAGATTCGCTTCAGTATCAAACTCGGACTTTTCGGCAGAAAGACGAACCGGCAGTTTGTCATCATTCACAAGCCCCGCCAACTCACCTCGTCGCGAAAACTCAGACTGTATTCCTGGAACGAGATGATTCCGCAACTGGCACGCATGGTGTTCTCTCTCCCCTTCGCCGTGCGCACCCGTGAAGCCTGTTCCTTCTGGTACGACGGCCGCCGCGAACCCTGATTCGTCTGATACGACGACAGCCGCGAACCCTCGTCGGCAGTTATTGCGGGACTTTCGTTTGCAGGTTCTGAAGGGTTTCGTTACAATCGGGGCATGAAATCCGTTCAGCCTTCGCCCGCCCACGGAACCTTCCATCAGGAACGTCGCCGGTATCCGCGCATTCGGGCGCTCATCGATCATCCGTGGTTCGGCGCGTTCATTCTGCTCCTGATTCTGATTTCGATCGGACTCCTTGTCTTTGAGGCGTTCTTTAACCCGACACCGGAAACACTCGAATGGGTGCATCTGGTAAATGATGCCCTTCTGGTATTGTTTCTCGTGGAACTGGTGCTGCGTTGGCTTTGCACGCCGACGACGAAACGATTCATCACGGGGCACTGGGTCGAGATTCTCGCGGTTATTCCCATGTTTCGCATCTTTCGACTCAGTCGTATTTTTCTGCTGGTGCGACTGGTACGGGTGTTTTCACTCGGCGCCATCATGCAGCGTCGTCTTGCCGTGTACAGCAGTGCTCTCGGGCATCGCTGGGTTGAGTATCTGCTGATCTTCGGTATTCTGCTGTTCGCGCTCGTCTTTGGTTCGGTCGGGCTGGCCGAGTATGAAGTCGGCCCCGACTCGCCTCTTCAGAGTCACTCAGACGCGTTCTGGAAGGCGCTGTTTTCACTGATTACCGGAGAGTATGCCGACTACCCGCGCTCGCTGGGCGGAAAGCTGGTCTTTGTCATTCTGTCGCTGTTCGCGATGGGTATCTTTGCCATGATTACCGGTACGATTTCCGCCGTCATGATCGACAAACTCAAGGAGAACGCCATGCTCAAGAGCGAAAACCCCGAAGATCTTTCCGGCCATGTCGTCATCTGCGGCTACAGCAGCAAGGTCGCCATTCTTGTCGAAGAGTTCGCGGCCAGCGACGATTTCAGCAACGCTGATTTTCTGCTGGTTTCCGAACATGTCGATCTCGACGAGTTGCGTGCCGCTAATGTGCCGTTGAATCGCATTCAGATACTGCGCGAAGACTTTACCCGCATCGAAACGCTGCGCAAGGCTAACCTGGCACATGCGCGCACGGCGATCATCCTTTCCGAAGCCGGTAAAGGCCGCTCGCACAGCGATATCGACGCGCGCACCATTCTGGCCGCGCTGACCATCGAACGTCTCAACAAAGGCATTCACACCTGCGCGGAAATCTACCAACCCGAGTTTATCGACCATCTCAAGATGGGTGGCGTTGACGACGTCGTCGTGCAGGGCGATGTTTCGGGCCGCCTGCTGGCGCGTCTGGCTTCGACCCGCGGGCTGCAGCCGTTCTTCAAAGATCTGCTGACCGCCAAGACCGGCAACAATCTTCGCTATATTCCGTTGCCGCCTCAGTATGTCGGAAAGGCGATCTCCGATGTACTGCCTGATCTATTCAAGTCGAACGGTGCGATTCTGGTCGGTGTGCGCGATCAGAATCAGGAAGTGCTCATCAATCCTCAGAAACGGGTTCTGGCCGTCGGAGACGAACTTCTGGTCATCTGTCCAGGCCCTAATCACGCAGGCTGATTGACCGACTCATCGTACGGCTTCCCCATCGCGTCGCGATATCGGTTCGCCTGAATCGGCTCGTTTCATCTACATTCAGAGATCAGCTAGCCTGTACTATTTCTGAAAAAGCGAATCCCCCCGGAAGCCGACAGCTTCGGGGGGACCACCTGAAAATTTTGTAGTCTGGAATCGCCGGTCAGTTGCCGGCGGCTTTCTCGGCTTCGAGGCGGGCGATGACCGACTGGCGAATCTTTCGGGCAAGTTCGAGACGCTCGAGAGCTGCTTTCACGGTCGAGGTATCGCTGTTCGGTTGCACAGCAATGGCGGCATATTCGGCATACGCTGACTCGTACTTTTTCTGAGCATCGGCGAGCGTCACCCCGCGTCCGAGTTCGAGATCGACGTCAGGCGCCTTGGACGCGGCTGCAGCAGACCCCGATTCGGTTGTCGCGGCGGCGGGCGTTCCGGCCGCCAGAGCCTGCAACACGTCGAGTCTTGAGCGCAGATCCTGGCGCTGTTGCTCGAGCTTCTTGATCTCGTCCTTCTTCTGATCGCGCTTGATCAGGTTCCAGACCGGCAGGCTGTCGAGCTGCGCCCTGGCGTTCTGCAGCGCATACTCGGTTTCTCGTAATCGTTGTTGCGTATCGGTTTGCAGAGCGGCAAGCTTCGCCGGGTCGTCGCCCTGAGCGTCGAGTTGCATCTTCACGCGCATCAGCTCAGCGAAGAAGGCTTTTTCCGCTCCGTAGCTCGCGGAAATTTCGGCCAGGCTTTTGTTCTGGTCCCATTTTTTGAAGGGTTGATACCAGGCGGTCATGCGATACGACCAGATCGCGCTGCGCAGCTGCTGATTCTTCTGCTGGAACGCCTGCAGGCGCAGGCCGGCGGCTCCGGCCAGGCCGCTGTCTTCGATATGATAGGCGAGCAGGCGACCGGCGTGTTCCCGCGCCTGGGCCACTCGCAGTTCGCTTGGTCGCCACGGCCAGAACCACGGCCATTCGCGCTGAAGCGCTTCCACCCGCTCGACCTCCTTCAGGGCTTCGAGCACCTGCCCGGAGGAAACCGGCTTGCGGCCGCGTGCATTCAGACCGGCTTTCTTGAACTGAGCCAGCTGTTTCTGCTTTTCCGCATTTCCGGCTTCGAAGCCTTCCATGGCCCAGGCGATGATTTCGGGAAACGTCAGATCGCCGCGGCTGAGCAAACCTTCGGTAAAGCGGGTGACGATGCGGCTGTGATTCGGGTTGCCCCAGACGCTGGCCGCGCCCATGCTCTTGGCCTTGTCGAGAAAGACATCGTGGGTTGCCGGAGTGAACAGGGCGCCCTTGACCATGTGATAGGCCAGCACGGTGAAGATGTCGCCGGCTCCGTCGTTTTGCAGAACCCGTCCGAGTGCTGACAGCGCCCAGGTTTTGAACTTGCTCGACAGACTGCCTTCGAGCGCGAGCTTCACTTTTTCGCGCGAATCGAGGCTCTTGACCACGTTCTTCGCATTCATCATGCCGTGCTCTTTGAGCAGACGCAGCACGTTGTCGACGCTGCTGTTGATCTGCTCGTCACTGTCGCTGAAAAACTCTTCCATTTCATCGAGCAGGTCGGGGCGCTCGCGCATCAGATATTCGCCGATGACCCGCACGCCGACGACGGTCGGCAGGAACTTGCTCGCCGCGCCCTTGATCTCGGCAGCCGTCATGATCTTCGATTCGGGGTCTTTCTCACGTTCTCCGGCCATCGCCGCTTCGACCAGCCTGACGGGAATGGCGAGGTGTTTGCGGGCCAGCGATTCGCGGTTGCGTCGATACATGACCAGATCAAGGCACAATTCGTTGATCTGATGGTTGATGCCGGTACTCTGCGCGACCGGAATGGTCACCTTGTTGTTGGCGTAGCCGTCGTCGGCGTGGGCGGTCCAGACTTCGCCGAACACATGACCGGCCCAGCCGAGCGCCATGACCACGTCGGCCTGCCCGAAGCGGCTGTCGGTTTTCGCCAGCTCGATCATGCGTACGACCGTATCGGGGTCGTTGTGAAACTTGTACGGAAATGACGCGCCGCTCTGCGACTTGATGTCGGGGCAGGGTCCGCCGCCGATGAAATCGTCGGCCAGCTCGCGCGGAATCGCCAGATGATTGCCGAACTCGCGCACAGCTTGTTCATACGCTCGCTGATTGACCGTGAGATGCGTCATCGGTCCCCAGGCGAACAACGTGACCGGCAGAACAACCAGCAACGCCGGAATCAGAGTTCCGGCCCGCCGAATGATGCTATGCATGCGAATACCTCCAGAGATGCGGTTGTGTACCGCACTGTATTTCTCATTATACGAAAAAGATTCCTTCCCCGGAAGATATCCCTTGACGGAGAAGGGAATTTCACGCACCATGACCCCAAAGATCTGTCATTCCACTCTTCTAAAACCACGAAAGGAATAGGATATGAAGAAAGCTTCTGCCAGGGCTGCGAAGACGGCCGCGCCGGCCAAGAAAGAGGGGCCGCGCAGTTCGGCGCACGGCGTCTGCTGGAACCTGGGCGACTTGTACAAAGATCTCAAGGACAAGAATCTGGACGGCCATTACCAGGCCGCGCTGAAACGCGCCAAAGAGTTCGAGAAGAAATACAAGGGAAAACTGGCTCCGAAACCGAAGCTCAACGGCAAACAACTCGGACAGATGGTGCAGGAGTATGAAGAGATTCTGATGCTGCGCGATCGGCCGCATATTTATGCCCATCTGCTGTTCGCCTCTGACACCCAGAACCCCGAATATGGGCGCAAACTGCGTGAGATGCAGACCCGATCGACCGAGATTTCCAAACACCTGATCTTTGTCGATCTTGAATGGTGCGCCGTTCCTGATGCCGAAGCCAGGAAACTGCTGGCCGATGCCGGCACGAAAAAGTATCGCCATTATCTCGAAGCATCGCGACGGTACAAACCGCATCTGCTCAGCGAAGCGGAAGAAAAAGTCATTGACGAGATCGAAAACACCGGGTCGCGCGCGTTCACCCGTCTCTTTGACGAACTGCTCGGTGCCATGACGTTCACGGTGAAGATCAAGGGCGAAACGAAGACCATGAGCGAGCAGGAAGCCCTCTCGCTTCTGTACAACCCCGATCGTGAAACCCGGCAGGCGGCCGCTCAGGCATTGACTGAAGGATTCAAGGCCGGTCTCAAGCCGCTGACCTTCATCTTCAACACGGTGGTCGATCATCACACGGTGGTCGATCGCCTGCGGGCCTACGCAGACCCGATGGCCTCGCGCAACCTGGCGAACGACATCGAGCCGAAGACCGTCGACGCCCTGCTGAAGACCTGCGATGCCAACACGGCACTCGTCAGTCGCTATTACAAGCTCAAGGCAAAACTTTTGGGCCTGAAGAAGTTGTACGATTACGATCGATACGCGCCGATTTCGGCCGAAATGCCTTCATGCAGCTGGGCGGAGAGCAAGAAGCTCATCATCGACGCCTATCGCGAGTTCTCACCCGAGCTTGGCCGCATCGTTGAAGAGTTCTACAACAAGAACTGGATCGACGCGGAACTCAGACCCGGCAAACGCGGCGGCGCCTTCTGCGCCGGCACGACGCCCGACGTGCACCCGTACATTCTCACCAACTACAGCGACAAACTGCGTGATGCCGTGACCATGGCCCATGAACTCGGTCATGGGGTGCATCAGTATCTCTCGCGCAAGCAGGGCTATCTGCAGAGTGATACGCCGCTGACTCTGGCGGAAACGGCCAGCGTGTTCGGCGAGATGCTCACGTTCCATCGTCTGATGGGCGAACAGAAAAACCCGGCGGTCAAGCTGGCCTTGCTGTGCAGCAAGATCGAAGACGCCTTCGCGACAGTGTTCCGCCAGGCCTGCATGACCCGGTTCGAGCAGAAGTTGCATGCCGCGCGTCGCAAGGAAGGCGAGCTGACGCCGGAAACCATCGGCAGATTCTGGATGGAAACCAACCGCGCCATGTTCGGCGATTCCGTCGATCTGACCGACAACTACAGCTACTGGTGGTGCTACATTCCGCACTTCATTCACACGCCCTTCTACTGCTACGCCTACTCGTTCGGCGAGCTGCTGGTGCTCTCGCTGTATGCCCGCTACCGCAAGGAAGGCAAGTCGTTCGTGCCGAAGTATCTCGACCTGTTGGCTTCGGGCGGCTCGGACAACCCGGTCAACCTGGTGAAGAAGATGGGTCTCGACATTGCGAAACCGTCGTTCTGGCAGGAAGGCATGAACATCATTGAAGAAATGCTGTCCGAAGCTGAAAAACTCGCGACGGTGGTCAGCAAGGGCAAGAGCACTCGACCGGCTGCCGGAACAGCGAAGAAAAAAGCGGCACATCGTCGCTGAACAACGACCGACGGCCGTGCGATCGTAACCGTCAAACAGAACGGCTCGTTCTCACCCGGGTGATGACTTCATTGCCCGGGTGAGTTTTTACGGCGAATGGGCAACCTCCCTCCTTCTGTCCGCGAAACCACTGCTCATACAACACGCGAAGATCGACTTTTCCGGAAGAGGTTTACAGATAATCCTTCCGGAGCGAGGAACGTTGTCTGAAACGTGTGGCGGGAATGTCGTTTTGATCCTCCCCTTGGAATACTTGCATTCCGTACCGAAAGTGCAGTAAATTTTATGGCTGAATCAATCTCGATGGAGAGGGTCTGTCCTCATGGAACGAATGACATTCACCGCGGAATGCGAAAACGGCGTATTCGTGCTTTCCATTTCAGGCGAGTTAGACATCTATACGCTGCCGAAAGTGAAGCAGGCAGCGGAAATGATTATCGAACGCGGGGTGCGCAGCATCGTCTTCAACCTGTCGGGCCTTGTGCACCTCGATTCGACCGCCATCGGGTTTCTGGTTCAACTCGATCGACGCCTGAAGGCTGATCGGGGTTCGCTCTGTCTGTCGTGTCTCAGCCCTGAAGTTTTTGAAATTTTTCGAGTCACCCGCAGCGATCGTCTGTTCCGATTTGGGAACACCGTCGCTGAGGCGATTGCGAGCATCAGCGCACCGGGAGCGGAAAAACCGACCATTCCCGCCCGCTAGCAAGAATGTCTGGAGAACATGGAGCCATGATGAGTTGGAACGTTCGCACGAGTGACGGGGTGGTGGTGTTCGATCTGACCGGAGAGTTCTGCGTGTATCACGTCGCCAAGCTGAAAGAGGCTCTGGCGCTGGTTCGTGAAAAAGGAGCCACCAGAGTGGTTTTCAACCTCGAGCAGGTCGAATTCATCGATTCGACGGCCACGCAGTTTCTGCTCAATACTTCGCGCGATTTCAAATCTCAGAGTGCGCGTTTCATCGTAGCCTCACCGACGGCGGAAGTGCTTGAGACCCTGCGTATTACCAGGGCGGAAAGATTGCTCGACATTCAGCCGTCGGTGACCAATGCCGTTCAACTGCTGACTCAGGCCTGATGTCACTCTTCGATCATGCGCCCGCGGTAGAAAATCACGAACTTGCAGTGGGTGCAGTTGAATGTATGATACGGAGAAAGGCGTCCGGTGTGGGTTTTGCGAACCATCGGGGCGTTGCATTGTGGGCACAGCATGGCGGTTACCTCCTTGATAGTGGCGAATTTTTTCTTCGCCTACAAAAGATATCGGCATTTTTTCCCCGAATCTTGAGCCGTCGGCACGGCTAAGCGCTGAAAGGGTCCTGTTCTTCTCATGTTGCAGACCAAGTTGCTGGAAAAAACGCAGGATCAGGTTTCGTTTGTCTACCTGATCTCGATCGCGCTTTCCGTTCTGGTTATCTATATTGTTTCCGACGGTCTGTTTCGCGATCGCGAGGCTCGCAAGAATCAGGTGTTTCGACAGGTTGGTACAGTAGCCGATCTGGCTGTCGACGATGTGGCGCGATCGCTGGCCGGAGTGCGCGATTCTCTGCGCCTGCTGGCGCGCTTGCCGGCGTTTCGGCAGGCGGCTCAGGCCGGATCGGTTCTGCCGCGCCTGCGATCGATACGAGGCCGCGCCGAAGCGGCGATTGATGGGGTCGTTCAGGCTGAAATCGCCTTCGAACGTGCTCAGAAACGACTGCAGGAAGATCTGCAGCTGTATCTCGAGACTGCACGTGCCTCGGGGCGTCGCGTGTTGTATGCGCTGCATCTCTGGAACGAACCCGTCGAACCTCTGTCGCCGGCTCTTCCCGAAGATCCCGACATGGAAAGCAGCGCCGGGACGTCTGCGCCGGCATACCAGGGCGACGATGCGTATCATACCCCGGTGACCGCAGAACTTCTGCTGCCTGCCGTCGAAAACCTGATCATCGCGTTGGTGCCGTCGGTGACCCTGATTGATCGGCTGTTTCCGGTTGGTTTGCCGACGCTGGCCGACCCGTTGACCGCTGAGAACATCCTGCGGGCGAGTATCAGCGACCGCGATCTGATTCGCTCCGTGTCGGTCAAACAGCTCGACGGGCAGGAAATCATCGGGGTTACCGAGATCGCCGGCAGCTTTCAGATGCTTGCCAACTGGGTGAAGTCGGCGACCCGTGCCGCTCGCTCGTTCTATTCCGGCCCCGTCTGGTTCGAAGAAGGGTTGGGCCGCCCGATCTGGAACGTCGCGGTGCCGCTGCGCGATGAAGATCGCGAGCCCTTTGCCATGCTTTCTTCACAGGTTGACCTTGGTTTTCTCGGCGATCTGGCACAGAAGACCCGCCTGACCTCGACGTCGCATCTGCTGGTCGTCGACGACGACGGCGTGGTCATCGCCCATCCGAAAACCTCGATGGTGGCGAATCAGGTGAACCTCAGCCACTCGA
Organism: uncultured bacterium; assembly: GCA_964472075.1. Taxonomy (GTDB): domain Bacteria; phylum Muiribacteriota; class Ozemobacteria; order Ozemobacterales; family Ozemobacteraceae; genus CAYYIY01. The sequence continues at coordinate 173,392 of CAYYIY010000001.1, read as the reverse complement.
ATCGCGCGGTGGCTGAAGCCATGCGAGGCGAAGAAGGGGTGCAGGAACTGCGTCTCGGCGATACCACGTTCGTCGTGGCGTATCGCTCGCTGAAAAAAGTCGACGCAGCGACGCTTCCCGCGTGGGGAATACTTTATCTGACGCCACTTTCCGAGGCTATCGGTTCCTTCTTGTGGGATGCCGCCAACGCGCTGGTGCTGATTGCCGGTGCCCTGTATCTGATTTTCTGGTGCGCGGGCATCGTGATCGACGTGCTCGAGGAGGGGGAAGTGTGAATCGACTGGGAATCGCGATGGCGGTCGCTCTGATGTTCGGCGGTGCGGGCATGTTACTCGCGTCACCCTCTGCGACCCGCCTGATGGAACAGGCGATTCAGGCTCGTTCCCAGGGTGATCTCGACGGCGCTGTGCAGACGCTTGAAGAGGCTGTGCAAACGGCAGCACGCCGGGAACAGAAGATTCTGGCGCTTTTGATGCTGGGTGACTGCCAGCTGTATGCCGAGCGTTTTGAGCAGGCGATCGACACCTACCAGGAGCTCATCAACCAGAAACCCGCATCGGAAGAAGAAGCCGAAGCTCGATTCCGACAGGCGCAGGCATACCTGATGTTGGGGCAGTCGGAGAAAGCACACGATCTGTGTCGTGATCTGAAAAAACGTTTTCCCGGAACGGAATTTGCCCGCCTGGCCGGACATCTGCTGAAATCGGTTCAGACTTCGGCGAAAACACCGGCAAAGAACCCAGGTTCGGTGCGAACGGCGGGAACACCGTCAGAATTGTCGGTCAGCTCAAAAAAGACCGAGAAATCGACGGAAGGAACTGCGGCCCGGGTGGGACAGGGTTCCGTTCGCCAGGCCCGCGACACGGAAGAACGCGGCAACAGGAAACCCGCAGCTTTTGAAGCGAATTCCGTCCGCCCCTCTCGTGTTGAATCTGTCGTGGCCGCAAAAAGCCAGACCAGGAAACCGGTCATGCTGACCAACAAAGACCTCGAGGAGATGAATGCGCGCAGCACGGGGCCGAGCCGCCCGGTGCGCGATGAAGACCCCGAGGCGGAAACCCCGGATTCCGACACAGAGGCAGTCGCGAAGCCGGCAGACCCCGCATCGGCATCTGAGCCCGCAGATTCCGCTGATGCCGGCGATTCCGGCGATTCCGGCGAACCCGTGACGTCTCCTGCCTCTTCAAAATCCTCAGAACCGGCGGATTCGAAGGTTGTTGCGGCTGCGAAGCCCTCACAGACGAAGAAAATAGCGGATTCGTCAACAGAAAAGTCAGGAAAATTCGAGGAGGTTGAGGATATTTCCGCGGCTTTGGGCAAAATGAGCCAGGCCCCTTCTGATCCTGAACCCGAAACGTTCACCCGTCCGGCGATCTCCACTCCCGCATCGTCACGTCCGCCGGACAGTCTGGCGGCGTTGTTAACCTTTCCCAAGTTGTCGCGGCAAGAGAGCGAATCACTGGCGACCGAGATTCTGAAAGATCAGGAAGAGATGCAGCTGCGCTCGGGCGGCACTCCGGATGCGGAGCTGCTGATTCGCCTGGCTGGGAACACCGCTCGATTCGGTGAGTTGAAGGAAGCCTGCCGCTTGTATGATCAGTTGTTGCGCCTGCACCCTGCCTCTCGGTTTGTCGAGGAAGCCTACTTCGAGGCCATTCGCCTGCGTGTGATCCTGCGGGCCTATGCGGCGGCGCAGCAGTGGGGAGCGACCTTTCTGAAGTCGTTTCCGAAGTCGTCGCGGCGTGAAGCCATGCAGAAACTGCTCGATCATGCGGCTCGGCAAAGCGGCAAGAAGGGGCCGGCGGGTGGAAAGCAGGGAGCGGCCGCCACCGGACCTGATGATGAGCTTTCCCGAGACCCCCATTATCGAGAGGGAAATCGTCTGCGCGAAGAAGGCAAATACGCGCTGGCTCTCGACCACTTTCAGCGGCTGACCACGCGTTTTGCCGCACACCCGCGGTTGTGGCACGAGTTGGCGTTGCTCGAAATTCAGATGCGGTTGTACCCGCAAGCCGAGAAGCACGTAAAAAAACTGCTCGAAATTGACCCGAATCATAGTGAAGGTCGGTCGCTTTTAGGGTATATTCACTACCAACGTCGCGAGTACCAGAAAGCGGCGGGCGATTATCAGAAAGCCCGCGAAGCGAAGAAGGGCTCAAGACCTGAAGAAGGTTTGACATTTTTCGATTCCGAATCAGCCGCCCGGCGTCTGCATCAGGCAGACCGGCGCAAAGGAGACGAGCCATGACGAACGAAGATCTGCAGTTGATCAAATCCTATCTCGAAGATGCCGACACGCTGGCCGAGAACAAGAACTGGGCCGACGCCAAAGCCGGATATCTCAAGGTTCTCGAGGAACTCGACCGGATCGCCGCGGCTGATCCTGAAGCCTCGTTCACCGATGAAGAGCTGGCACTGCAGAAGAAGGCGCAGAGCCAGATCACGGTGGCCGACGCACAACTGGCCCAGCTGCATCGCGAACAGGGAATCGTCGCGCTTGAGTCGAAAGACTACGCCCGCGCCGTCGACGAATTGGAAGAAGCTATCAACCTGGCGGCCGAAACCGAAACGGCTTTTCTTGAAGAAGCCAAGAAGTTTCTCGACAAGGCCCGGGTGCTGCTGCGCGATCAGGAGATCTTCGCGCAGATTTCCCCGTTCGTGAAGAACGGCGACGACCTGCGTCAAACCGGCGCGTATGCCGAAGCGATCCTCGAGTATCAGGAAGCCCTCAAGAACCTGGGCGGCATGCCGGAAAACCATCGCTTTGTCACGTATGTGAAGCAGGCGGTGCGCGAATGCAAGCGGGCACTGGTGCGCTCATATCTGCGTCGCAGTCAGCGGGCCGCCGATCTGGGGAAGTATCTGCAGGCCTACAAGGTGTTGCAGCGGGCGCTGCTCGTCGTGGCCGACGATGACTTTACCTATCGTGCCTTTTTGCTGCAGATCGGCGAACGGCTGATGTCCCACCTCAAGCCGGCCGATATCGACGAGGCAAGCGACATTGAAGCCCCCGAAAAGTGGGCTGTGGCGATCAAAGATTACGAAGAGGCACTCACGTTGTACCAGTCGAGTGCGCGCGTTGACCCCTTCAGTCCCATGTATTCGAGCCAGAATATGTATGAAGACAAGTTCCTTGATGCCCGGCGGCAACTGGCGACCTTGTATCGTGAGCGCGGTGACAAACTGCGCGATAAGGCTGAGATCGAAAAGGCGCTGAAGAATTACAAAGAGGCGTTGAAACTCTATCCGCGCGCGGACAAGGAGTTTCACCAGACGTTTTCTGAAATTCGCAAGCTGCGGGCGCAGATCGGGAACCCGGCTCCCGACGCTCAGACTCACTGAACACGATGCTTCGGCCCCGGAGTGAAACCCGGGGTCGAGGCATTTTCTTTTTACGCGATCCATGACCTCCGAGGCATCTTTTCGCGGCCAGGGCCGCTTCATTCGCAGCTGGGAGCTTTTCGCCTCTCTGCTGTTCGGGGTTCTGTTTGCCCTCGCCTTCTTCTTCGGGCTGTTCACCAACCTCGAAAACCACTCGATCGATGCCCGCTTTCGCTTTCGTGGAGAGCTTCCGGCACATTCCCGGATCGTACTCGTTTCCATCACCGATGCGTGTCTTGAAAAGCTTGGTGCGTGGCCCTGGCCCCGCTCTCGATATGCGGAACTGCTGAAGATCCTGAAAAACGAGGGAGCCGGAGCTGTCGGATTTGATCTGATTTTCAGTGAACCATCGTCGCTTGGTGACCAGGACGATCAGAGTTTCGCCCAGGCCATTCGCGAATCAGGCAACGTTATTCTGGCTCAAACAGTCAGTTTGCGTTTGACGGCCGACCCGGAAACGCTTGAGCCGGTATCGCGTTTCATGGTCGATCGCGCGGTGCCGATTTTGGCTTCTGCGGCCGCGGGAGAAGGCTTCATCGACATGGAGTCGGAAACGCTTAACCGCGACGGCGTGATTCGCAATCTTCAGTTGCAGAAGTCGGTCGACGGTAAAAACCACTATCTCTTTGGGCTATCGATCGCTTCTCTGCTAATGAAAACCCCCGTAGAAGCAGATGAAAGTGGAGTGCGGCTGGGACAGGTTCGTCTTCCGTACTACTTCAGAAGGGTGAATCCGAACAACCAGACCGTCTACTCATCGTATCTCTTGAATTACGCCGGGCCGAATGCACATTTTCGTGACGTGTCTTTTCTGGATGTCCTGCAGGGGCGCTTCACCAAAGGAATCTTCAGGGACGCGGCTGTCATAGTCGGAACGCGCGCTCGCGGGCTGTCAGAGGATGTGAAATTTTCGCCATTCGGGGCGATGGCCGGCATGGAGATTCACGCCAATCTGCTGCAGAACATTCTCGAGGGGAGCGTGTTGCGCCGTCTGCCGCCTCGTCGTGCGGGGATCATGATCATTCTGGTGGCGTTGCTCACCGGCTGGCTGATCTGGAAGCAGGCAGGGTGGCGCGCCAATTCGATAGTGGCCATGGTCTGGGGCGGCTGGCTGGGTATCGCGTGGCTGGTATTTCGACTCGATGTCATCCTCGAAGTCGTTCCGATCATGTTGATGGTTCCGGTGCAGTGGGCGACGATGAGGCTGGTGCAGCAATTCTACGATCTGAAACAGCGAAATCGTGAACTGGCGCGAAAAGTGCGCGAACTCAGCCTGGTCAATGAAGTGAGCCAGGCCGTGAACTTCATGGGCGATCTTACCAAGACGCTGGATACCATTCTGTCTCGCGCGATTCTGGCGCTCTCGGCCGAACGAGGCTCGATTCTGTTGCTGGATGAGCGATACGAGAATCTGGTTGAAGAATCTGTGCTGATCGGCAGTTCAAGTCGGACAGACCCGACGCGCAGCGGCCTGAGCGACGATTTGAAGAAATTGTTTCGTACAGGTGAAGGTATTGCCGGCGAAGTGTTCACCAAAGGCGAGCCGCGATTGATCGAACACGTGCCTGGAACCGCGGAATTCGCGGCGCTCGATCCTGAAGATCACCAGGACATTCACTCGCTCATCTGTGTGCCTCTGCAGGTGCGCAACAGTTCCATCGGCGTTATGAATGTGGTCAATCGCGCCGAAGGCCCCTTCGATCAGGAAGATCTGCAGCTGGCGTTGACCATGGCCAATCAGGCCGCGGTGGTCATCGAGAAGGCTCGTCTCTTCAATCTGGCGACGATTGACGGTCTGACCGGTCTGATCGTGCATCGCCATTTCCAGTCCAAGCTCGAAGAGGAGTTCCGCCGCGCAAAACGCTACGAAAAGCCGTTGTCGTTGATCATGACCGACATCGATCACTTCAAGAAGTTCAACGATACCTGGGGCCATCAGACCGGCGATCTGGTCTTGAGAGAAGTCGCCAGGACCGTCCGGGCGACCGTGCGTGATACCGACAGCCCTGCGCGGTACGGCGGCGAAGAGTTTGCCATTATTCTTCCTGAAACCGATCTCGAGGGGGCCGTTCTCTTTGCCGAACGTCTGCGACAGCGGGTTGAGCAGCTTGTGGTGCAGGGGCCGAAAGGTCCGTTACAGGTGACCATCAGCCTCGGCGTGTCGGCGGTACCGATCAATCCGGTCGAAACAACGCTCGAAATGATTAAACTCGCCGATGAAGCCTTGTACGAAGCCAAACACTCCGGCCGCAATCGCGTCATGGGCAGCGCGGTTCGCGATACGACAGCGGCCGCAGAGCCCGTTCAAGCCTGAGTCATCTTCGTTTTGTTCGAGCATCGATTGCTGATGATCGTTTGCGGGTAGGAGTTTCTTTTTCCAACTCCACATTCACCGGACTGTCGCTGACGAACGGCTGAAGAAGTGACGGGAATACCGCCGACGAGAGCATCGGTTAAAGCGCGGCAGTGTCTGTTAAAGCGAGTCGCGGGTGAGGTTGTGAGCTTTCAGAAAGCGATACAGAGTCGCCTTGTGAATGCCGAGAGTCCGAGCGGCCTGCGTCATGTTGCCGCGAGCCGCGGTGATTGCCTGCTTGACCTGATCTACCGTCAGATCAGCCGTCTTTGACGCGGGTGACATCGGCGGCAACCGAGAACCGCCGGCGCCGCTGTCAGACGAACGAACGACATTGATCGGCCGGGCGCGATCGCTGGCCCAGTTTTCTTCTCCAGGCATCAAAACCGTTTCTCGAGCTGAGTCACGACTGTTTGTATTTGTACGAACTCCTGATGAGTTCCGGCCGTTGGCCGGTGCGTCACCGTTTCGGCTGTTGAGAGTTCCGGCGGGGGTCGTGGCCTGCTGGATCTCCATGCCCAAAGGAATAGGCTGCTGCCAGGGCAGCGCCGTGACGCGCGGATCGTAGGCCACACCGTTGCGCACCGCCTGCACTCGCTCTTCATACCAGTCTTTCAGCGATCGCAGACCGATGACATCGCTTTGATTCTCGGCAAACAGTCGCTCCATCAGATTGCGCAGTTCGCGCACATTCCCCGGCCACCAGTACTGTTGCAGCAGGTGCAGCGCTTCGGGCGTAAGCGCCGCAATGCGGCGCTGGTACTTTTCGTTCAGCTGTCTGATGAAATGATGAACAAGATCGGGAATATCCTCGACGCGCTCTCGCAATGGCGGCAGGTGAATCTGCAGCGCGCTGATGCGATAGTACAAGTCGGCACGGAAACGGTTCAGGCGGGCATCTTCCTCGAGCGGCCGGTTGGTGGCGGCAACCACGCGAACGTCGACCTGAACTGGATGCTCGCCGCCCACGCGGTCGAGGGTGCCGGTCTCGAGAACCCGTAACAGCTTGGCCTGAAACGCGGTGGGAATGTCGCCGATCTCATCGAGGAACAGTGTGCCGCCGTGCGCTCGCTCGAACCGCCCCTTGTGCGTTCGCAGGGCTCCGGTGAATGAACCCTTTTCGTGCCCGAACAGTTCACTTTCGAAGAGGTTTTCCGAGATGGCACTGCAATTGACGGCGACGAACGGGCCGGAGCGCCGGGCACTGACCTGATGAAGCGCTTGAGCCACGCCTTCCTTGCCGGACCCGGTTTCGCCGGTCACCAGCACTGGGGCAGTCACGGCTCCGTAGAGGCGAATCTTGTTGAAAACCTTGCGCATGGGGGCCGTGCGACCCACGATGCCGTGCCATGCTCCGCCATCGGGAAGGTCGACCGCGACCCGGTCGGGAAAAGCCTGTACACTGACGCGCACCGAGCGGGAACCGTCCGCCAGCACCTGGGGATACGCGTCGAGTACCAGTCGTTGCAGATTGCCTGAGGCGTCAGTAAGCTCGCTTTGATACCCGGTGATCGGCTGCCCCTGTGAAGCTGCGCTTTCAACCAGTTCCGAGAGGCCGGGCAGACGTTGGGCCAGCGTTTGAAACCCTTGGCTGGGTTCACCGGTTTCCTGGCCGGTGAGAAGATCGGCCAGCCAGGGTGGTAACTGCTCCACCACCGGCCCCTGCGGTTGCAGGTGAATCACCAGCTCGGGAAAGTGGGGCAGCAGCAATCGTGACGGCATTGTTGCAGATGTCACCCCCATTGATGTCGCTCCATACATGGATGTCCGGATGTGGCAAGAATCGCAATTACGTGGTTCAGCATACCGCCGGCGGAATTTCTTATCAACTCGGGGAGAAAAATGCTTGAATCGGCGAAGGTTTCGCATTAGGATAAATAAAAATTTATCTCTATACGGATCGTTCAAAAGATGGCGAGCGCCTCAAAATTCGAGTTTATTCTGAACTTTGAGAAGGTGCTCGGGGAAATGAAGCGCAAGAACCCCGAGACCTATCAGAGGAATCTCCAGTTTCTCAGCGGTGAGCGACTCGAAACGATTCTTTCCACCCTGCAGAAGTTTTTTCCGACCGACAGGGAGTTGATTCAGACGCTGCAGCGCAAAGATCTCGATATGATGCTGATGCGCATCATGCGTTCCGAAGTCGTGCATCTGCAGGGCGAGGGAGAGCGGCTGGTACAGAAGGGTCGTAACGTGCTGATGCAGTTCGGGTTTATTCCGCCGGTGGCGTTCTTCTTCGCTTTCAACGGCGCCGAATTATTCGAGGCGATGATCGAACGCATCTATCAGGACCTTCGCAAGCGTGCGAGACCGCAGGGTCTCTCGGACATCTGGAAGCGATTATCGGCACCGCTGATTGCCGGCAACGAGACCAAAACCGTCTTTACGAAGGATCTGCTGTTCAAGATTCGGCAGCGCCTCAAGAACTACCTCGAGAAGGATCGTCGATTCGTCATCGACGCGAAAAGCCCAAAGAAGCTCTACCTGCGGCTCACGGAATGGGGCGACCAGACCGTCGACCTCGACTGAGGGCCTCGCCGCCGCATGCGTACTCTCTCACCCCTTCGCCCAAGAACGGGAAACGTTTTTGTGCTGGGCAACTGGCGCTGGATCGTCTTCTTCCTGGTGTGGGGGTTGTGTCTGGGCGTGGTGCTCGGCGGCCGGCCCGGCTCACTTCTCTGGTATCTCGCCTGCGTCTATCTGTCGGCGGCTCTGTTCGTCACCGCCCGCAAGTTCTGGCGTACGCGTGCGGAACTGCTTTTCCTGCGCGAATTTCACCATTTGTCCCAGACGCTTGATGACATTCGCGCCCTGGAGACGCAGAATCCGTTTGATCCGATTCTGGCTCTGGTCATTCGCATCGTCGGCTTCGATCGAGCCGTATTGCTGCTGATCGATCGTCGAGACGGAAAAATGCGGCCGGTGCGCAGCTACGGGGTGCCGGAAGCGGAACTCGCGGCTCTGCCGTCACCGGTTCCCGCTGAGTCGTTGATGTGGCAGCTGTTGCGGAGAGGCGAGATTCTTCTGATCCCGCCCGATGATCCGGCCTTGTCCGCTGATTCACCGATCCGGAGCCTGGCCGGCGGGAGTCAGACGATCTGTCTGCCGATTCAGCATCGCCGTCAGGATATCGGGGTATTGCTGCTGTTTCACAGCGATCTCGAAGCGCCGATCTCCGATGATGTGCTGCTGCAGCTGCAGATCTTGATCGATCAGATCGGGATCAGTCTGCACAACCTGACCCTGCATCAGGAACTACGGGAGAAGGCACATGAACTGGAACAGCGCGATACGCGCATGAACAAGGAACTCGAGCTGGCGCGACTGGTACAGGAAGGTGTTCTTCCCTGGTCTTCGCCGGCCTGGCCCGGGCTGTCCATCTCGGTGTTCTTTCGCCCCGCCCGCTTTATCGGCGGCGATTACTACAGCTACCTCGACGCCTGTTCGCACAGTCGCCGCGATTGCACCAGCAAGTCGTGTCGCCACTGTTCGCATGAAACGCTCGGCCTGCTGGTCGGCGATGCCTGCGGCAAGGGGATTCCGGCTTCGCTGATCATGGCTGTGGTTACCAGTCTCTTTCGCGAGAAGATTGCGCATGTGAGTGATCCGGCGCAGCTGCTGAACGAGGTCAATCTGACGGTCAAAGACTACCTTGGTGCTGAAACTCGTTTCAACAGCAGCGCGTTTGTCGGTTTTTTCAACCCCGGTCGACGAACGTTCACCTATGCAAACGCGGGCCATGACTTCCCTCTGTATTATCAAGCCTCTTTAAAGAGCGTTATTCCGCTTGAGTCAACTGGTACTCTTCTCGGGTTGTTTCGCGAAAGCACGTATCAAACGCGAACGATCGAGATGCAGCCGGGCGATCGCATTCTGTTCTATACCGACGGGTTGACCGACTTTTTCGAAGATTGCACGGGTGCGTCTGATGGGTATCAGGCATTGACCGCATTTTTTCTCGCGCATTTGAACTTGTCACCCGAGGAATTCACCCGCACGGTCAAGGAAATGGTGGAATTGAAGTCGGGGGAGAAGTGCGATGATATCACGGCTCTGGTGGTGCAGGTGGAGGATTCCGCCCGCACGTAGTATACTGGGCCGGTCTCGTTGTTTGTCGTCATCTGCTTCAGGAGCCGTTCATGACCCCGGGTCGGCCTGTCTTGCCCTTTCAGCGGTTGCTCTTTTTTCTGGCGCTGCTGTTGCTCTGGCTTGAAGGGACCAGTGCCGGACTATTAAGCGCACGTCCGATGATCAGCGACGGCACCTTTCTGCTGCGGAGTCGTCGTCCGCAGAATACGGCTCAGTTTGCCGGTCGTCTGGCGCGCGACCCGGTTTTCGCCCGGGAGGTCGCGCTGCGAGCACGGTTGACAGCACCGCTGCAGAGTTCCGATGTGAATGCGAAGGAAATCGATTTTCTCGCCTTTAACTTCGGTACAAGTCAGTATGAGGTGAGACGGGCGGTTCTACGAGCAATTGGAACATCGTGTTACGTATTCGCGGCCCGCGATTCGGAAGGTGGCTCCAGTTCCTTGACCGCCGACACGTTTCAGCAGGTGCAGAAGACGTTTGATGAGAAAATTTACCCGATGGTGTCGCGCTGGTTCGGAACCGTACAGCTCCCTGCTTCTTTTCAGCTTCCGGACCAGAAAATCTACATTTTACTTCTGGACATTCGCGATGGCATGAGCGGCGGCTATGTTGCCGGATACTTTGACTCGGCCGACCTGCAGCCTGAACCCCTGTATGAAGGCAATCGCATGCCCGTATTCTTCATGGATGTGAATCCGGGGTTTCCCGGCAATCCGGCCGACAAGAACAACGATTTCTACCGCACGCTTGCCCACGAGTTTCAACACATGGTGAATTTCTCGAGGCACATGTCGCCGCGCAATCAGGAAGAGCGCTGGATCGACGAAGGGCTGAGCGGATACGCGGAATATCTGTATTCAGCTTCGCTCGGCGGGTTTGGAGTGCCGCCATCACCGCATCTCTCGAGATTTCTCGAACAACCGGAAATCGTGCTCACCGACAGTTCGGAGACGGAGTGGTTTTCGGAAGCCACGCTGTTTCGTCATTACGGCGCTTCGTTTCTTTTCATCTACTATCTGGTGGAAAAATACGGTGGGGCTTCAGATGACGAGCGTGCCGCCTTTCTGCGCTCCTGTGTCGACAACGCCTCGGTCGGCATCAATGGCTTGAATACCCTGCTCGCCGAAAAGAGCACGAACTTTGTGAGGGTCCTGAAAGACTGGCTGACGGCGAATCACTTCAACCTGCTTGGTCAGAACCGCGATCTGTGGGGCTATCAGGACAAGGTGCGCCGCCTCGGCCCCGAGGCCGATCGTCTGCCGCTGACCGGCAAGACACATGTCTATTCGGCGTCTCAACGCAGCACGTTCGGCGGTCAGGGAATCTCGCGCGCGAACGCGGGAAAGTACGAGTCGATAACAGGCAATGGCCTTTTGAGCCTTGGGTTTCGGGCGGTAGAACCGGCCATGACCCCGTTTCTCGCCGGCGTGCGCGCGAACGGTGAGACCTGGACACGGGACCTGTTGCTCGACGAGACCGGGGTCGGCCGACTGCAGGTCGATCTAACCGATTTTCAGCGACTGGTGCTGATTCCCGCGGTGGCTACCACACAGGCTGATGTTTCACAGGCGTTTGCCTATACGTTTGCCGCGGACGGACAGGCCATGCGCGTGTTTCCGATTCCGAATCCGGCGTTTCCGAGAGAATTCATCATCGTGGTCAAATCGGAAACGGCTCTTGCCGACACCCCGCAGGCCATGGTTCGTTTCAGCAACATTCAGGCACCGGCCGAGCTGTCGGCGGCCGACGACTCGCGACGCGTCTTTGTCGGCAATTACACGATTCCCGGCTCGGGAGACGGTCAGGTGACGGTTCGCGTCGGCACTGAAACCAGTACTTTTTCCTTCTATGCCTCCGTGCTGAAGGAAGGTGTCACCGCGCATCTGCAGCTGCGCGAAGCGGATGTCGCATTGCGTTCCCGGGCGGCCGAAGATCATGCGTTACTCTTTGAGATGAGTGAGATCGATGTGCCGACCGAACTGCAGATACTGTCACGACCGTACGAGCTGACCTTCAACGGCGGCAACGTCATCGAGACCCGGCTGACCTTCAACGTTGATGCGTCTGCTGAGAACGACGGTCAGATCGGAATCTGGAACCGAAAGGATTCGGACAATCCATGGCTGCGTGCCAGTCGGTCGGATCGCGGCTGGTTCAGCGCCGTGAGTCGCGATGGCTTGTACATGCTCGTCTCGGACCGCTCGCCCCCCCGAATTCATGATCCGCGAGTCGAACAGAAGCACGATCAGCCGGTGCTCATGGCCAGACTGACCGACGGAGGTTCGGGAGTAAAACCTGAATCGGTGCGCGTCGAGGCCGACGGCCAGGCGATTCCGTTTCAATTGGATGCGGACACCGGAGTGGTGGCCGCCGATGTGTCGCATCTTTCACGCGGCGAACATCTCTTCTGCATTGAGGTCGCCGATCGGGCGGATAATCGTGAACGAGCCGTGATTCGGCAGAATCTGATCGGCCCGCTGACGGTGGCGCAGACGATCGCCTGGCCGAACCCTTGCCGTGGTTCTGCACAGCTGGCTGTGATTCTGGAAGGAGCCGGCTCGGACGATCCGGGGACGGAAGTCGAGGCGCGCATCTATGACGTTTCCGGAGAACGACTGGCGGTGCTGGATCTCAATCATGCCGGGAACCGGACCTTTTCGGCCCGCTGGGATCTGCGCACGGAAAGTGGTAAAACGGTGGCCAACGGAGTCTATATCTATAAAGTGACGATCAGACGTGGGGACGATGTTCGGAAAACTCAAGGAAAGCTGGCGGTGCTGAATTGATATGATGACCATTCTGGAAAAACTGGGACGGCTGGCCTGTTCGAGCAATGATCCGCAGGAGCTGGTACAAGCGATTGTCAGCGAAGTACCTCACATCATCAGGGTGAAGCGGGTCAGTCTGGTGCTGATCGATCGTAAAGGGTTTCATATTCCCGCTTCGATCGGCATGCCGCAGGATGCCACCGTCATTCGTCATACGGCCGAAGCGCCGATTATCAACTGGGTGGCCGATCACGCTGAGACGCTGATCGTCAGAAACATCGACGAGGACGAACGCTTTCGGCATCTGAGCCGGCGTGAGAGTTATCTTTCCAAGGCCTTCATCTGCCTGCCGCTCATCGACCAGAAGAAGGTCATCGGCGTTCTCAGTCTGACCGATCGCGAGGACGGCGGGGAGTTTTCCGATACCGATCTGCGGTCGCTGACGATCTTCACCAACTATCTGGCCTACTCGCTGCGCAACTCGTTTCTGCTCGCCAGACTGCGCAAGAACGAAAAGCTGTTGAAAAGATCGCATAGTCAGCTGAAACAGCGGTTTCACGAGATCAAAGTCTTGTACCGTCTGTGGCGAGGCATGAACAACGTCATGGATCTCGGCTCGCTGGCGCGCTTCATTCTCAAACGTATGCCGGCGATTCTCTCGGTGCGTCGAGCCTCGATTATCATTCGCGACATTCGCACCGGAAAACTGTTCATTCTCGAGGCCGTCGGCGTCGGCAAGGAGTATGAGAAGCAGCCCTATCTGTCTTCATCGCCGGTGTCGGAGTGGGTCATTGCCAACCGGCAGCCGTTGCTGATCAATGATATCAGTGCCGACCCACGCTTTCGCTCACTGAAACGCGAAGGCTATCGCACCGGCGGTTTCATCTGCGTGCCGTTGATTCATAAGAACGAGGTCTACGGCGTTCTGAATGTCGCCGATAAACGTCGGCAGGGCGGCTTTGCCGAAACCGACATGCGTATCATGACGATCTTCGGCAATCAGCTGGGGGTCGCGCTGGCGAACACGCAGTTACTCGAAGAGATCAGCCGGCGCGATCAGATCAAGGAAGAAATGGCCATTGCCCGACAGATTCAGATTCAGTATCTCCCGAATCGGCGGCCGAATCTTCCCGATGTCGAGATCGGAGCGCACCTCAGTTCCGCGGAAGAGATCGGCGGTGACTTCTACGACTGGGTCGAGCGCGATGACGGGCGTCTGGCCTTCTTTATCGGCGACGTTTCGGGAAAGGGGATTCCGGCCGCCCTGACCATGGTGCTGTCGACGACTCACATGGCCGAACTCATGATGTCGGCTTCTGATCTCAGCGTCTTCATGAAGTGCGCGCATCACCGCATCTGCCGGTTCTCGAAAGGGGTTCAGTATGTCACGGCGGGCGCCATGATGCTGAGTCACGATCGGCGCAAGCTCGAATACGCGCTGGCCGGACACCCGCCGATGCTGTTGTGGCGCTCGAAAACGGGAGAAATCGTCGAACTCAGTGAGGGCGGCCTGCCGTTGGGTATGTATGACGACCTCGATGAATACCCGTTCGGAACGGTCGATCTCGAACCGGGCGATTCGATTCTCATGTATACCGACGGCGTGATCGATGCCCGAGATCGTTTTGACAAGCCGTTTACCAAGAAACGATTGATGGAAGCATTTTCTGCGAAAGCTCGTGAGCAGGCATTTTCCGTGGTCGAATACCTGCAGGGGGCTCTCAGCTCGCACATGACCGGCGTTCCACCGTTCGACGACTACACCCTGATCAATCTGCGCATTCGTTGATCTCGACCGGGCGGTGCCGTTCACACGATGCGTGCTGCGTCGGTATCCCGTTCAGAAACGTTGGTTTCTGAAAACATGGGTGAGTTGTACAAGTCGCTTATTTGACAAAGGGCGCAGGCTGTTCTAGGCTGTTGAGAGAGAGCGCGACCGCCGCTCGGGAGGGAGGAGAGGTGAACGCTCGAATCCGCCATGCCGTGGCCGTCATTCTGACGGTGTTGCTGTGTGCCTGCGGTGCGGTTATCGCCGCTCCGACCGACCAGCCTGCCGAGTCGACGGTGACGACACCGCCCTTTATCGGCGTCGTGCCGCCTGTCGCATCAAACGTCTGGACGTATTCTTCGTTGCCCCTGAACATTGGCAGTCATACCATTGTTGTTACGGCCGCCCCTGAGTTTCTGGTGTTTCGTCTTCCTTCATTTCTGGCATCTGATGGTGTTATAAGCTATGGAAGGCTTGTACCATTGCAGATGATTGTTTCGGCAGCCACTCAGCCGGCGGTCGTTCCCTTGTCGTCGCAATCACCCTATTCATTTGTCCGAGAGCTGCTGGCGGAGTTTTCCGCTGCAGACAGCGCTAACCGTGAGAGTGGCATCGCTCTTCAGACGCCGCCGCCGGAACAGGAGTCGTTGTCGGAGACGGTGCATCGTGTTGGTCGTGAATGGTCGGCATCGCCGACGGTGCAGAAGCTGAAGGCACGGGCAATCGGCGGCCTGGCTCTGGCATCGCTGGTCTGGTGCATGTTGCTGTCCGCCCAGGTGACGCAGGCGGCCCGCTCTCTGCGGTCGTTTCCGGTCGCGGCTGTGCTCTACGGACTCATCGGAGCCGTCGTTTTTGCCCTTCTGGTGGTGACCGGCTGGAAGTCGAAGATCGGCTTGATTGTGCCTTTGTTTGCGATTGTTCCGCTGTTTCCCCTCTTGCTCGTTGCCCCGGCGGTGACGGCGATGGCTATCGGCCAGTGTTGTCTGGGAAAGTTCGTGCAGGGGCGTGCCTGGCCCTTGGCGGCCGCACTGCTTGTCGTGTGCGTCTGGTTTCTGGTGCTGGTGCCGGCCATTGGGCCGCTGTTCTTTGCTTCGGCCCTCCTGGGCGGAACAGGCGGTCTGATTCTGGCTGGAAGTGTATCTGAAAGTTCTGTTCGTGTGTCCGAAATCAATCCACCGGAGGTTGTTTCATGAAGAAGGTACTGGTACTGATCGCGTTGTTGTGTGTCGCGTGTCTGGCTCAGGCCGAAGAGCCGGCGGCGGTTTCGGCTGATCTCAACCTGACGTTTCATCAGGTTGGCGATTTGCTCAAGTCGAACCTTGATGCCAACGCCGTTCTCGGAACCCCCGTCACGGCCGGCGATGTCACCATCATCCCCATCATTGTGCGCGGCTTCGGCTTCGGCATGGGAGAGCGTGTGCGTTCTGAGACCGAAGTCAAATCACATGACAAAGCCTCGAAAGAAGGCGAGAAAGGGAACAAGGGCATCGGCTGCGGAGCGGGAGGCATGGCCCGCCCGATCGCCATTCTGATTCTGAAAAAGGACGGTCAGGTGCAACTGCATCGCCTGCAACCGGAAAGCTGGATCTCACAGGCGGTATCGACGCTGGTTCCGGTGTTTCAGAATATGATCAACAAACGCTTCGAGATGCGCAAGATGCAGCTGGAAGAAAAGAAGGACGGGCCGGAAAGCGCCGTGAAACGCTGAAAGAAATTGATCGCTCTCCGATACCCGACTCGGAATGTCCGGGTCGGGTATCGTGAAACATCAGTTTTCAGGCTCGAGATAGCGTCTTAAACAACGATTTTCGCATGCCTGTTCCGGAGCGCCGCGGATGCCGCCCTGAGCGAAGGGAATGTCGAGAATCAAGCGAGGGGTGCGAATAGGGGTGACGATACGAATAAAGTCGCCCTTGGCGCGATCGTGTCCCTGCTTGATCAACCCTGATTTTTCGAGTTGTTTCAAGGTGTTGCGGACCACGTCATCCGGGTATCCGACTCGCTCTGAAAGAAGAGAATCGCACCAGAAGACACGGCGATCTTCGCGTTCTTCCTTTTCGTAGTCGAGTTCGACGAGTTTCTTGAACACCGGCCAGGCTTCCGGCCCATAGTCTTGATACAGCTTGCCGGGCAAGCCCGAAAACTCCAGCCACTTCGGAATCTTAATGCACATCTTCGGACCCTGCTGCACGGCCGGACCTTTCTCATCCGCTTCTGGAGCCAGATAACGTTCAAGATCAGACATGCGGATACGCCAGTCGCTGCCGATTTTGACCCCGGTCATCTGGCCCTGGCGAAGCCAGCGGCGCAGGACTTCCTGATTGACGCTCAGCAGTTCTGCAGCATCCTTGATGGTCAAGAGTTTTTGTGGATCACACATAGGGGCCTCCGGGCATACTGTATGCTACCAAGTGTAATCCTTTTCGCCCAGGAAGAAAAGGTCCGCAAAACTCGACGCGGGATTCGCTATCTGCTTTTCGACTCACGAAGCGGGCTGTGCTGTTTGCCTGAAATGCGCTACTATATGCACATCTCAATGCGTGCTCGGGTGGTCAGCCCCTGGAGGAACGAATGGAACACATCAATCTGCAAGCGATAGGGATTATTCGCACTCCGTATATTCAGGTCGAGGGAATGCCCGTTCAGCCTTGCGGGGCGGAAAAGATAACCGGTACAATAGAAATTCATCGGGAATTCGAGGAAGGATTGATCGATCTGGAAGGATTTTCGCACTTGTGGCTGATCTATCATCTGCATGGCAGTCGTCAGGCACGCCTGCGAGTGAAGCCGTTTCTCGATACGGTTGAACACGGCATTTTTGCCACACGCTCGCCGGCCCGGCCGAATCCGATCGGGTTATCATTGGTGCGACTGGTCGAACGAAAAGGACGGGTGTTGACCGTGGAAAACATCGATGTCCTCGATGAGACCCCGCTGCTCGATATCAAACCGTATGTTCCGGCTTTCGACAGCGCCGCCGAAGTCCGGATCGGCTGGTTTGAGGGAAAGGTCGGCGAAGCCGCCGTGACGCGAGCCGACCGGCGATTTGCCTGAGGGCGTTTCCGCAGCCTGTCTTCGAAAGTTTATTCTTTGGCGCGTCCGGCGGCATACGGGCCGACGTAGAGGGCCTGTGGGGTCGAGCGATTGGGGTCGCCGAGCGCCGCATAGCAGTCGTAGATCTTTCCCTTCAGAACGAGGGCGTCGGAACCATATCGCAGCGGATGTCCGACCGGACGTGACGGATGATTGACCACCCGATGCACGTCGAATCCCTTGGCTCGTAAAATGCCGATGACGTGTGTCATCATGACGTAGGCTTTGTCGCGATCGTCACCTTCGGGAAACAGATCAGGGTGTTTCTCTTTCACCCAGGTGGCTGCACTGATGATGGCACGTTCATCGCTGCTGGTGTCAATCGATGCCTGACCATATTCCGGCCGATCGGGAACCGTGCTCAATCCGCCGGCAGACGATCCGGGGGAAGAAGTGGTGCTCTCACCGGTTGTTCCGCTGCCCGGCTCGTTCGAAGTTCCTCCGGTGGTGGTGCCGTCAATCGGCTTGCCTTCGGAACCCCACCAAAAGCCCGGGTTCGGGGCCCCGGCGCCTCTGATGACATCGACCCATTCCCAGCCGATTTCGGTTTTTACCTTGATCTTGTCACCCTTCACCTCTTCAATGATCATGCCCGCCGCGACAAGATCGGGGAGCATTTTCTTCAGCAGCTCTTCGGCAGAGGCTTTGTCCTTCACGGAGTCGAGCGAATAGTTCTGGGCAACGCGCCCGAAAAGATACTTCGGGGTCTTGTGGTCGGGGTTGCTCAGTTTCTGGTTGTCGTATCCCTCGAGAGCTCCGGCACAAACCGGTCCACAGCAAAGAACAAGCGCCAGAATCACGACCAGCATTCTCATGACAGTGCCTCCTGAAGACGTATGCGAGCTTTACAACAATGCAAGTATAGCATACCAACCATCATGGAGCCGCCCCTGATGCCTGTGCTATCATGAGGGGCAAATGCGGGAACAACCCATGACAGGCGAAAAACCGAAGGGTACTACCTTTGTCGAACTGCTGATCTCTGTAGGTCTGCTTTTTCTGCTGGTGACAACGGTAAGTCGGTTTTTGTCTGAATCGAGTCTTCCGCAGCAGACCCTGATCAGGCAATACCCGGCGGCCATGCGTCTGGCGGAAAAAATCCTCCTTCGCCTGGCCGACGAAGCAAGCGCTGGAAGACTCGCCTACGGAGAGGGAGAAACCGACATGACCGAAGCCATCGTGGAAAACCGGCTTCTGCAGGAAGACCTCGGTGCTCTGGTTCCGGGCACGACGTTTGCCGAACCGAACCTTCGCCTTCCCTTTCGTGCTTTATTGCAGGTACGATACATGCTTGGGAAGAGCGTATCAGACCGAGCCGGCTCGGACATTTCCGGAGTAGACGGATCGATTGTCAGACTGTTTGTCAGACTTGAATGGGGCGGCCGGCCTCTGCACCGTTTGACACAGGGTTTGGTTGTTCCGATTCCATGAGTCTGAATTCCCGTCCGCGAACTCAGTACGGTTTCACTCTGGTGGAACTGCTGATCGGGATTGTTCTGTTTGTCGTGGTCGTGGGCGTGACCTTCTTCGTGTTTGTCCATTACCACAGATGGCTGCAGACGGGCACGGAGCGGATGGAAGCGGGCCATCGACTGCGGTTTACTCATCTGAGATTTGCTGAAACCATTGCTGATTGCCGGCAAGTCGTCTTTCCGAACCAGGACGATGCACCCGCTTCGATGACCGTGTTTCTTGACAGTCAGTATCGTTTGCAGCTGGTCTTTCTCGATGAGACGGGAATGCTGAAGCTGACTGACCTGTCGCGAATGAATTCCGCTGACATGAGTGGGTCGAAAATCCTTGGCGGCCCGTTGTCCGAGTTCTCGGTTCAACGCTCCATGCCCGGATTCATTTCGTTCGGGTTCTCAGTCATCGATGCTCGTGGTCGTCGTGAGTTCTGTCGCCACGAGATTCGGTGCCCGGAGGAACCATGAAACGTCACGGTTTTTCTCTCTCCCTGGTCATCGTGTTCGGTGGGGCTTTGTTGCTGTGCCTGATTGCCCTGTCGAACTATTCGAGCCAGGAGACCCGGGCCGTTCAGAAAATGCTTGCCCGACGCAAAGCAGAAGCGGCGGCACGATCAGGGCTGAACTGGGCGGCGGCGCGCCTCGCGCGCAATCTGAAAGGAAGATGGTATCAGCCCCCGCGTGCATCTCTGGCGACCGACGGCAAGGGAACCAGATGGGCCTGGTCGGCGCATGCAGCTCCAGACCTGTTTCCACCCGATTCTGGAATGAGCGTCGATGTGTTTCTCGATGAGCAGGCGTCGACGCGAACCATTGAAGTTGCCGGGGTGCGACATCCTCTGCTCGATCGAATCAGGATCTTTGCGTTAGGCAGCTCGGACAAGGAACAGTGTCTGTTTTCCGGATCGATGATTTTCAGCCCTGAACCGCTTCTGAATTCGGATGAAACCGAGGGCGTTCTCGACGACATTCTCGATCTCGGAGACGAGCCGACCGTGG
Organism: uncultured bacterium; assembly: GCA_964472075.1. GTDB lineage: Bacteria > Muiribacteriota > Ozemobacteria > Ozemobacterales > Ozemobacteraceae > CAYYIY01. Next base: position 153,475 of record CAYYIY010000001.1, on the reverse strand, counting down.
TAGTTCCTGAGGTGCATGGGCAATCGAGTGCCGTGCCGACGACCTGGCGAGTGGCCGCTTTGAGAAGGCGCGTCGGTGATACGGTGGCAGAAACGGATATTGTCGCTGAGATCGAACGGACGGACAGCCATGGACAATTGGTACGTCTTTCCGTGACGGCCGGTTACCAGGGAGTTGTGCGGCAGGTTTTCGTGCGTGAGAAACAGGTGGTATGCAGCGGGGCTGCCCTGTTGTCGGTGGCGCGCGTCCCGTTTCCACGTCTGGCACCGACGACCCTGAAGAGGCTGGTTGACGTGCATCTCCACGCTCCCGATACTGTTGCCGCTTTCAATCTTGCCCATAAAGCTGACAGATGTGCGCTGCATCGCGCTACCGCTGTTGAGCGGCTCGAACATCGACCGACAGCCGTGGCGATGCTCGAACAGGAAAAGACTCTGCTGTCGCTGCTGAAAAGGCAACCGCCTCGGCTGAATCTCGTACGATTGCGCCAGGAGCTTGCTGCCGTCATTGCCGCCGCGGCGGCGAATTCTGTCTCGGACAACGATCTGTTGCTGCGTCGTCTTGAGCGCTTCAATCCGTGGAATGCGGCAATCGCGATGCCGCAGGTCAATGTCCTGGTTTATCCAGAGGCTGTTCAGCGTCAGTTGCGCCCCGACATTCATGAAGCTCTGGATTTTCTGAGCGCCATGCAGGAGCGTGATGTGCTCATCGAAATCGAGACTGGACAAACAACCCTGGCATCTGCGCCTGAAATGTTGGGTATCAAGCCATATCTGAACTGGTTTCTGAGACAAAACCCCATCGGAGAACCGAAACCGTCGACAGTCGCCCTGTGCCAGTCAGTCGGCGAGATGCACGAGACCATTCTGCGTGTCACTCTGCCCCTGCAGCCGAAAGAAGGAATCGCCCCTGAAGCCATCGCCCGCGGCGCGGTCGATCCCGCCGGGCATTTTCATTTTTCCGGACATGATCGTTACTACATGATTCCCCGTCCTGAAGAAATCGTCGTCGAGCGTATTGCCATGCCGGTCTGGGTGCGGTACTCCGTTCAGCAACCTCCCGGAAGCGAACCCAGGACGCCTTTTGAAATGCGAATCACCGATCTTCTGGGCTTCTTGTGCAAGGAAATCTGTGAAACCCTTCCGGAAGTCCCTGCGAGTGATGAACGAACGGCGGAAGGCCCGCGATCTGGTTTATCGAACGTCACGATCATTTCCGGATCGGTGCGCTGAATCGCACACCGCCTTTATGCTGAGTATGATCTGAGCGTGCGTATGAGGAGGCCTGACTCGACCAGCGCTGTGAGTGAGACTGAGCGAAGAGTGAATGGGTGAATATCAGCCTTCGCCGAGGCTTCCTTTCAATATGGCCATGCGCTGTTCGATCTGATCGAGCGGGATCTTCGCGAACTTCTCGGGCAGGAACCGTTCGTCGGTGCACTCGAGCGTGGCGACGAGATCCATGTACTCGAGTCGTTCCGTGTGAGCCATGGGTTTGTATCCCTTCATGACGTCACGAATGAACGATCCGATCGGTTTCTTGTCGGGGGTGTCTTCCTGTAACTCGTACAAACGGGAGGCTCGGATCAGAATGCCTTCCATCTCGTTGCCACCGATATCGAGATCGTCCGGGAAGGTTGGATAATCCTCTTCCGCCAGTTTCACCTTGTTTTTCTTCGCCAGTGCCGCGAACAACTCCTTGCGTTCTTCGGCGGTCTGCGGTGAAAACAGAGGAATGTGAACGTCCAGGCGACCGACGCGTTTGAGATCGATCTCGAGCAGATCCGGGCGCGAGGTGGCGAACATCCAGAAGATGCGACCGCGATTGCGGGTGTCGGCCATTTCTCGGGCCAGCATGGCATAGAGCCTTCCGCTCAACCCGGAATCGCCGCCCTCGCTGCTGCGTTTGCCCGCCCACTGGTCAGCCTCGTCGACAAACACGATGACCTGACCCATGGCGTGCAGAATCTTGAAGATGGCTTCGAGGTTGCCTTCAGAAGCGCCAACCCACTTGTCGCGGAAATTTTTCAGCTCGACGCACGGAATGCCGCATTCCCCCGCAAAACACTCGACGAGATAGGTCTTGCCGGTGCCGATGCGGCCGGTAATCAGATACCCCATCGGCAGTGCCTTGAGCTTGCCGCGCTTCATCAGCAGCGCGTCCTGGCGCAGCCACTGCTTGACCGCGACGTGGCCGGCAACGTGATCGAGGGTTTTGGTGGATTCGACGAATTCCATGCGACCGCCCGCGGACTTTTCGATGAGTTCCTTCTTGACCGATCGCAGATACTCCATGCTGATGCGCTGCCGGTTCTTGACGGCTCGCCGGATCAGGTTCTGCAGATCGACGCGTGACAAGCCTTCGAGCTTCTGGCTGAGCGACTCGCGATCGACATCGCAGACACTCGAGAAGTCCGCGATGTCAGCGGTGATCGAACCGATGAAATCACGAACCTCAGCGGCATTCGGCAGGTCGATGCGCAGTTTGGCCGAGCGCGGGTTTTCGACGACCTGCTTGCTGAGATCCGCCAGCGTTTCCGCGATCAGACAGGTAACGACCATCGCCTTGCCGATCATCGGATCTGAGGCCCAGTCCAGAATCTTGATCAGCGTTTCGACGATCTCGGCGCTGGTGTAGCCCGGGTCGGTACGCGGAATCAGAAATTGCGCGTAATCGATGATCAGAGCCACGCGCATCGGATCGGGTACGGGCTTGCCGTCCGGACCGGGTTTCGTGCGAAACAGACCATTGCGAATGAATCGATCGACGATCTCGAGCGCTCGCTTGGGGTCTTTGGGAAGCGCGTTGCCCAGTTCGAGAACCTTACCAGGGTCGTTGGCCGGCGTGAGGTTGCCGCTCGTGTAGCCGGTGTGATGAAACCCGTCGAACACCTTGAGAAACTGCTGCAGCAGTTCGCCGCCCTTCAGGCTGCGCACGCCTTTGCCTCGATCATACGAAAGTACTACCTCGAATGGGGCGAAAAGCCCTTTGCACAGGAATTCCTGCAGGCTGACAAACTGCGGCTCATCGCTGCCGGGCGGTGTGTATTGAACCCAGTCGGCGACGTTGCCGTACAGAATGAACTGCGAAACGGCCCCGCTGCGAAAGATCTCTGACATTTCTTTTGCCCACTCGGGCAGCACCCCAGGCTTCTGTGGTGTTCCTTTGTCTTGTACGGTCGCCGAATTCTCGGCGGGTTTTTCCATTCCGTTGTTTTCGGGCGAAGTGTCAGACATGGGGATCCTCCTCGACGGGGGTGATGAAAACTTGAAGGACATCTCGCCGGCCGGCTGCCAGGCGTGGCGAGAATCGGAAACAATGTTTCGGGCCGGCGGCGAACGTGATGCGGTTTCGCATGCCGCTCATGGCTATTGGCTGACCGGCGTCTGTGGGGGCGGTTCCGTACCGGAATCGTCCGAGCTGTCAAACTGAACAGACGGGGTGGGCAGCGGAATCGGGAGTTCTTCTCCGCTGCCGGCCACCTTGCTGAAAAAGTCGGAATGGCGGTTCATCCAGTCCTCGGTTTCGGTCAACGTGTTGCCGATGCGATCGAGCGTCGACGAAAGGGCCTCGGGACTGCGGTTGATGGCCACTTCTTCTCGGATCAGGTGGACCTGATTCTCGATGCGTTTCAGTTCCGCTTCGACCAGGTCAAGGTTCTCGTTGGCCTTCTCGATGTTGGTGATGCGGCGCACCTGGATTTCAAGGTTGGCTTTGTGCGAGCGTGCCAGGGCTTCGTTGATGCCGGGCTTTTGCAACTGCATCTCGATCTCTTTGGCTTCGCGCTTGATCTTGTCGACGTCGGTATTCTGCAGGCTGTCGTTGATGACGCGCTTGCTGAACATCATGCGCAGAAATACGTCGGAAAGCTGCTGCAGCGTACGCTGTTTGGTCTCACGCAGAAACGATGTGGCGCTGTCCGAGTCGATATTCATCAGACGTGTGATCTCATTGAGATTGGCGTTGAGGGCATTCAATCGTTTCTTTGATGCCGGATCGAGACTCAGGATCATGGAGTTGATCTTTTCGGCCCTCGATGCATCAACGATTTTCATGCGCTTGGCTTGTACGTATTTCTGAAAAGCGGGGTGGGTTGAGAGAAAGTACAGGTAGATGATTTCGAGAGCAGCGGCCAAAGCCCAGAATCCGGGGTTGGCGAACCCGAGGATGAAGGCCCCGGCCAGAAAGACCTTGTTGACCGGCACCGGCCCCATGCCTTTGACCGGCGGCGAGGCATGAAAGGCCTCGCTGAGATAATCGAGATAGCCGAGCGGTTCCTGTGGCATCAGTGCTTCCCTTCCTGAAGGTTCAGAAACACGCTGGTGATGTGAGCCAGCCGCTCCTTGAACAAATGGCCTTCCTGGACCACGAGCGGTGATTTGCCCGGCTCCTTGCCGATGTCATCCGGTTTGAGATAGCTGATTCCAGCCAGCCGACCGGGGTTGGGTGTGAACATGAAGATGCGGTCTCCAAGATAGACGGCTTCAGCCAGCGAGTGAGTGACGATGAAGACGGTCGCCTCAACTTCCTTCCAAAGCTGGGTGATCATGGCCTGCATGTCGATGCGGGTTGGTTCGTCCAAGGCTGAAAACGGTTCATCCATAAGGATGATCCGCGGTTTGAGTACCAATGTACGGGCGATGGCTACGCGCTGCTGCTGGCCGCCGGATAACTGATACGGATACTTGTGTTCGTGTCCGTTCAGCCCGACTTTTTTGATCATCTCGAGGGCACGGCTCTTTCGTTCTTCGGGCGAATACCGGTTTTCATCGGCGTTGATCTCGAGTCCGAACATGACGTTCTGTAACACGGTCAGGTGCGGAAAAGAGCTGTACTTCTGAAAGATCATGCCGCGGTCCTTGCCGGGGCCGGTAATGGGCTGGCCGCGAACCAGGACTTCCCCCGTCGTCGGCGGAAACACTTCGGAAAACCCTTCGATCAGGTTGAGAATCGTCGATTTACCGCAGCCTGAAGGCCCGACCATGGCGATGAATTCACCGACATCGGGCAGGTCTTCGATGTGGAACGTAATATCCTTGACCGCGCAGAACTCCTGCGGCGTGCCGACATTGAAAACCTTTGAGACATTGCGAAACTCGACGACGTGCGGCTTAGGCTTGAGCGGCCCCATATCAAGCGGGGGCAGGTTCGAAATCGTGGCGGAAACGACCGGAGCGATGGTGGGCGAACCTGTGGGGCTTGGCGTGGGTGCCGGGTTCGAATTTGTACTAGTTGTCGGCGTGGTTCTGGGCTGATCAGGAGCGGCGACAGGCGGGCGCGGCGACGACTCTTTCGTGTCGACCGGGGCCGGGAAGTCGAACGCTGCTGCAGTTGCCGGCGATGGCTGAGCAGTTGTCGGCGTGGACGTTGTACCAGGAGCAGCCGGCGTGGTGGCGGAAGCGGCAGGCCCGGTGACGTGGGGCGTTGATGCCGGCGACGTACCTTGAACGGACGGTGTCGGGCTGCGCCCTTTTTCCGACAGTGTCGTCGCTGGAGGGCTTCCGGGGCGCTGATCGGTTGAAACGGACCTGGACGCACCAGCGGTCGACGGCGGAGCGGACGCCGGAGTGCCGCTCACCGTCTGGGTGTTTCCGCCTTTCCAGAAAAGGTGCAGAAACCACTGCCACAGACGCTGGAACCACGAGGTCGTCACAGGAGTTCCGGAAGAGTTCGGATCGGCGGGTTTGCTCATCGCTTCATCCTCCGGTACGGGAACAGCCAATCGCCGAGCACTTCCCAGATTTTGTCGGTAATGAACGCCAGAATGACGATGACGAGCAGAATAAGAAAGATGTGCTCGCGCGGACCGATGCGCTGACTGTTGAGAATCAGCGACCCGACGCCGCCGCCGCCGAGATCGACCATCTCGACGAGCATGATGTAGCTCCAGCCGACGCCGAAGCCGAGGCGACCTGCGTCATAGATGTGCGGCATGGCGATACCGAGCAGGACGTGGCGCATGACCTGCAGGCGGGTGGCTCCGAGCGTGTATGCGGTCTGCAGATAGACGTTGTCGACCTCTTCGAGCGATCGAACGATCAGCGGCAGCAGATAGATGCCGAAGGCCAGGGCGAGAAACAGCACTTTCTGCATCTCGTCGGTCATGGTCACTCCGGTGAGGTTCAGGACGAACTCGCGCAACATGGCGGCAAACAGCATCGTCAACGGCACAAGGGCCGGAATCGGCGTGTAGCCGGCGAAGGTCATCAACGGAGCAAACATGCATCTGACACGAGAGAACGTGCCCATGCACAGTCCGAGCGGGAAAACGAACAGCAGGGCAATGAAAAAACCCTTCAGGACGCGCCAGAAGCTTGCCCAGACATTGGAGGCCAGGCTGCGATCGATGATCAGGCCGCGCGCCGAGCGCATGACTTCGGCGGGGCTGGGAAGAATCGAGGCCGAAACCAGGCGGGTCTCGATGCTCTCATACTGATAGGTGAGCAGCGCCACACCCTTTCGTGCGGTCGGTCCGCCCCTTCCCAGGCTGATTGTTTCGGTGGCCTGCTCGTACACGCGGTCGATAAAACGGCCGCGACGCAGTTTGACGCGAACCGTTCGTTCTCCGCTATCGTATCGAGCCGGCAGCGTATGCAGAGGGTATTGTTTGTCGCGGTAGGACACGAACATCAGGGTGTTACCGTCCGATGTTTCGCTGGCCACGAGCGAGGCGTCAGGAATGTTGAGATAGGTACCATCGGCCACGATCTCGAACATCGTCGGAGTCTTTCCCTCGAGTAACCCTTCAGGCAGGATGACCTGCTCGCTGCGGCCCCAGGTCAGAACCAGCCAGAGAAAAGCCAGAGCGATGATCGGCGCAATTCCCAGCCCTGCGCTTTGCCCGGTAGCCACGGGCACGCGAATCTGGAAAAACCGATCGACAAACGCCTGAAATTTGGATGGTTCGTTCATGCGGGGTCTATATTACCCGCAGGGGCACCCGCTTGGCAAAAACTTTCCACGCGACGCACGAGTTCGGGGAAAGAAACCGGCAGATCTTCGGAAAGCAGCGGTCGATTCAGCGTTCGGCTCAGGGCTTCGGGCAGATCGATCTCACGATGCAGCGTTTCACGCAGCACCTCGGCAAATTTGGCCGGGTGAGCCGTCGCCAGGAAGATCCCCGGCTCGCCCGGTCGGCGCAGACGCTCGAGTACCTGCCAGGCAACGGCAGCATGCGGATCAGCCAGGTATCCGGTCGCCTGCAGACGTCGCAGAGCCTCGCGGATGCCCCCATCATCGACGCTTCCGGCGACAAGAGTCTGTCGCAATCGGCGATCGTCACGGTCATGAAGCACGCGGATGCGCTCCCAGTTGTTGGGCGCTCCGACATCCATGGCGTTCGCCAGCGTGGCGATCGAAGCTCGCGGTGCATACGGCGCTCCCGAAAGATACTCGGGAACCACGGTATTGGCATTGGTGGCGATCAGGAACCGGCGAATCGGGAGTCCCAGTCGTTCAGCCAGCAGACCAGCGGTGAGGTTGCCGAAGTTGCCGCACGGAACGGAAAAGACCGGCGCGTCGGTGCGACCGGTTTGTCGTCGATAAGCGGCGACTCCAGCAGTGTAGTAACTGATCTGGGCCAGCAGACGAGCCGGGTTGATGCTGTTGGCGGAAGTGAGACCGAAACGGTGACTGAGCGCGGAATCGCGAAAGCAGCGTTTGACCAGGCTCTGGCAATCGTCGAAACTGCCGGCGACGCGAAGCGCCAGAACGTTGTCGCCAAGTGTGGCGAACAGGCGTTCCTGCAACGGTGAGACGCGATCTTTGGGAAACAAGACCACGACGCGAATACCGGGCACGCGATGAAATGCCTGAGCGACGGCAGCGCCGGTATCGCCCGAGGTTGCCGTCAGGATCGTGAGCGGCTTTCCGCCGGCAGAGTTCGAGGCTGCGCTCAGGACCCGGGCGAGAAAGCGCGCGCCGAAATCCTTGAAGGCCAGCGTCGGTCCGTGAAACAGCTCGAGTGCCCACGTGACTTCGTCAACCTGTACCAGCGGTACGGGGAAGGAAAACGCGTCGTCAACCAGCGCGTCGATTTCCGGGCGTGATCGTTCGTCGGACAGTAAACGCCCGAATACTTCGCGCCAGAGTTGTTGAACCGGCATGGCGAGAAGTTCGTCGAAATCGGTCCAGCGAGGAAGGTCGCACGGCATGAACAGGCCGCCGTCAGAGCTGATACTGCGCTGTGCCGCTTCAAACAGGGTGACGATTTCTCGGGGTTGCGTCAAAGAGTACCAGTTCATGCTCGATCATCACCGCTTTCAATCAAACGTGCGCCGATGGTATCCGGACGACAGACATGCCCCCGACTTGTGACCCGAGCGTGCAGAAAAGCCTGTTGCATGCGATCGAGCAGCTCCTCGGCACGACTTTGTCCTTCTGCCAGGGCAAAGACCGACGGCCCTGATCCTGAAAGGCTGAAACCGAGTGCTCCGGCTGCCAGGGCCTCTTTTTTGACGCGATCGAACCCCCGGACCAGCGAGCGACGATGCGGTTCGATCAGGTCGTCTCGGATGCACTGCGCAGCCAGCGCGGCATTGCCCGCATGCAGGGCATGGACCAGGCCGGCGAGATTCGACCAGTAGGCAACTGCATTCGCCCGGGGAAAAGCTTTCGGCAGGACGCTGCGAGCCAGGGCGGTCGGAACTTGAAGATCAGGGTGAACGACGGCCAGGTGCCAGCCGGAAAACCACGGCAGGCTCATCGGCTGAGGGATCCGGTTGGTACCGGAAACCAGGAGCTGAATTCCGCCGAGCATCGACGGAGCCACGTTATCGAGGTGAATCGAGCCGCTGACATGCCCCTCGGCCCGACCGGCCAGTTCGAGCAGATCGGAGGCGGGCAGCGGCGACCCATGCAGGCCGTTCAAGGCTGTCAGCGTGGCAACCACCGAGCTGGCGGAGGACCCCAGACCGCTGCAGACCGGAAGTCGCTTTTCGAGGCAGAGATCGAGTCCACTGGTCGGCAGGTGGCGTCGACGCAGCTCCTGATTGAACAGGCGTCGCGCGACCATCACCAGATTCGCCGACGATTTGCTCGGAACATCCTCGGCGTACGGTCCGACGACCGAGAAACGATCAGAGCGACGCGGTTTCACGGGGCAGTGAACCGAAACCTTGTCGCCCCACAATGTGCCGTCAACCGGTGCCAGCGCGACTCCCAACACGTCGAACCCGGCGGCCAGGTTCCCGATCGATGCCGGAGCAAACGCCCGACAGGTGCTCCCGGGCCTCATGATGCACCGCCTTCGGTGTGCCAGATGACCGTGCGCATCAGATCGGCGAAAACGCCTGCGGCGGTCACTGCCGGCCCGGCTCCGTACCCGCGCACGACCAGTGGAATCGGTGAATACCGGTCGGTGAGCAGGCTGACGGCGTTCTCGCCGTCGCGAACCGCTGCCAACGGATGATCGGACGAGATTGCAACCGGGCCGACGTGACAGGATCCGTCAGGTTCGATTCGGCCGAGAAACCGCCAGACCTTGTTGTCACGGCGGGCATCGGCAACCAGGCGGGCGAAATGCTCGTCGAGCGGTCCTGTGCGCGCCAGAAACGCGTCGACGGATTCCTCGACCAGATAACCCGCAGGAAGAATCGATTCGAGCCGGATATCGGCCAGTTCGAGCCGAAGACCCGCTTCGCGCGCCAGAATCAATATTTTGCGAGCCACGTCGAGGCCGGAAAGATCCTGACGCGGATCAGGTTCGGTAAAGCCGCGTTCGCGCATTTCGTTCAGAATCTGAGAAAACGGCACCGTGTCTTCCAGGCGACCCATCATGTACGAAAGCGAACCGGAAAGGATGCCGCTGCAGGCACGCAGCCGATCACCGCTGCGCCGCAGGTTGCGCAGCGTATCGATGATCGGCAGCCCCGCGCCGACATTGGTTCCATAGAGGAAGTGACGGCGGCGGCGGTTGGCGGTGCGACGAAGTGCGAGGTAGTAATCAAAAGAAGCGGCATTGGCCAGCTTGTTGGGGGTGACGATATGCATGCCGGCTTCGAGAAGCGGCAGATATCCACCCGCCACAGTGTTGCTGCCGGTCGCATCGATCAAAACCGGGTTCATCAGCCTGGCATCCTGGACGATTGTCGCTAATCGGGCAAGGTCGGTTGAAGTCGTACTTTCGCTGAGCGCGGTCTTCCAGGCCCCTGGCTGGAATCCTTCGAGGTTGACGGCCATGTGCCGTGAGTCAGCGATGCCGCAGAGACGAAGGTCGATGCCGTGTCGGCTCAGCCCGGCCCGCTGTGATTCCATCTGGGTGATCAGTTCGCGTCCGACGGCTCCGACACCGACCAGAAAGACCTGAATCCCCTGAGTGGTGTTGAAGAACGACTGGTGGGCGGCCCGCATGGCGCGCTGGGTATCCGCACCGGTGATGACGGCCGAGATATTGCGTTCCGAGAAGCCTTGAGCAATGGCAACCACGTTCACGTCGGCACTGGCGAGGCCGCCGAAAAATGCCCCGGCGAGACCTCTCCGTGAGCGCATTTCTTCGCCGACCACCGAGATGATGGCGAGCGGCGCCACAATCTCGATCGGATCGACAAGGCCCGCCTGGCGTTCCACTCGAAACTCTTCTTCGAGTGTGTCGCGGGCGTCAGCGGCGCGCGCCTCGTTGACGCAGAAACAAATGGAATATTCGGACGACGCTTGTGCGATCAGAATAACCGAGATGTTCGTGCGGGCCATCGCACCGAAGACTCGGGCCGCCACGCCTGGTACGCCGCGCAGCCCGGCCCCGGAGAGGCCGATCATGGCTACGGCTCCCAGCGACGAAAGTCCGCGAATGGCGTGTTTGCCGGGAGCGGTCGTGCGGGCGACGCGCGTGCCGGGATGCTCGGGGCGAAACGTGTTACGGATGATCACCGGAATCGACCGCTCGACCACGGGAGCGATGGTTCGCGGGTGCAGAACCTTGGCTCCGAAGAAAGCCAGTTCCATGGCTTCGGTATACGTCATCTCGTCCAGCACGAAGGCATCGGGAACGACGCGCGGATCAGCGGTGTAGACGCCGTCGACGTCCGTCCAGATTTCGAGAATGTCGGCATGCAATGCCGCCGCGAGAATGGCGGCCGAATAGTCGGATCCGCCGCGGCCGAGCGTGGTGTAATGCCCGCGACGATCGCCGCCGAAGAAGCCGGGCATGAGCAGCACTTCGCGCGTGTGCAGGTTGCGCTCCGGCTCGAACCGACGCTCGATTTCCTCCATCATCGGAGAAGCGTTACCGAAGACGCTGTCAGTCAGAACCATGAGTCGGGGGTCGATCACCTTGACCGTCAGCCCTTCGGCTCGCAGCAAAGCGGCCATGGCCGGAATCAAGGCTCGTTCACCGAGACAGCTGATGCGATCGAGAGTCCGAGCAGAGCACTCGTCCACGAGCTTCACTCCGCTGAGCAGGGAGGCGAACTCCGTGACGTGCGTCGAAAGCTCCTGCTGAAGACTGGTGAGCGGAAAATCGACTATCGATTCGTGCAAAATCTTCAATGCCTGCTGATGACGACTCTCAAAAACCTGTACAAATGAAGCGGGATCGCTCCCCTTCAATACCGCGGTCACACTGTCGATCAGGTGGTTGGTGACGCCTGTCATGGCGGAAATCACCAGTCCGACCGGTTCGTTTCGCGCGGCTTCGGCGACCAGCCGTGCAACATTTTTCAAACGTTCCGCGTCACCGCCGGAGGTGCCGCCGAACTTCATGACCTTCATGAGCCTGCCTCCGCATGTGATTCCGGAAAAAACGGGCGGAGCGTCGTCGCCCCGCCCGTTCGATGAACGTTCTCTATCGGCTTCAGTTCCCGCCCTCCGGAGAATACACGGAAACTTCCACGCGCCGATTGATCGTGTGATTATTGGGATCGGCCGAGTCGGCGGGTTGATCCCAGCCTTTGCCTTCGACCACGAACTTGTTGGGGTCGAAATGGAACTTCTTGATCAGCGCTTCCTTGACCGAATTGGCTCGATCCATGCTCAGATCTTTCACGATCTGCTCGGGAATCTTGCCCTTCATCGACCCATCGGTGTGACCGACGATGGCTACGACGGCGCGATCATAGGCACCGACCAGACGACCGACCTTTTCGAGCGTTGCGTCGATTGATTCATCGTACAAGGTGTTGGGCAGCGGTCGTCCGATCTCATCATGTTTCGGTTCGTAGATGTTGGCGCTGTTCGGATAGAAATTGATGCGAACCGTCTGCGTGATGATTGGAGCCTCTGCCTGAACCTTGTTGTAGGTCGTCGGCACGAAGCGGCTGACATACTCGTTCTGTTGTTCCTTGAACTTGCCTTCGTCGACCAGCTTCTTGATGATGCTGAAATCCATGACCTGATCGAACGGCACGATGTTGTCCATCAGACCGATTTCCTTGTAGACGAAGCAGATGTTGTTCCAGGTGCGTTCGAAGTTGGTCGGGTTGTTGGCATTGGTGAAGAAATCGCGGTTCTCGGCAAAGTTGGTCGAGTGTGCGTCGTTCTGCATGCCCTTGATGTCGTCGACCTTCATGCCGAAGCCGTCTGCCATCCACTGGAACGCCTGGCTCTTGGTGGTCGGGTTCTTGAGCATTTCCATGCCTTCGAAGATGCCCTCGACCAGACCCTTCACGATGTCCGGGTTGTCGCGGTAAAAGTCGGCGCGCACGGCCCAGACGTCGGCGATGAGTTTGTTGGCTTCACTGGTCGTGGTGAGAATCTTGGTCCCGGCGACCTTCTCGGGAATCGTGTAGATATCGGGAGCCCAGCTGACGCAGGCATCGATGCTCTTGTCGCTGACGAACGCGGCTGCGGCTTCGAACGCGGTGGCCGTGTACTTGGGCTTGATGTCGGAAATGCGCATGCCGGCATTGATGAGCAGGTTCGATATGAAATACTGCGACGGACTGTTCTGGGCGAAGGCAACGGTCTTGCCCTTCAGATCGGTAACGGAGCGAATGCTGGTGCGTACCACGATACCGTCGCCACCGTTTGACCAGTCGATCTGCTGCACCACGCGCGGCGCGGTGCGGCTGTCTTTCATCAGCTCTCCGGCGAAGAGGGCGATCATGTCCAGTGTGCCCCACAACACATGGCTGTTGCCGGCGGCGAACGAATCGCGGGCGGCGACCGGATCGTCGATCAGCTTGAGATCGACCTTGAAGCCGAATTTCTTGAAGAAGACGCTTTCTTCACTGGGGCGAAAACCGTGGTTGGCGGCCACGATGGGCAGCCAGCCGATCCAGACGTTGATCGGAAACACCACGATCTTTTCTTTTTTGTCCCATTTGTAATTAGAGACACCCTGCACCGGGGGCAGTTTTTCCTGGGCGACGAACTTATACTCTTTGACCGTGGTGATCTGGTTGGCATCGGGTGCCTCGGCGGCGCCGGCGTTGGCTGAACCGCCGGAAACCGCGGTTGCCGGCGGAACCGGAGCTTCCTGCGCCCACAGCGGGCTGATCAGAATCCCGATCAGAAACAATCCTGCAAGAGCAAAACGGACGGTCTTCATTCTCGCTTCTCCTCTGTAAATGTTTGCAAACAAATATGTACTATTACTTATTTGGGACCCATTTCGCGTTCCGTCACCGGGGGAGCAACGACCTGTCCCGGCTGTCCGGTGGCCTCACCGGAGTTCATGTCGATACCGTAGGCGGCGGCGAATTCGGCCAGAGCCTGGTCACCGAGCGCGGCCTGTTCGTTTTCCTTCATGACGATCTCGCTGGTATCGAGGCCCTGGCTTGCAGCCACGCGGGCCTTGCCGGCGGCTTTGTCTCGGTTCTCCATGATGATTTCCTGGGCGCGGTTCAACGTATCGCCCGAAGTGCCGATCGACGAGATCATGCCTTTGGCCATTTCCTGCAGTTCGGCCTGGGCGTTGAGCATCTCGGTTTCGGTGATCATGTTCTGCAGTTTTTCGATCTTTGCCTGAGCCTCGCGAACCGTGACATCGCGTGACTTCTCGAGATCGCGGAAGGTTTTGTCGGCCATTTGCAGCTGTTCGGAGTTTTCCTGCAGCTGCTGTTTCACGGTCTGCAGCTGCAATGCAAGCTGGCCGGCGGCGGCGCGGTTGCCGGCTTTGATGTTGGCCGTGATCTTGGCGGTCAATTCCTTTTCTTTCTGTTGCAGGGTTTTCACCTGCCGGTTCAGGCGCTCGACGAATGCAGCGTGATTGGCCAGGTTCTCATTGAAGCGGGCAATCTGTTTGCGCAGATTTTCTTTTTCCGCCTCGATCAGAGCACGCGGATTGCTGCTTTCGAGCCCCTTGATGAACAGACCGAAAAAACCCTTGATGATGTTGATGAGTCGTGAAAACATCTGCTGATCTCCTTATCCTGGAGTGAATTACTGTTCGGGAGTAAAGACCTGAATCTCGACGCGACGATTCAGGGTGTGATTGTTCGGTTCGTCCGGGTTGGCCGGCTCGTTCCAGCCCTTGCCCTCAGTTACAAACTTGTTGAGCGGGAATTTGTACCTGCGAATCAGCGCATCACGAACCGCGTTGGCTCGATCTTTCGACAGATCGCTGACCGCTTTTTCCGGAACCTTGCCTTTCATCGAACTGTCAGTGTGGCCGACGATGGCGACCGTCGCCCGTTCGTACTGCCCGACCATGCGAGCGATCTTTTCCAGTGTGGCTTCGACATTCGGATCGTACAGGGTGTTGGGGATGCCGTTGCCCAGTTCATCATGCTCCGGTTCGAATACATTGGCTGAATTGGGGTAGAAATTGATGCGCACGGTCTGGGTGATGACCGGGGCCTCCGCCGAGACCTTCTTGTACGAAGTCGGGGCAAAGCGCGAGATGGCGATTTCGGTCTGATCCTTCACCGCGTCCTTGAACGTCGGCTCTTTGTCGAGGGCCTGCAGAACCGAAAAATCCATGACTTCATCGAAGCGGATGGGAGTCGCGACTTTTCCGAGGTCGCGATACACCATGTTGATGTTGCTCCAGGTGCGCTCGAAGTTTGTTGGATTGTTCGCATTCAGGAAGAATTCCTTGTTTTCCGGGAAGTTCGTGACATGCGCATCATTTTCCATGCTCTTCACATCATCGAACTTCAGATTGTACCCATCAGCCATCCACTGAAAGGCTTTGGCCTTGAAGGTGGAATTCTTGATCAGACTCATGCCTTCGAAGATGCCGGCGACAAGCCCCTTGATGATCTCCGGGTGGTCTTTGGCGAAGTCGGCGCGAGCCGCCCAGACATCGGCGATCAGGCGATTGGCGTCGGCAGTTGTCGTCAGAATGCGTGTCCCTGTCACCTTTTCCGGAATGCTGTAAATGTCGGGTGCCCAGCTGACGCAGGCGTCGATGGATTTATCGCTGACGAAGGCCGCGGCGGCTTCAAAGGCGGTGGCCGTGTATTTCGGTGTGATCTTGTTGGGCGACAACCCGGCATTGATCAGCAGATTGTTGATGAAATACTCGGACGGACTGTTCTGTGCGAATGCAACCGTCTTGCCTTTCAGATCTTTCACCGACCGAATGTTCCCGCGCACGACGATACCGTCGCCGCCGTTCGACCAGTCGATCTGCTGGAAAATGCGCGGCGAGGTGCGACTGTCCTTCATGAGTTCGCCTGCAAACAGCGCCATCATGTCGAGCGTGCCCCAGAGAATGTGTGATTTGCCCGCGGCGAAGGTGTCGCGAGCGACAAGCGGGTCGTCGATCAGCTTGAGATCGACCTTGAACCCGTACTTCTTGAAAAAGACGCTGTCTTCATTCGGCTTGAATCCGTGATTGGCGGCGACGATGGGCAACCAGCCGATCCAGACGTTGATCGGGAAAACGACCACTTTGTTCTTCTCATCCCATTCGTAGCCTGAGACGCCTTTGACCGGCGGCAGGCGCTGCTGAGGAATGAACTGATACTCGCTGACCGTGGTGATCCCCTTGGGGTCTGGGGCTTCGAGCGCGCCCGATGACGACTGGCCGGCAGACGTCGTGGTCGCGGAAGAACCCTGGGCATTTTGCTGCGAAGAGCCGCTGGTCGTGTTTCCGCTTGTCGCGGCGGGAGAAGACGTATCGGGCTTGGCGCCTTCCAGGCCGAGAACCTGGTATACCTGCGACTTGAACGCCGGTGAGAGATTCATGGCGGCAAAAACGATACATCCGATGATGAACAGGAAGATGACGAACTTCCCCAGGGGGGTTGGGCCCATTTCTTCATTCATTGCTGAGTCCTCCTCGTTGGTTCGGCCGACTGGGGTGAAAGTCGCCTGATCTGTGCCGGGCAAACCGGCTCGAGACGAATCGAGACACATGATAACGGGAACCGTCAGGGAAGGCAACCTTCAGGAGCGAATCTGAAAAACCTCGACTTCACGGCTCTTTCCCTTGACGCGAGAAACGGAAAGTCGGTAAAACTTGCGACTCTCGTTGGCAGAAGTGCCTGCCTCGAGGTGCCGACGCGATTCGGTTTCCGATACGATGCCGCCTCCCGGCAGGAGGATGGCCAGATCGCACAGTCTTGAAGCGAGATTGACCGTGTCACCGATGACCGTCATTTCCAGACGAATTTCAGGCGTTCCCATGATGCCTGAAATGACCGGCCCGGTGACGAGGCCGACGCCGACGCTTTCCTGATGCCAGGCCGGCAGCTGTGAGACACTGTGGCACAGCTCTGTCGCTGCCTGAAGAGCGCCGGCGACGACGGATCGCGGCGAAGCGCCATCGTCATGAAAGAAAACGGCCAGAAGCTTGTCACCCATGATTTTGTCGACGACTCCCCTGTGGGCAACGATGCGGGCGGCCATTCGCTCGATCAGCTCGTTAAGATCTGCCATCAGCAGATCGGGGGGCAGGTGCTGACGTTTTTCGCGAAGACCGGTTACTCCGGCAAACAGTACGGTCACGATGCGAGTTGAGGCTGATGCCATACCGGCTTTCAAACCGTCATCCTGCACGGCCTGACGCACGGAATCTGATAGAAAACGCGACAGATGCCGGCGTTCTTGAACGCCGCGGACCATCTGATTGAACGCCTGGTTCAGCCTGCCGATCTCGTCACGCGAATCAATGGGCAGGGTGGCGGAAAAATCGCCTTTGATGACTTGACGCACCGCTGCTGTCAGCCGCCGCACCGGCCTTGCCACCAGACGAACGACCATGATGGCCAGAAAAAGCGCGGCCAGAGCCACGCCGCCCAGAATCCAGCGAATCAGCCGGTGGCGTTCTCCGGCTTTTTTGAAGACTTGCCCGATTGAAAGAGCGGCACAGAATACGTAACCCTCCCATGTTTCGCTTGTACTCGCTGCCAGCATCTGTCGTTCTTCTCCTGTGCCCCTGGTGCCGAAGACGGGGCGATGCTGTACCATGGCGCTCTCTGCCAGACGTGCCATGGTCGGCCACTGCGGAAAGGGAAACTCATGTTTGCCGGAAAGCATGCGTCCGAATTCGACAATCTGATAAGGTGGTCGTAGAGCCAGGAATGTATTGTTGTGCCAGGTCGGCCAGACCGAAATCTGAAACTGCCCCAACGAGTGATACATCTTTGACATGAGGCGGAGAAAATTCGGGGTTATGGAGTCGCGCTGACAGTTGGCTTGAAAGACGAATCGAGCATGCCCACGGTCGAAGATCGGCACATGTAGAAAGGTCGATTGATTCGCGAAGAAGTCTGCCTGGGTGAACGCGCCGGGTGAGAGGAACATTTCCAGAAACGATTCGGTGGGAAGGACACTGGTGATGAGGGTCAGAAGTTCTTCAAACTGGAGCCAGAAGTTCATCGAATCTCGCTGTGCGCGAGCGGTTTGATTGCCGCTGACATCGGGGGCGAGTCGGTGCAAAAACTCGCGATACATCTGGGCATAGAAGTTCCTGAATTGTTGAGAACGCTCTGATATCTTCGCTGTGGAAGGGTCGTTCGTGAAGTTTGCCATCGTTCCGTGCGGTCCGAACAGAAAGAGATACTGGACTAAGCCGCCGTAGCCCATCAATCGGCGTCCAAGTCGCTTCAGAGATTCCTGAATCATGGCCTGTTCTGAAGCATCTTCGGCCGCTGCTCGCAACGGAGAGATCATGAGTCGGCCGAATCGAGTGACATGTGTCCTGATCAGATTTCCGGTGAAGCCTGACAGCATCGCATGCACATCGGTTTCACTCTGGAGAATGCGACTGATGGTGGTGCCGGCATGTCGTTCCAGTCTAGCCTCCTGTTCCAGAGCACCGCTTTCGAGATTCACCAGACTTTGAAACAGTGGAGGCAGCAGAATGAGAAAACAGCCCGCGGCCAATGTGGCAGCCACAGACATTCGATGAAATCCGGAAAACCGGTACAGGTGTCCGAGAAGAAGTATCCCCGCGGAATACCAGAACAACAGCACAAAAAACGAAATGTGTCCTGGTTGTCTTCCGCCTGATGCAGCCTGAGATAATGGTTGAGCAATAGTGATATCGAATGACGACTTATTGCCCAGGACGATCTGCTGCGTAATGAAACCTCGCCTGATGCCGTGATCAGGTTCGGCGCCGGGTTGGTTGAGCGGCGATCGATCATGAAACAGTCGGGTTGCGAACACTGTTCGTTTGTTCCGGCGGTCTGTGATGAGAATCTCGAAGCGGCGTCGCGATAGCGACTTCCCCAGAGCCCACATACCGAGGTCGGGCGTCAGTTGGTCCGGATGACAGAAGAGATAAAATCCGGCTTGAAGATGTCTGAACTGTTGCAGTTGCAGTTCGATGGCAGACTTTTCTTCCGCCTGCGTCCACTCTGTCGATTCGAGAAACGACTTCGGAAAAAGCGGCAGCCAATAGAAAGCGAGAGGCCCACGACCGCTGACGACCGTGCTCAATTGTCCGAATCCAATCATCGGCATGGCGTGATTGATTCCCCACCAGAGGTTGCCGGGAAACAAGGAAATGACCGTTTGGCGATCGGTGGCTTGACCGTAGAGGGAATGGTCGTTCCTGGCTCCGATGAAGCGAGATCGAAGTTCGGAGAACAGCAGTTCGGACTCGTTTGCCGTGAGAAACGGCTGATGCTGAACACTTGAGGCCAGCAGATGCGAAAAGCGGTCGGAATCTGCGATCCAGAAGCCGAATGAGGGAACGAAAAGACTGATGATGTCTCCGAACTGATTGAATCGAATGGAAGAAGGTGAGGTGTGAAAAGTCCAGGTTCCGTACGTGCGAATCAGCTGATAAAAGAGATCTTTCCACCACGCGTTCGGAAGATTGATGACCAGCGGAAACTTCCAGATGCGACGCAAACCGTGCGTCATTCCCATCTGGACGATCTCTTCATCGGGAACGAATGAAAACAGATACCACTGCAAGGATGGAAGACGCCTGGCCAGGGGTGTCAGGGAGCGTGAAACATATCGACGCAGTTTTTCGTATCCTGCCGGGACACGCGTTTCCGGTATGGGTGCGTTGAGAAGAACATCATTCAGGTAGCGCGCGATCTGTTCGCGTGGTGATTGCGAAGCCATGATATGACGTACTTCCTGCGACAACTCCTCACTTCGTTTTTCCGTGTCGAGCTGAAGGAGGCGTTTGGAGTGCATGTGGATGCCATACTGCAGAAGCACGGCGGTGAAGCCCATGATGATCGTCCAGGCCGCGAGATGGAGAAACGGGTCTCGGATCGGATTCTTCACGGTGTTTCATCCAGGCGCAGGCGGAATGCTTCGACCTCGCGGCGTTTGCCTTTGACGGATCTGATGGGGAGTCGCTCAAAGGGAAGATCAACCTCTTCGCTGTCTGAAGAACGGAGCAGCTATGGTTACCGGCTCAAGTACCAACCCGGCATTCGGGAGCGAACAGGCGAGATCGCAGAGGCGAGAGGCGAGATTGACCGTATCACCGATAATGGTGTAGTCGAGACGAATCTCGGGAGTTCCCAGCACTCCGGCGAGGGCGGTGCCGCTGACCATGCCGATGGCCGGAGGAAATTCCACCCCGGGGGCATGATGCCGCCAGAATGAGAGCAGTTCTCGGGCGCAGCGTACGGCTTTGGCGGCGGCGACATCCCGGCCCTGTCCTGGTGAGACGGCAAAGAAAGCCAGGATCTTCTCGCCCAGAATCTTATCGATGATGCCGCCGTGACGCCGAATCAGGCGGGTCGTCAGCTCGTGATACGAGTTTAACGAGTTGATCAAATCTTCAGCTTCGGCATGAGCCAGTCGGGTTTTCCAGCCGGCCAGAGTCGTGAACAGAACGGTGACCTCACGTGATTCCGCTGGACGGCCGCTCAGATTGTCGTCCATCGTTCGGACGGCATCCCGAAGAGATTCCGGCACAAACGTTCCCAGCAGCTTTCCCGAGGCGACATCGGCAAGCATGACATTGAACGCGCGTCCCAGTTCACCGAATTCGTCGGCGCGATCTTCAGCCAGTCTTGTCTGAAATCGTTCGCAGGTCACTTCCTTGCACGCATGTCGCAGACGGTGCAGCGGCTCGAGAAACCGTCGGGCAATCAAAATCGCAAGCAGAAGGGCTGCGGCCAGTACGGCAAACAACATGATGCGCCGGTACTCGATCGATCGGACCAGTTGCCGCAGCATCTCGTCGAGCGGATAAAGTCCCGTGAAAATGAACTGTGCCACATTCTGACTGGCCTGCGTCGCGTACAACCAGTCTCCGCTTTTTCCGGAAGAGCGCCCCCAGACCATTTCCTGCAGATACTGAGCCATCAGGGTTGACTGACTCAGTTGCAGTGGTTGTCGGTTCTCGAATCGCTCATAATCCATCTCGCCGGCATTTTTCACCATTAGCATGAATGGGTGTCGATATTGCCGCATGCGACGTTCGAACGTGCTGCCGCTCAAAGGCATGTGTATCTGTTGTTCCGGGGACCGATAGTGTCGAAAGTTCTCGAGCAGGTGCCGGAGAAACTGCGTGTAAACGGCGGTTGCCTGCAGATAATACCGTGTCAGGCGTTGTACGGTGATTGCCATGTTGAAGATGTTTGTCTGACCTTTGAAAAACAGAATCTCGCTGAAAGCGCGTGGAGCGAGAAACAGCTCGGTCGACTGCTCGGACGGAGTGAGATTGCGTAACACATTGATGATTTCATCAAGTTCGGCACGCATGAGCATCTCTTTTTTCGGATCGAGTTCGGTGGTTTCGAGTTGTCGGTTCGCTCTCTGCAGGTGATCCTGACCAAAGCGATGAAACAGGGTGCTGACGGATTTCAGCCCGGAGAGTTCGGAAGTCTGTATGGCGTATCCGAGGGGTGACCGCTGTGGCAGATGAGCCAGCAGATACTGAGTGGCAAAACCGCAGCTATACCAGTGTTCCGCAAGTCGGCGTAAAAAAGGGTCATTTTCGCCCGCAGGCCCCGGTTCGCGAGGGCCGTGTGCGGCAACATTCTGAAATGGTGCGAGACTGACTGCCTGACGGCTCTCCTGGTTTGCACCTCTTTCGAGATTTTGCAGACTGGTAATGAACTCTTCGTTGTCGGCGACGCTGCTGAACAGAGCTACTGCCCACTGAATGATGAGATGATACGAGTCATCCATGGCGAGAAACGCATTGCGCAGTGTTCGTTTTCCGGTTTCCTCAAGGTTGAATGAGCTTTCTGAGCCGGATCTCTGAATGACCAGCTCGGACAACCAGAGAGAAGGCAGGAAGACCAGAACAAAGAACAACGGCAGCTGATGAGAGAGTGACAGTCGCACTGTGCGGGTTTGAACCGCTGACTTGGCCCACAAGAGCAGAAATCCGGCAACCCAGACGAGACTGCCGAAGAAAACCGGTGCTGCCGCTGTCGACTTAACGGCGGATGTGTGCCTGGGTCGAGCAATGAGCAGGCGAACTCCGCGCTCGTTCGAAAGCGTGGCGGCGCAGATGAGAACGTTCTGAAATGATCGCATTCGATCACGTTCGTGGCTCATGATCTCGATCAGATTGGGTCTTTGTGCAAAAAAGGTTGCGCCAGGCAGAGAATAGTCCGGGACGCCGTTGCGAAGAATCAAGGCGGGAGCACCGTTTCGGCGCAGATTTTCGAGAAGACAGTATTCGCCGGTCTGGTCCGAAACCTCCTCGGGCCTTGCGAGA
The DNA here is from genome assembly GCA_964472075.1 of uncultured bacterium. Taxonomy (GTDB): domain Bacteria; phylum Muiribacteriota; class Ozemobacteria; order Ozemobacterales; family Ozemobacteraceae; genus CAYYIY01. Next base: position 131,499 of record CAYYIY010000001.1, on the reverse strand, counting down.
AATAAAACCGCCCCTCTCAGTTTTTGCAGAGACAGACATCGCTCGCGAAAGAGACAGGGGACGTCACGAAACGCCTGCTGTAGATCCTGGGTTGCATCAGGTTGAAAGAACGGCCACCACATGGTCAAAGCCGTGCTTCCCCGGAATGACTAGTGAATCAGTATGCCTTGGCTTTCGAGAACGAGACGCTCGATGAACTGATCCCAGTTTCTGCCGCCCATAATCTGTGAGCCGAAATGGTTGAACCAGTGAACCAGTTCGGTGCACATGCTGTGGGTCCCTGCGATCGATTGCATGACAAGGGCGCATAACAACAGATGGGTTTCTTCGCGGGAAATGGTTCTCCACCTCGTGCCGGCACCGCCCACAAAACGCAAATCCTCGAGTCGTAGGGTTGGAAAAATGTTGAAGAACGGCAGGAAGTTGCGGACAAAACGCGGGAATCGTGCGGCATCGATTGTCTGAATCTTTGCCGGGTGATTGCATACGGTGGCGAGCTGCTCGAGGAAGAGAGCGAGCCAGAGATATGGAAACCCCTCGACGTCAAAAGCCAGATCTTCGCCCGTATGATACGTATACCAATAATAACCAGGTTCTATGCGTATTCTGCTGACAAATGGTTTGTACTCAAGCATATGCCAACGCAAGGACGGTGTCAGGCGCGAAATCGGAGCGAGTTTCTTCCGTAATCTTTGATGAATGAGTTGCAGACGGTTTTGATCACCTGACGATGAAGTCAGGCAGGTTCGCTCTGCTTCGGACAGCTCTCGCTGCAAAAACAGACTCAGTTGCATGCGCGGATCGAACAGGCGCTCGGCAAACTGTTGATCGAGCTTAAGACGTTGAATCGCGTCCTGGTCATTCTGTCGCGACTTCTGCCTCACCATGTCTTTCGCGTGAAGCTGGAACAGAAGACAGGGGGTCAGCACCAGCAGGGCGAAGAAACATGTACTGACGAAGAACGGTGATGCGCTCGGTCGAGCGAGTGTCCTCGTTCGAGTTCTCCAGGAATTCCTTCCGTAAAGAAGAAAGAGGAGAATTGACGAGGGAGTCCAGGCGGTCAACGCTCGGCCTCCGGAAGCGTCATGAGTTCCCAGCAGCCTGCATGGCCGTCGAGCTCTCGAAACAACTCGGACATTTCGCTTTGTTGAACGACGGATGTTGAGGCAATGATGCGCGTTGCGGTTCCCAGTTTCGAGAGAGCTTCAAGTTCGGCGGCATGTTTCATGGGTTCTCCGAGAACGCTGTATTCCTGTCTTACGTTCGGATCACCCAGGACACCCGTGACCAGAGTGCCGTAGTCGATACCGATGCCGATCTCATAGGTGAATTTTTTCTGTCGTTCTCGATGCACCTGAATCAGATGATGTCCCCGTCGCATGCCCGCAGCGGCCCGGACCGCCCGCACGGCGGGAGGAATCGCCCCCGGATAGAAAACGGCCTGAATGGCGTCTCCGATGAAACGATCGATAAACCCGTTCTGTTCGCGAATGACGCGGGTCATGACCTGCAGGTGATAATTCAGAGCGTCAAAGACTTCGGCAGGAGGATATGTCTCGGAAATCGTCGTGAAGTTGCGAATATCAGACACCAGGGCCACCGCCTCCTGAGTCGAAGCCGAGCAGTTCTGATCCATGGTTCCACTCTGGATCAATTCGAGAACCTGGGGGGCGACGAAGCGGCTCATCATGCGCCGTTCGCGGAGCCAGCCGGTCATGGTGTCCAGGGTTGCTCCGGCTTCTCCGATCTCGTCATCACGGTTTTCGGCGACCTGAATCTGCAGATTTCCGCCGGCGACCTGGTGCAGCCCTTCCGTCATGCGCAGAATCGGGTTGGCGAGCCAGTGTGACAGACCGGCACTGCTTAACCCGACCAGAAGCACCAGAAACAGCAGCGTGAGGCCGATGCGCTGCTCTTCCCGCAGAATCGCGTCCTGGACTGCTTTCAGTGAGCCGGTCGCGGCGAGAACATACCCCGGCATGCGCTTGCTCGGGTAGGCATACAGAATCCGATCGCGACCTCGGTTCCAGATAACCTGTTCGCGAGCCTGCTCGGCCCAGAGGTTGAGATCCTCGCTCTGACGTGGTTTCCAGATGGTTTCCAGCGAGTCGCCCTGCTCGCGGAAAGCGCCCAGGGCCAGCCAGTCATACTGCCGATTGGCTTCGGGAATCGCCGTTTGCAGATACTTGCGATAGAGCGGGTCCTGATCCCAGATGAAAAAGATCGAAAAGTACGTGTGACCATCCATCGACATCGAGTTGTGATACTTCATCAGATGTCTGCGACCCATACGAAAATCAGCTGAAGTATCCATCTGGGTCAGCAGAAACGAAGAAGAAGCGAGACCCTCAAACTGGCCGCGTCGGGCGCGCGTTTTGCCCGAGGCTCTGAGTTTTGCCATTTCCTGCTCGTACAACTCCGGGTCCGCCTGGCGAAGGGTCGTGTCGCCGAACTCTCCAACAAACTGCTGAAATGCCCGTTGCACGTCGGGGGTAACGTTGGGGTGAAAAACATTCTGGTTGAAACCGGCGTGGCCGAACACGAGAATGGCCATCAGCTGAATATCCTGTTGCTCGATTTCCTTCCAGAGCCGGTTCATGATCTGTGCCGGATCGCCCTTTCCCTGCTGCGCCTCGAGCATCTGCTCGCAGAGTCGGCGATTCTGAGAGAGGCGACGAAACAGAACTCCGTAGCGCTCGCCAAGTGAGGAACTGCCGGCTTCGACTTCCCTCAGAACCTGCATCATTTCCTGACGTCTTTGATGATGCAGATTCGATTCGAGATCGCTGAGAAATGAAGCGCTGGTGCTGACGCTGAGCATGGTGGGCACGGAAACCAAAGCGAGAAACCACATGACCAGGCCGAGTCTGACACCGGGTGTCGGCATCTCGCCGGTGATCAATCGATAGATCAGAACAGCTCCCCAGGCGATGAGCCACAACCCGAGCAGCGTACGGGCGAGACGTTCACGCGGCGGGATTCCCGGCGGAGGCTGCGGCAGACACAGCACGCCGACTCTTCCCGATTGCGGGTGCAACGGACACACGCGAAACCACCATTTTCCCAGCGCCTCAAATCGGCCGACCAGAGAGGTCAGCAGACGGACCTCGCCTAGAACTTCCGGGTTGTCGTTCGGCCTGATCTCCTGTTGTCGCATGAGATGCTGAAGATGGGGCATGACATCGGACTGTCGCAGCCTCGGGTGGCAGAGAATCGGCCCCGATGCCGGCCCCGGTTCCAGGGGAAACGGCAGAAAGGCGCAGGAGAGTTGGGGAACACGAAAGTAGCGCGACCAGTTGCGAAACGTCAGCTGCAGAGCCAGACGCCCGGGGTCAGGGGGGACGGGAAACAGGAGAAAGAAGCCGCCGATCGGCTTGCCGTCGCGAAAGATGAGATCCCACGTGACGAGGGCATACGAATACTGAAGAATCGTGTAAAACGGCTGACCGCGCCGATCGCGGCTGAACAGATCCGGAAGCACCATGTCGCCGAACATCACGCGCAGACGCGGCATTTCGTCGCGTGGGTGCAGGGGAAGATGCGGCTCGACATGCTGGCGCGCCAGCGCGGGGATGACGGCTTGTACGACCGGCTTGAAGTCTGTCTGCAAACCCGGGCCGGTGCAGACTTTACCGCGCTGTCTGTAATCCGCTTCCGGAAACTCTACCGCCCACAGTCTGCAGTTTGGCAGGCCCTTGAGTTCCGGCTGGAGTATGGCGCGACTGCAGGCTGAAGCGAGAGACTCCGGTGTCGCCCCGGAAACGGCTTTCTCAACCGACCGCCGAAACAGGCGCGAGGTTTCCCGAGCCCAAAAGTTGAGATCGCTGCAGAGACGCAGCTGTTGCACGGCCTGGTTGGTGCGCTCCAGGCTGTCCTGCCGTTTTTCCTCGAGCTCGCGATCACGGTCCGCCTGAATGTTCCAGAACCCCAGAATGACCGGAAACAGTCTCAAAATGATGGGACCGATCCAGGCACCGAGCGGAGAAAGCCTGCGGAGGAAGGAGACAACGGTCATGACGCATCCTGAATAACCAGATTTCCGGCTGTCATGGTATCACAGGTTCTCTTGCTGTCCGACCTCCTCGCTACTCCAGTCAGGGCAGACCGGAACTCTTTGCTTGCCCCATGCAATTTGAACTCCCGCGGCAGAATATCTTGGCAAGCCTGTGCCGTGTGTTCGGTCTCTTGCCGAGGGGGGGGACCGGGGGTATACTGCCCTTGATTTCTGAAACAATGACAAGGTTGGAGGAGGGAAACATGCGGCGATTGGCGTGGTCGGTGGTGTGTCTGTTGATGTTGGTCCTGGTGCTGTACCAGACCGCCTGGTGTGCGGACAAGGTGCCGCTGAGCGTGACTCATGCGTTTGCTCAGAACGGGGAGTTGCAGCCGGCCAACTGGAAGCTGACCCTGAACTTTTCTCGACAGGTGGGCTTGCTTGATCTGACACGTAGCCTGACCTATTCGGTAAATGGCAAAGTTCGGCTGCTGCGCATCGCCGGCTTGCCCGGTGATGCCAAAATTGCCTCCGGCTCACGATTCATTGTGGAACCCAAGGATCTTCTGGAAGCGGCGGCGAGCGTGACCGTGTCACTGGCGGCGACGCTGAACGCAGCCGATGGCCCGGGGACTCTCGAGTCGCCGCTGAAGCTGCAGTTTTCCATCAGCCCGTTCGTCTTCATCAGTGATGTTGAAGCCCGATACGAAGAACATCGCAGTCGTCCGCGCACTCTACGTTTTCGCAGTTCTGCCGATGTTGATGCCTCTGAATTCAAGCAGGTGCTGAAAATCCTCCCCCCACCCGGCAAACTCGTGTTTGAAAAGGATTCCGCCACCAGCGAGTATGTGATTTCAGGCTCGTTTATCACCGGAAAGAAATACCAACTGGTCGTTCCCGCCGTTCAGTTGGGCGATTCCGGGCCGCATCTGCAGCCGGCGACGTTCAACTTCGTCGGGAAGGGACCGGCTCCGCAGGTGACCTTCGGATCGATTCGTTCCGTTGTCGAACTGCATGGTCGCCAGCAGTTGCCCGTGCAGATGGTCAACACGAATCGCATTCAATGTCGGTTAACGAGAATCCCTCCGTTCTTCGCTCCGGAACTGGCGAGTCTGACGACACAGATGAAGAGCGATCTGAAAAAGGGCCGTCGTGCGGAAGGGACTGACGATGCTCTGATCGTGGTCGACGAACAGGCCCAGGGCCGCGCGGAAGATCAACTGGTCGAGGTTACGCAGCGGCTCGATGCCGTTAAGAAGCTCTCTCAGTCCGGTCAGGCGGGTGCCGATCTGTTGAGCGCCTTTCTGGGAGATCTGGACCAGAAAGGTGAAGTTTTCTTCAACGAAACGTTGCCGGACAAAACGGCACGACTGGCGATCCCGCTTACATTTCGTTCTCATGCGGACAAGGGCGGATCATATCTGGTACAGTTGCGCGATCCGGAAGAGCAGGCGGCGGCTTCAGCCGCTCGTCTGATTCAGATCACCGATCTCTCGATTACCTATAAACTGGGTGCCTCGAATGCGCTGTTCTGGGTCACCTCACTCGAAAAGGGAACTCCGGTTGCCAATGCCGCATTGCTGGCAATTGATAAGGATGACCGACGTTTCCTGCTCGGACGGACGAATGCCGATGGTCTCCTGTTTGTTCCGGCTTCCTCGACGTATCCGACCGTGACGATGAGCGGCGACGGGCCTCGACTGATGCCGCAGGTTTTCGATCCGCAATCGCTGGTTCTGGCGGTGGCCGTCACCGGCAACGACGCCGCATTCGTTCAGGTCATGGGAAATCGTTTCAAACCTTTCGGTGTCGAGACGGCAGCCCCCGGAAAAGCCGAATCTCATGCGCGTACCGGTCACGTGTTCACCGAACGCGGCGTCTATCGGCCCGGAGAAACGGTATTTTTCAAGACGACCATGCGTCGCTTCATCGACTTCAATGTGCGTGCCGCGGTTGATGAAAAGGTGTCGGTGACGATCACGAATCCGAAAGATGACGTCATCTACGATGAAGATCTGGTGCTGAACGAATTTGGAACTGCCTCGGACTCTCTGCCGCTCAAGGATTTTGCGCCTCTCGGCGAATACACCCTGAAGGTTGAATACAAACCCGAGGAATCCGAAAAGAGTGATAAAATCATCGTAGCCAATACGACGTTCCAGGTGCAGAAGTTCGAACCGCCTCGTCATTACGTCACCATCGCGACGGAGCGGAAGACGCGCCCGGACAATTCCGTGGTCACCCGCCCGACCCAGGAAGAGTATCTCGAGGCGAAGATCGAGTCGAAATACTACACCGGCGGCATGGTCAAAAATGCGAAAGTGCGCTGGACGGCCAATCTGGTGCCGATTACGCCGACGGTTCCCGGGTTTGAAGCTTATCGGTTTGGAAATCACACAACCGGAAACACGCTGATTGAGAGCGGAGAAGCGTTGCTTGACCAGGACGGAGCTTTGAGCATTGCTCTGCCGCTCGATCGCTCGCTGATCAACGGCCTGTTTGGTCTTGAGATCTCGGCAACGGTGCTCGATGTCGACGGTCGACCGGCGACATCGGTTGAGGTCTACCAGCCGAAAACGCCCTTCCGAGTCGGCATGACCAAGCTGCCTGGGACGATCCTTCCCGGCGATGTTCTCTCGATCGGAGCGATCGCTGTTGATGAGAATAATCGCAAGATCAACAGCGGTGTCATTCGTTTTGAAATCTTCAAGAAGCGCTACTACTACGTGCAGAAACGCGACGACGATGGAAACCTGTTCTATCGCTGGGAAAGCGGCTGGACCAAGATGTCGGGCAGCGAACAGCCGCTGCGCGATGGAGAAGCGCTTTTCGAGGTCGGGTTTGACGACTACTGGAGCGAACTGCAGCTGCAGATGGTGTATTCGACCCCGGAAGGTGAATACATGTGCCGCGTTCCGGTCGATATCGGATACGTTTCCGACTCGGACGAAGACGAAGACGAGACCAACCGTCGGCGGAAGAGCGACCATCAGGTGCTGATGCTGCTGTCGCACGATGAAGCGGCGGCTGGGGAAAAGGTCATGGTCAGCTTCAATCTGCCGCGCCCCTCGACGCATGCGCTCGTCACCTGCGAACAGCAGAACCTGCTTGATTACAAGGTGATTCCGGTCACCGGCCGGTACGGATCATTCGATATCGTCATGAAGCCGGAGTCGCGACCCAATGTGTTCGTGACCATGACGGCCGCCTCCGGACGCAATGGCCTCCCTGTCTACCGCAGTCAGGTGGATGCTTTCCCGCCCACGGTCTACTACGGTGTCGGCCGGGTTCGCGTCAAGAATGTCATCAGTTCGCTCAAGGTCGAGATTCAACCCTCTGAGCCGAGTTTGAAGGGGCGACCGGGAGAACCGCGCGAACTCGAGTTCACCGTGACCGATGCCGCCGGCAAGCCGGTCTCATGTGAAATGGCCGTCTGCGTGGTTGACGAAGCGGTACTCTCGCTGACCGGGTTTGTCACCCCGATTCTCAACCGTCTGGCCGAGTTCACGACCCCGCTGTCGGTCATCACCGGTGATCTGCGCCTGTCATTGGTGACGCAGGAATTGTACAAGCTGTTCCGCAACAATCCGCTGACCGGCGGTGATTCCGGAGGTGGCGGTTTGGCTTCCGATTTGGCCATGCGGCGTGACTTCAGACCGGTGGCATACTGGAACCCGGCTTTGATGCCTGATGCACACGGCAAGGCCGTAATCCGCTTCACGTTGCCTGATTCCACCACCGCGTATCGCGTCTATGTCGTGGCCCTTGATAAGGGCGATGCCTTCGCCTCGGTCGACCGGCAGATGGTGGTCACCAAGGAATTCTATGTGCAACCCGGGTTGCCGCGTTTCCTGACGGTTGGCGACAAGGCGGTCTTTCCGCTGTCGGCCTGTAACAAGACGGAAGGTCCGCTCGAAGCGGATCTTCAGGTGGAAGGAAAGAACGTGCTGGTGAAGCTGACTCAGCCGAAGGCCTCGATGAAACCGATGACGAACACACCCGTTCCCGTCGAGATTGAGGCTGATACTCATGCTCCTGAAGCGCTGCTGACGTTCCGCGGTACGGCCGGGGCCTTCAGCGACGGCATTGAACTGCCGTTGAATCTGCAACCGCGACGTCTGTCGATCAATCGCGCCCGCCTCGGGCACTTCACCGACAAAGCCGAAATCGATGCGGAGATCCCGGCCGGTGTGGCTCAGATTCCGGCAAACGAGCGGCGCGGCGTTCTCAAAGCGATTCTGGCGCTGTCGATGACCGAGTGGACCAAAATCGCTCCCGGGCTGCGCTATCTGCTGCAGTATCCCTACGGCTGTATTGAACAGACCAGTTCCGGCCTCATTCCTCTGGCGGCACTTCGTCGACTCGCGGCGCAGAATCTGATTCCGGGCATCACCAAAGAGTCCGTCGACAAGTTCCTGAAAGCGGGAATTCTGCGGGTGCTGCGCATGCAGCGCTCTTCCGGCGGGTTCTCCTACTGGCCGGAACAGTCCGAAGTATCATGGTGGGGAACGCTGTATGCCACATTCGCCCTGACGACGGCCAGACAGGCGAAACTGGAAGATCCTGCCGCTGCCTTTGAGGTGCCCGACACCGCGCTGGATAAAGCCTTGTCGTACATCGCCCAGCGCGTGCTCAAGGAAAAAGACGACGGTGAGTGGCACTCCTATGGCATCTACGAACTCGCGGCCGTCAATCTGGCGCTGAATGAAAAACTCACGGCTGGAGATCTCGACAAGCTGCTGGCAGACTTCGACAAACGCTCGGAAGAGGGCAAGGCGTTTCTTGTCTGGGCGGCGGCAGCCTGCAAGACGACACAGCCGGCTCGCGTGAAAGAACTGCTGAAGAAGTTGAATCCGAAGCTGGGTCCGTCTGTCACTACGTGGTATGAGAGCGGAACCCGCGAAATCGCCGGAGCGCTGGCCGCGGTCATGCAGGCTGATCCGACGTCGCGCAAAGCCGATGACTATGCCGGCAGTCTGCTCAAGGCCGTGAATCGCGAAGGATACTGGGGTTCGACCGCTCACACCGGCTGGTGTCTCTATGCCTTGTCGCAGTATCTGACGAAGAAGACGCTCGGCAAAGCCGAGGAAGTGCCGGTCGAAGTGCGACAGCCCGGGCATGACCCGATCAAGGTCAGGGTCGGTCAGACCGCCGGCGAGGTGGAACTCGACGCCGAAGCGCTGCTGCAGAACGGCAAAATCACCTTGACCACTGCCGGAAAGAAGCTGGTGAACTGGACACTGATGCTCACCTACCCGGACACGGCGACCAGCGCTGAAGATCTGAATCAGGGCTTCATTGTCGAGAAGAAGATCACCAACCTGAACGGGTCGAATGAGTTCCGCGTCGGTGACATTGTGAAGGTCTCGATCGAGTTCGCCGATGAGGCGTCGCAGAGTCAGAACTGGCGCCGTTATCAGAACTACGAGTATCTCGCTCTCGAAGATCCGTTGCCCGCCGGTTTCATGGCTATCAACACGGCTCTGAAAAACGAGCGACGACCGAAGACGACCAACGAGGAAGGCGAAGAGTCCGATTCGAATGATGATGATAACGAGGAAGACTGGACACCCTGGGAAGATGGAGCCTATCTGTTCCGCCCCGATCACTCCGAGATGCATCCGGAAAAAGTGGTCGCCTTCCGTGATCGACTGTGGTCCAATCGATTCCGGTTCACCTACTTCGCTCGCGCGATCTGCGAAGGTGAGTTCACCATGCGTCCGACGCGCGTATCACTGATGTACGACCCGGAAACCTACGGGTTGAGTCACTCTCAGACGATCAAGGTGTTGCCCGCTAAGTAAGAGTTCGTTCTCATCAAAACAGGCCCGGAATCAATTTCCGGGCCTGTTTACTTGAGAGCGCGAGTTCAGCGCACCTGCAGGTCGGGCGGTTGGGTGCGGATGAATTCTTCGAGCCCCGGGTGATCATGGAGAAACTTGTCCTTCTTTTCCCTGGCTTCAACCACTTTCCTGCGCAGTTCGTCAATCTCGTTCTGTAACGCAGGAATCTCTTTCAGACGCGCTTTGATGGCGGTGATATCGACGGCGAGTCGGCGATTTTCCGCGTCGAGTTCTCGCGACCAGGGGACATTGCAGCCGGTGCACAGAAGAGAAATTCCGATCAGCAGAAGGAGGGTTGTGCGGTGCTTCATTTCTTCTGTGCCTCCCGTAGCTTCTGCAGGGCGTTCAATTGTTCCTGCTGACACAAAAGATTGTTGAGTTCTTGCCGAAGCATATCCCGTTCCGTGAACAACGGGGCATGTCGTCTCAACTCAGAATCGAGTCTATCTCGCTCTTCAAGCAGTTGGTCACGCTGGCGGCGCCGTTGCCCCGAGAGATCGATACAACCGGTTAGCCAGGGAAGCATCGCGAAGAAGAGGATCAGAGTCGCGAGAGCGCTTTTTCGCTCAGAAAGAATCATCCGTGTCAGCCCTTTCAGTGGTTTTGGCCGCATACTTGCGCAGTTGCTTCAGAGTTACCTCGAAGTCGCGAGGCAGGGGGGCCGTCAACTCGAGATCTTCCTGACGTCGAAGGTGGTGAAACTTCAGTTTCCACGAATGCAGCGACAGTCGGCCCAACAGAGGTGTTTCTCCTTCCTTGCCTGATTTGTACGACTTCTTGAACGACGAAAGCATGATACTGCCTGCTCCACCGTAATCCGAATCAACGGCCAGAGGGTGACCGATATGAGCGAGATGCACTCTGATCTGATGCTGCCGGCCGGTGCGCGGTCGTGCTTCGATCAGGGTCAGGCCCTTGAATCGTTCGATCACGCGGTATTCGGTGACCGCCGGCTTCCCCTGTTTGCGATCGATGCGCATCAACCCTGGCTGATCCGGGTGTTCTCCGATGGGTGCGTCGATGACGCCGTTCTCATTGGGTATTTCGCCTTTCACGAGAGCCAGATAGGTTTTTTGCGGTTCCTGGCGTGAGAAGCGTTCACTCAGATCGACGTTTGCCTCGCTGTTTCGCGCAAAGACCACCAGACCGCTGGTGTCTCGATCGAGCCGGTTGACCGGGTGGACTTTGGCGAACTTCTGCGAGAGCAGATCGTGCAGGTTCAGCAGGTGCTTGCGAAATCGATCAGGAATCGACAGCAAGCCCGAGGGCTTGTTCACGACGACGAAATCTTCATCGGTGAAGACGATATCGAGATCGGAAGGGCGAATCCCGCCATCCGGATTTCTCAAGCTTCGAGTGGGGCGTTTCAAGGTCGGTCTTCCTTTCTGGTCAGTCGGTAGCCTTCGGCGGCGGTGAGAAATGCCTGAAACAATCCGTGAAAACGCTTGTCGCTATCCAGAGCGCGCTCGGGATGAAACTGGACTCCCACAAAGAACGGGTGATCGGTTGCTTCGATGCCTTCAATGATCTTGTCATCCGCCCGAGCGGTGACGCGCAGCCTGTCGCCGAGTTTCTCGATAGCCTGGTGATGCACCGACGGCACCAGCAGACGTCGCACCTGCAGAGCCTGCCACAACAGACTGTCAGTTTCGAGGTTGACCGCATGGGTTGCCGGTTTGGATTCGGCACCGGAGGGACGACGATGTTGAAACCGCCCGCTGTTCTGGGTTTCGCTGGGAATATCCTGAATCAAGGTGCCGCCGCGATGAACATTCATCAGCTGCAACCCCTTGCAGATGCCGAGAACCGGCATCTGACGACGATCGGCCATTTTAAGAACCTCGAGTTCGAACCGGTCGAATCCTCGCTCCACGGTTTCCAGCATGGGGTGAGGCTCTTCGCCATACATCTTCGGATCGATATCACCGCCTCCAGGCACTAGCAGGCCATCGAGCATTTTCATTTTTCGTACGATCGTCGATGCTTCGTCCGTGACCAGCAGGGCGATCGCTCGACCGCCGTTGGTCGTCACCGCTTTCGTGTAAGACTGAAGCTGATCCTTGCCGCGAGCCATGGCGAGTGACTGCGCATGATTGTAGAGAATACCGATTTTCAGTTCGGCGTCCTGAGCGCTGAGTTGGAACGAAATGATCAGCAGGCACGTCAGCAGGATGGCTCGAACGGGCAGGCCGGAACGGCGAAACAGCAATGAACGCATGCGGGTTTCTCCTCGAGGGCGGTTTACGCTAAAATACCACCGGAAGTCCTGTTTTCCCAGTCACGGAGATATGCCGTTCATGAACCAGTCTGCCCGGGTCGTCGGAATCAATCATCTGACCTTCGCTGTCAGCGATCTTGAGCGCTCGCCGGCCTTCTATGTAGATGGGCTGGGCCTGACGCTCGTCGCTCGCCGGACGACCGGGGCGTATCTGCGGGCAGGCGCCACCTGGGTGGCGTTGTCCGTGGATTCTCTGGTCAGAAGCGCACCACACCAGGACTATACACATACCGCGTTCAGCGTGCCGGCCGCGACGTTCGCGTGCGTGTGCGAACGAATTCCGGCGATGGGAGCCGAAGTCTGGCAACAGAATGAGAGTGAGGGCGATTCTCTGTATGTGCTTGATCCGGACGGTCACCGCCTGGAACTTCACGTCACGAGTCTGGAAGATCGTCTGCGGGCCTGCCGCAACCACCCGCCGGAGGGATGGCAGATGTTTGAATGAGTGAAGGAAGATGGCAACGCCTGCGCCGCATCGGTCGGCTATTCATCATTCTGGCTCTGGTGCTGGGTTTGGTCGGCTGGCTCCTGTGGGAAGCCGCATTGGCCTGGGTCATTCCTGACTACAGCGGCCGGGTTCGGGCTGCGGTCAATGCCGGAGGCGCTCTGCTCGATCGTGATGGGCGCATCCTGCGGCTGTTTCCAAACGCCGATGAGGAGTTCCTGCTGAGTTCTCCTCCCGCCTCGTTTCCTGAGCTTCTCTGCCAGGCCGTTCTTGCCGCCGAAGATCGTCGTTTTTACGAACACGCCGGCTTCGACCCTTGGGCCATCGCGCGGGCTTTCTGGCTGAACCTGCGTCACCAGCGCGTCATCTCGGGCGCCAGTACCATCACCCAACAGGTGATTCGCATGGTGCGCCCAGCTTCTCGCACAATTCTGACGAAAATCGTGGAGTTGCTGCTGGCGGCTCGGCTCGAACGCAGTCTGAGCAAGACCGAGATCATGACCGCCTATCTCAACCTGGCGCCGATGGGGGGCAATGTGCGTGGTGCGCCTCTGGCCGCCCGGGTGTTCTGGGGAAAGTCGCTTGATCAGCTGACCTGTGCCGAGGCAGCTACGCTGGCAGGTATTCCGCAGGCTCCCAGTCGTCTCGATCCCAATCGCTGGAAGGGCCACCGCTTGCTGAAGAAGCGGCGCAACTGGATCCTGCAGGAAATGCGCGGACTCGGCTTCATTTCCGGGGTCGAAGAAAAACAGGGGCGTGCGGCACCGGTATGGGCGAGCGTGCGTCGGTTTCCCTTCGCAGCCCCCCATTTCTGCGACTGGGTGGTCTCGCAGCTCGGTCGCATCAGCGGCTGGGTTACGACAACGATCGACCTGGACCTTCAGACGATTGTCGAAGAGACCCTGCAGGCACACGAGGCACGGTTGCGGCGTTCGGGGGCCGGGCAGGCGGCTGCTTTGGTCGTCGATACCCGCACGATGCAGGTGTTGGCGATGATGGGTTCGCTTCGCTTCGGTCCGCTTGCCGGAGGGTATAACAATGGGTGTGTCTCGCCTCGGTCGGGCGGTTCGGTGCTCAAGCCGTTTCTGTATGCACTGGCCCTCGAACAGGGGTTTCATCCCTGTTCCGTCATTCCGGATACGCGTCAGCATTTTCAAACCCCCCAGGGAGACTACCTGCCTCTGAATGCGGATCGACGGGCGTACGGTCCGGTCACGATTCGTCAGGCTCTCGGCAATTCCCTGAACATCAGTGCCGTGAAAATGCTCAACATCGTCGGTGTCGCCAAAATGTACAAGTTGCTGGTTGATCTCGAGCTCTTGAAACCTGAACCGAACGGACCGGACAAATATGGATTGGGGCTGGCCATCGGGAACCCGGAAATTCGCATGATTGATCTGGTGCAGGCCTACGGCGTTTTGGCACACCATGGAAATCTCAACCGTCTCGCGTTTATGCCTGGTCCTTCCACAACCGTTCCCGGTCTTTTTTCAGAGGAATCCGCGTTTTTGATTCTGGACATGTTGTCCGACCCGACGGCTCGTCTGCTGACCTTCGGCAATCCCCGCTATTTTTCCTTCGATGGTCCGGTGGCTCTGAAAACGGGTACTAGTACTGATTATCGTGATTGCTGGCTGGTGGCGGTTACGCCGCGTTATATTGTCGGTCTCTGGGTCGGCAACTTCGAAGGTCGTCCGACCTATGGTCTGTCGGGGGCCTCGGCTTGTGGGCCGATTCTGCGCGATCTGCTGCAGAATCTGCCTGGAGCGCTCACCGACCCATGGTTTCGCATGCCGCGAGGCATTCGTGAGATTCCGATCTGCGGCATCTCGGGGCAAACGCCGACACCTTTCTGTGACCGCATCTCTCGCGAGCTGGTCAGCCGCGACTCTGATATTCCTGCGGCTTGTACATTTCATACCAGCAATGCTGCCGTTCACGAACTGCCTATGGAGTATGCGGACTGGCTGCAGCAGCGCCGGCTGACCTTGCAGGACGATCCGTACACGCTGACTCAGGGCATTGCCACTCCTGATCCGCTTAGATCTTCGATGTTGTTGCCGGCGCCGGTCGGTAGTGGGGTTCGGGTGCGCGCGGTTCAGCCGCCGCGATTTGCCTGGTGGCCGTATCCGTTCGATCAGCTCGCCTCACTGTCCTGGGCCGCAGGTGATCTGGCGCGTTGGGAGGGGCAGCCGCGCAACTTTCCGGCGTCGGCCGCAATCCGGCCTCAAGGCATGACGGGAGTCCGAGAAGACCTCGCGACAAAACCGGCGAGAATCACGGTATCTCAAGCAAAAGATCAGACGATGATGGCTCAGGTCGGTCGCATTACCATTGTCCAGCCGCATGACCGCGATCGTTTCGTCCTCGTGCCGGGGCAGGAGAACATCACCCGGTTTCGTGCCGTGCCCGAAGAACCGCTGCCGGAGATCATCTGGCTCATCGATGGCCGAGAACTGGCGAGAACGCCGCCACCCTATGAATTCTACTGGACCATGGAAAAAGGACGACACGAAATCGCTGCCATCGGCCCGGGAGAGCAGGGCAGCAGCGTCGTCATTGACGTGGAATGAGACTCAGAAGCTTTTGAGCAGCTCGGCAATAACTTTCAAGGTTGCATCACGAGATTTTGTGTCGGTCGATTGAACAACTTTCTGCAGCCTGGACAGATCGTTCTTCATGCGTTTGATCTCGTCTCCCTTGACCTGATTCAGATCCTCGTCGGTAAAGACGAGTGACTCTCCGATTCTGGTAACCGTTTCTTCTGCGTGCGTGCCGCGTGGCATGACTTCGAGATAGCGACCGCAGGTTTCCCAGATGTTGTAAACGATTGCCGGCGGATATCCCTCGGTTTCGCCGGGGAGCGGCTGCTTGGCGGCGGCGAAGGCCAGTTCGTCGGCATACGGGTGTTCACGGTATCTTTGAAAAAGATCCCAATACAGATCCCGGCTGATCAGAAAACTGGCTCCCGGCTCGTTATAGATCAGCTGCGAGGCGAGACTGCGAATCGAGGGGACGCTCTCGAGACCCTCGAGACTCATGATTCGGCAGAAATCAAGGTATTTCTGCAGCGCATTGAGATGTCCGAGTTCGAAATACGGCTTGTCTTCTTTTGAAGACAGTGTTGGCAATATTCGATCGATGAATTCGAACAGTTCCAGCCAGTCGGCCGCGTTCTGCGTGTCCTGCGCCAGCCGCTCACTGACGATGCGGCGATAGATTTTTTCTCTGTTGTCTTCTGAGTAGTCGGTGGTGAACCCGCCGAACACCCATCCGGAACTGCCGTTCGGCAGTCTCAACTTGTACCAGTGATCCTGTTTTTTCCCGATGGTTTCAGGCTTTGCGCTTTTGTCCAGTTGTTCGAGTACATCGCCGAAATGCAGCTTCATGATCTCGGCAGACTTGGCAGAGGGTTCGGCCCGAACGCGTACGCCGGCGCCTGTGATCAATCGTTGCGCCGCCGAAAGCGATGCATCGACAGCCACGGTGAAAAGAAGGGCCAGACAGACGACGAACCATCGGCACGGTCGGGGCAATGACGACATGGTTTTCCTCCCACGGGAGATAAGAGTTTTTCGTTGATCAATTCTACCGCGCTCTTCGCTGAATCGCCACATCTGCGCATCGCGCGCGAAATGAAACAGCCCCCGCACTGCGCGGGGGCTGCAAGATGGCTTTATCAGGCGTTGTTCAGGCGTGTTCGACCTTGTTATTCATCTCGACCGTTCTGGTCCAGCCGAAGGGATTCGAGATTTCGCCGTACTGGATACCGACCAGCATGTCGAACAACTTCTGCGTGACCGGCCCGACGCGCCGATGACCGACGACATAGTCTTTTTCGCGATATTTCAGATTGCCGACCGGTGAAATGCTGGCGGCGGTCCCGCTGCCGAAAATCTCGGTGATCGAGCCGGTCGTGATGCCGCCTACCACTTCGTCGATCGACAGCTCGCGCTCTTCCGTCTTCAATCCGAGATGTTTGCCCAGCACCAGCACGCTGTCGCGAGTGATTCCGGCGAGAATCGACCCGTTCAGCTTGGGGGTCACCAGAGTGTCGCCGTTGAACACGAAAAAGATGTTCATCGCGCCGACTTCCTCGACGTAGCGATGATGAACGCCGTCGAGCCACAGAACCTGCGCGCAGCCCTTCTCGCGGGCGACCCGGCCGGCCAGCAGGCTGGCGGCGTAGTTGCCGCCGGTCTTGGCTTCACCCATTCCGCCTCGCACTGCGCGGGTCAGCTCATCGGTGACATAGAGACTGATCGGGTTGAACCCTTCCTGATAGTACGGGCCGACCGGACTCAGAATTACCATGTACAGATAATTCGACGCGGCACGAACCCCGAGAGTCGTATCGGAAGCCACCATAAAAGGCCGCACGTACAAGGCTGCACCGCGACTGCGGGGCACCCAGCGTTCATCAACGCGAATCAGGGCTTCGATGCTTTCGAGAAAGTCATACTCGGGAATCGCCGGCATGCAAAGTCGCGCGGCCGAGCGATTGAATCGTCTGGCGTTCATCTCAGGGCGGAACAGCTGAATCGTGCCGCGCGACGTGTGAAAGGCCTTCAATCCTTCGAAGATCGTCTGAGCATAATGCAGACCGATGGTGGAAGGCTCAAGAGCCAGCGGCGCGTTTTTGCGAATCTCGGGAGAGTGCCAGCCGCCTTCCTCTTCTGAATACTGCATGATGAACATGTAGTCGGTGAAGACTTTACAGAAGCCGAGCTTCTGCGGGTCTGCCGGAATCGGTTTCCGTTCCGATTCGGGGATCGGATGAAAAGCAATTTTCATGGCGTCTTCCTTTCCTGTGGCCGGTTTATATGCGAAAAGCCTGTGACAAAGACTGCCTGCAGCTGACATTATACTCCCCCCCTGCCGGCGGTGCAATAAAACGCGCGGCAATTGTGGATGGGCAACGCCTGTCGACGGCACAGGCGGAAAATAATCGCGGAGTCACATTGAAAAACCGGGGTTGACGCAAAAGAAGCGATCTTCTGAAAGGCTGTACCAACCGATGACTGGCGTTGCAGGCCTTATAAAAATGAACCACCCCGGCCCGAAGGCCGGGGTGGTCATTGCTCTCGAGCTCAGACCGCGGGTCTGATACGAATTCAGTTGAAACTCAGCAGATTGAGTTCCTGAGATGTGCCGGTTAGGGTATCGGTGTATCTCACCTCGCCGTTCTGGTTGCGTGCGATGGTTCCGATGGTCGCACCGTTTGCCTTGACCGTGGCGCTGACGAGACCATCTTCATCAAACGTACCATTTTCGATGGTATACACGACATTCCCAGAGCCGGTATTGATCGTTACAGTCACGGTAAACTGACCGGAAACGTCTGTTCCGTTCAGGTTTGAAGAGACGTTCGTGATGGCAAGTGTTGCCGGCACACTGACGTCTTGCGACAATTGAACATTGACTGTACCGATTCCCTCGAATCCGTAATCGCCGGAATAGGACTGTACTCCTGACAACGGGATAACTTTGCCGGTTTTGGTCTTGAGAATGAAGTTCACGTTGCCATACGGGGCGAGGGTTCTGGAGAGATAGACGGCCAACCGGTACGTGACGGGTGCGGAGGAAAAGCCTGAATCACCATAGGTCACGACTGATCCATCAGCACCGTACATCTGCATGAACGGAAAGCCGATATACACACCCGGATACCCGCCAGGAGCCAGGAATGCTGCGTTCTGCAGTCCAAGCGCTGCGAGTGTGGCATCGGCAGGCAAAGCGGTAGGACGATCGGCACCGGTAAAGCACCGCCAGGTGTCGGGAAAATTAGGAATAGGGCCGGTGATTGCGGCACGAATGTTGTTGCTGCCGGAAGGGTTGAGGGGCGGTACGCCTGAAGGGCTCTTTCCCAGAAGTTGTGATGTCATGGCAGTGAGATCGGCAAATTTTTTGGTGTTCGGGTCGATGCCGTATGGGAAGGTGCCGAAGAAGTTGCGGCTGAACCCTCGTTTGGTGAAGGCTTCGACCCAGAACTTGATCAGCTGATTGGGCTTTACCTCGTAGGTTTCGCCGTCATTAAAGAGAAACTCGTGCGAGAGCTGTGTTTTGTTGGTATACGACTGTGAGACTTTTGTTTCCGCGTCGTCATTATTCACGAACGCGACAGTCACCTGATACTCTTCGAAGTCTTCGTCCGGAGATTGGTTCCACGAAATGATCAGGCCGGTATTATTCGTGTTTTTGGCGACTGAGCCGCCGAGCGCCGTCGACGGTAGTGTCGTCGGAACCGTCAACTCAAAGGTCTGCACGACATCGCCGGTGAAGGTGACCGTAAACGTGTAGCGCGCCCCAGGATTCAATGAGAAGTCAGCGAGGGCCTGAGCAGGATACGTTCCAAAACTGCCGTTGTTTACAAACCCCCATTCATTTCCATTGTTGATGTTCTGGAGTTCCTGGCCGTTCTGGGGCAGCCCCGGCCCTCTGACCACGATACCGGTAATTCCGGTGCCTTCCACTTTTGCCCACAGGCTCTTGTAAGAGGTATTCGGGTTCGCGAGATCCTTGAACACGTTGACATTGAAGTCGATATCTTCAACGCGCACCTTGTTCCCGAGTACCTTCCAGGCGCCGTTTGCATCTTTCTTCAGAATCACCGGGAAGAACGGTTCAGGGTGAAGATTTGCAGCCGAGAAGTTGAGGAACTGCCCTGAAGCATCCGGTTTGAAGTTCCAGCCGTTCGCGAAACTGTTCACATTTTGGGTAAACGTGCGCCCGCTCTCGGTATTCATCAGCGTCACTGTGCCCTGCACGCCGCCAAGGTAGTAAGTAACCGATTCTACGAGGCCGCGAATATTACCCTGTGGTGTGATTTCAACCTTCTTGAGCACCGGAGTCAGTGAATAGGAAACCAGTTTTTCCCCATCATCCGGCGGGTTTTGAACCATGGCAAGGATGGCATCCTTGTTTTTTCCGTTCCCCAGGAAGTCGGCATCGAGAATTGCCGCCAGTTCATCCTTCTCGGCGTTCGTCGCGGCGACCTGCTTCTGCAAGCGGCCAAACGCGGTGAGATATTTATCCAATACCGTCGCCACGTCCTTGGCCTCGTCGGTCGAAGCGTTGATCGGAGGCAGCAACGTGCCGTCTTGTATCGGGGCAGTGACGATCTGCGAGAATGACTTTTGCTCGTTGTTAATTTCGATCGTTTTCGTGCCTTCTTGCAGCTGCTGCAGAATATCTTTCTCGACGTTCTGCAGCGTCGTTACGGCAGCCTTCAGTGCTTGGGCGAAGAAGTTCAGCTGTTCGAGATATTGGGTTGCCTGACTCAGGATTTCCTCGCGAAGTTCCTGAAGGTTGGTCTGCAGGGTTTGAACAACCGGTAACAGTTTGGCTGGGGTGTCATACTGAGCGTTCTCTTTCTGTCCGAAGGCCAGCGCCAGCTGAGTGAACGCCGTCGTTTCGAAATTCGTTTCGAGCGGTGTCTGCGAACTGCCGGCAATGTCGTCGACATTTGTGACAAGATTCTGAACGACGAGCTCACCCTTGCGCGCCTCGATCATCAGACCGGTAAGCCCCGCCAGCGAGCCTAGTACACAGCGATACCGTCCCGGCGTGCCCGCGACTTCCGTCATGTTCAGCTGCGTGCCGTCGGACAGAGTGACGACAACCGTCGCGCCGGTCAAAGGATTGGACGTTACGGTCACAGCCGGACGCACGCCCTTTGCCATATTTGCCGCGACGATGTTGGAGAGCGTGACTTCCGTCGGTTGTGTCACATTCGTGACCAGTTCGACACTTGCCGGAGCGGTGTACGTGCCTTCGTCGTCGTTGCCGAAGATGCGGCAACCGCTCATTGTCAGCGCCAGGCCGATCAAGGCCAGCGTGGGAACAAGAAAACGAAGAACCCTTTTGACTTTCTTCATATCTCCTCCTGTCATTATCCTTCTTCCGTGGACCGCACGGTTTGTTTTTTTCTCAGCCCCTCGAATAAACAGAATCGAAACGAAAGTTATTTATCATAAAAACATCTGAATGTCAAACTGCCGCTCTCGGGGCCGTTTTCAGGTCGGGGTTCCGAGAATCATCGAGACGTCGGAGATTCATCTGATTTTCGGTGCGGGGTTCGGCTGAGGCGCGCGATTGCCGATACATGATCAGAACCTGCTGGAGGCGCAACGATGAAGGGAATCACCCCGTTCGGAATCTACACGGATCAACCTGATGAGAGTCGGGCTTTTTACCGCTCCGTTCTCGGCATCGAAAGGGTCTGGAGCATGCGACCGACCGCGGAAACCCAAGCGGAACCAGGGGTCGTTCTGCGTCTGGAAAGCCCTCGCCTCGAACTGTTTGCCAGCGAACTGCACCTCACCGATCGGCAGGTGAATGACCGGGTTCCCGGCCGATGCCAGTTGGTTCTGTACCCGGACGACATGACGAGAGCCGCGCAAACTCTGGAGAAGGCAGGCATCGACTTTCGATCTGATTACGCCGGTCGTTTGTATTTCGAAGACCTGAACGGTGTCCAGTGGGAAATCAGAGAAATGCCCGGAGCCGCCGCTCTCAGCTGAACGGATCAGCTGATCAGAAAACTGATTCCGATCGAAATCAGCACGACGCCGAACACGCGTCGCATCTGCAGCGGGTTCAACCACATCGCGATGTCGGCGCCGAAATACCCGCCGACGAAAAATCCGAGAGCACCGCACACGGCAATGGGCAGAATCACGTTTCCGTGCAGCCAATACTTGTACGCTGCCAGAAGTCCGATGGGGGGAATCATCAGCGCGACTGAGGTTCCCTGAGCCTGGTGCTGGGTGAGTCCGAACAGCCAGATCAGCGACGGAACAATGATGACGCCGCCCCCGAGACCGATCATGCTCGACACGATTCCGACGGCGACGCCCCAGAGCAGATAGGCGATGTAGATCATGCGGCGATTTTAAGTGATTCTGCGCCCTGCTGTAAAGCCTCTCGCGACATGCAACGCGTATCGAAAACGAGAAGATCGGAACGTGCGTCGATGGCGAGCGCGTATCAGTGTCACGAGGACCCGAATCGCAGGGGAGGATCGTCTGCAGCTGTTGGTGCGGGCGGGGGCGGGGGGGTGTCCCTGCCTGCCCACCAGCCGATGAACAACATGCTGTACAGCATCATGTACCAGAGCCAGAAAAGGCTCAGCCCGCGTTGAAAGAAAGCATCAAACGGAAGAGAACGTACCATCAGCGCGGCTGGAATGGCGAAGTGCAACAGGCGCACCCAGATGGTGCCGCGAAAGATGCGAAGGGAGTTGCGTTCCCGGCGGCCGCCTTCCGGCGACGTGGTGAAGAAATGAGAGATCAGAAAGAAAACCAGGGTGTTCAAGCCGGCACTGACCATCGGCAACTGCTCGGCAGACCAGGTTCCCGGAACGGGAATCGGCCTGGGCAGCAGGCCTTTCGCGAGACCGGCAAATACCGTGAAGATCAGAAACGGAAAAGCGAAAAACAGGAGAACGGTTTCAAGAACGGCCCCGGGCATCATGCGGTTGGTCATGTGCGGAACACCGAACAGATAGGCGCGAAACAGCTTGCCGCCAGGTTTTCTCGCCTGCGTTGCCATGGTCTTGAGGTTGATCGTGACATCGAGACGCAGACCGGTAGCCGCCAACGGGTTCGGATTATCGGGACTGGGAATCGGCTGTTCGAGATTTGAGAAATATTCAACGAACAGGTGACGTCCCTCGCGAACAGCTGTATCGATGAAAGTGCGATAACCCTTATCCTGCTCGTTGGCATCGGCGCCGTGGGCCAGACACCAGATCGCGGCTTCGATCCGGCCTTCGCGGGCACAGGAATGCAGAGGCGTTTCGCCGAGGAGATTGCGGGCGTGTATGTCGCCGCCGGCGTCCAGAAGGGTCTGCAACAGATCGACACGCCCGGCCAGCGCGGCCACGTGCATCGGCGTGTTGCCGTCTCGATTGCGAAACTCATGATTGGCGCCGGCTTGCAGCAGCTGTTTGACGATTCGCTCGTAGCCCTGACGCGTCGCTAGATGCAAAGCCGTTTCACCTTTGCGGGAAACACCATCGAGGTTGAACGGCAGTTGCAGGAACATGGCGACGATAGCTTCGTTGCCGTTGTTGCAAGCCTCGTGCAGCGGTGTCCACCCGAACTCGTCCGGCAGGTCTGGTTTGGCCCCGCGCACCAGCAGGTCGGCCGTGATTTCCGGTGAGCCGATGGAAGCCGCAAAATGCAGCAGCGTTTCGTCCTGGTAGTTTTTCTGAATGGCCAGTTCCGGAGACTGCCGCAGCAACTGACGTACTTCGTTGACACTCTTCCGGCCGATGGCGGCAACTGTTTTATCCCACATAAATGCGAGCATATCACAGCCGTCGAACCCGTGCGAACTCTTTCGCGCCCTGTTTGAACGATCAGAGCCGCTTGATCTTCATCCCGATGGCGGCAAGAATCTCGGGGATACTGCGAATCTGCCGAAAAAGTTCCTCTTGCTCCGGTTGCGGCAGAAAGGCCCAGGTCGATGACTCCTGTCCGGCGCCGCGCAACGTTTCGAGAAAACTGGCTGAGTGTGAGGCAGAGAACATCGATTCGACTACCCGTCGCCGAAACTCGAGGCGTGCGAGTGTGAGTACGTCTTCATCACTCATGACATACGCTCTTTCCGCATCGCGAGCCGATGTCAGCGTGCAGCCGATAGTACGCATTTTCACGGCAAGATGATCAGCCTGCGCGCAAAAGTGCTCCTTTACATCGGCTCGCAGACGTTCCCAGGGGGCCAGTCGCGGGTCGTTCGCCTCAAGGCTGGAATCCCGGCAGAGCTGTTGATGAATGGCGTGCGCCAGACGGTCAAGCGGCTCCTGTATCACGGCTTCGACGGAACAGGTGGCCGAATACACGTCATACCGCGTGATGTTTCCGGTTACTTTCGGCGGGCCGGCAGACTGGTCCGCAGCTGCCGATAGAGCGGGAGCTTTCCCGACCAGCAGCACCGGAGCATCGGCGGGAAGCGAAGAAAAGCCGCGTACCATTTCCGCCAGCCGCTGTCCCAGATTCTGGTTCTGATGGCAGATGAAAACGGCCGAGAACGGATCGAAACCGGCCAGCCTCTCAATGGCTTCCGGAAAAAGATCCTTTTCCGTCATCGGGACGAGATTGAGGGAAATGATGCGATCGATGTTGGGATAGTGAAAGCGAATCGCCGCCTCTCGCAGGTTTCGTGACTGATCAACGATCGTGATTTTCAACAGGCCCGGATCAGGCCCCTGCAGCTGCGTTGCCGCTCGCACCGACAGGTTAACCCCCAGATTGGTGACCCCGAGAATCAGCAGGTGAAGGGGTTTGCCGCGCAGCTGATTCTGCAGGGAAGCGATGGACGGCAGGTTTGTGCTCAGAACCTGCCTGGCGGCATTCTCGAAAATGTTGAAGAGGCGCAGTTCAAAACCGGGCGCGGTGGAAAGCACCCGAAACCGGTCGCGGCTTCCGGACGGCAGTGGTGCGAACAGGTCGGCCATGCAGGCCAGCGAGATCGAAAAGACGTGGGTCAGGCACTGCAGAGGTTCAAGGTGGCGAGGGCGAACCAGGTTGCCCAGCAGCATTTTCGTCTTGAGCGCGATCTCGAGATTCACGTCATCGTCGTTGGTGACGGCGAAGATGCGCCGGGCCTTGATGATTCCGGCAGCAAGCAGCATGGGAGCGTGCACGGCGGATCCGACCAGCGTCGGGATTCCCTGGGCCTTGGCCAGTTCGAGCCCGCTCTGCTGAGCATTGCACTCAATGATGACACAAGGCTCATCACGGTCGAGAAGACTTTGTACAATCAGCTGCCCCTTGCGGCCGTATCCGCAGACGATCGAGTGATTTTCCAGCTCCTCGATCCGACGCAAGGCAATCGGCGGTGGAGCGTTTGTCGATTCCATCGTTTCGAGTTCCGAAGTGAGAAAGGCCATTCTGACTTCACGAGCGGTTTTTACGAGATCGGGGTTCTCGGAGCGGCACATCAGCTCGACCAGCGAAAGGTGCTCTTCACTTGGAAAGAAGCGCAGGGCGCGCAAGGCCTGTATCTGCTGGTCGGGCAGGCCGAACAGAACGAAGGTCTGCAGTTGTTCCTTCAGGAAGGCATCGCCGAAGTTTTTCAGGGTTGAGGCGGCGTGGGTGCGTACGCGTTTGTCATCATCGTCGAGCCGATCGAACAGATGCAGACAGGCACCGACGGCTCCGGTCAAATGGATCGCCTCAATTGCGGCCAGGCGCAGCGAAGGTTCGGGATGGCTGAGAAAGGGCAGAACGACCGGCAGTTCCGAACGACGCTCGAGACGCGCCAGAGCAGGAAGAATCGCGGCGAGGACTCGGACATCCGCTTCGACGGCGAGTGCCTCGAGCAGAATCCTGATGCCGATCGGGTTGCCCGCCTCGACCAGGCGGTTGATCCTTGCGAGCTTTTCCGACACGGTTTTCCCGAGCGGAGATTCGTTACCGGGCGTCGGTTCGGCCATCTCGAGGTGGTGATTGATCAGCAGTCGCTCGACGTCGATCGACATACTCTTGAGGTCGATGGCGGTGCCTTGGCTCAACATGCTTTGCCATGATCGACAGAGACCGGCGGCTTTCTCGATATACACGCTCGCCTCCGTCGCGTCGGTTTCGGCGCCGGCGCAGGCGCGAACCACGGCTTCGCCGATCATGGGAATGGTACGAATATCCTGTTGAATGGCGGCGGCGTCCGAGATATCGCAACGCGGATGAATGAACCCGACCTCATCATCGTCGGTGACCGTGATGGTGTCGAGTCCGAGTCGTCCATGGCCGAAGCCTGCTTCGTGAGCCCTCCATAAGCCAAGCAGAATGCGAAGAAACAATCTCAGCAGTCGAGGGGCATTGCCCTCACGCAGGCTCAGAGCATCGGCAAGAGGCAGGCCGGCGGCGATTTCATGAACGAAATACGGCAGACGGGTGGTCGGTTCACGATCAAGCGCGATCACCCGCGAAAAACACGGATGTCCCAGGCGTGTCAGGCGCCCGGCCCGTTGTAGAAACTGTTCGGTCAGATCGTGATGTGCACCGGCTTCCGCCGTCAGAATCTCGATCTGGACCTTCTGCTGGAACGTTCGATCGAATCCTTCCAGCAGCCGGGTATGCGGCTCTCGGGCATACTCTCGCCGAACTTCGAAACGATCGCCGATCTGTCCTCCCTGCGAGAGCATCTCCTGCCGCAGAAGCTGAATGACCTCTGGTACGGAAGGGCGATGCGAAGCCTTCTTGTCGAGCATGCGCCTGAACAGCGGGATGAGTGGTCGGGCGTGTGGAACAGTTTCCAGTGCTTCAAACGGTGGGGCGGCATGGCGATGGGCTTCTTCAAGTGCGCTGAAGGGGTCGGTGCAGCCGGCCGGCTCTCTGAAGGGCACCTTTCCGGTGAGGAGTTCCCAGAGCATGATGCCGAGGGCGTAGACGTCGGTTTCGGGGGTGAAGGTGCGGTCGAACTCGAACTGTTCGGGCGCCATGTAATACGCTGTTCCCAGCGCGAAGGAATTTTCCTTCTGTGCCTGCATCGGCAGCGCGATGCCGAAATCGATGATCTTGATCTGTCCGTTCTGATCGATCATGACGTTCGAGGGTTTCAGATCGAGATGGATGATCTTCTTCTGGTGGCAGAAATGAATGGCCTCGAGAATGGTGATCATTTCACGGAAAAGCAGAAGCGGGTTGCGTCGGAAATCCTCGATATGGTCGTCCAGGGTGGCTCCGTGAACCATTTCCATGACCAGAAACGGAAACTTGAGGCGCTCATCCATGCCCAGCGAGTAAACCATCACGACGTTCGGGTGACGCAGACTCGCCAGAATTTTTCCTTCGGCCAGAAAGCGTTTCGTCAGCTCTTCGTCGGTGGTCTCGTTTTCGAGCAGGATCTTCAGCGCGACTTCCCGGTTGAGCGCCAGGTCGGTGGCGCGCAGAACGCTGGCGGTTCCTCCCGAACCCATGCGATTGAGCACACGGTAGTTGCCGGCGATGACCCAGTCTTCGAGACGGCTTGAACTGCCGTGCGTCGTGGGGGCCTTGGCCCGGCCGAAGACAAGCTGAAACAGTTCCGCCGCCACTCCCATGCCGAATGGACCCCTCCGTTAGGTGAACTGCGGAAAGTATACCGTACCTCGGCCCGTTGCGAACGAGTGGTTTGACATGTCGCCGGGAAAGGCATAGGGTATCGGAAACAGCGACAGGGAGGCGGTTTGTGGCAACGAAAGCTCCATCCGTGACGAGGATTCTCTTCATCGATGTCGTCGGCTTCAGTCGAAAACCGATGGCAATTCAAAAGCAGGTCATTCAGCGGTTGACCGAGATGGTGCAGCAGACCGGGGCATTTCGGCGACTGGACGATTCGCAGCGTGTGTCGCTGCCGACCGGCGACGGCATGGCGATCGCTTTCTTCGGTGCCGCCGAGGTGCCCGTAACCTGCGCCATTGAGCTGCAAAAAGCCATTCGTCGGCACAATGCCTCTCAGAGTGCGGAACTCGAAATTCTGGTGCGCATGGGCATCAATTCGGGCGAAGTGTTTACCGTGCTCGATATCAACGAGCATCGCAACGTGGTCGGTGACGGAATCAACAACGCGCAGCGGGTCATGGATTTCGGCGATGCCTGGCACATTCTGGCTTCAGAGGCGGTGGTGCGCGATCTGATTGCCGAGAATCCCGTCTACGAAACCTGCTTTGTCGATGCCGGTATCTTTGCCGACAAACACGGAAAGCGCCATCATGTGTTCAATCTGCATGCCGGTGATTACGGCAATGCTGAGCTTCCCACGCGCCATCGCGTTGAACCCCCGGTATCGACTCCCGCGGCCGAGTCTGCTGATCAGGCTTCGCCGCGAGATGCCGCCCGCCACAACGCGCCCGAACAGCCGATGCAGTTGTCGGCTCGACCTGCGGCGGAACCGGATGCCGCCACCATCATCATGGGCGGTGCGCTGTCGGTTCCCCAGGTTTCGGTGACTCTGGTGGTCGAACAGGGCGTCGAACAGGGGCGAACCTTAACCTTTACTGAGCCGGAGGTCTTCATCGTCGGACGCTCGAAACAGGCGCATTTTGCCTTGAGCGCTGATGACCCGGCCGTGTCGCGCAAGCATTTCATGCTCGAGATCGTGCCGCCGCGCGCCTACATTCAGGATTTCAGTTCCCTGAACGGGACATTCGTCAACGATCAGCGGGTCACCCGGCAGGAACTTCGGGATCAGGATCTCATCAAGGTCGGAAGGACGGTGCTGCGGGTGCATCTGCAGACACGGGCCACGTCGCAGACGCCGATTTGTCCCAGGTGCGGCTGTGCGTATTTCGCCCTGGAAGCAAAGAAAGAAGCTTTGCAGATGATGTGCAGGGCCTGCATGCAGGAACTCGAACTCGAGCGGGCCGGACGTCAGCTGAAAACGGTTAGTCGCATTGCTGCTGCGTGTTGCGAGTGTGGTGTCGATCTTTCCGCCACGGCCGATGCAGACGGCCGAGCCGCGGATCTGATGTCGGTAGCCAGCTATCTGTGTGATCAATGCGCTGCATCGTCAGGTGCGGTGAAAGAGTCGCGCAGTATCGATGAATACCAGCTGCTGCGCAAGCTCGGAGAAGGCGGCATGGGCGAAGTGTTTCTTGTTCGTCACACGCCGACCAGGAGACTCGGTGCGCTCAAGCAGGTTGTACAATCCGGTGCCAGCGAGCAGATCACGCTGCGGTTCAAGCGTGAGATGAAAATCATGGAAAAGCTGGTTCACCCGCGGGTGGTGCGGCTGTATTCCCAGGATATTCTGCGCCATGGCAACTACTTCGTGTCCGAGTTTCTCGATGGCGGAAATGCCTCACGCCTGATTCTGGACGAATACCAGGGTCCGGTGCCGCCGAAAATTGCCTGTCGCGTCCTGGTTGATGTGCTTGAAGGGCTTGAATTCGTTCATGCTTCAGGTCATGTGCATCGAGATCTCAAACCGGCGAATATTCTGCTGGCCGGTCGCCGGTCTTCTGATCCGGGGAGGGCGAAACTGGCGGACTTCGGACTGGCGAAATGCATTGTTGACAGCGGCGGAGCGACGTTGACCCGCGGCAATGAGTTTGCGGGTTCTCTCTTTTACGTGGCTCCCGAACAGATCCTTCACTTTCGCAAAGCCGGTCCGGCTGCCGACATTTTTTCCCTCGGCGTGACGCTCTACGAAATGCTGACGGCGAAACTTCCCTTTGAATTTCCGACCGAGTTTGAGAGACTCAAGGCGGGGGCGGCGGGGCGCAGCTCGCGAGATCCACTGCTCATCGTGCTTGAAGATCCGGTGATTCCGATTCGACAGCGAGATGCGCACCTGCGGGCGGAACTGGCGGAGATTGTCGATCGAGCAATCGCACGTGATCCGGCCGCGAGATTTCCCGATGCAGGATCCTTCAAGTCGGCATTGGAAAACGTGATGAAGTTCCTTTGAGTAGGACGAACCAGATTGGTTGATCAGGGAATCCAGCGCGCCGGAATCCCTGAGGAAACGAAGAGCGCCCAGGTGAACAGCCAGATCCCCCCGTAGACGAGGGCCCAGATCCGTGATGGAACGGAACTGGCGACGTAGCGATCGGGGTGCTCGGTCGGCAGGCGTTGCCGCCAGGCCTGTTCACGCTGTGCGAAGACAAACTCGGCCGTCAACGGGGCGATCAGGAGCGGCATCAGGACGCCGGCCACATGACTGAGATGATGCAGGCGAGCGCTCACCGGCATGCCGATCAGGGCGGCGATGTTCGCGGCAAGAAAGAAGAGCGTGCCGGTTGTCCACATCGCTGAACGGGCTTTGCTGAGAGCCTGAACCGTGCGCCCGATGTCGTCATTCGACGGCACCTCGCTGCCGGAGCGAAAGGCGCGCAGCAGCGCATTCCAGCCGTCGCCGCTTAATCTCATCAGCAATAGCGCTCCGGCGCCGCATTCGATCCAGATGAGCTGCAGAACCAGAAAGGTTTCGGTGCGTATCTGCATGCGTGTTTCGTTGGTGACCAAATACAGCGCGGCGGCTGCGATGAATCCCAGACCATAAGACTGCAGAAGGGCGCCGAAAGCACGATAACGGGACCAGCTGACCAAAAAGCCCGCGAGCGTGATCGCGGCACAGAAGATCATGAATAGTTCGATTGAGTTCATGGCGAGCTTTCAGTCGAATTTTGCGAATTATACAGCCTGTACAAACGCGAGACCACGAAGACCAGAACGGGAATTCCCAGGCCGCAGATGAAGGTGAGCATGCGTTGGTCTTCGGTGGCTGTTTCCTTCTGCAGCGGCCCAAGGATCGTCAGCGTAAAAACCAGAAGTTGTACACAGATGCGCCAGAAAGCCTGATCGTCCGAGACGTTCGTGCCGGGAATCTCGGTAGCCTGCGTCAGCCACTCTTCATACAGCAAAAACGGAAACACCGGAATGAGAGCCGGCACGATCACCGGGAGTTCACCTTGGGGGAAAACGTCCAGAGGATTGGGTTCCTCGCACAGAAGGCGCCAGAAAAACGCCGCTGCCAGCAGACCGCTGAAGTACAAGCTGTAGAAAGACTGATCCTTGATGAACAGAGCCTTGCGCTTGTCGGTGTCTGAAAGTTCAGGCTCTTTTGTTGCGTGAACTTGTCGAAGCAAAGCCCAGTCTTCGCCTTCGGTGCGGAGTTGAAAGGTCGCGCGCGCCAGTACGCCGATCAGTGCCGTCATTCCGAGAAACAGGGCGATGAAGGCAAGCAGTGATTCGTTGTCGCCGACCTGCAGAAGTGTGCGGATCGTGACTGCCAGGTAGACGATAGTCAGCAGAAGTGCAGACATCACTGCTCCGTTGAAGATACGGTAATTACGGCCATTTTAGAACGATTCCCCGGAACCGAGATAGTACAAAAACGCATACGTAAGAGTCAGGAGTGTCATGAGGATTGCTCCGAGAGTCGGCGCCAGAGGACCGGAAACCTCGTCGGCCGACTCGGGTGTCCGCGGAGAAGCCGGCGTGTTCGGCTTTACGAGACTCTCTTCGCGGGCGAAAGCGTCTGCCGGGGATGCCGACTGTGCGCGCGCCTTCTCTTGCCGACGAGGGAGCTGAGCGGTCACGGCTTCGCCGGGTTCCGGTTCGTCTTTGATTGGTGCCAGTCGTTGTGTGGCTGGTTCATCTGCAGAAATCGTGTCGCTCGATGGACGTTCGGTGAGCGACTGGCAAAACGCTGCCGCGGAGGGGAAACGATCGTTCGGATCTTTTGCCAGAGCCTTCAGAACAACGTTGTCGAGCCAGGCAGGAACCTGCGGGTTGACCTGCGAGGGAACAGGTGGCGGCTGCCGTAGATGGGCATACATCAGGGCGTGCATGCCATCGCCGGTGAACGGCGGTTGCCCGGTAAGCATGTGATGGAGCACGATACCGCAGGCGTACAGATCGCTGCGGTGATCGATTTCATCACCACGGCACTGCTCGGGACTCATGTAATGCGGTGTTCCCATGATCATGCCGGTTGCCGTCATGGCTTGCGATGACATGGCAACCTTGGCGATGCCGAAGTCGGCGATGACCACCGATCCGTTGTCGCGAAAGAGGATGTTATCAGGCTTGATGTCGCGATGAATCACCTTGTGGGAGTGAGCATACCCGAGCGCCTGCAGTGTTTCGCGAATAATGCGAACCGCTTCCGGGATGGGCAGCGGCCCGAGTTTCAGGTGTTCCGACAAACGCTCGCCGGGAAGATACTCCATGACGAAAAACGGCTGCCCCTGCGGAGTTGCGCCGACGGTGTGAATCGTGACGATGCCGGGATGAGACAGAGCGGCGGCCAGGCGCGCTTCCTGAAGAAATCGCTTCGTGAGTTCGTGTTCGTGGGTCAGGTTCGAAGGCAGAGCTTTGATGGCAACTTTCTTCTGCAGGCCGGTGTCTTCCGCGAGAAACACGACGGCCATACCGCCCCGGCCGAGTTCGCGCAGAACGTGATACTGCTGAACGGTGTCTCCCGGCTTCAGTGAGCGGTCGAGAGGGCCGGAATCAAGAAACTCGCCGCAATGCTTGCACTTGCGGGCTTCATCTTGAATCTCTTCAGCGCAGAACGGGCACTTTTTCATGCCTCGACGAGCCTCACCTCTTCACGCGATGTTCCCCACCCTACCACAAGCCATCAGGCGTGAGAATCGATTTTTCACCGCGACACATCGCGTCAAACCGGAAGAAACGGGCGCAGTGCGTGCAAGGTTCGCGTCATGGCCCCCTGATGCTGCTTCAGTGCTTGCCCGGCTCGCTGAGCCATGGCCGCGGCGACGGCAGGCTGTCGAAGGAACTCTTCGATCTTGCTTATCGCTTCGTCAGCTGAATGGATGACGGCAATGGCGCTCTGGTTCTGCAGATCGGCGATCAGATCCGCAAAGTTGCGGGTAAACGGGCCGACCAGAGTCGGCACATCGTGACGAATGGCCTCGATCGGATTATGTCCGCCGACCGTCGGCGCAAGTGAACCGCCGACAAAGGCGACATGTCCCAAGGCATAGAGAGCGGCAAGTTCGCCCATCGTATCAAGTAGAACGACACGCGCTTGTTCGGCGTCTGATGCGTCACAACTCAGTTTGCTTCTCATACAATTGTGAATTCCGTGAACCTGCAGCGATTGTTGCCACTCGCGTGCGAGCGTCATATTGCGAGGTGCGATCAGAATCCGACAATCGTGTCTCTGCAACAGACCGTTGAGGAACGGTCGCAGAGCATCGAACTCGACAGGGTGCAGCGACCCGAAGATGATCAGCGGCTTGTTGCCGCGCCAGCGCGCAATCGCTGCGACGGCCTCGGGTGCGGCGACGGGCGCAAGATCGGCTTTCACATTGCCGAGAATTCGTATTGATTGAGGCTCTGCCCCCATCTCAAGCAGACGACGTTGATCGGTTTCGGTCTGCACGGCGAGCAGACTGAAACTGCCGAAAATCAGACGACCGAGCGCTGGAAATGCGGAATAGAACCGGTGCAGTTTCTCGCTGATGCGACCGTTGATCAGAACCAGCGGAATACGTCGCAATCGCGCGAGCGCCGACCACCCCGGCCAGAAGTCGGTTTCGCTGATGATGATCAGACGCGGCTGCCAGCGATGAAACGCGCGACTGGTCAAGGGCAGAAAATCGACAGGCGCATAGCTGGCGACGTCGAGACAGGTTTTGCGACGTGCACCTGCCAATACGTCCGGGTGTGTGGTCGTGAACCCGATGCGCAGGTCTGGAACTTCGCGTTTCAATTGCTCGGCCAGTCCGAACGCGACCATCGACTCCCCCTGAGAGACGCCGTGCAACCACACAAGAGGCCCGCTTCCCGGTTCGGGAACATATCCGAGCAGTGGCCCGGCGCCCTCGCGAACCCGTCGCGAATACGCCGATAACCATGGACTGAGTCCGAGCAGCGGTAACAGGAAAGCTCCGGCCGCTGCCTGTGTCAGGCCGAGCGCGGCGGTCTCGCAAAGCGATAAAGTGGTCCGTGAGCTATCGATCATGCTCATGCAGGAGGAATACCATAGGCTGTCGCTCCGGTTTTCATGGGGTGGCCCGCCTGTTTCAACCTGGACATCAGCCCCTCATGGCGAGGCTTGAATCGATCGTAGAACCACAGATACTGTTGCGGATGCTGGAGGATGATCTCCTCCATCCAGAGGATGGTTTGCCTGGCTCGAATCTGGACATTCGTCTCATGACTCGGTGCTTTGTCATACGGAAGTTCCGGCAGGAACCAGGCATCGAATTCCGGCGACAGTCCTCGTCTCAGGCAGTACAGCCGAATCAGTCGCGCGCCGGTTTTGATGCTCCAGTTGGCTGGTCCGGCCGGAACACTGACCCAGTGACCGAGGAAATCGAGATACACTCCGTAATTGCCGCCGTCCTGGTCGGGAATCATGCCGAGAACCTCGCCTCGCCTCAACGTGCGAAGGGCGCTGAGCAGACCGCGATCACGATCGTGAAGGATGATTTTGGAGTAGGCCCGGAAGTGATCGAGCAGAGCGCCGAAATGATCTTCTTTCTGTTCAAGATAGAACGAGTGCAGCGGATACCCGTAGTGAGCCAGATATGCACCGAGGGTTTCCCAGTTTCCCAGATGCGGAACGACCAGGATCACTCCCTTGCCTTCTCGCAGAGCCGCTTCGAAATGCTCGCGTCCGTGAATGTGAAAACGACTGACCAGAAGCTCGCGGGTCACCAGCGGATAGCGAAGTATCTCATACAGGTTGAGAGCAAAGTGCGGAAACAGTTTCGTGACGATGTCGCTGACAGGCATGGGCGGCTGCCGCCCAAGGCGGGCATAGACGCGATCGATTGTCTCGGTCAGACGCCGCCGTTCTCCTCTCATCAGGGCCGCTGCGGCAAAACCCAGCCCGACGGCGGCCTGTCTGCCCGCCGACTCGGGAAGCGAACAGGCGATACGGGAGAGAATAAGTCCCAGTTGATGAATCATGTTATGCTCTATTTAACGCTATTCATGATGAATTTCAAAGAAGCTGCCGGTGATTGGTACGGTGAACTGCAATTGCTGCCCGGTGCCGCCGGTCACTTCGAGGTAGCTGCAGGCTTTCGCCGCCACACCGAGGGTGTCGCTGAACGGAGCGGTTCGCCGGTTCGCTGCAGGGCCGGCGAGAGTCACCGAGCCGCCGGCATAGGTGAAGGTGCTGCGCAGATTCAAGCCGGGAATTCCATAACGGGTCTCACCGCTTGTATCGTTGACATACAATCCGACCGACCACTCGGCCAGAATCTCGGTAAAGCTTTTGCCGGCAAAGGTGCTGACGGCCTCGGTTCCGGTTTGAGTGCTGCTGAGCAGGCCGGCGATCGAACCGGATGCTCCATACTGCAGGCCCAGCCAGGTGCCGAACAGGTACACCTGCCCGTAATCTTCGTGGCTGCCTGTCCATTCCGTCAGGGAGTTCCCGGCGGGTTGTGCCAGAAAATCACGGGTTTGAACGGCTTTTGACCGATTGGCGACGGGAATGCCGAACCCGCAGAGATGCTCGGCATAGCCGGAACACGCTTCGTTTAGCCAGTCGTCCTCGGTGAGTCCGCGGCTCTTGCGCTGATAGAAGTTCACCATGTGCTGAAACTCGTGGGCCAGCACGCCCTTGACCGCGTCGAGTTCACCTGGCAGATAGTTGAGATACAGAATTTTGCGCTGATTGCTGTTTGGATCGATCGCGCTCGAGTACAAGTCGCCGGAGTAGAAGAAGCCTGCCAGACCAACGTCGAGCGGGTCGATCTTGCCGGGTGCGACGATCAGAATCGTCAGGTCGTCGTTGAGGGTAAGGCCGTTGAAAAGCCCGGCCGGCGGCTCGGCTCCAAACTTCTGCCGAATCGTCGTGTAGATACCGGACCACGCGGAAACCAGCTGACTGGCGAATGATTGAGCGGATGCATCCCAGGTCAGATCGTTGTCAACATAGACGTTGGTGTTTCCGGAGACCGCCGGCGCCGGGAGAGCCGTGACGTATCGGCAGGTGGCCGGGGCCGATACGGTTGAACCGTCGTCCTGCAGAACTTTGAAGGTCACCGAGTTGCCCACGGTATCCAACAGGATGCGCCCGCGCACCGAGTTCGCGGAACTGTGTCGGAACGTCGGTAGTTGGTGCTCATACTCTCGCAGCAAACAATGAAACTCGGCACATCGATCGGGTGGATTTTCCGAGCGAATGACGTTTGTCCGAGTCATTGAACTTTCAAATCTTCTCGAGGCGCTGATCATGGTTCCACCAATCGCGTAGTTCTGACTGGTACTGGTGTTGTTGACCATCACCAGTGTCGAGGTCTGCGTGGCGGTAAAGTCATACACCGTTGCGCTGGTGCCGCTGATCGGAAAAGCATAGGACCGCCAGGACCCGGCGATTCTCTGGTCAGCCGCCATGGTGGTGAATGTCGAACTAAAAGTCAGGCTCATGCTGTTTCCTGCGAGATCTTTGACACCGCTGACTTGTACGGTATAGGTGGTCAACGGAGCGAGAGCCGAGGGGGTGAACGTCACCTGTGTCGATCCGGAAACGAACAGGGTGCCCGAAACCGGCATCGCGTTCTGCAGCAGTCGGACATTCGCTGAATTGACCGTCGTGACATCGAGAGCTTCACTCATGATGAGGGTGATCGTGGTTGAGGTGGCGATACCGTTCACTCCGTTGGCAGGCGTAACCGACAGAACGGAAGGAGGGGTGATGTCGCTCGCCGGGTCATTTTGGGTTCGAAAGCCGCTCGAAAACGGCTGTGTCATCGTGTTTCCCCTCTGATCCTGTATGCCCGTAATGGTCACGACATACTCGGTATCGTAAGTCAGTGGTGACGCTGGAGTGAAAACGACGGTCAGCCCATCGCGAGCGAACGTGCCGGCAACGGTCTGCCCTCCCGCCGTCTTGACATTGAAGGTGTTGGTGGTCAGCGAACTGGTCAGAACAGCCTCACTGCAAGTGACCCGCACCGTGGTGCCCGTGGCTACCCCGACCGCGTTGTTGGCGGGCAGAACGCCTGTCACTGTCGGGGGGGTGACATCGTTCTGGTCAGGTGGAGCCGGAACACTGATTCCGAGAGCTTCCGCATCTGCGTTGACCGCGTCAGGCCAGGCGAAGACGAACGTCGAACTGGCCAGCCGGCCGGGGGAGAGGGCATTCAGAGCCAGGTTGATGCGCTGAGACAGAGCGGCGAGGCCGGCGTTCGAGACCTGCGGAAGAAATTGTGAGAAAGTGGAGGTGGGGGCTGAAAGGTTCTTCCAGTACAGGAAGGCCAGGGAGAGCGCGGTCTCATTGGCGCCGATGAATGCGGACTGCACGATCGTCTGAGTGTTGTCCATCGCCGGAATGCTGATCACACCGGTGAACAACACGTGAGCCAGATCTGAACGCCAGTCTCCGCCCGGCTGGTAGGACTGGTGGTAGATTTCGACGATGAACTCCGGCGCATAACGAAACGTCTCTTCAAACCGTAACTGGCGGCGATCCTCGGTCATGTAGAGGGAGGCCACCTGGAAGGTCCCGTAGGCGCTCTTTACCACGGCGCGATACTGCTGGGTCGGCAGATCGGAAGGCAGGATGGCGGGTGTCGGCTGCGCCATGCCCCGAACGGCTGCGAGAGGCGCCATCTCGTTCGGGCCGCCGGCGGCAACCGAAAGCCGCACGGTCCCGCCGCCGATTTTGACTCCCGGAAACGGATCGTTCCCGTTTCCGCAGCCGATCAGAGTTCCGAACAACACCGTCAGGACGGCAACCACAAAAATCGAACGCCTGCGTTCCATGTGACGACCTCGTCGAAAAACAAATCAAGGACATCTGTTCATCGAATCGCGGGGTCGATTTCCTTAGAGGGAAGAAGAGAGAAGTGAATCAGATGCGCGGCGGGTTGTTCAGCAAATCGAGGGCGAGGCGTGCCACATGCGCGTTTGCGCCCGACGGGCCGAGATGCGAGATGACTTCGGCGAGATCCTGTTTCTGGCGCTCGAGAGCGGCCGCATCTGATAACAGCGCAATCGCCTTCTCGGCCAGGGCTTCGGCGGAAAGAGAACGCTGAATCATCTCGGGGCAGGCCTGACGGCCCAGAATGATGTTGGGCAGGCCGATGAACGGCGGAATCTTGTTGAACAGGCGGGCGACGATCTCGGTAAAGATCGAGACCTTGTAGACAATGATCATCGGCGTTCCGACCCGGGAAGCCTCGAGGGTGGCCGTGCCGGAGCTGATCAACAGCAGGCGGGAAACAGCCATGACGTCGTAGATGCGCCCTTCGGCGATGCTGACCGGCAGACCGCTGGCGGCAATCTGTGCCTGAAGGTCCGATTTCGGAATGCCGTACACGTCGCTGCTGGTTGTGGCGATAATCGGAACCAGAAACTGCAGGTCGGGCATGCGTTTCAACATCAGACGCGCCGCGTCGAGCATGACCGGCAGCAGTTCGACCAGTTCGCTCTTGCGACTGCCCGGACACAGGCCGACGACCGGTCGCGAGGCATCAAGCCCGAATGTTCTGAACGCTTCTTCCCGGCTCATGGTGGGCCTGGCCAGATCGACCAGCGGATGCCCGACGAAATGGACGTTTGCCTTTGCCGCCTTGTAGTTTTCATAGGTGAACGTGAAATTGGCGGCGACGCAGGTCAGTGTCGAAGCGGCATCGGCGACTTCTTCCGGCGTCGTCGCGAACTTGGAGGGCGGAAAATAGTGCAGGGTTGGAATGCCCAGGCTCTTGGCGTGCTTTGCCAGGCGCATGTTGAACCCCGGATAATCGAGCAGCAGCACCAGATGCGGGCGTCGTTGTTCCAGAAACCGCTTGAGATCGCGCAAGACGAGATACAGCTGTGGTGCCCGCTTGATGGCTTCGACATATCCGATGACTGCCCAGTCCGAGCTGTTGTAGAGCAACTGCACCTTCCGACGCGCAGTCTGCGGCCCGCCGACCGCAAAAATCTCGAAGTCGCCCAGTCGTTCGAGTTCGTCAACCAGGGCGGCGGCATACATGTCGCCCGAAGTTTCGCCGGCGACGATCAGAATCCGCTTGCGCTCGTTTCCGGTGGTCATGCCGCGATCCTTTCACGCGCGCAGCGCTCACTGTGCCGCAGGCGTTCTTCGATAAGGCGGCAGCCCTCTTCGGGGGTGCAGCGCACGGGCATTTCAAAGGGTTCGCCGGTCCAGACGACCGATCGGGAAAATGGTATCGGCAGTTCGAATTTGTCCCAGCTGCGCAGGTGCTTGCAGCGGGTGTGGGCGGCGCCGACGGGCAGAATAACGGCTCCGGTTTTCTGCGCCAGCACGACTGCCCCTGGTTTGGCCTCGTGATAGGGGCCTCGCGGTCCGTCGACGGCGATGGCGGCCAGGCCGGTCTTTTCGAGGCTGCGTACCATGGCCAGCAGCGCCCGCGCTCCGCCCCGTGATGATGAGCCGCGAACGGTCGTGAATCCAAGCGTTTTCATGCAGGAATCCTGGATGTCGCCGTCGCGGGAGAGGCTGGTCATGATCGAGATGCCCCGGTTGCGATACACGGCCAGAGGTACCAGCTGCGAACCATGCCAGACCACGAACAACACGCGTCGGCCGGCCGCGCGCAACTGTGGTGCACGCTCGGCGCCGATATGCTCGACGCGCAGGCTCGAGGCCCACATCTTGACGAACAGCCCCGCGCAGCGCCCCTTGATGCGGGCTTTCTCGGCGTAACCCGGCTCATGCCAGCGAGCTTCGAGGTCGGATTCATGCAGCGGTTCAGTGGGCATGCATCCTCCCGTGGGTCATGGTTTCATGCGCGTACTGAGCGTGATACAGCTGCGAGTACAACCCCTGATCGGCCAGCAGCTGCTTGTGCGGGCCGCATTCCACGATATCGCCGTTCTGCAGCACCACGATCTTGTCGGCATTGATGACGGTCGACAGGCGGTGCGCGATCAGGAACGTTGTGCGGTTGCGCATCAGTTTGTTCAGCGAATCTTTGACCAGGTTCTCCGATTCCGAATCGAGCGCCGAGGTGGCCTCGTCCAGAATCAGAATCGGCGGGTCTTTCAGGAAGGCGCGGGCCAGGGCCAGACGTTGTGCCTGCCCGCCTGACAGATTCACGCCGCGTTCCCCGAGATACGTATTGTACCCCTCGGGAAACGAGATAATGAAGTCGTGGGCGTTGGAAAGGCGTGCGGCTTCCTCGATTTCCGCTTGTGTGGCGTTGAGCCGACCCAGGCGGATGTTTTCAGCAATAGTACCGGAAAACAACAGTGTTTCTTGTGGAACAATGCCGATATGGCCGCGCAGATCTGAAAGTCTGAAATCGCGAACATCGATGCCGTCAATGGTGATGCGCCCGGCCTGCACGTCGAAGAAACGCGGAATCAGATTAACGAAGGTGCTCTTGCCGGCTCCGGATGGGCCGACCAGGGCGATGACCTCACCCGGTTTCACCTCGAAGGACAAGCCGGCCAGAATCGGCTCATTGGGCTTGTATGCAAAATGCACGTTCTCGAACGCAACTGCTCCCTGCCACTTTTCGAGCGTCTTCGGCTGGGTCGGCTCGGTGATCTCGATCGGCGCGTCGATCACCTGAAACACGCGCTCGGCACCGCCGACCGACTGTGAAACGATGTTGCCGAACTTCGAGATGTTCTTGATCGGGGTAAACAACCCGACCAGCGCCGTCAGAAAGCTGATCAGCTCTCCCGCATCGAGTCGCTTCTGAATGACCTCATAGCCGCCGTACCAGAAGATGATCGCCAGACCGACGGTATTGATGAACTCGATGACGGGTGAAGTCGCGGAGTTGATGAGGTTGCCCTTCATGTTCTCGCGAAAGGTCTCGAGGTTCGCTTTCTCGAACCGGCCGCGCTCGAACTCTTCCAGGGTAAAGGATTTGACCACCTTCACGCCGGTGATGTGTTCCTGCAGGACCGTGGCGATGTCGCCGATGCGGCTCTGCATGCGGGTACCGATCTTTTTCATGGTGCGTGACAGAGAATTGATCAGAGCGCCGATGAACGGAATGATGACAATTGAGATCAGCGCGAGCTTCCAGTGCAGGTAAAAGATGTAGCCGCAGAAGCCGAGAAAGGCGGTGAAATCGCCGATAATGCCCGTCGTCTGCGACAACAGGTGCTGTAGCACGGCCACATCGTTGAGAATGCGGCTCATCAGTTCGCCGGTGCGTGCCTTCTCGTAATACGATAACGACAGATGCAGCAACCGGTCGAAGCACTCGGAGCGCAGCTG
The DNA here is from genome assembly GCA_964472075.1 of uncultured bacterium. Classification (GTDB taxonomy): domain Bacteria; phylum Muiribacteriota; class Ozemobacteria; order Ozemobacterales; family Ozemobacteraceae; genus CAYYIY01. The sequence goes on along the minus strand of CAYYIY010000001.1, from coordinate 91,321 downwards.
CATCAGAATCTTCTGTGCCGCCCAGGTGATGATGTAGGTCTGAACGAAGTTCGCGACGCCCTTGACCGCCATGACCACCACGAGGGAGATGGCGATGAAATGCAGCATGGCCATGTCGCCCCGGACGAGAACATCGTTCACGACCGACCTGATGATCCAGGCGGGGTAGATGGTGCAGATGGCGACCACGAGCGTGAAGACCAGTGCCGCCGCCAGATGCGGGGTATAGGGTTTGAAGTAGCGCAGCACGCGCAGGAAGGTGGTCACGAGGACACCGCCCGTTGCTGAAGCCCGCGGAAAATATGATCGGCGACCCGCTCCCCGGCCCCGGGTGTGCCGAGCGTGCTGCGCACTTCGGCGAGATCGGCCCTCATGCGTTGCAGTCGGTCCGGGTTGTTGAGAAGTGAAAGAGTCTCGCGAGCGACGTTTGCGGGGGTGAAGTTCCAGCGAATGAATTCCGGAACCACCTGTCTGCCGGCCACGACGTTCGGCAATCCGATATGAGGCGACTGCACCAGAAACTTTGAGAGCACCGAGGTGAAGAGGTTGGTCTGATAGACGACGATCAGTGGGGTGCCGAGAATCGCGGTCTCGAGGGTGGCCGTCCCCGAGGCAACCAGTGCCAGATCCGATGCGGCAACGGCGTCATAGGTGCGTCCGCGTAATATCTGCAGCGGCAGAGAACGCTGCCGCAGATGGGGTTGAATCAGACCTTCGTCGATTGTACCGGCGAGCGGCAGTAAAAATCGGCTTCCGGGGCGTTCTTTCCGGATCAATGATGCTGTGTCGAGCAGCAGCGGCAGAATGTAGTGAATCTCCTGTTCTCGACTGCCGGGTAACAGGCTGATGACCGGGCCTTCCCCGAGTCCGAACTCGGCACGAAATGCCTGCTGGTCGGTGCCTGCCTTCACGATGTCGATGAGCGGATGACCGTACCAGAAAACGTCGGCTCCAGCCTGCTTCCAGATGGCTTCTTCGAAAGAGAAAACCACCACCGCTTCGTTGATGACCCGGGTGATCTTGTTGACGCGGCTGGCATGCCAGGCCCACACCTGGGGACAGATGTAGTACAGGACGCGAATCCCCATGGTTTTGGCGGCCTCGGCGAGACGAACGTTGAACCCCGGATAATCGATCAGAATGAGCAGATCGGGACGCGTCTCTTCGAGATGCCTTCGGACGTCGTTGAAAATGTCATAGAGCCGCCGGAAATTCTTGAGGACTTCGATAAAGCCGATGACCGCAAGTTCATCGATACAATGCAGATTTTCACAGCCCACCGCCTGCATCAGCGGGCCGCCGATACCCTCGATCCGCAAGGTTGGGTCGAGGCGTTTCAGGTGCGAAATAATGAGTGACCCGTGCAGATCACCGCTGTGTTCGCCGGCGACGAAGAACAGGCGTTTGGGTTGCGTCATCGGCAGCCCTCCGCATTCGTGCTGCGCAGAAGCGTGCAGAGACCCAGAATGCCGAGCAGGCCGCCGGTCGAGGCGAAGGTTCGCCGCTCGGAACGCAGGGCTTCCGTCCAGGTATGACTGGGAGGAAAGTCGCTATGATAGCTTCTTCCGTCTGGTAAAAATGCCGGAATCGCGGAACGATACGTGTCAAACAGTTCTGGAAAACGCTGTGACAGAAAATGTTCCTCGTACGGAATCATGGTCAGAAATTCGACGGCATAAAAAAACGTCGCGACCAGGGCAAACGGCAGATGCCCGGCGATGACCAGCAGACCGAGAATCTTCAGCGTGTTGGCCAGGTACAGCGGGTGACGAACATACTGGTAAGGTCCTCCCGTCACCAGGCGATCGGCACAGATATCGCGGGTTCGGGTCGTCGGGCCGATGTAGCGCAGACCCCACAATCGTACCAGTTCGCCGGCAATGACCAGCGGCAGGCCGAGCAGCCAGGTATGCCAACGGGGACGAGCCGTGCCGCACATGCCCAGCACGAGCGGAATCGGCAGCAGGTCTCGGTGGCGAAAGAACCACGCCCCCAGCGAATGGGTGTTCGGGGCGGGTGTGGCGGTGGATGTCACGGAGAGTCGGGCGGTCAGGAACCCGGACGCGGCGTCGCGGCCTTGATCTTCGAGAGAATCTCGAGAGCCACTTCCAGAGCGTTCTTGCCGTCTTCGATCGAGACCAGCGGCTTGCGGCGCTCACGCACGCATTGAATGAAATGCGCCAGCTCGAGTCGCAGCGGTTCGGCTTTGTGCACTTCCAGTTCCTCGGTGGCGATCTGTTCCTGATCCATCTTGCGACGCAGCGTAATCGCCTGATTGGCGTAGTCGAGCGACAGATACTTGTCCATCTCGAAGATGCGCAGTTTGCGAATCACTTCTTCTGAAACGCGCGAGGCGGTCAGATTGGCGATACAACCGTTGGAGAAACAGATGTGCGCGTTGGCAATGTCTTCGTTTTCGGTGAGTACCGGTATGCCGACGGCATCAATGCGCTCAATCTTCGACTTGACGAGGGAAAGAACAATATCGATGTCGTGAATCATCAGGTCGAGAACCACGCTGACATCTGAGGCGCGCTTCGGGAAAGGCCCCATGCGCTGACACTCGATGAAACGCGGTTGCTCGGTCAGTGATTGCAGCTTGATGATCGCCGCATTGAAACGTTCGACGTGCCCGACCTGCAGTACCAGTTGCTTGCGGTTCGAAATCAGCAGCAGATCGTTGGCTTCGTCCAGCGTTTTCGTGATCGGTTTCTCGACGAATGAATGAACGCCGCGATCAAGAAAGAATTTGGCGACCTCGTAGTGAACGGTGGTCGGCACGACGATCGAGATGGCGTCGACCTGATGCTCGAGTTTGCGATAGCCGGTGTACCAGGGAACGTTGTATTTCTCGCCGGTTTCCTGGGCGATCTTCTCGTTGGTATCAACCACGCCGACCAGCTTGGCGCCGGGCAGCTCGTTTAGAATGCGGGCGTGATGGCGACCCAGATGGCCGATGCCGATGACTCCGATGCGTATGGGTGACTGTTCCATGGATTCCTCCCCGGGTTAAATCACGACGATGGCCAGATCGGACGAATCGGCCAGAGCGATAAGTTCGTTACGGTCAAGTAACAGGGTTTTCTTCTCTTCGAATGCCAGGCAGCGGGCGCTGACCTGCTTCAACGTGTGAATGGTATCCAGGCCGACGACCGGAAGATCGAAGCGCATGTCCTGCTTCGGCCGCGCGACTTTCACGACGGTGACTTCGCCGTTGCCGAGCTTGCCGCCGCGCAGAATCGCTTCGTCAGTGCCTTCGATGGCTTCAACCGCCAGAATGGCGCGGTTTTTCACGACGACGGTCTGGCCGATGTCGAGGTCGGCAATCTTCTTCGCAATTTCGTAGCCGTACTTGATGTCGAGCATTTCTTCCGCGGTTGGAGCACGCCTGGTCAGAGTGCCTTTGCCAGGCAGCAGGGCATCGAGAAAAGTCGTCGAATCACACACATGAATGCCTTCGGCGACAAACTCGCCGGCCAGAGCCTTTAACAAGGCATCGTCATTGCGTATGGGCAGTTTTTCGAACACCTTCATCAGACGCGCATCGGGCTGTAGTTCCTGAAACATGCGGGTCTTGGTGATCTTGCCGGCCATGACCAGACGATTGACGCCTTCGCGCAGGAAGACGTCGATCATGGCTTGCAGCTGGCCGACATTGAACCAGTGCAGCTGTTCGACCAGTGGTTCGAGTTCGGGGGATGTTTCTTCGCGGATGCCGACCGCGATCACCTGGTTCCCGGCTTTACGCGCGGCATCGGCAAAATACAGGGGAAAACGACCATATCCGGCAATGAGACCGATTCGTGACATGACTGGGTCTGCTCCGTTCACGGGCTGATTCGAACACGCATCATACCACGATCCTTCGGTAAAGGAAACCCCTGCTTCCTCCTTCTAAAACACTGACGGAGAGCGCTTATCAGCCTCCCATGCCCTGTCCTGCCCGCCTCAGCATGTGAAAAAAATCGCAAGAAAAACCGTCAGCGATCGAGAGGGGGGTGGTCTATCTCTTTCGAAAAAATTCAGTAGGCAATGTTGGAAAGGATTCGTCAGAATCCAGACATATTCTCGCCTGGCCCATGGGCTTCCAGGCTCACACGAACGAAGATGACAATCTTATCAAGAAACCTGTCGTCTTGAAACGATGGCGATGGCGGCTTCACCTGACTCGGACAATTCAACCGGCGAAGACTTGATCTGTCGTTCGAGGACAGCGCGCCAGGCCGAAAGTCCCGAGGACGAAGGGGAACCGTTTTCCCCTGACAACACCGAAAGGCCCAATCGTTCGATTTCGCGCCAGGCTTCGACGAAGGCCGAGGAAGCGAGTATCAGCGTTTCTCCGGGGGCAAGCCGACTCAACGAGGCAGGCTCGGCCAGCAACTTCAGAGAGCCGAGAGCCTGCCGAAAATCATCGAATGTGCCGGGTATGATCGCATAGTACAACGGATATCCATCGGTGTCGACGGCGAGAGTGCCATTCCTGCCATCGATGGTCAGACTCGCGAAAGAGGGCGACAGTGAACGATTTCCGAGCAGCAGTTCTCCAAGATGGGTGCGCAGCCGATCGGATTCCTCTTGTACGAGGGAATACTCGCCAAGACGCCGATGCAGAAGCGATTTCAGCATGGCAAGAGTCAGAGCACCGCGAACGCCGGTTTGTCCGACCGAACCCATGGTCAGCAGCAGGCGCTGCTGAGGCAGAGAGGCAAGCTCACTGAAGGCACCGCCGAGCCGGCGGCCGGGCAGAACCAGGACGGCGGCTTCCATCTCGGGTGTTTCCGTCAGCCGCATTGGAAAGAGATTTACCTGCACTTCGCCGGCGGTCTGCAATTCGCCGAATCCTTCCAACGCTCGATTGAATACCTGGCCGAGTTCCCCGAACTCATCCCCGGAGAGTCCGGAGACGCGGAAGTCGAATCGTCTGTGCTCAATGGCTTGTGTCGCCTCGGAAAGCCGTTGAATCGGCATGAGAATACTGCGCGAAAGAACGGCGGCAATGGCGATCGAGGCCGCCAACGCAAAGAAAGCGACGGCCAGCAGCAGACGTTTTAACGACAGCAGACGCCGCTCGATGATCGACACGGGAGTGAGGGCAACCAGAATGTGATTCGACAGCTGTTGCCCGGGAATTCCGACCGCCAGCCAGGAACGACCGTTCCAGCCGATGGTTTCCATCATGCTGCGTTTTTGCTGCACGACTCTGAGACTGAACTGCCGCAATGGCATCGGATCCGGAGTGCGAGGCGGCTGCAGTTCTTCCACGGTCGTGGTATACGCGAACAGTCGTGGGGCATGACGATCTGTTCTGAGCTGTTTTTCTGAAACGAGGATGTGACGTATCTGCATGCGCCATTGCGACCATTGCGCCAGACAGAGGTAACGCAATGGACCGAGCACACCGTCGGTTACTGGAGAAAGCATGACCATGATCCGTTTGTCCATGTTCAGAAACTGCGTGATGCGGCCCATTTGCAGAATCATCGTGTTGCGAAACTCTTCCGTGTTTTCCCGACCCATGAAGTCTTCGATGAGTTCGTTCAGGGCGAGATTCTTGCGCGGATCAGCCGTGATACCGGTTAAATCGCGAAAAAGGGCTGCCAGAACGGCACTGAAGAGTCGTTGTTCCTTGTCGACACTGTTTGCCGGACGCACACCGGGTGACAGTAACGACCCTTGCGTGTGTATCGGCTTTTCATCGCTGGAAACCATGTAGAACTCGCCGGTGTCCAGCTCCGTGATTCCGGCTGCCAGAGCACTTGCCTGAGCGGCGGGAGAAGTGACGGGCAGAGAGGCGCTCAGCGAAGCGGTTAATGCGGAAAACCCTGTTTGGTAGGCCAGCAGGCAGGACGAAAATCGACTGTCGATCTGTCGCAGAAACTGTTCTGACCGGACATAGACCTGGTTGCGCAGATCGGATTCCCGGTGCTGCAGATACTCATGTGCCAGAAAGCCGATGCCGACGAAAGGCAGGCCGGTGGCAAAGAGAAACGCCGCCGAAATCTGCAGGCGAATCGAGATGAACTGCATACGTTGCTGTACGAAGGCACGAAATCCCCAGACACCTGCGGCAACCAGCAGTCCGACAATCATGAAATTCCAGACCGTTCGCGAGGTCTCCGAGCGCTCATGGATGCGAGAACGCGGCTGAAAGGCGAAGAGAATGCCATACTGCGGCATGGCGCGACAGACCACGAGATAATGGGGTGTTTCGATTTCCGCTTCCTGGGTCTGGCGAAAGCGGGTGACGGCCGCGGTGAGTTCGTGGCGGTGCAATGTCTCGGAAGGCAGCGAGAAAGTGTCAACCTTGCCGGTGCGCCAGAAAGAACTCCAGCCGATGCGGATCTCGGAAGGCAGTCGTCGATTCAGGAATCGGAGCGCGATGGGCCAATGGTTTCCACGTCGAAAGAATGACGTGTCGATGACGGCCGCGAATCCCGGGCCGATTCCCGGCATGCGGAACCAGACGCTGCGGAGACTGGGAAAGACCGCCGTGTGTGAGAGGTAGATGCCCGGGTTCAGACTCTCGCGCAGATAGCGCAGATAGACAAGCGGCCCAAGAAGGTATTCGGCTACCTGCTGTGCTTTGGCATCGAACTTTTTCAGGTTGATGTCATATTGATGCCTCTGTGCGAAGGCAAGCAGCTCTCCCATCATTGCCCATTGTCTGGCGGTTCCCGGCAGATTCGGATCAACAAACACCGGCCGGTTGGGGGTGTGAAACAGGGCCAGGTGAATGGAATTGCCGTACCAGCGCTGCAAGCGCCGATAGACGGCTGCGCGTCCGGCATCACTGCAGCCCGTGCGCTGCCAGGTCTGAAACATGATCTCGCAAAGTCGGTTGATGAAGGCGCTCGAGTCTCTCCAAACATCGAGTTGTTGCAGACGCCGGTTCAGCCTGCGAACGCTTTCCTGTCGTTCCATGCGGGCATTCAGGAGAAGAAGGTTCTGACTGCCGTAGTGGAGAATGGTCAGTGGAAATACGGCGCACAACAGCAGGAACCCGCCGAAAGCGGCGAGGCGCAGCGACAACGGAGAGCGTTGCTCGAGGGTGCTGGTCATGGTGCGTCGGTTCCTCGACGACTGCGGTCGACGCGCTGTGCGAGCACCATCGTGAAATCGTCCTGGGCGGTTCTTCCCTGCAGGTGCTCTACATAAGCCGAGCGGTAGGCTTTGTAGAATTCCTCCGGGCTTTTGCCGCGCTGACGCTCTGCCGTTCGCATGACACCGGCATAGTCGAATTCCTGATCCGCCTGATTTCGCGCTTCAACGAGGCCGTCGGTATAGAACACCAACGTGTCACCTGGTTCCATCATGACCGATATCTCGCCGAGACGCAGCTTTTTAACCGTGCCGGCCGGTACTCCCGGAATCTCGAGAAATCGTGGTGAGGCTCCATCGGCACTGATCAACAGCGGAAAGGTCTGACCGGCATTCACAATGTCGACGCGCCCCGTTTGACCGTCCAGTATGGCGATGAGCATAGTCATCATCCGGCGCGATGTTCCCGTCTTCAAGGAATAGAGAAGACTGCTGAAATCGTTGATCAGGCGCGACGGCAGGAACTCATCGTCACGGCGCCGATGAAAGAATGCCTTGGCCATGGCCATGACCAAAGCCGCTGGAACCCCGTGTCCGGCTACATCTCCGAAGATCACGGCGGTTCGTTGGTTGTTCAGGGGAATCAGATCAAAAAAGTCGCCTCCCAGGTCGGTCATCGCAACGCTGCGTCCGAAGAGACGAAAACCTCCGTTGTCCAGGGAATCAGCCGGAAACAACTGCTCCTGAACGATGCGACCGAGATTCAATTCCTCGAAATTGTCCAACGCATGATTGAAGGCCTGGCTCAGTTGTCCCAACTCATCAGCTGCCTGGAACTCGACCCTTTCTGCGGTCTTGCGTTGTTGTGCAAGGGTGATCGCTTCGGAGAGGCGGGCGACCGGCCCGAGAAAGCGGCGGGCGATCAACACGCTCAGCAACAGGGAAAGAAGAACGTTCGCCAGCAGCAGAAAGTTCAGCCAGAATCGTGTCTGGGCCAGTTGAGCGCTGATGCGATCGAACGGCAGCAGAACGCAGAGGGTGAAACCGGTGAGGCTTTGTGCCGGCAGGCCGGCGGCCAGATAGGTGCCTTCGTTCAGTTGCAGAATGTCGGAAAAAAGATGGTCGCGTGAGATGGTACGACGCAGAAACTCCTGCAGTGTAGGGGTGAGAGTCGGCCCTGAGGTGTGAAATGCACCCGTGGAATTCTCGTAAACGACCATACGCATGCCGCTTTCTCGGCGGTTCATCGGCAACAGCATCTCGGACAAAAAAAGTTCGATGCAGCTTCGAAAATTCCAGAGAAAGACGGTGAGATAATCGGTATAGGAGCTTGCCAGGCGAAAGAGCGGTACCATGATTGCGTACCGATTGACGCCCAGCAGATTCAGAGGCAGCAGCTGTCCGACTTGTTCAATGGATGAAGTTGAGGCGTCGATCCGAATACCCTGATACTGCAGACGTCGTTGCGCCTGTGGCGACAGAGAGGGAATTCTGGAGCCGTGATTCGCCGCCAGCAGGGTGGAGAAGGCAAAGGCGACACCCATGGCTTCGACGCTTTGCAGCCGGGTATCACTGCTGACACCGATGCGATCGATCAGGTCACCGCTGGTGCTCGCGATCACATACAGTTGATCGGCTCTGATGGTCGAGAAAATGTGACGGATCTCCTGCATGCTGTCGGTGGCGAGTGGGACGGTATAGGATGCCCGGACGTTCTGCAACAGATGGTTGGTCTTTCGCTCCAGCGATTGCAACACGATCTGGAGAGAAGCATCGAAGGTGCGCAGGGTTTTCTCGCCCTCGATGAAAGCCTCGGTAATCAGAGCCTTTTCCTTCTGCTGCTGATAGTCCGAGCTCCAGGCCCACAAAGTCAGCAGAGGAAGCCCGTTCGCCAAAAGGAACAACACAATGACGCGCCGTCGCACCGAAGCGCCGAGTTGCCAGCCGGTGCCGCTGATCGCCAGCCAGAGGAGGAAACCGATCGTGGCGGCTGCGGCAACCCATCTCGTCGTCATGAGACGGCAGCGTTGCTGGTACGATTCAAGATCGGCGATGGCTACTCCCCACAGACCGATATCAAGATTTCGCCAGGTCAAATACAGGTTGTCGCTCTTCAGTCGACCGGAGAGACGCTGCTGCAGTCGTCGCAATCCTCGCCGCGTTTCGGTCGGGTGTGAGAGTTTGCCGCCCGGGATCTCGAAGCGCCGGCTCAACTCGTGGAAGAGTCCGAGTTGGAAAGAGTCTTTCGAGGACGTGTTATGGCGTTCCACCGCCTCGCGCAGACTGCGAAAGTGACGAAATGGTTCCTGACCGATCAGGCAGAAAATCGAAAACCTTGAGCCGACACGATACCAGAAACGGGAATGATCAGCTCGAGAATGGGAGAGGGGCATCGGGTGCAACTCGCCCTCGGTGATCGGGCGGGTCAGGTGGTTCATGGCCAGAAACGGTCCGATGAACGATCGCAGCAGGGTGCTGTTTCGTTGAACGATCTCAAGGCTCAGCGGCGGTTGGGGAAAGGAACTCGTGTGGCTGCGAACCACTTCCTGCAGGGTTTCCCAGAGTTGTCGCAATACATACCGATATCCGATCTGGTCAGTCAGTTCCTTGATGATTTCGCCATGTTCGTCCCACACGAAAAAACGGAACATACCGCCGAACTTCCGGTTGAACTGCGGCAACTCTCGGCGCAGAGCCGACACCGGATCAGCTTCAGACTCGGCGGTTCGACACAGGGAGGTGAGTCGTTGGTGCAGATCGTATCCATCGTCGACGAAAGGTCCCAGTCGATCGAGACGAAGATCCATCTGATGCTGCAGGTGCTCGAGGTGCTGCTCGAGCGATGCCCGATCGCTGATTGAACGCCCCCACCCGATTGCCAGTGCCGGCAGGGCGACAAACAGCAGCAGGCGAACGAATGCCCGTCTGATGCGACTCGGACGATCACTACCCTCAGTCAGAGTCGCGATCGTATGTTCCATGCTAGTAAAAGCTCGGAATGAGCGTTAACGACCTGAGTCGCTTGTACTAACCGTGTTCCGGTGCAAGGCCGCGTGCTGCCGATCAGGAAAGTTCTTCGGCCGGCGAATCGTCCGCATCCTCATCCGCGGACTCCAGGCGCTCAGGCGGATCACCGGCCGGTCGTTCACCCGAAGTCGTGTCTGCCGCGCTGCTTCCGGCGCCTGGATTCGGACGGCGATCATCTCTTCCGGGGCGCGAACGATCGTTTCTGTCCGGGCGGTCTCGGCGACCTTTCGGGGCGCGATCGGCCGGTGGGACGATCGGTTGCAGCAGAATCGAGATGTCCGGCTCGCTTTGTCCGGGTTCCTGAACCCACCAGAGGTTTCGACCGGTCTGCGGATCCTTGCGACCCTTGATGTGCTCAAGTTGTACGTAGAGTTTTCGTCGATCCATAAAACCGACGAGCACCTTCTGCGTGATGAAATTCAGATCCATGACTCGAGCACGCTCGGTTCCGATCAGGATCTCGGCGCTGATCTTCGGATACTTGCCGTGGAACGAGGCATAGTACTTATGCTCATAGGAAAGGCAGCAGAGAAGGCGCTGGCAAACCCCCGACAGTTTGGCCGGGTTCAGGCTGAGATTCTGGTCTTTCGCCATTTTGGTCGTTACCGGGTGAAAGCTGCCGAGGAACTGGCGACAGCAGACTTCCTTGCCGCAGCAGCCGATGCCGCCGAGAAGTTTCGTCTCGTCTCTGACGCCGATCTGACGCAGCTCGATGCGAGTTTTGAAACTGGACGCCAGACTCTTGAGCAGATCGCGAAAATCAACTTTGTTTTCGGCTCTGTAATACAAAATCAGGCGGGTACCGTCGAACAGATACTCGGCTTTGAGCAGCTTCATATCGAGCTTGTGCTGGGCAATCAGGTCGCGGGTGCGCTTGAACGCTTGCACTTCACGCTCCGCCAGTTCCTTTGCGGCTTTTCGGTCTTCGTCGGAGAGGGGGCGGATCAGTTCCTGAATGAACGGTTCAGGCATTTGCTCGAGCGAACGACCTTCGGGAAGCACGCGAAGGACCGTCGCAACTTCTGTTCCGTGTTGCGTGCGGGTCAGTACCTGTTGGCGCGGTGAAAGGTTCACCTGGTCGGAAACGGCGAACCAGTGGACCATGGGGAGCTTGCGAAGTCTGAATGAAGCGTAGCGGCTCACCTGAGTGGGCCTCCGATATCGGTAAGAATGTTTTCGAGAATCAACGCGGGCTGGATGTAGCGGCGGTGACGTTGAACCGCACGCTCGAGGGTCCGCAGTCGCGATTCCAGAACAGCCGAGCCGGGAAAGGCGGCCGGCTTCATGATAATGTCTTTCCGGGCGATATTCAACAGCATTTCTTCGTCGTTGCACGTTGCGAGACGGAAGGCATCGGCCCAGGCAAGGTGGAGTCCTTCAAGCAGAGCGACGAAACGGCGCTGCGCGAAATCGTTCGCCCACTGCGCAAACTGTTCATCCATCTCCTTGAGCATGGGGGCGGGCAACCCGGCCTTGAGCCGTTTAAGAAAGCCGTCGGCTGACTTTTTCGCTTCGCGTTTGATCAGATCGAGAAGATCCAGAAAACACCCGGTGAAGAGAATCGGAAAGGCTCGCGGTAACCCGGGGGCGGCAGCCAGAGCCAGCGAGAAGGCATACTCGCGTTCGAGCAGGGTGGCCGACGGCTGCTCGAGTAGTTCATGCAGCACCGGCCAGAGCGAATCGGCGAACGTGTGCTTGTCAAAAATGTCTGCAATGCAACCGGGCAGACGCGCCAATTCATCGAAATAGGCAGCCTGCAGGGGGCCGAGTTCCGTCGGATCAATACTCAGAGAGGAACCGGTCGAAGAATCCGGTGATGCGGTGAGCAGTCGGCGATGGGCGAGACCCAGTCGCCCCTGGCAGATGGCCAGAGCCTCGGCTGCCTGAGCGGGGGCGACACCGCTCAGTTCGGTCAGGGCTTGCCTGGCGGCCTGATACGGGGGAGAGCGCAGCGGCAGACGGGTCGAACGACTCAGAATGGTCGGTAGGACCCCTTCCGCACTGGTGGACAGCAACAGAAAGATGACGCGCGGCGGCGCTTCCTCGAGGATTTTCAGCAGACTGTTGGCGGAAAACTCGTTCAGACGATCGGCCGGGTCGATGATGAAGACGCGCCACGAGCCGAGTGACGGCTTCAGCAACGCTTCCTCCTGCATGGTGCGAACCTGTTGGATGCGAATCTCGTTGCCGCGCGGCTGCAGAACGGTCACGTCAGGGTGACTGCCCTGCGCCAGACGTCGACAGGAATCACACGTTCCACAGGCGTCCGGGTATCCGGCCGGAACTGTTTCAGGGCTTTCACAGAGCAGTGCTGCAGAGAAGGCCTGCGCCAGCGTCCGCTTGCCGATCGACGGAGCACCGGTCAATAGATAGGTTTGCTGCAGGCGACCGCGCTGTAGAATATGTCCGAGTTGTGCGACCGCTTCATCCTGCAGCAGAATGTCTCTCAGACGTGTATGAGCCTTGCCGTCCACGGGTCAGAGAAACTCCAGACCGAGAATCGACATGTCATCAGCCTGCTCACGAGTTCCTCGCCATGACGAACAGACCTTCACGACATCGTCGAGTGACTCGGACAATGGGCTGGAAAGCGAACGTTTCAATGCTTCCGCCATACCGGTTTCTCCGAGGAGTTTGCCGGTATCCTGGTGTGCGGTTTCCGTGATGCCGTCCGAGTACACGAACAGGCGATCACCCCTGGAGACACTGAAATGATCTTCTGGAAACTCGATTTCCTCCACCATACCGATGGGTGGTCCGCCCTCTGTGCGCCAGGCGACCTCGCCGTTGGCGAATAGATGCAGAGCGGGTGGATGCCCGGCTCGCGAAAGGCTCACCGTTTTCTCGGTGACGTCAAAAATGCCGTAGACGATAGTGAAATACTGCCCGAACTGCTCATCATCGCAAAAACGCTGATTGAGGCGAGTCAGCACCTGTCCCGGTGAAAACGGGTTGCCGTCCCTGCCGGTCAGCAGGCTTCCTCCCGCGCCGGCTCTGGAAAGCAGGTGACTGAGCGTGAAGGCAAGAAGTGCCGCCTGAACTCCATGGCCGGCGACGTCGACCAGGAGAAAGCCGGTCTTTCGGTCCGAGAAGGGAAGCAGATTGAGAAAGTCGCCGCCCAGGCGTGAGCAAGGCAAAAGGCGCCAGTTCGATTGGATTCCGTAGTAGCTTGCTCCCTGTGCCGGCAGCATGCGCTGCTGTACCTGGGCGGCAACTTCGAGATCCTTCTGAATCTGCGTCATGGCATTATGAAGGTTCTGATTGGATTGTACAAGCTGTTTCTGCAGGGCGAGGAGTTCGAGTTCTCGCGCCTTGCGCATGTCCATCTCCGACTTGAGAGCCAGGGCCGACTTGACTCTTGCCGCCAGCTCGAGTGCGTCGATCGGCTTGGTGAGATAGTCCATGGCTCCGGCCGCGAACGCGCGTTCGAGCAGCTCGCCTTCGCCGGCGGCGGTGACCATGATGATCGGAACGTCGTGAAACTCCGCAGAACTTTTCAGGCGGCGCGTCGCTTCGATGCCGTCGATCTCGGGCATCATGACGTCCATCAGAATCAGATCGATTATGCGGCACGCCGGCGGCTGGGTGCCGGCCCCCTCGAACCCGATCAGAGCGAACAGTTCGTGAACGTCGCCCGCTTCACACAGGTCCTTCATGCCTCGCTCTTCGAGAATGCGGCGAAGCAGCAGACGGTTTACCTTCGAGTCGTCAACGATGATGATGCTCATTTGCGTATCCTGCAGAGTCCGTTATTGGTGCCGACGTACAAGTTGAGGTCGTCCATCGCGAGGCAGGTGATGTCGTTGCCCGGCAAACCGTCGAAAGGACAGACGTCGTTCATGTCCTCGATGGGGTTGCCGACCCACGAATAGGCCCAGATCGGCTGTAGCTCGGGGGGTGATGAAGGCCATGGAAACGGATGCTTTTCCGACATCACGCGCGGCTTGGCAAGCTGCATGACGCCGCCGATGCGACTGACGCGTGTAATGCCGTTTCGCGTGCCGATCCAGAGAGCGATTTTTTCGTCGTCACCTTCGCTGGTGTCCCAGAGCAGCGCCTGGACATCGTTGGCGGCGGCCCCGAACACCGTCACATCCTGATGGTTGCTGTATCCTTTTGAATACACGTCCAGACCCTTCCGGGTTCCGATATACCAGACATCGTTATGCACCGCGATGGCCTTGATATGATCGTCGGAGAGCCACTTTGAATGAAGACTCTCCATGCGGGTCCAGGAATTGCCGTCGAAGGAATACAGCCCGTCCCCTCTCGTTCCGACCAGCATATTCGTTCCGTCACCCCAGAGACAGGTTACAGGAGCGCCGAACATGGTGTTCTGACTCGTACTTTTCAATCCATCGCGCGGCAGGGCTTCCAGAACACCGTTCTTCAGCCGGTACACGCTGCCGGATTTCCCCATGCCGCCGGTGCCGAGCAGCATCGTGGTTCCCTCTTTATATAATGCCGTCACATTCAGGTCGGCCAACCCTTCCTTGCCGGCCCAGAACTGCCATTTGTCCTGGTGAAGATCGAGCATGGCAAGCCCCCCAACGCCGGTTCGATATCCTCCAACCATCGGATACCCTTCGGTCGTGGCGGTCAGCACGTTGATTTCCATGGTGTAACAAGCTGTGGGGGGATCACTGTATCCCGGCTCCCAGGTGAGGGTCGGCGGGTTGAAGAACATGATGAATCCCTGGCCGAGATTGGGCGGATACACACCGGCGAACGGGGTGCCGCCGGTACCGATGCCTGTGATCTTGAACCCTTTGTTCGAAAGATAGGAATACAAGTGTCCTTGTTTGGTGTGCGGCAGCAATTTCTGATAGTACAAGTTAGCTCCCATGTTGGTGCCGACGGCAGACCATGTTTGCAGGATGTGATAAATGCGCGGTTTGATGGGGTTCGGCAGCTTGTAACAATCGGGACAGGGCTTCGCTTTTTTGGCGAGGATCCACGCCGTGCAGGTAGCGCAGGGGCATTGCTGCCCGTAGTTCTTGAGAATCTGGTCTTCGTAATCACGCACGGTTTCATCGATGACCTTGACCGAAATGTCTTTGATCATCGGGCCGGCGAGTCCGGAGTTCTGCGGTGTGAAACGCTCCCACGTCCCTTCGGCGATCGTGCAGACGGCCAGGCCTTCCTGGGTGCCGACCCACAATGTCTGTTGCTCGGGAACGTAGGTAAGGCAGGTGATCCAGGCCGCGCCCGGGCCGTCGTCGCCGGGGCCGAGGACCGTGT
Organism: uncultured bacterium; assembly: GCA_964472075.1. GTDB lineage: Bacteria > Muiribacteriota > Ozemobacteria > Ozemobacterales > Ozemobacteraceae > CAYYIY01. Next base: position 76,015 of record CAYYIY010000001.1, on the reverse strand, counting down.
ACCGGCCGCCTCGATAGTAGATCAGCCCTCCGCCTGCGGTTCCGAGGACGTAATACTCATCCGCGGTATTGGCATTCGCATCCATCATGGCGGTCTTGCGAAATCGATAGTGGGCGACGGCGGTGATCCACTCGAACGGCAGACCGTCGATCTGCGGCGTGTGTGCTTCGATCTGACTGCCGCGAAGAATGCCCCAGCCCTTTGGTGTGCCGATCATGACACCATTGTCGCAGACTCCGAGGGCGGTGATGTGTGCGGCCGGCAACCCCTGATTCTCATCCAATACGTCGAAACTGTCGCCGCGAAAACGCACCAGACCCTTCATTGTTCCAGCGTAGACCGTATCTTCACGTACGATCAGGCAGGTGATGCCGTTGTCCGGCAACCCGTTCTGCGTCGTGAACACCCGCAGGGTGCCGGCTTCGTTGCGCACTGCCAGACCGTCCGAGGTGCCGATCCACAGATCTTTACCGCGTTTGACCAGATCGGTGACCGTCGGCCCGGGCAATCCGTCTTTGACGGTCAGGGAAACCGTGATCTGACCATAGTAGTTGTAGCGCACCAACCCGTACCCGGCATACCCGACCCAGGTGTCATCGCCCTCGATCAGGGTCGCCAAGGCCGTCAGTGGTTCGGTCCCCTCATGCGGAGGCTGATCGAAGAGAAACCACGAGCGTCCCGCCGATGCGGGCAGTACGGCCAGACAAATGAAGCAGATCAGCAGAGGGAGCAAGCATGAACCACTCAGCCGACCTGAAGGCGCCGCAAGTGTTCCTCGGCTCGAGTGACGACGAAACATGAAGTCATTCTATCATATCTCGAACGGCTTCCTGCGGAAAAACAGAGCTTCGAAAGAGTCAAACAGCTCCGAACCTGTACTCCTCGGAGCAGTGCAAGAAGGTTTTCGAGCCCGGTGAAAGGTGTGCGGCAGAGTCATTCCAGGGTCCATCGATCAGTGGATTTCCGTGCTTTCCTTGCAAAGCCGCTTGTCGGGCAATTCGAAACGAGGTGAATCACCTCGGGCATGGCACGTATGAGGTCGCGATCATATCTCGGTTTTTGCAGGCGGAAGGGGAGAGGGTTCGCTCATCTCGAGCAGGCGAATGTCAGTGAACCCTCGCAGCTTTTGTGTCGCAATTCGCGACACACATCCCACTGAAAAACTCTGCCGGACGAATTGAAATTCCCGCCGGAATCTGCTACAATCGCTCCATTGCCGGAGTGGCGAAACTGGCAGACGCACGGGACTCAAAATCCCGCGCCCTCACAGGCGTGTCGGTTCGACTCCGACCTCCGGCACCGCAAGCGGCTCTCGACCTGTTGTGAGTGCCGCTTTTGCTTTTTCCCGTTTGGTCATCTTTCGTCGTTTTTCCACTGCGGTCAGTGCTCGATCACCCTGTTCATTTTTCCTGAGTTCCACGCCTGTTGAGACATCAGGAATCTCCGGGCCACTCAGAAATTTCGTTCATGTTGCCGATAATGAGTCGGAAGACTTTCTCCCCGCCTGGCGGGGGCAAATCGGAAACCCTGCAAGGGAACGCGCATGAATAGGCAAACAATAGTAGTGAGGTGGGCGTCTCTCGCGCTGCTGGGATTATTCCTGGCAGTGACGCTCTCCGTGTCCGCGACTCCCCCGTCTCGCGTGAGCGCTTCAACCCGCTCACAGATTCGTTCTCTGGCGGCTCAGGCCAAGTCGACCGGCGCGGAAGCCGATCTTGGCGCACTGCTCAATGCCGATCTGCCCAAAAAAGTTTCTGTCGCGAGCATGAACTTTAACATCAAAGGGCAGATCAGACCTATTGTCGGCGGTCGCAACTTCACTGCGGCCGACGTCGACAGCGCGGAAATCCCTATCTACACCCCCGCCAACGGCAACGGTGCCAACCCCCTGCTGCATGACGGCGGTGAGTGGCCCAACACCGGCGGCAATACCCAGTATGATGACGGTCGTTCCTCATTCGGAAATGACTGGGCAGGAGAGTTTTACGACATCGATCAAAACGGGCATTATCCGAAGGCTGTGCTGCGCTACATCGGCTCGCACTGCTATATCTTCGTTCCGCCCATGTTTTTCCCGACTCTCCCACGAGGGATCTCTTCGACAGAAGAACCCACGCCGGCACCGAAATCGGAATGGGGTCTGTACTGGCCGGATTCTCCGGGTATGGGCGAGACCATCTACTTTGCTCCAGCGACCGGCGCACGCTATCTCGATCCGCGCTATGTGCTCGGCTCAGACAAAAACAGCGCTCGGCTCAAGCTGAAAGAACTGGCTGACGAGTTCGATGCCATGATTTATGCGAAATTGCGCGAATACTATGGCAACGAACCCGATATCGACGGCGACTCGAAGATCTTCATTCTGCTCGACGACATTCGTGACGGGACCGGGACGTTCCGCGGGTACTTCTGGGCCGGCAACCAATACCCTCGCACCACGATTCCGGAAAGCAACGAGAAAGAGATGATTCATATCGATCTCTATCCCACGTTCGTTTCCAATCCGAAACAGGGCTACCGAACGACCGCGCACGAGTTCGTACACATGATTCACTTCAACGAGGGCATCTCGGTCGAGAACGGACAACTGATCGAAGAAGAACGCTGGCTGGAAGAGGGTTGGACTCAATACGGCACCTGGCTCTATGACCAGTCTCATACCTCGAACGTTGATTCCTTCATCAGAAAACCCGACACGATTCTGGTCGAACCCCGCCTGAGTACGTGGATGGGCAGCAGTCCGTTTGCCAACTATGGCGCCAGCTACCTGTTTGTCTATTACGTCATGGAAAAGTACGGGAAATCGAACCCGGCAACCTTCATGCGAAACTGGTTCCGCGACAAGGCTGTCGGCATCACCAGTATTGACAACGCTCTTCGAGCCTATAACACCAACTTCAATGATGTGTTCTGCGACTGGGTTCTGGCCAACTTCATCGATCGAACGCGCAAGGCCGACGGCAGTCCGCTGAACGATGGAAAATGGGGATACAACATCGACAACGACTACGACACCACCAACAACATGGGTGTGAACGAGTCGTTGCCGGTCAAATACTCCGAACAGGTTCTGCTCAGCAAAAATGGTACGGCTCGATCAGCGAATCTCAGCCCCTGGGCTGCTGACTACATCGGTATCAGCGGGTACAGCGGCAATCTCAACCTCGGATTCGACGGCGATGACACCGTGACGTTCCGGTGTGCCGTGATCAAACGCGGCCCGCAGGTTGACCCGGCGGTTGAGTATTTCTACCTGAATGACAAGCAGGCCGGCAACCTGTTGATCAAGAACTACGGGGCCGGCAACACGTACGAGAACCTCGTTCTCGTCCCGATCATTCTATCTTCCGGGAACTACGAGAAGCTCAATTACATCTATTCGGGTACCTTTGCCGATTTGAAAGTCGCTCTCTTCCCGAATCCGGTGTTTGAAAACGAACTACACGTGATCGTCCGCACCACGGACAAGTTTGCCGCTGCGCCAAGAGTACAAATGACCTACGGCGGAAAACAGGGCTATCTCGTCATGACCCCGGTGAACGATGGCACCTATCTGACCAACTACTCGATCACGACATCGGGGGAAGGGGTCATTGAAGCCAATGGCACGAACAGCAACGGGGTGATTCTCAGCAATATCCTCAAGTTCTCAGCGGTGTATTACCCGGCCAAGAGTTCGGGCCTGCTTCAGTCCAACTTCGGAAAAGTGTCCGTCCCGGCTGGGGCATTCAATAAGGCAGGCTGGGTGCTGTTTTCGACCTCTGAGACCCAGACGTCGTATCCGGGGGTCAGTCGCATCTCTTCCTGTGTCAACATGGCTTTGCCGGCACAGCAGTCGGCGGCACCCCTGCAGGTCTCGGTTCCCTATCCGATCAAGACACCGCTGGGGTCTCAGGTGGGCCTGTTCCGCGAAACGGAAACCGGTGTCCAGTTTGTCTCTCGCGCAACACTCGAAGGAGACCAGCTCTCAGCCTCTTTGAATCAGGGCGGCACGCTGTTCTTCGGTGTCGACACGATTGCTCCGGCCATCACCGGCGCTCCGGAAAGTGCGCCGAACGGCCGTATTCTGCTGAATGTCGCTGATCTCGGTGCCGGCATCGACCCTGAAAGCATCGAAGTCAAATACAATCAGACGACACTCCCTGTTCGCTACGATAGCGCCTCGCAAAAACTGATTATCGACTCGGACGGTTTGCTCGATGGCAACTATCCATTCGATGTCAGTGTTTCCGACCGCCTCGGAAACAAGGTCAGCACTCGCATTCTGGCACGTGTCTCTGGTACGTTTGCCCTGGCGCAGTGCATCGCCTGGCCGAACCCGGCGCGCACCTACAGTCGTATCCGCTGTGCCTTCACCGGAGCGAATGCGCTCAACATCACCGGCCAGGTCACCATCCTTGATGTTGCAGGTGATGAAGTCACGACGTTACCCCTGCAATCACAGGGCGGCGGGTTGTACGACGCGCTCTGGAATCTGCAGAACCGCCAGCGCGAAATCGTTGGCAATGGGGTCTATTACGCGATCATCGAGGCCTGGGGGCCCGACGGTGACATCAAAGAGCGCCGCAAGATCGCGGTGTTGCGATAAAGGAGAGCCGAACATGGGACTGCACCCGAAAGTCCTGCTGCTGATCTGCATTATCTTCTGTCTGCCGATGATTCAGAACTGCGGCAGCAGTGGCGGCGGCGGCACCAGCGATGTCATCATCGCCGATCAGTTGATCAACGACGGCTGGGCCAACATTCAGGTTGGACAGTACAAGACGGCTGCGACCAACTTCCAGCAGGCGTTGGCGCAATCGATGACCGATGCCCAGAGTGTGAGCGCCAACAGCGGCTACGGTTGGGCACTGGCCAAAGACGGGCGCATCAATGAAGCGATTCCGTTTTTCGAAGTGGCCGCCGGAAAAGGCGACCATGAAGCCGCGGTCGGGCTGGCGGGCGCGCTCATCTATCGTCATCAAACGGCTGAAGACTACCTTCGCTCCGCTGAACTGCTCGACAAGCTGATCAAGAGCAACAACGAGGCAATCTCGATTCCGCATGCGGGGCTGGGGCTGAACAAGGCCAAGATCTATGCGCTTGCGGCCATATCCTTCGCGTTGGCCAACGATCTGCCGAATGCCAAATACTATATGAACAAGGCGGCGGCGCTCGATTCCACGATGGTCGGAACCACGGTCGACCGTATCGACGAGGCGTTTACCCTGCTGGGCTGGCGTGACTGAGAACAGCCCTCTCAACGCAACAGGCCCCACCATCGCGGCGGGGCCTGTTGCATTGAGAGGTGAAAGAGACTTACGTCGGCAGGACGTCTTCGAAGACGACAACCGATCTCCGGTTGCGAATCCCGTCTGTTGCCGAATTGAATTGCTTGAACTGTGCCACCTGCCGACTGAACCACGGCAGAGCCATCAATGTGGTGATGATGGTCCACGGAATCAGAAACAGCGCCACCAGGTCGCGGTGACCACGATCGGCGATCATGGTCGGGTTCAACAGCATCCAGGCGTAGCCGTCGGACTGAAAGAATACATACCCGATCAGCGGGCCGAGCGTACCACCGATGGCGGCCAGAAACATGGCAATGACCCACGTCACGCTGCGATCGAACATGTTTGAGAGAATCGTGCGCTGCATCAGCATGGCGGTAAGAGCGTAACAATAGCAATACGCTACAATTCCCATGAGTTCGATCAGGTTGTCGGAACCGGAGTAGGGGCTCAGAAACCTGCCGGCCATAATCGTCTCACTGCCGATAAACCCACAGACGACGGTGAGAAAGATCATGACGATGGACCAGGAAAGCCCATTGGCTGAACCGCTGTAAAACAGGAAAGACAGGAGCCAGCGGAACCCGCCCGCCGGAATGACGCGTTTCACCCGTATCCCGGGGTCATCACGTTCGCTGACGGCAGCGAGAAACGAGAGCGCAAAGCCCGTGATACTGATGGTCGCCCAAGCGTCTATACCGCCGGTATAGCCGGTCATCGATGAATAGAGATACACGGCAATTCCGATGATCAGCCAGCTGAGCGAAAGAGAAAGTCGTACGGGAAACGCGCGATTCGAGGCCGGCGGCGTCAGAATCGTGCTGGTCATGGTGAACATCATGAAGACCAGCATCAGGACGCAGGTTGCGCCCATGAAGAAGTCCATCATGTTGAAGCGTCCGCCTATGCCGTAGCGAAGCAGCTCAGAGACCATCGCCATGGTGATGCCGAAGTTCTGAAAGAAGAAGATCAGGCCGACCGGCAGCAGCAGATACTTGAAAATGTTCGAGGCGGGCAGACACCCCAGAAACAGAGCGATCTGCAGGTTGACCAGAACGGCGAACAGACTGATGAGCAATACCAGAAAGATCGATGGCAGGTCGATGCCGCGCAGGAGATACGTAAAGGTCATGAACGGCGCACAAGCGCTGTAGATCAGGAGTGCAAGACCAAACGAAGCAAACAGTTTGCCGCGCACGATCGCTGAGGGCTTGATGGTTGTAATGAAGAGAAGATCGAGGTTGATGTCCGACCGCTCACCGGCGATGCGAATGCCCGAATAGATCGGAATGATGATCATGGTTGTGATCATCAACAGCACCATGAGGGTGGTGAAGGCATCGCGGCCGGCTTGAAAACTCTGATGCACGTAACTGCGGTCGATGATGGTCAGAGCGATGGCTGCCAGCTGAACCAGCAGAAAGAGAATGAGTACGGAAGAAATGAATCTGCCTTGTACGGCCTGGCGAAACTCCTTGACCACGATGGGATTCAGGCGGTCGTCAATATAGTCGATGATTCTCGTGAGAAACTTCATCACTGCACGTCTCCCTTCGTGACGTTCATGAACACCGATTCGAGGTCGTGCGGCCGTTGCCTGAATTCGGCGAGTCGGAACCCGCGCTTGACCAGCTCGGTCAGCACATCGCTGCCCTTGGATTCGTCACCCTCGATGTCGATCTGCACCTCGTTACCGAGCAGACGGGCCGATGAAATGCCGGGCATTTCCAGAAGAGCTTTGTACAAGTCTTCTGGGTTTGAAAGCGGCCTGATAACGGCTTTGTGATGGGTGCATTCTTCCTTGGTGATATCATGCAGCGTTCCGGCCTTCAGAAGTTTGCCGCGTTCGATAATGACTGAACCGGTACAGATTTCGGCAAGTTCGGTAAGGATGTGAGAGCTGATGAGAATCGCCTTGCCCTGCGAAGCCATGATCTTGAGCAATTCGCGAAGCTCGACGCGGGCGCGCGGGTCCAGTCCGGAGGCCGGCTCATCCATGATCAGTACCTGCGGGTCATGAACAAGAGCGCGAGCCAGACAGACGCGTTGCCCCATACCTTTCGACAGATCGTTGAGAAACTTGTCGCGAATACCGATCAGATTGGTGAACTCTTCGATGTCTTCAACGACCTTGCGACGCTGCTCGCCGCGTACGCCGTACGCGCGAGCGAAGAAATCGAGATACTCGTGCACCGTCATCTCGCGATGTCCGGGAAGCGATTCGGGGACATACCCCATCAGTTCGCGCACCCGTTCCGGGGCCTCGACCACCGACACGTCGTCAAAGAAGACATCACCGTCGGTTGGTTCATCCAGCGTAGCCATCATGCGCATGGTCGTCGTTTTACCGGCCCCGTTCGGGCCGACGAAGCCGATGATGTCACCCGAGTTGAAGGTGAACGAGATGTCGTCGACGGCTTTCGTATTCACAAAATGCTTGCGCAGGTGTACGACTTCTATCTTCATGGTTTCACCTCTTCCGCGTCTTTCTTCATGATGCCGAAGACGACAGACTCGGCCTTCACGGTCTCAACATCATCCAGCCCCTTTTCGATGAACGGGCAACCCTCCAGTTCGGCCAGATACGTGTTGCGACGCAGGAAATTGAGACGGTCGGTGGTCAGACGGCCGGGCAGCCCGAGCCAGTCGGTGGTGAAGTTGCTGCGCAGGTAATCCATCTGACGAGCAGTGTTGGCGACCGTAAACGACGTCGGCTGCAGTTTGGCTTCCTTGCCGGCCGGAATGTTCGAGCCGCTGAAGACGATGCCGTCTTCACGAGCCACGAAGACGCTGCGAATCGGCGCTCCGAGACCGTTGACCACGGTCATGCTCGACTGATCGGAAGCACTGACTGTGAGCCTCTCACGCCGGGTTTCACTTTTCCGGAGGGCGAAGTGCGAGGGGACGCGGGAAACCACCCAGCCGTACACCAGGTGCTGATCTCGAGTCCAATCCATGTTGACCGCGCGTTCGACGCTGCTGCGATATCCGCTTCGGCGGCCCCATTGCGGCACCAGATCCGACTCGATGTTGAAATGCGCCCCGCCGCCGGGAGTCATCGCGGCATAGTAGGCCGCCCAACCGAGTGTCACGGCACGATGCTGGGTTTCGTCGAGAATGGTGATGCCCTCGAAACGCGCCTTGGCGTTCCAGCCTTCTGCCAGAGCCGCATACAGAAAGACCGCGACGCAGGTGATGAGAGAAAACAACGGCACGGTCCAGAGAATCCAGATGCGCTTTTTCCAGTTCGAGAGCACGACCAGGTTGACCGGACCGATCAACACCGCGAATCCGATCATGAGCAGGAACAGGCCGCGTACCGGAATCTCGACCCCTTCAACCACCTTGAATACATTGTTCGCGGACTCGATGTCCTTGCGCTGCTCAAACGGATAGTTCGAGTCGTTCCACGAATCAATGATGGTTCGCTCGGTTTCGCTGATCAGGGAAGGAGCATCACGCGACCCGGTCATGAAGCACTTGCCGAAACCGACGTAAGCGACTTCCCAGGGTCCGTCCTTTCTGGTGTATGGCTGCCAGGAAGCAGGAATTTCGACGCTGCCGCCGACCACCGTCAGCGTGCCGCCCGCTTCCACGTAGCGCCAGAGCGCGGCGCGTACGGCGGCGGGCGCTGTGTCGAACTCGTCACAGGTCAGCAGAATGCCGTCGAACCGGGAATACCCGAGCCAGTTCACGCTCCATTCCGAGACCGGACCTTCAGCTCGATGAAGGTTGAACGTGCGATTGTAAGTCGAGGTGCCCTTGGGATCGAGCGTGAAGTCGTCTTCCTGAAAACTGCGACTGATTAACACGGCGATGAAGGGGCCGTAGTTCGAGCGCTGATTCAGGCAGTTGGCTCGCACGATCTCGGACTGTCGCGAACCGTCGATTTCCACCGCCATGCCGTCGTTCATGTAGGCGACGCAGGGCTGGAACAGGCTCACCTGTGTCGTCGAATTGGCCGCCACGTTGACCGTACGGGTGACCGTCAGGGTTTCGCGACTGTACGTGTTGCCGGGAATCGTAAGTCTGACGTCATGCGCTTTGGTGGCCGAGCGATTGGTGATCGTGATGCGAAACTCGGCGTAACCGTGCGAGAACTCGGTGCCCACCGGGCTTTCGACGCTGACAGCGATGTTGCCGAACTCGACTCCCCAAAGGGCGAACGGCAGCGCGACAAGACTGAAAACGCAGAGCAGCAGTCGTCGAAAATTACGCATTGGCCGACTGCACCTTGATATCCGGAGGCAGATCGAGACCGGCTTCATTCAACGAGGCGAGCAGGTTCTTGATGACATCCTGCGGCGACACGCGGTCGAACCGGGCCTGGTAGTTGAGAATCAGACGATGATTGAGCACGGATGGGGCCACGGCTTTCACATCTTCAAAGCCGACGGTCGGTCGACCCGCCAGCAGAGCGACGCCGCGTGCGGCTTCGGCCATGGCGATCGCGG
>CAYYIY010000001.1:0-66206 GCA_964472075.1 uncultured bacterium | reverse complement strand
TGGCGGCCGTCAGGCGGGCGATATAGCGGGCCACCGGTCGGGGCAGGAAGATGCGGTCGATGACCATGAACAGGCGCTGCAGGTCTTCCGCGCGCACGTTCCAGGTCGGGGCGGGCGGTTCGCCGCGGCGACGCGTGGCAATGATTTCTTCGAGAATGTCGACTCGCGCGTTTTCCACGTTCAGCTTGAACAGAAAGCGGTCCAGCTGCGCTTCAGGCAGCGGATAGGTTCCTTCGAGTTCGATCGGGTTCTGCGAGGCCAGCACGAAGAATGGATGCGGCAGTTTGCGCGTGGTGCCCATCAGCGTGACGGATCGTTCCTGCATGGCTTCGAGAAGTGCCGACTGGGTCTTGGGAGACGCGCGATTGATTTCGTCGGCCAGCAGAATATTGGTGAAGATCGGGCCGGGTTGGAAGATGATTTCACGCTTGCCCTGCTCGTTCTCCTGCAGAATATGCGCTCCGAGAATATCGCTCGGCATCAGGTCGGGGGTGAACTGCACCCGCTTGAAGTCGAGTTGCAGCAGCTGACCAAGGGCTTTGATCAGGGCGGTTTTGCCGACGCCCGGCTGCCCTTCGAGCAGCAGATGACCGCGTGCGAGAATCCCGACCAGGACGAGTCGGTGCAGGTCGCCACGCCCCAGCAGAATGCGGTCGAGTTCGGCCAGAACCTTTCCGGCCATCTCCATCATGGGCTTCAGTTCTTCAGGTTGAAGCAGGGTCTCCATCATCATCTCCCCGGTTCAAATGTATTCGTCTGCGAGTATAGCACGTCGGCCTCGAAAAGAAGCGCGATCTTTCACGAACAATCGAAGGCGGGAAATGCCGGTTGTGACTCCCAAAAGCTCTTCCCATCACAAAGAAACCCGAGCGCATTCTGAAAATGTCCTGGTGAGGGATTTGCTTGACCAGCTTCAGACGCTATGAGTGCCGCGAATGAATGTGAAAATGGAGACCCGGAAGACGGAACTCAGGGTCCTTTGCGCTGAAAGTAGCGTTTGACGGCCTGGCGGTGTCGCGGCAGGACGGTCTGGGTGTTCGCGCCGCCGCCGGTTCCGCCTGTGCCGTTGCCGATGCCGCCTGAGGGCTGCGCACTGCCGTCGCTCATCTGCGGGGCTTCCTGGCTGATGCCGATAAGCTGCAGGTCATCCGGACGAATACTCTGTGAGGGCGGCAGCGCGACTTCTTCAAATTTAGTACCAGATTCTTCCGAGCGTTGTCCGAGTGACATTTCCGTCTTACCGCCGCCGCGACTGACTCCGCCTGAACCTGATTCGCCATCGCTTTCCGGGCCGCTGTTGCCGTCACCGTTCTGCTCGCCGCCCTTGCTGTCACCATCACCGCTCCCGCTTCCGGGTGCGGCAACCGGAATCAGAACAACCCCGCTGGCCGGCTTCCCTTTCGGATCAGGCTTGCCGAACTTGAGATCTTTCGGATCGATGATCTTCATGTCCTTGAGATCGATCTCCTTTGTGCCTTTCCCCGATTTGGCCGCGTTCTCGAGAGCCTTCTGCAGCATTTTGCGGGTCTTCTCATCGAGGGCGCCGAGGCCTTTCATCTTGTTCAGCTTTTCCAACCCCTTGATCTTCTGCGATTTCAGGGCCTCAGTCAGCTTCATGAGCTGTTCTTTGCTGGCCTGCCCGCGTTTGAGAGCTTCTCGGATCTCCTTGTCGACCTTCTTCTGCTCTTCGAGCTTTGCCGTTGCCGAAGCTTCGCTCATCTTCGCCTGATTTTCCTTGTCCTTGATCTGATAGCTGGCCGAAGCCTTCTCGAGCAGTTCTTCAAGCTTTTTCTGCTGCTCGGCCATCAGCTGCGAATCCAGGGGCTTGCCGCCGCCGCTCATGGTTTCCGACATTGATTCGGCCTGAGCGAGAAACTCGGTCATTTTCATCAGGTCTTCCGCGGCCTTGCGTGAAGCCTTTCCGGTCATGTCCTCGAGATGATCGAGCGCTTCAAGCGCCTGCGCCGGGTTGTCGCCCTTCGCTTCCTGCTGCAGCTGTTTCAGCTTTTCTTCGATCTTTTCTGCCTTGCCGGCGTCGATGATCTCTTCTTCCTTCATGGCCTCGATCATCGCATTCAGTCGCTTGACCTCTGAGCTGATTTCAAGAGGTTTCGAGACCTTTCCGGGCAGAAAAAACTGCTGCGGAATCAGGCACGCCACGGTGAGATACAAGGCCGCCGCGAGGAATGGCATCAGCATGGGCTGCATGTTCCATTCGAACCCCGGAACCTCTACGGGGCGCAGAATCTTGCGCCAACCGCCGATCTCCGTTTCCTGTGAGGTGATCAGCAGCCCGCCGTTCACCGACAGATAGTCAAGCACGGCCATGGTCTGCGTCTTCGACGGCAACGCCCGCAGGGCATCAGCGGCGGCCCAGGCCCCCAGCGGCACGATGACGAGAATTCCCCAGAGAAGCGGCTCGAGAGCGGCACCCAGTACCGCGCGCAAAACGAGAACCGCACTCCCCCAGATGAGAAACCAGATCGTCGAGCTTTGCAGAATCGCCTTGAGCGCATAATACTGCCCAAGCAGCAGTCGGAACCTTCTGATTGATTCTTCCGGAATGTGCGGGTTCAACTGAAATTCCTTCGTTGCCGGCAAGCTGAGAATCTCGACGAAAAAATAACGCCACTCCATTTTACCAGATTGTCGGATTTTGCTACACTTCAACCACTTCCATGACAATTATGAACTGTTCGTTTCCCTGGGGTGGTCGATTTTTTTGCCTCTTTCTGATCGTGTTCGCTTGTCTTCTGATCTCCGGCTGTGATGAAGGAAAGGGCACGTCGACGCCGGTGCAGGTGCTGAATCCCGCCATCAGTGACCTCACGGTGACCGGCAACAAGATCACTCGCAGCGCCGGCGGAATTCTCACCCTGGCCTGCAACTGGACCAACCCGGGTGTCGTCTATTCAGCCGCAGCCTATCTGGCCTATTCCACCACGCTGATTGATACCAGCAACGGCCCGACCGGCGTTCTGGCTTCGGGAACCGCGTCGTCGACGAATATCGTGGCGACCATTCGCAGCGGCTTCAAGGAAGAGTTTGCTACGCCGCTCGTGATTCCCACGGCAATCAGCAGTTCCAAAACCGAAGGATACTGGCGTGTCGAGATTCCGCTGGCTTCCGGGGTCACGTCTGACGCCCCGCTCGGCAAGAATCAGATGTTGCTCTGGATGGTGCTCAACGGGCGCAAGAGCAATACCCTGGCATTCGAACTGGAATTCGTCGCCGGCTCATCAACATCGAATCTGCGCGCCGAACCCTGACCCGAGTCTGGCGGAAAACGCCGATGAATGGCGCATGTATGAAGGGTGAATGAGAACGTCGAGTCATCCGACTCTTCGTCGACTCGAATCGCGATGGGACGAACTCTCTAAGCATACTGGGGCAGTATGTTTGAAGACTCCGCCTTGATGTTGCGGTCTGTACGCCAGTTCGCATTTACAAACCCTTCTTTATCTTCTCTAAACGGCTTTCCGGCAATCTGACAACTTGTACAAGCGCCCGGCTGCGACAACATAAAAAACGCCCCGCGAAAGCGGGGCGTTCGAAGCGCTTGTCTGAAGCCGTGCAGGCTATTTTCCCCAGACGGCATACTGATCGCCACTGGCGAGCAGCTTGAATGCGGGGTCCGGGGTCCAGTCGGTCCAGCCGAGTTTCACGGCGACCTTGCCGTCGATCACGGCAGCATACAGCCCGCGTTCAGCCTTGACGATCTCGAGTTTGCTGCTGCCGTTGATCCCGTACTTCCGGCGAACATCGGTCAGTTTCTTGATCTGGGCTTTCAGGTTCCAGTCGTAGATGTGCTCCCAGAACAGGCACGGAATGCCGGGATGGGTGAGAATGTACGCATACCCCTGCATGACCTTCTGGCCGGGGAAAGGCCAGTGATTCTGCTGTGAACCGGTGTCGTGGTTGTCGATGAAGGTCACGGCGCGCTGCGGCCACCAGCCGATCAACCCCGCGGCTTTGCCTTCTGAATCGCGTAATCTCCAGTAGTCACCGTTCACGGCTTCCTGCAGAATTCCCTTGGTGGTGAAATCAAAAATCGCGGCCGTTTTGCCGGCACCGTCAAGCCAGTCGCACAGCTTCTGGCGATGGGCATTCTGATTGGCGGTGGGCGTGGAACCTTCATAGGACATACTTGTCCAGAGTTCGCCGACGGAAAACACCGGCTTGGTCTTGCTGTCGTAAATGCCGACATATCCGGGAGCGAAGCCCTTCACGAAGTCGTAGCGCCAGCCTTTGAATCCGAGCGTCTTCAGCCAGTTCATCCACTCCGCGATGTCTTCCTGGACTCTCGTATTCGAATGGTCGATATCGGGCGCCGGCTGATAATTGTCACCGGAATCGGCCTTGCCCGTGCCGCCGTACTCGCCTGACACGATGGCCCAGCTTTCCCACGCCGCTTTGCCTGACGGGAATTGATAGACATTCCAGATGCCGTTTGCATCCTGCTTGCCGGCGCATCGATGGTTGATGACAATGTCGGCGAGGGGGGCGATTCCTGCGGCATTCAACTTGCTGAGGCACTGTTTCAGATCGTCGATGCTGCCGTAAAACGTCGGGGAATCCTTGCTGCCGACATCGTAGTAGTCGGTCGGCAGATAGCCCTGGGGGCTGACCGAGCGGCTTACCGGAGGCAGCCACGCCAGGGTCACGCCGAGATCGGCCAGATCATCGGCGCGTTCGCCAATCAGCTTGTACCAGCGGCACGGACTGCCGCTGCGTTGGCTGTTCCAGCCGAATGTCTGCACGAGAATCGGTGAGTCACCGGCCCGCGGCCCGGCCGCAACGAGGGCGTCGACACCGCACAGAATCGTGATGAGAAGAATGACCGGCAGGACTCGGCTGAGAAATCGCCGCATAGCTTGCCTCCTGAATCTCAAGGAAAATCACTTTTATTGTACTCGATTTGTACACTTCACGTCAAAAACGCGGCTCTGCTTGCAGCAATTCTCGGTGAGGTGCCGGGACGGACCGAACGTTTATCCCTCCTGACGTGTAGCCGAAACAATCGGCGGATGAGATCGTCGATTCATCCGATTCTTCGTCGATGATCGAAGTTGCCTGAGACATGATGCACGCTTCAGATGCGGGAAAAGAGAAACCCGCGACCCGGGATACTCCCCGAGGTCGCGGGTTTGAGAGATACGAGTTATCGACGATTACTTGGCTGCAGGAGGCGTGGACGGCGTGGCGGGGGCGGGCACAGCTTTGCGCTTGAGAACCGCTTCGAGCGGGGTTCCCTGCAGCAGGGTGGCGAAGACTTCGGCGATGCTCTTGCCGCCGAGAATCGCCAACGGTGCCATCGACTCGGCCATGCGTTCGGCCAGGGCGCGATCGCTGAAGGCCTGCAGAGCGGCGATGAGATCGGGAGAAACCGCGCCTGCCTTGTCGACGACGGCCTTGACCTCGGCACGCAGCGACTCAAGCTGCTGTTCCAGACGGCGATGGGCGACCGACAACTCGAGATCGGCCGCGGCTTTCCGGCGTGCCAGTTCGGCCGATTCCACTTTGGTCAGCAGTTCCTGATCATTGAATTTGGCTTCCAGAGACATTTTTCGTCCCTCGACCTCGGACTCGATCTTGGCGAGATTCAGGGTCAGCTGGCGTTTGACCTCTTCGGTCTGAAGATCGATTTCGAGCGTCTTGGTGGCGGCTTTGGCCTGGGCGACCTGTTGCTTGACCGATTCGCTCTGACGCACATATTCCAGTTGTCGTTTTTGTGCCGAAACTTCGAGGTTCTGCTGCACCACCGAATGCTGGGCTTCGACCAGCAGCTTCTCGATACCGGCGTCCCCGATCTTCACGTCGAGTACTTCGACATCGTAGATGACCATGCCGTTTTCCTTGAACAGGCGGCCGGGGCGTTTTCCATCAGGCCCGGGAACCCCGAGAACCATGTCGCGAACCAGATTGATCGCACGGGCATAGAACGTCTCGATGGTCATTTCCTTGACGCGATTGCTGATCAGAGATCGCATGTGGTCGGTCAGGAACTTGACATAGTTTTCGACGTTGAACCAGAGATTTTCATCGCCCTCGAAATTGACACGATATGAAACCAGAATCTTGACGCGCACCAGATCGGCTGTTTCAGTATCGACGATGTCTGAAATCTTGTTGTGTAGAACGCGCAGATAGGATGTTTTCAGGGTTTTGTCCGAACTCTTGGGCGTTCCGGTCGAGAGTTCAAGCGCCTCAAGGCTCTCATCGTATTCGAGCAGGTAGGTCTGCGGTCCGACGATGACCTTGCGTTCGCCGGCCTTATTGACCACCAGCACGGCGTATCCGGTCCAGACCGAGATGGAAACGGCGCCCTCATACTTGGTGTCGAGCGTGATGGTGCGCGGAGGCGTGAAAGTCGATCGACGATGGAAGTCGTCACCGGCGAACCCTTCCGCGAGACTTTCCGCTTTTTTCGCCGCTGCAGCCGGTGCGGGCGCTTGCAGCCGCCGCACTTCTCCATCGGACACGTAGGATTCCTGCGCCTTGCCGCTCGACATCTGTTTCAACGATCGATTGTACTCGAGTGCTTCCGTGTTTCCAGGGAACCACAACTCGCACACCTTGGGATCGAGCACGCGCCGCACGACCACTTCGTTGCGGGGGTCGGGCAACAGCATGGCCGGACCTTTATGCAGCACGATCTTGCCGGTCAGACGATTGAGAACGTACCGGCCTTCTCCGGCGGGAATCGCGACGGCATAATGGATTTCCTGGTCACCGTATTTGATAATGGCATGTTCAGGGCGCGGAAAATAGATCATCGTGTCTTTGCCGGTGAGGAACAGCTCGTCGCCGACCTTGTACTCTTTGCCGTTTTCCGTATAGGGGGCGATGACCTTGATGTACAAGCCGCTGATCTCGTTGAGCTCGATGGCTTTGAACTTTCGCGACCCGTGTTTCTCGACAAACGTTTCGGTGGGCTTCGGAAAGACGACATCCGGACCCTTGATGTAACGTTTGTTTCCATTTTCATCGAGGAGAATGCAGTATTCGAGACGTTCTAACGTTACAGCTTCTCGGACAAAAATGCCGTCGTCGGAGGGAACGACTTCGATACCGGTCGGCGGAATGTAGAACGAGACCTCCGTTCCCTTGATGACCAGTTGCTTGCCCATGGTCAGATCCTCGGCAACGATGTCCTTGGCGGCTTCTTCCGGACTGTTGGGATTCTGCGGCTTCATCACCGCCTTCTGCCAGTTTTTCTTGGCGGCTTCCTCGTCATACACGCGCACGACGAGATATTGATTCGAGCGCAGGTGATGACCTTGAATGATCTTCACCATCTGTCCCGGCCACAGGGCAAAAGAAATCGGACCTGGCGCGTTCACTTTCTTGCCGATCTCGAGTTCGCACAGATTGTTGACCGTGCTGTTCTTCGGGTGAACGTTGTCTTTGGCCGGGTTCTTCATCACCAGATACCACCCTTCGGGCGCAATCGCGAACAGCTGAATCGCCTGTTCAAGCGTGCAGCGCTCGAAACGTTTGCTTTGATAGTTGAAGGTGACCGGCTGATCGGTGTTTGCCAGACTGGTCTTGTACGATCCGACGTACACGTTGATGTTGCCTTTCGTCTGGTCGGAAATGAAGGCAAACTCGTTGGGGGCCAATACCAGGTCGCGCTCGCGATTTGATCCTTCGGGCATGTCATCGTCTCCTGAACGAAGATTTCTGGTCTTGATCACTGAGACCTCTCCTCACCTTGGTTGCTGCGATCATGGTACAATAACATGAAATCGTTGCGTTTGCAGGAAAAGCCCTATTGAAGCCTCGAGTTTCCCTACATAGCGCCTGATCTTCATTTGACTGCCCCTGAAGTATGTTACTCATCACTCTTGAAGGACCGGAAGAAGGTGTGTGCTTGAGAGTCATGAGTCATTACAATCTCAGTGAAGATCATTGAGGTATGAGGAAAACGAAGCGAACACCTCATCTGGTGATATGGAAAATGTATGTGAGGAGAATGAACAGAATGTTTGATCAGAACGACAGGACAGTCTTGCCTTGAGATTGCATCCTTTGCATCAGTGGCCGACGAACGTCGAAGAAGCTCGATGTGTTCAGGACCGCCTGCGCGCTCTGGTGAGGTTGCAGGACGGGTCTCGGGAATATCGGTACATCGCCGGTGTCGACTGCTCAGCCGCGTTCTGGAGCCGTCATCTGTGGGCCACCATCGTTGTGATCGACCGCTTCACGTTTCGCATCGTTGATTGCGCCCATGCTTTCGGCGAAACATCGTTTCCGTACATTCCCGGATTTTTGACGTTTCGTGAGGGACCCTTGGTGATTGAGGCGTTTTCTCGCCTGCGAATCCCCCCTGACCTTTTGGTCTTCGACGGCCAGGGAATTGCCCATCCGCGCGGGTTGGGGTTGGCGGCTCACATGGGAGTGTGGTTTGATGTGCCGAGTATTGGGTGCGCAAAATCTCATTTTTTCGGCGACTTTGTCGACCCTGGGCCGAACCCTGGAGATTACGCTCCCTTGGAGAGCGCCTCGCAGACCATCGGCGCGGTACTCCGTACCCGACGGGGTGCCAATCCGATCTTTGTCTCACCAGGGCATAAAATCAGCGTGGAATCAGCTCGAATCATCATCTGGAGCCTTTGCCGCGGATATCGCCTGCCGGAACCCACGAGACTGGCGCACCTCGAAGCGAATCGCGCTCGAAAAGAAAGTCGTGATCAATAGCTTGACACTTCGCCGGCAATTCTTAGAATAGAAGTGACGATAACATTGGTACACTTTTCCGGCATCAGGAGGAACTTATGCTGAAACGATTATTTTTGAGTCTGCCCCTCGTTCTCGGTTTGTTTGTCGGCATCATCGCTGCGCCGGTCTGGGCCGAGACACCCGCCGAATCTGAAGATTCCGTCCTGCTCAGAGATAACGGAGATACACTGTTTGCTCAGACCACCAAGGAGCATGCACCTCCGTCTGCAGCGCAGGCTGTGTTGAAGAAACTCCAAAGATACTGTCTGGCTGGCAACGTGGTCATGATCCTCAAGCTGTATCAGCCTGAACTGCGCGATGAAGTTGGTGCCAAGCTGAAGACCATCAGCAAAGCGAGTCTGAAAACCCAGGGAACCCGCATGCGCTACTCTCAGGTGGTCAGCGCCACTGACAAGACTGTCAACTATTCCTACCGCCCCAACACGAAATACAACAAGGGGAAAGTGGTGCTGGAAAAGGAAGACAATAAATGGTGGATCGTTCAGTGGCTTTTCTGCGGAAAAGACTGATGTAGTCCGTTTACACCCAGCTTTTCGAACGGCGGTCGTTCTTCAGTGAGCGGTCGCCGTTTTGCTTGTTCCGTGAAACCGTTGTGTGTACTGCATAGTTATCTGAAGCCAGATTGCGTGAGAAGCCATATGGTCAGGACTCTTGGGGTCTCGACAAAATGATTGTTTTCTGTGACGAGTGTGCCTGGTTTCTCCTGCAGGATGTCGCCCGAGAGACTTTTTCAGCTTGCTTCCTGACCGGTATTGGCAAAGTACGCCTTTTCCAGCGACCCGCCAAAGGATGAAGTTACCTCTTCAAGGGTTCCGGCGCCCTTGAGACGCCCGCCGGAAATGATGCCGACGTGGGTGACCAGTTTTTCGACGACCTCGAGAACATGGCTGGAAAACAGGATCGTCGCCCCCGACCGTCGCATTTTCTCGAGCAGTTCGCGCAGGTCTTTGACCGCCTGTGGGTCAAGGCCGTTGAACGGCTCGTCGAGCAGCAGGACCTTCGGATCATGCAGCACGATGCTTGCCAGAGCCAGTTTCTTCTTCATGCCGAAGCTGTAATTGGTGGTAAATTCGTCGGCGGCATGCGACAGCTGAAAAAACTCGAGATACTCGCTGATGCGCCGGTCGCGAAGTGATCGCTCGAGGCCGTGCACGTCGCCGATGAATTCGAGAAACTGCCGCCCGGTCAGATAGTCATACAGAAAAATTTCGTCAGGAAGATGCCCCACCCGCCGCCTGACTTCGAGTGAATCGGCGGTCACGTCGATGCCGTCGATCACGGCTCGTCCCGCGGTCGGGTGCAGTAACCCCATCAGCATGCGAATCGTCGTGGTTTTGCCGGCACCGTTCGGGCCGAGAAAACCGAAAACCGCCCCGTCTGGAACGGTGAACGTCAGCCCATCGACCGCGGTTCGGGTGCCGTAGCGTTTTGTCAGACCTCGAAAATCGATCATCCGCAACTGTGTCCTTTCACTGTCGATACTCTACCTCCCCGGAGGGCGAATATCCAGCCTTTTTCGGGTGGGCAGGGTCATTTCGTTCTTTCGAAACTCTGTTTTTCCGCCGGCATCGCTCAACGATTCGCCATTGCGGCGGGGAGTGCTCTCTCGTCTCGAGATCGAGGCTGAAACCTTGTCGACTTCGCATCCATGCGAAGACGACAAGGCCGAATCGCCTCCTGCGATCCGGCAGCCTGCTCTCGGACTCCGTTCGCCTCTTGCCGAATGGCTCACAAGTTTCGCTCTTGCCGGCGGAAAACCGAAGGAGAACGAAATGACCCTGCGGGTGGGGCACGTCGAACGCCGGTATGGTATGATGCGGCCCATGTCTGTCACGAAGCAGAAGACACCTACAATGCCACCCATTCAGGCTTCTGACGCCGTATCCGGAAGAGCGGGTCTGTCGAATGCTGCGAAAGCCGCCCTCGAAAAACTTGAAGCTCGGCTGACCGTCTGTTCCGGGGTTGTCGTTGCCTTCTC
Source organism: uncultured bacterium (assembly GCA_964472075.1). Lineage (GTDB taxonomy): Bacteria > Muiribacteriota > Ozemobacteria > Ozemobacterales > Ozemobacteraceae > CAYYIY01. Next base: position 55,486 of record CAYYIY010000001.1, on the reverse strand, counting down.
GGGTGGCATGGACAGTGGATTTCTCGCCCTCATGGCCCGCAGGCTGCTGGGCGATCGCATGAAGGCGGTGTTTCTGCAGACCGACTTCATTGCGGAAGCCGACGCGGCAAGGGTTCGCACTCTCGCGGACCGATTCGACCTGCCGCTGACGGTGATCACAGCTGACGTGCTTGCCGACCCCGCTCTTCGCGACAACCCTGACAATCGCTGTTACATCTGTAAAAAACTGGTTGTGGCTCGCATTCGTGAAGAGGTTCCCGCCGGCTGGCAGCTGGTCGAGGGATCGGTGACCGACGATGCCGGCGACTACCGGCCGGGCAAGGCGGCGCTTCGCGAGGCCGGGGTGCTGAGTCCGCTTGAATCTGCCGGGTTTTCAAAGGAATTGATCCGCGAATGTCTCTGCGCCATGAACGCCGGTGAGTTCGTGCGACCGTCGCAGTCGTGTCTGGCGACCCGAGTTCCAGCCGGTCAGCCGTTAAGCTCTGAACGGTTGAAGCGCATCGATCGTGCCGAAGCGTTTCTTGCCGGTTTCGGGTTGCAGCAGCTGAGATTGCGCGATCACGACGGGCTGGCTCGTCTCGAATGCGCACCGGATCAATTCCCGCTGGTTCTCGATCATCGCGTCGAGATTCTTGAAAACTTGAAAGCTCTGGGGTTTGCGCACATCACGCTCGATTTAGCCGGCTATCGCCGCGGATCAACCAATCGGAATCACACCACATGAGGCAACAAACCATCAAAAGCATTCTGCTCAAAGTTGCGTCGGGTCGTCTGAGTGCGCTCGAGGCCGAGCGCCTTCTCCAGGCTCCCATCGCCAAAAAACACATCGACAGCGATGTCTGTCTAGACACCGGGCGCGAGCATCGAACCGGGTTTCCCGAAGCGGTGTTCGGCGCCGGCAAGTCGGTCGAACAGATCGTCAAGGCTTTTTTCGGCCTGATCGAGCACCAGGGGAAGGCTCTCGCGACGCGTTGCTCGCCTGAAGCGCTGGCAGCTCTGAAAAAAGAGAACCGAAAAGTTCAGATACATGAGCTGTCCGGAATGGCCTGGTACAAGGAAAAGCGGGACAAGCCGCGTGGTCTGGTCGCCATTGCCGCGGCCGGCACCTCTGACCTGCGGGTGGCGGAAGAGGCGGGACTGACCCTTGAGTTCGCCGGTATCGGCGTCGAGCGGGTCTATGACGTCGGTGTGGCCGGCATTCACCGCTTGCTCGACCGACTGCCTGTCTTTCAGCAGGCGGATGCCGCCATCGTGGTGGCGGGTATGGAAGGGGCGTTGCCGAGTGTTCTGGGCGGGTTGACGAGCATTCCGTTGATTGCGGTACCGACAAGCGTCGGATACGGAGCGGGGTTGCAGGGATTGAGCGCCCTGCTGACCATGCTGAATTCCTGTGCTCCGGGGCTGGCCGTCGTGAACATCGACAACGGATTCGGAGCCGCGGTTGCCGTGATACGAATTCTGAAAGGACGAAAACCATGAGTACCTTATACTGGGACCCGTTTTCCGGGATTTCCGGAAACATGGCGGTCGGCTCACTTCTCGATCTTGGTGCCGACCCTGAGCGGCTTTCCCGGCAGCTTGCCTCGATTCCTTTTGCCGAAGGGCGGCTGGAGTTGATCGTCGAGCGCCAGGTCAGGAAGGGGTTTGATGGCACCTATTTCAACACGACGGACGACGACCCTTCCGGCGAAGACGGCGATCACGACCACGATCATGGGCATTCACACGATCATCACCATGAACACGAGCATGAACACGAACATGGTCATCACCACGATCATTCCTGTGACGATACTCATGACCATCAGGATCATGATGGGCATCTGAAGCTGAAAGTCGATGATCACGAGTCGGACGAAGAGCGGCGGGGTGTTGCGGATTTGAAGATGTGTCAGCGTGAAAAGGCCTATTGCCTGAGAAAAGCCGCCAAATCTGAAAAAAAGAAGAAAGACAAGCAGGCAAAGAGGGAAAAGCATGGCGAGTCACATCATCAACGACATGCTCATCATCACGACGGCCATCATCACCATGCCCGTCAAACCTGCGCTCAACGCTTCGAATCACGTGGCAAGCACGAGCATGAACATGATCATGCTCATGTTCATCGCGGTTTGAACGAAATTCGCGATCTGCTCGGCACGGCCGACCTCAGCCCGGCCGTGCGAGACACCGCTCTTGCCTGTTTTGCGGCGCTGGCGGAAGCCGAGGGCAGAGTTCACGGAAAACCGGCCGACCAGGTGCATTTTCACGAGGTCGGAGCTCGCGACAGCATCGCCGATCTCGTCGGAGTCGCGATCTGTCTGCATGATCTGGGCATTACTTCGGTGTTTACCGGCCCCGTGCAGCTGGGCTCGGGTTTTATCACCTGTCAGCATGGCCGTCTGCCTGTTCCTGCGCCGGCAACCTCGATTCTGCTCGAAGGTTTCCCCGTATTTGTCGAACCGGGGGTGGTCGGCGAACTGACGACCCCGACGGGGGCGGCCATTCTGCGGGGATTGCACGCGCAGATCGGCTTGCCGCCTGGATTTATCTATCATCGAGTCGGTTTCGGGCATGGGAAGAAGGAGTTTGCGCACCCGAATGTGCTGAGAGCTTTTCTCGGTGACTCTGTGAGTTCGGGAAAACAGCTTGACATGGTGACCTTGCTCGAAACCAACCTGGACAATGCAACCGGCGAGCTGCTGGGACACGTTGCTGATCTCGTCATGAGCGCCGGGGCTCTCGATGTTGCCATGACGCCGATCTTCATGAAGAAGGGGCGACCCGGAACCGGATTTGCCGTCATGTGCCGCCCTGCCGATGCCGAAGCCATCGAAAACCTGCTCTATCGCGAACTTCCCACGCTCGGGATCAGACGCCGGCAGTTGCAGCGGACCTCGCTGCGTCGGGAAGCGTGTCAAAAAGAGACGGTCGCCGGTCTGCTGGCCGCCAAGCGGGTATACGAACTCGACGGCGAGGTCAATGAAACCCTCGAGTTCGAATCGCGAAAATTGCTCGCGACCCGCACCGGCCGCCCGGTGCGCCGACTCTGAACCATCGCAACACGGAACGATACTCCACGAAAGGGAAAGAAAGAGATTATGGCAACCAAAACGACAAACATGCGTGCTCGCGACCTGCTGAAAACCCTGACCCTCGCACACGGCGCTCCGGGGTTTGAAGCCCCCGTCGCCAAAGTGATCGAAAAGGAGCTTAAGGGCCTTGGTCAGGTGAGTCGAGACCGCCTGGGCAGTATTCTGGTCGAGAAAACCGGCAAAGCCGGAGGCCCGCGCGTCATGCTGGCCGCCCACATGGACGAAGTCGCGTTCATGGTGAAGGCGATTTCCGAATCGGGTCTGATCAAGTTCGTACCGCTCGGTGGCTGGTGGCCCCATGTGCTGCCCTCGCAGCGCGTGCTGATTCTGACGCCGAAGGGCGAAGTGCCGGGCGTGATCGGGGCTGCGCCGCCGCATCACCTGAGTCCGGCGGATCGCGAGAAAGTCATGGCGATCAAGAACATGGTCATCGATATCGGTGCCTGCAGTGCGAAAGAAGCGCGTGAGATGGGCGTCGAACTCGGACAGGCGATCGTTCCCGCGGTCACCTTTCAGGAAATGGCCAACCCGCATGTCATCTCGTCGAAAGCGTTTGACGATCGCGTCGGCTGTGCGCTTATGATTGAGGTCATGCATCGCCTCGGCAAAAACCACCCGAACATCGTGATCGGGGCCGGAACCGCGCAGGAGGAAGTCGGCATTCGCGGCGCCAAAACCGCGGTGACTCTCGCTGACCCTGATGTGGCCATTATTCTCGAAGGTCCGCCGGCCGACGATCTGCCCGGAGCGGCTGACTTCGTGCAATGCGCCATGGGAAAAGGGCCGCAGATCAGGGCCTATGATCCGACCATGGTTACCAATCCCCGTCTGGTCGAACTCTTCCGTGACCGGGCCGCGGCCTTGAAACTGCCGTTCCAGATGGCCGTACGCGACAGCGGTGGAACCGATGCGTCAGTCATTCACGTGTTTTCGCGCGGGGTTCCCTCGATGGTCATCGGGGTTCCGGTGCGGTATGCTCACAGTCATCTGGGGCTGATGCACCTGCAGGATTTCGAGAACACCGTCTCTCTGGTGGTCGACGTCATCCGGCATCTCGATGCGAAAACGGTACAAGCCCTGCACGGCTGAACCGCCCATCATTCGTGCGTCGAGGCATTGACGCTCTCGATGGGCATTCATATAATTGAGTAAAATCTCTGCGTTTTGGGCGTACTGACGGGTTTCAAACGCAAACGGAGGTAAAGAAGATGTTTCGCAACCGATTTCGCATTCGAGTGTTCTCATTGTTCACGGCTCTGGTCTTCACCCTGTCGACCTTCGGTGCCTACGCTCAGGAAGTCATCACCGGGCCCCAGGCACAACCTCCGTTCAACTGGGCAGCCCTGCTGGGGGCTTCCCCTGAAGTCGGCGTTTTGAACAGCAACCTGAAAACGATCGAGAATTCGCTGCAGCAGATCGAAACGATCGGAACTCCGCTCTATAACAAAATCGCCCCAAGTAACATGGAAGCCATGAGCATTGGGGAACGCATTCGAGCCATTCTGGGCAACACGAAGTCGGTTGTATCAGAAGGAATGACCCAATATCGCGGCCAGGTTGCCGAATGGAACCAGGCGCACGGCATCGGTCCTGACACGACTTTTGAGCAGGAACTCGGTGTCGGTTTGAACCAGCTGGGCATAAAGGCCGGCGAAATGCCTCTCGGCGGCAAGGGCAATGTCATCGTCGATAAGTTGAAGGTCATTGTGACCGCGATCAAAGAGCGACTGCAGAGTCTGATCACACTGATTCGCTCGAAGATTCTCGCGGTTGCCCAGAAACTGGGTCTGGCGAAGAAGACAGATGAAGCCAAAAAGGGCCCTGCCAAAGAATCGACCGGCGTTCTCGGCCCCGAGCAGGTTCAGTATGCCGATACATTCTCGGGCAAATTGTCGAAAGGGATCGCTGAGGGCACACAGAATGCCAAGGCTTCGCTGAAGAACAGCTTCTCTCTGACCAACCTGGCAGTGACGACCACCGTTGCGGTCGGCACGAACATGGCCATTCAGATGATCCATGGCGAAAAACCCTCATTCAAGAAGGCGGCGAAAATGGTTGCCAGCGCCGAATTCGCGGGTGGCGTGGTCGGTTCGGCTCTGGGTGCCGCGGGTGGTCAGTTCACCGCATCGCTGGTCAAGGCGTTTCTGCCTGGCCCGATCGGTGCCATTGCGGGATCGCTGATTCCGGTCATGCTGGCCAGTGCTGGTGGCACGATCGGCGGCAGTCTGGCGGGCGATCTGCGCCATGGTCAGTTCTCGATTGCCAAGGCGATCAAGGCGATTGACCCGGTCGATCTGGTCGGGTCATCGATCGGTTCGACGATCGGTATGATGCTGGGTGCACCGATTCCCATCATTGGGCCGATCATCGGCGGTATCGCGGGTGGTTTCCTCGGCAGCAAGGTTGCCAAGTGGGTTGTCGGGTTGTTCAAGGGTCAGAACAGTGTCAGCAAGCTGTTCAACCGTGGCCGGAACATCAATACCGGCTATCCCGTCGGCGGCAGCATCACCATCGGGAACAGCGGCAACGTGGGTGTCATGAGCGTGCCGGGCGGCGACATGTATCGCCCTGCCGCCGACATGGGCCAGGCGAAGGCCCCGACCGCCGGTTCACCTGAGCTGCAGGCCGCGGAAAAGGCATACTACGAGACCTACATGAAATACAACAAGCTGGTGGAACAGGGCAAATACGATGACGCCAGGAAGGTCTACACTGATCTGCAGAAGTATTCTGATCAGTACAATCAACTGAAAGGCCGCTAAGCGTCGAATACGGGTTCAGACGGCGCTCGATCTCGTGATCGAGCGCCGTTTTCCTTTGGCTGAAAACGGTCTCTTCAGCTTGACAGCAGCGGCGGCAAAAGGTATACAAACTGAGCAACCGCGGGGGTCGAGAACCCCCAAACCCTGTCAAGACACGGAGTGATTGAACATGGCACAACGCGGCATTCGTGAGTATCACGCGAAGCGCATGATGGCCCGTCACCTTCCCACCTATCTCGGGAAGTCCATCGGATATGACGGCAAAATCGTGCTGGTGGATGCAGACACTGACTGGAAAACCCTGGTCAAGGACAACCCCTGGCTGAAGAAAGAACAGCTCGTCGCCAAGCCTGATCAGCTCTTCGGCAAGCGCGGCAAACACGGGTTGATTTACGCCAACAAGAACCTCGAAGAGACCCGCGCCTGGATCGACGAGCGCATGGGCAAGAGCACCAAGGTCGGCGAGATCACCGGCACGCTCACGCATTTTCTGATCGAACCGTTCGTGAAACACGAGGCGGAATACTACATCGCCATCAAGACTCAGGCTGAGGGTGATGTCATGTACTTCTCGCTCGAGGGGGGCATCAACGTCGAAGAGAACTGGGACAAAGTCGTTCAGATCCAGGTTCCGATTCTCGAAGGCATCGAGGCTGTTAACCTTGAAAAACAGCTGCCGAAGCAGCTGGGCGAGAACAAGTCGCTCGTCGCTGACTTCCTGACCGGCTTGTACAAATACTTCGCGGCGATGCATTTTGCCTATCTGGAAATCAATCCGTTCGCGATCGCCGGAAAAGACATCGTACCACTCGATATGGTCGCGAAGCTTGATGACACCGCGGAATTCTGCTGTAAGGAATTCTGGGGTGACGACATGGAGTTTCCGGCGGCGTTCGGTCGCACGCTCAGCCCTGAAGAAGAGCGGGTGCGAGAGCTGGATTCACTGTCAGGCGCTTCACTGAAATTGACGCTGCTTAACCCTGAAGGCCGCATCTGGAACATGGTGGCAGGCGGCGGGGCTTCGGTCATTTTTGCGGACACGGTCTGCGATCTCGGCGCCGCCAAAGAACTGGCGTTCTATGGCGAATACTCCGGCGACCCGTCGACGCAGCTGACGTACGAATATGCCAAGGTCGTCTTCGATCTGATGACCCGCAAACCCGATCCGCAGGGACGCCCCAAAAACCTGCTGATCGGCGGCGGCATTGCCAACTTCACCGACGTGGCCAACACCTTTACGGGCATCATCATGGCCCTGAAGGAATATGCCGCCAGGCTGAAGAAGGTGAATACCCACATCTTCGTGCGCCGTGGCGGCCCGAACTATCATCAGGGCCTGGCCAAGATCAAGGCCGCGGCCGAGGAACTGGGACTGCCGATTCAGGTTCACGGGCCTGAGTATCACATGACTCGCATCGTCCGCGATGCGCTGGAACAGTAAGGAAAGGGGAAAACAGCCATGACCAAACGACCAGAATACGTGCTGTTGGACCGCAACACCCGCGCCATCATTTTCGGCATGCAGACCAATGCGGTGCAGCGCATGCTCGATTTCGATTACTGCTGCAAGCGTGACAAGCCTTCGGTCGCCGCTATCGTCGACCCGGGTCGCCGCGAAATGCACAAATGCTTCTACGGCAAAAAAGAAGTGTTCATTCCGATTTACCCTGACATTGCCTCTGCTTGCGAAGAAAACCCCGATATCGACGCCATGATCAACTTCGCGTCGTTCCGCAGCGCGTATGAAACGACGCTGCAGGCGCTTGAACAGCCGCAGTTGAAGACCGTGGTCGTCATTGCGGAGGGTATTCCGGAACGCTTCTCCCGGCATATGCGTGCGGTGGCTTTGAAGAAGGGCAAGTGGATCATCGGCCCGGCGACGGTCGGCGGCATCGTGGCCGGCCAGTTCAAGGTTGGAAATACCGGCGGTACGATCGACAACATCATCAGCTCCAAGTTGCATCGACCGGGTTCCGTCGGGTTCGTCAGCAAGTCGGGCGGCATGTCGAACGAAGCTTACAACATCATCGCCCGCAATACCGACGGCGTCTACGAAGGCATCGCCATCGGCGGTGACGCCTATGCAGGCTCGAACCTGCTCGAGCATCTGCTGCGGTATGAAGCCAACCCGGCCATCAAGATGCTGGTGTGTCTCGGCGAAGTCGGCGGCGAAGAAGAATGGCGGATTCACGACGCCGTCAAGAGCGGAAAGATCAAGAAACCTCTGGTGATGTGGGTTACGGGTACTTCGATCAAATACATGCCGAAGGGCATTCAGTTCGGTCATGCCGGCGCGAAGGCTGATGCCGGCCGCGAAACCGCCGAGGCCAAGAACAAGGCACTGCGCGAAGTGGGGGTCGTGGTGCCGAACTCGTTCGATGAGTTCGACAAGGCGATCAAGGAAACCTTCGACGGTCTGGTCAAGAAGGGCAAGCATAAGCCCATCGCCGATGTCGAGGCCCCCCCGATTCCAATGAACTTCAAGGAGGCGGTGGCACGCAATCTGGTGCGCCGTGAGTCGAACTTCACTTGTACAATTTCCGATGATTCAGGTGACGAACTGGTCTATGCCGGTCACAAGATCAGCAAGGTCATCAAGGAAGAATACGGGGTTGGCGACGTGATTTCACTGCTCTGGTTCAAGGAAAAGCTGCCCGGCTGGGCGACGAAGTTCATGGAGATCGTCCTCAAGCTCTGCGCTGATCACGGCCCCTGCGTCTCAGGCGCGCATAACGCCATCGTCTGTGCCCGAGCCGGTAAAGATCTGATGAGTGCCGTCGCCTCGGGAATTCTGACCATCGGCCCTCGCTTCGGTGGTGCCGTTGCTGATGCCGCGCTGCAGTTCAAGGCGGCTCGCGACAAGGGGCTCAGTCCGAGCGAGTTCATGTCGGCCATGAAGAAATCCAATCAGAAGATTCCCGGTATCGGTCATCGCGTGAAGAGTCTGAAGAACCCCGACATGCGCGTGGTACTGCTCAAGGAATTCGCGTCGAAGTATTTCCCGAAGACCCCGCTTCTCGACTACGCTCTCGAGGTCGAAAAGCTGACCACCGCGAAGAAAGACACCTTGATTCTCAACGTCGACGGCTGCATCGGTGTGCTCTCGGTCGACATGATGTACGGTGTCGGCTGGGACGAAAAGAGAATCAAGGAAGTGGTCGACAGCGGCGGCTTGAACGGGCTGTTCGTTCTCGGACGCACCATCGGCTTCATCGGTCATTACATGGATCAGGTGCGCCTGAAGGCGCCGCTGTATCGCCATCCGTGGGATGACATCCTGTACGATCTGCCGCCGACGGTCGGCTGATAGTACGAGTTACTTGACGGGGAAGGCCTTATTGATAGGCTTTCCCCGTTTGTTTTTGACGTGATGCTTTAAGAGATTACATGCAGTTGTCGCATCGATGATTTCAGAAGCGGAGAACGTACGATCCGGGAATGGGTCTGAGGGCGCTCAAGGCCGGGCAACACTGGTGAACGATTGGATGGAGAAACGGATGTTCTTCATTCTGACCGGATTCATGGTGTTCGGCTGGTGGGCGGCGGAATCTCTTGCTCCTCGCAAGGATCTCGTACCGTGGTTGCTCGGCGGTATCATGCTCATCACCTCGCTCAACTCGAGTCTCTCGGATCTGACGCGCGTTTTTCGGCGTCCGCGCACGATCCTGTTTCTGCTGCTGGTGCTGCATGTCATCCTGCCGATCCCGGCACGATTGCTGGGCAGTCTGGCTTTTGCAACACACGGGGAACTGGTCGCGGGGTTGGTTCTGACCGCGGCCATTCCGGTTGGGGTCACTTCCGTCATGTGGAGTGGAATTGCCGGAGGAAACATCGCGCTGGCGCTCTCGGTGCTGACCATCGACAACCTTCTGAGTCCACTGATCCTTCCTGCCACTCTGTTTCTGTTCGCCGGTTCCTCGATTTCATTTGATGCGCGCCGTCTCATCATCGATCTCGTGTTGATGGTGGTTCTCCCCGCCCTCGGCGGAATTTTCCTCTACGAAGTGAGCGGCGGCAGATTGCACGGGCGCATTCGCCCGGTCGCGGGGCCGGCGGCCAAACTGGCTCTCGGACTGGTTCTCGCCATCAACCTGGCGAACTCGAAACATGCGGTACAGGCGTTGACCGTACCACTCTGGGGCATCCTGGCCGGCGTCTTCCTGCTGGTCACTCTGGGGTTCGTCGTCAGCAGGTATGCCGCGAAAGCCGTCCGTGCATCGAGATCAACCGTCATCACGTTCGCTTACGCGGGTGGCATCAGAAATCTCAGTGCCGGCATCGTCATCTGCATGCGCAGCTTTCCCCCGTTAACTGCACTTCCGGTGCTGCTGGGCATCTTCTTTCAACAACCGCTTGCCGCCATTTTCCATCGCTTGCTGCTGGCGCGCCGAAAAAGTTCCCCTGCGGCTCGTTTTCCGCTAGAATAGACACGCAAGACAGCCTAATACACGGGAGGAAACCGATGTTTTTCAAACCCGAGGATTTTACCAAGCAGTGGCAGGATCAAACCCGCCAGTGGCAGGAACAGATGGAAAAGATCTTCGTCGAGAAGATCAACGAGATGATCCGTAACCCGGCGTTACTGAGTGCCGTCAGCAAGAGTATCGAAACGTCGTTTGATTCAAAGCAGAAAGCCAATGAAACGATCGCCGAGTTTCTGCAGAAATTGAACGTGCCGACCCGACAGGAGACCGGACGCATCATGCAGTATCTTCAGCAGGTGGAAGCCCGGATTCTGGATCTGGATGAAAAGATCGATGTGCTGATCGATCGGCTGGCAGAGGTGAAACAGGCCCCGGCCTCGCAAGCACCTGCCGTCTCCAGGTCTGTGTCGGTGGCCAGGCCCGGAAAGACGGTGAAAAAACCTGTGACGAAAAAGAATACTGCGAAAGGACGGAAGTAATCATGGAGCCGATTCTTAATCCTGCGCAGATTCCCGAGGAAGCCAAGAAACTGCTTGATCAGAATGCGCAATATGCGAAGATTCTGATCGAATCATACAAACGCAAGCCGGAAGAAATCGAGGCTTTGAAGAAAACCCTCAAGGTGTGCCCGACGCCTCGCGAGGTCATTCACCAGGAGTGTTCGGTCAAGGTCTGGCGTTTCACGCCCGTACGACAGGACCTGCATCCTGTTCCGCTTTTCATCGTTCCCTCGCTGATTCTTCGCTGGTACATTCTTGATCTGTTGACCGGACACAGTCTGATCGAACATTTCGTCAAGAGCGGTATCGATACCTATCTCATCGACTGGGGCGTTCCGGGTGATGAACACGGTCAGCTGACCTTCGATTATTACATCGATACCTTTCTCGGGCGGGCGATTCGCAAGGTGATGCGTCGCACCGGCGCAAGACAGATCGATCTGATGGGGCAATGTCTCGGCGGCACGATCGCCGCCGCTTACACCTCCCTGCATCAGGACCAGATCAGACGCTTCATTGCGCTCACGACACCGGTGGATTTTGAAAACGCCGGCCTGCTGGCGATCTGGACGGACAAGACCCGCTTCAATGTCGACAAGATTGTCGAGTATTACGGCAACACGGTTCCCGCAGACTTCATTCACGCCTGCTTCCAGTTTCTCGACGTCAAGGCGACGGTTGAACGCTATAAGAAGCTCTACAACAACGTTCTCGACAATAACTTCTTGTACTATTATCAGGCACTCGATCTCTGGGGTTCGGACAAGGTGCCTTTCGCCGCGAAGGTGTTCGGTAAATTCATCAAGGGGCTTTACCAGGAAAACGGTCTGGTGAACAAAACCTTCGGAGTGAATGGTCGATTTGTCGACCTGAAGAACATCACGTGCCCGGTTCTCAATATCGCTGCTGCCTTCGATCATGTCTTCCCCGAGAGATCGGCCAAACGACTGGGTGAACTGGTAAGCGGGCCGGTCGATTACCACCTGATGCAGACCGGTCACGTCACACTGGTCGTACTCTTCCCCGAGCGGTTGAAAACGTACGAGTTGATGACGAACTTTCTCAAGAAGTGAGGCCGGAAATGATTGTCGAGAAGAAACGATTCGAGATTCCACAATTCACGTTTGAATGCAACGGTGAAACGATTCCGGTCGCCTTCGGGTATGAGACGTACGGCACTCTGAACGCGACCCGTGACAATGCCGTTCTGGTCTGCCATTATTTCACCGGCCAAAGTCATGCGGCCGGAAAGTACAAGCCGGATGATGCCATACCCGGCTGGTGGGACGAGTTGATCGGGTCTGGAAAAGTCATCGATACCGATCGGTATTTCGTCATCTGTTGCGACACATTTTGCAACATCAATGCCAACAATCCGAATGTCATCACGACCGGACCTGCGACCATTGATCCGAAGACCGGCAAGCCCTACGGCATGCGTTTTCCGATCACGACCTTGAAAGACATGGTGCGGTCTCAGAAGATGCTGCTCGAACATCTCGGCATTGAGCGCCTGCGTCTGATCATCGGGCCTTCCATGGGTGGGTTGCAGGCCTTCATGTGGGGAAAACTGTACCCGGATCTGATGGATAAAATCGTGGCTGTCGTTTCGACGCCCATGGTTCGTCCCTGGACGTTGATGGTTCCCAATCAGCTGGGCATTGATGCCATTCGCCTTGACCCGAAGTGGCAGAACGGCAACTACTATGACGGGCCTCCCCCCCATGATGGCCTGCTGCTGGCCTTCAAGATTCTCCTGGTTTCGACGCGCACCGATTCGTGGGCGGATCGCAACTTCAGTCGTCAGCTCGCCGATCCGACCGGGCGTGACATCCCTGAGCCGCGACGTTCCATGAACGGAAAATACCTGGTGGAAACGGAGATCGAGAAAATCGTCCTGGGACGCATGCAGTATTTCGATGCCAATTCCTATCTCTATATTGCCAAGGCCAATGCCTTGTACGATCTGCGCAACGACGGAGAGAGCTTTGAGCAGGCGATGCGCGGCATCAGGGCGCAGACTCTGATGATCATCGATGAATCAGACCTGTTGTTCACCCGCGAACAGGCCGAACTGGCTCGCCTGTATCTGCCAAAGGCTCGCTGTGCCTATTACGACAGTCGCAACGGGCACTTGTCCTGTCTCTTCGAGACCCATCTTTTCCGGGAGGAATTGAAATCCTTCATTTCCTGATTTCCCTGCCGGCGCGGCATCGGCTGGTTGTTGTCGTTCTCGTCGGCCTGCTCTTCTCCTGGAGCGGTGCAATGGCCGCCGATGCGGCCACGCTGTCTCGTACGATCAAGGCAGGCTGTCAAGTTGATCTGCCTCCGTATTCAACGTGGCAGAACGACACCGTATCGGGCTTGCATGTTGACCTGCTGCAGGCATCCGCGCGTGCGGTCGGCATGGATGTCGTTTTTGAGGCTGCATCTCAGGCCGTCCTGCTCGAGAAACTCTGTGACGGAGACATCGATGTCATCGCAGGTTTTCCCTACTCTTCAGAAGACGACAAGGCCTTCGACTTCTCTGATCCGCATACCTTGATTTCTTATGACATCGTAGTCGCTCACGAATCGTCCATCGATTCGATAGGGCCGGGAAATGCTGCCAGTCTGATTCTTGTCGATGGCTTGCCGGTACCTGGTGAGATTCAGTCGCGCGTGGCGTCGTGGTCGCTGCTACGCGAGTCTGATCTTTCGCAGGCGCTCGAGCGCGCGCGAATCGTCCCGGGAACCGGTGTCCTGTTGCCTCGGGCCACGGCATTTTCGGTTCTGCAGCAGGACAAAGCAAAACGCTTTCGCCGATTATCTGCCGGTTTCGCCCCTTCGCCGGTCTGCTTCGCCGTGCTCAACGGAAACGAGCAGCTGCGCTTTCATCTGAATGTCGGACTCAATATTATTCGCAACAATGGGATCTACGATGCGCTTCAGCAGAAGTGGCTGGGGTCTCTTCTGGATGCCGAACACGAAGCGACTCGTCGTCCGGTTCGTCTGACGCTCGCCATCGCCTTCGCTCTGCTGGCGATTTCCGTCCTGTGGGTCATCACGTTGCGTCGCACCGTGACTCGGCAGACCGCGCATCTTCTGCAGGCCGGTCTTGAAGCGCAGGAAACCGCCAATCGTTTTCATCTGCTCTGCAATAGTACGAACATCATTGTCGCCGAAATGACTTCTGATGGTCGCTTTCTGTATGTGAATGCGAACTTCACATGGGCGATCAATACCGAACGACTCTCTGAACATGCTTTGAGCGAGCTGTGCCATCCGGAAGACCTGCCGGGTTTGAATGGGGCTCTGCACACGGTTCGTGGTCTGCCGGACAGTCGACCGGAACTGACCTTTCGGGTGAAGTCGCGCGAGGGCGAGTGGCGATGGGTGGAAGCCAGCTTCGGGGCGTTTCACACGCCTGAGGGAATGCTCCGCCTGCTGATGGCGGCGCGCGATGTTCAGGAACGCATCAAGCTTGAAGATCAGTTGCGTGAGTCCCAGAAGATGGATGCCATCGGCCGCCTGGCGGGCGGTATCGCGCATGATTTTAACAATCTGCTGACCGGAATTCTCGGATACGCCAATCTCCTCAAGCATGAGACCGCCGAAGGCAGTCCGGCTCGCGATGCCGCTGAAACGATTGAGGGGGCCGCGAAACGGGCCGGAGAGCTGACGAAACAGTTGCTGAACTTTGCCCGCCGTGGCAATTCGCTCTCTGTTCCGGTGAATCTGCACGGGCTGATCAAAGAGATCACCAAACTGCTCGGTCGTACTTTTGAAAAGAACATTACGCTGATGCAGAAACTTGAAGCACAACCGGCAACGGTCACCGGCGATCCGAATCAGTTGCAGCAGATTGTGCTGAATCTGGCCGTGAACGCGAAAGATGCCATGCCTGAAGGTGGTACGCTTTTGTTTGCCACCCGAACCCGGAATATGAACGACAGCAAGACGAGAAACGTCCCAGGGCTTCTTCCTGGAAACTACGTTGTATTGCAGGTTACCGATACCGGGGTCGGAATTCCTCCCGAAGTCATGGATCGGATTTTCGAGCCTTTTTTCACGACAAAAGAAGCGGGAAAGGGAACCGGGATGGGGTTGGCCCTTGTCTATTCGATTGCCAAGGGGCATGGCGGCGCAGTGCATGTGACCAGCGAACCGGGCAAGGGCACCACTTTTTCCGTGTATCTGCCGTTGTGTGATCGCGAAGCCTCCGACGCCGGAAAATCGAGTATTGCCCTGATCCCCAAAGGCTCAGGCAAAGTTCTGCTGGTGGACGACGAAGCCATGATTCGGCATCTTTCGTCGGCATTGCTGCTGAAGCTTGGATATGAATGTCAGGCGTTCGGAAATCCGCGCGATGCCATCGAGCATTTCAAACTTCGACATGCTGATATCTCGCTTGTGATGACGGATATGGTCATGCCCGAAATGGACGGATTGGAATTATTCAAGGAACTGCAGCGCATTGATCCGAGCACGCCGGTACTGCTGATCTCAGGGTATGAACCTGGGTCCAGGGTTCAGGAAGCGCTTTCTCAGGGAGCCGCGGGGTTTCTGTCCAAGCCGTTCAAGCTGAAGGAACTCGGCGAAGCCGTTGCCGAAGCGATTCGAAGCAAAAAGTCCGAAGCAGATTCTTCGTCGTCTTGAGAACCTGCGCGTTGGCGACCAGGTTTCGAGGGTTGCGGAGATGCCCGTCGATCAGGAAGAGAGTGCTTCTGAGATCTTGTTCAATAGATCGTCTCGCTCGAAGGGCTTACTGATAAAGCCGACCGGCTTCGTCTCGGTAAACGAATCCATCAGTTCCCCTTCCGTGTAGCCGCTGGCAAGAAGAACCCTGGTGCCGGGAAACTCTTTTTGAATGGCGCGAAACGTTTCGTCGCCGCTGAGTCGGGGCATAGTCATGTCGAGTATGACCAGATCCACCTTGCCGTTGCGTCGCCGCATCTCTTCCAGGGCAAACAGGCCATCCTCGACGACGATGACCTCATAGCCGACTTTCTCCAGCATGGCCCGGGCAAGTTTGCGCACCAGTTCTTCATCGTCAGCGACCAGAATCACTTGCTTTTCCATACCGCGTTCCTCCTGATTTTTCCTGCCCGACTCGACATTTTCGATCTTATCATTCGATGCGGGAAACAGCACCCGAATGGTTGTCCCTTTTCCGACCACGCTGTCGATGCGCATGACCCCGCGATGACTGCGTACGATACCGAGTACGGCTGCCAACCCCAGCCCGCGACCGGTAAACTTCGTGGTGAAAAAGGGCTCGAAGATCTTTTGCCGTAAAGATTCATCGATCCCGCAACCGGTGTTGCGCACTTCAACGAAGACATATCGCCCCGGCGGGTGCAGGACCCCTGGCTGAAATTCAGATGAGAATGCCGTGGGGATCTCTTCAGAGCCGCTGGCAATGCTGATTTCACCAGAACGATGCTCGAGGGCGTCCGAGGCGTTCATGACCAGATTCATCATGATCTGCCTCAGCTGCGCGGCATCACCCCGCATGATGAGTGATGATGAGGCCAGACGTAGATTCACTTCGGCCTTTTTGGAAACCGACAGCTTGAGCAGCTGTACCGATTCCTGAATGAGCGCATTGAGTTCCAGAACGCGATTTTCACTTCTCCCTTTGCCCGAATAAGCGAGAAGTTGTTTGGTGAGCTCTGAAGCGCGTAGCGCGGCGGTCCGGATATCCTGCAGAGATTCGCTGCAAGCAGCGTCTTTGGGCAGCTCGTCGAACATCAGCTCCACGTTTCCGAGAATGCCGGTCAAAATGTTGTTGAAGTCATGGGCAATGCCGCCGGCCATGATGCCCAGGCTTTCCAGGCGCTGTACGTGCTGCAGCTGTTGTTCGTAACGCCGCCGCTCCTGCTCCTGCTGTTTCTGCGCGCTGACGTCCATGACGATCCAGAGCAGACAATTCTCCGATTGGTACTCATACGGCACGACCGAGACCAGAGCCGGGAAAGCTCGCCCCTTCAAGGTGACCAACTCGGTTTCATGCGAACGAAGTTTGCCGTGTTGATCGAGTGCGGCAATCACCCGATCGCGAGCCTCGCGACTCTTCCAGATGCCCAGTTCGATCGAAGTGCGCCCTTCAATCTCATGCCGCGGTGCCTCGAACAGGGCTTCGAATCCGTGATTCACGAGCAGCATGCGACCGTCAAAACGTCGCGTCACGGCCAGACATTCCGGGCTTTCCCAGAAGAGGCTGGCAAACTGCTTTTCAGAGGTGCGTAACACTTCCTCTGTTTTCAGTCGCTGTTTTACTTCATTCTCGAGCGACTCCGTTCGCTTGCGAATGATTTCGCGAAACTGCCGTTGTGAGTATGCAAGCAATCCAATCAGTGACAGCAGCACCGCCCAGCTGATCAGCACGGTCTGAGACCACCAGCGATACGTTGTCTGTTCCGGTTGATATACCCAGGTTTCGAAATAGGGTGGTTCGTCGGCGACCCCCATTTGTACGAGAAGGTTGGCCATACGATCCCAGCGGGCAGGGTTGATGTGGCCGAGTGGAATGATGTCGGCGCGAATGAGTTCCTGCATGCTCTTCGCCTCAAACTGAAGGAAAGACCGGTCAACGCCTCTTTCAGAGACTCCCGGCAGCGACAGGATATAGGAAGCCGTTTCATCGAAGTGCTGCAGCGCCCATTCCCACCCTTTCAGTGAAGCCCGTCGCACGCCTTCGATGATATCGGCATGTGCGGTGACGTAATCCTGTCTGGTGGCGAGCAGGTCGCCGTAAAACACCAGCCCGTAATCGACGGGGGAAATAGTTCGAATCTCGATGCCGCGGCGTTGCAGAAGTCCGGGTTCCACCGTCGAATATCCATGAACGGCATCCACCCGGCCGCTGATCAGGTCATCGAGGGAAAAGGTGTGCTTGACGAACTGGACGGCCGGCGTGGCAATTCCCTCGTTGCGCATGAGTTGAAGAAGCAAAGCGTCACCGTAGCCTTGTTCGACCATGACTCGGCGACCAACCAGTTTTTCCGCATGGTCATAGTCGTGCTCAGCCAGAGATATGAAGACATCAGGGGCGTGCTGAAAGATGGAGGCCAGGATCACCGGCTTGTTGCGCTGGTTCCCATGGCGAAAGATTTCCGGCCCGACCACGGCGAAATCAGCATCACCGCGCATCAGTCGATCTTCGGCCGTGATCCCGTCCGTTCCCCCTTCGACCAGTCGAACGTCCAGCCCTTCATCGCGATAAAAACCTTTTGTGACAGCGGCATAGTATCCGGCAAATTGATACTGATGTCGCCACTTCAGGGCCAGTCGTACTACCTGATATGTTTTATTGTCGGCAGCAGAAGCGAATAAAGAAGGGACGATACAGAAAAGGAGAAACAGGCGGAACAGGGTGTGATGCATCGGTGCGAGGCGCGCCTGTACACGTGAGCCGCGGCGACCAGAACGGTCGAAAAGCAAGAATTCAAGCATCTCCGGAAAGAGTGCCAATGATCTGCAGACAGCGCGGGTTCTGCGCAACCATCGGGTAAATGCCCTCGACTTCCGCCTTTACATGAACTTTCAGAAGATCGATGAACTGTACCAGATTCTGATGTTGAGAACGACGGTGCGAGGCATTCTCCGCGTCGTAGACCACGGAAAGTCTCTGCCAATACTGCAGATGATTCAGGAATATGCCGTGCTGTTTCACCAGAGCGAAGACCTTGTCGATCGTGCGATCGGTTGGAATCCCGACCAGAAGAGCTTTGAAGATCACGTTCTCTTCGAAGAGAAAGTGCGTTTGCAGCTTTTCATACAGGTCTTCTACACAGGGTTGCAGATTGCTCAGCATTTTCTGCGGGTCGGGTTCCAGTAACAACTGCTCGAGCTTCTCGAGCACTTCAAGAAACACCCGGTGTTCTTGAGAGAGCTTGAGAATCGAATTGTTAATCTCTGAGCCTGCCGGCATGCCCCCCTCCCGTTCCACAGGACGACAATCGCGTGATTGCCCTCTATTGTGCGCGAATTGAATCGAAACCGCAAGTATTCGAGCAGGCAAACAGAAATTCTCGGTGAGGTGCCTGAACAGGCCGAACGTTGCTCCCTACCGAGGTGTAGCCGAAACACTCGCTGACATGCAAAAGGCTGTCGCCGGCGTTACAATGAAAATGACCATGGCACCCTCACCTTCAAGTCATCAGATTGAGGAACTGATCTTCGATCTGTCCTCGAGCGAACGGAACGTCCGGCTCGCCGCGATTTTTCAGCTTGGCACGCAGATCAGCCGTGAAGAGGTGCGCACAGCGCTGCTTGAACATCAGGCCGGCGAGTCGGATCCCGAAGTGGCTTTCTTTCTCGAGCAGACTCTGGCAAAGCAGGAGCCGCCCGGGGCGGTCGCGCCTGACCAACGGTCCGCGACATCTCTTCCGGTCGATGTGCTGAGCGTCACGCCCGATCGATACGGAGAGCTCGTGGAACCGCTGCGGAAACTCCTCCCGGAAGAGCGTCGGCAGTTGATAGAAAAACTGTTTGCCTCTCATTATGCGTCGCAAGCGGCTGAGGCATTGATCAAACTGGGACAGGATTTTCCGTTTCGCGAGGTTAACGAACAGGTTTTGCGGGTAATGCTGTTTCACACCGCTACGGGTGTCCGTGCGCGATCCGTGTACTTTGCCGCGAAACTGGCACCGGAAAGAACGCTGACGTTTGTGCCGGAGTTGTTGCAGAAGCCGTCGCTTCTGGTGCGCGCCCTCGCGTTGCGGCTTCTCTATCGCTATGTTCCCGAACAGGCACTGAGACTGCTTGAAGAGCTTCTCGATCACCCCGACGCGGCTCAACGCGGCATTGGTATCGGCCTCCTGTTTCAATTTCCGTTCGAGGAAACGGCTGGAGCCTTGCTGAGACTTATCGAAAGCGGTCGGGTGCCACCGCACTCGCATGAAATGCTGCTTGTGCTGATTCGCAGCAATCCCAACACCGGATTCGCGCGTAAACTGGCATTTCTGGCGATCAGTCATCCAGATGCCGGTGATCTGGACTCACTGGTCGAGGCGGCCGCTCATGCCTTGATTCTGAGCGGAATGGAGAAGGGATCTCTCCCCGCGCTTTGCCGGCGATTACGCGAAAGTGCCGAACAGGAAGCACTCTCGGCACTGTCTCCCATCGCTGTGGCAAAAGCCGTTTCGGCAACACCCGACGCGACTCGACCGACCAGCGACCGTGAACACGGTTCTGTACCGGTCACAGGGGTCGGACATCAGCAACCGAATGCCGGCAGCGGCGGAGAAACGCTTACGTCACAGGAAATCGCCGCCCGCTATCTGCCTCTGGCTGAGCGCAGGGACCGTAATCCCGAGATCGCTCAGGAAGCCTTCATCGCCTTTCAGCGGCACGGGTTTGCTGATCCTCGATGTATCGACTGGGGCGAAAGCCTTCTCGCTCATGCGCCACAGTCACTGCTTTTAGTGGTCATGCGGTACCTCGAGTGCCATGCGGTACGCCGCCTGACCTCACATCTGCCGATTCTTGCCTTCCATGAGTCCGCCTTTGTCGCCTCACAGGCGGTTCGCATTCTCCGCCGCCAGGAAGGCGCCGCTTTTCTCCGTCGTCTCGATACCTGGCTGAAGGACCCTGATCCGCGGGCGCTGCGAGCCGGATTGGCCGGACTGTTGCAGATGGACTTCAATCGCGTGCGTCCGCTGGTCATGCAACACCTGCGGTCCGGTTCGAGACAGGATCTGCTGGATGGTATTGCGCGTCTGATCCGGGTGAATCCGGATCACCGCCTGATTGCCGAACTGCGCGGTCTGGCCGCCGCTTCAACAACCACCAGTCGTCGCGAGTTTCTGCAGAAGCTGGCCGATGAGTGCCTCAGTGAGTTTCGACGCATGTATGGAGCGGGCGGTGAATCGGCAGCCGTGGCGCGATTGCGCGAAGTGTGGGCCGATCAGGTCGAGAGTCGCTTGAATGATCTGCTCGAACGTCTGCGCGAAGTGCATCTGTGCGCCGGGGACTCGATTCCCGAAGACCCGGGCCGACGTCTGCGCGTGGTCGCTGTCGCAGTCGGCCTCGCAGCGATTCTGTTGACATGGTACACCGCTGATGCGCCGTTTCTCGGCGTTTCGCAGAGTGTCAGGCAGATCGTCGAACCGGGGCGCATTCAGCGGGCCGTCGAACAACAGCGTCTATCGGCGCTGAAACCGGTCATGGGCATTCTTGATTCCTACGATCCGCTGAACCGAACCTGGAAGTTTCGAACCTCCGATGGGGGAGTGCATAAGCTGCGCTTTTCACCCGGAGTTGCGGGGTTGGCAGCCGGGCAACGTGTTTCCGCGGAACTCAGCTTTCTTGAAACGACTCCGCTGGGGTATAATCTGTATATGGTTCGACAGTTCCAGATCCTGTCGCACTGAGGAGCAGCCGGTGGCTTTTTCTTATGCAGTCGAGGCGCAGATCTCAGCAACCGTGTTGAGATGTTGCGGCTATGTCGATATCGAAGCGGCGCGTCAAATTCGCGCTCAGATACAGAAGCTTCAGCAGCAGGGAAAGAAAGTTTTCATCCTGGACTTTTCACAGACTCCCGTAGTCAACTCCGCGGCTCTGGGTGAGCTGATCGAATTGGTTTCGCGAGCACTCGAAGATCCTGAGCTGCGTTTTCTGGTCAGCGGACTCTCGCCGACCTGCCGGAGCAGTTTCCGCATTGTCGGAATCTTTCACTGTGCGGCAGAGTTCGCCGATGTTGACGAGGCACTGGCCTCTCTCAAACCGGCCAAGCGATGATCAAGCGGTTCCGTCGGGCGCAGCGCGCGTTTTCTCTGCTCGAGGTGCTCATCGGCATGGGTCTCTTTCCGGTCATCATCGCTTCGCTGGTACGTCTTTTCACTGAAGTGACGGTTCCGCAGCAGGGCATGATTTGCGATTATGCCATGGTGATGGGGCTTTCAGAGCGGTATATCAACGGCCTGATCGAAGATATCATGAGGGGTGAGCCGCCGCCTGAGACACCAGGCAAGGAAGAACTCGATGTGACCGAATCGGTGATCGAAACCGCCGGCAGAGACCCGGTGTTTGCGAAGGCGTTCACCGGTGGTGCCGGGAAGGAAGCGACCGAGCTGACCGTGAACTTCAAGGCCCTGTTGACTATTCATGATCTCGGAAAGACGCTCGGCTCCGATATCGGGTCGCCCGATGGCCGGTACTTTCAGCTCAGATTCCGTTGTGTCTGGGGCCGCAATTACAGCATTCCTACTCTCTGATGACAGCGGCGCTGCGACGATGATTCCCGCACAGAGCAAGATGCGTGTGCGTTCACGGCGCGGCATGACGTTCATCGAAACTGTCGTGTATCTGATCGTGTTTTCACTGTTTCTGGTCGTCGTGTTGAGTGCCTATGCCTGGTATCGCAACTCACAACAGGGAACGGTGCGACTCGATGTGCTGCACCAGCTACGGCAAGGGATGCGCTGCTCTCCGACGATCTCTCATACAGTGCCGATATCCGCGCTCAATATTGCTGAAAACAGGAAACGAATCGTACGGAGAGCGTCCTAGCTGATGCTCTCCGTGTTTTTCGTTTCGTGAACAACGACGGGTGGTTTCTCGAAGGCAAGAACGACCATCGTGACATCATCATTCCAGGCGTTCGACCCGGTGGTGGTGCGAAATCGCTCAAACAACCGGTCCATCACTCCTGAAAAGCCTGCCTGACACTCATGGGCAGCCAGACGGGCGAAACCCTGATACCCGACTTCACGACCCGAGGGAGTGACGGCTTCGATGCTGCCGTCCGTGCAGAATACCAGGCAGTCACCCGATTCCATGGTTCCTGTGCGGCCTTGATAGCGGGTTTTCTTGTTCGATCCGAGCGGGAATGCAGCCATCTCCCAGGAAATAGGCGGTTGCCCGGGTTTTAACTGCAGCATGGGCGGGTGACCGCCGCTCGAGAACTGGAATTCACCGGTATCCCCATTGATGCGCACCAACTGAAAACTGGTCATGCGCAATCGCTTGAGAATACGCACAAGATGCGGGTTCATGGCAGACAACAGCTCTTCCGGGGCGACTCGTCCGGTCCGGGCAAGCAGTCGAACGGCGCTGCTGATCATGGCGACCACAATGGCAGCGGGCAACCCGTGCCCGGTGACGTCGCCGATGCCGACATACAGAAACCGCTGATCTCGCGGGTCGACAACGAAATCGAAGAAATCGCCGCCAACCTGCTCCATCATGATCGATGATCCGGTCACGCGCAGACCGTGGTGTTCAAGTATTCCGTGCGGCAGCAGGTCTTCCTGCAC
The DNA here is from genome assembly GCA_964472075.1 of uncultured bacterium. Classification (GTDB taxonomy): domain Bacteria; phylum Muiribacteriota; class Ozemobacteria; order Ozemobacterales; family Ozemobacteraceae; genus CAYYIY01. The sequence goes on along the minus strand of CAYYIY010000001.1, from coordinate 32,484 downwards.
CAGCCGCGCCACGTCGAGTTGCTTCAACCCTTCTTTCACGTCGGTAAACAGGCGCACCAGCGAGAGAATTTCCCCCACCTGGTTGGGAACCTCGATCAGAACGTCGCCGGGTTTCGACAGTTGGGCGACAGACTGCTCGATGCGTTCAAGGGGTTTCACCAGCAAGCGGGAAAGCATGAACAGAAGCAGAGCGACGAGAGCGACGACTCCGGATGTGCCGGCAACAAATCGATATCTCATCGGCGTGATGCCGTTGAACAACTGGGACAACGGCATCGAACATCCGATGATCAGATGGTCGAGTTCGCGGCAGCGCCTGAACTGGAATAGGCGCCACTCACCACCGGGCATGCAGCCGATGAAATGCTGACTCTCGCCGGGAAGCCGCAATGCGGACGCCGTGAAGCGCATGCCTTTGGGCACAGGAGTCGAGGCGAAGTCGAGCGCATCATGATCGTCACAAAAAATGTACCGGCCGCCGAACTGTGGATGCCTTTTGGCATGACGAGTTATGGCATGCGCGAATGGAAACGTCAGAGCTTCGTTGCGCCAGTGGAGCAGCAGGAGATTGTGCGCTCTGCCGTCACGATCACGAAGAAGGAAGGCAAGATCGAAGACGGTTTCCTTGCCGGTATTAAAGCGTCTGATGTGTCCGAGATGCTGCATGGATTCGTTGACCAGATCTTCGTGCTCGATGCCGGCGACGGCCGCCATCATGCCGATGGCATCTCCCTTGCCATCTTCTCCACTCTGCATCTGAATGAGACCGGCACGCTGGTTGTACCGACGGCACGTATCCCTGGCAAGTCCTCCCATGGCTTTTTCCCACACACTGTCGGTCACCGCATTCACCGGTCGCTGCCGATTCTTGGTTCGTATCAGGTTCTTGAGCGCCGAGCCTGACATTGGTTGTCCATCCGGAGCATACGTGCGCAGCAGTTCCTCATAGTAGGGTTCCAGATATCCGCCGCGTTCGAAAAACCGGTGAAGAAACCAGTTGCGCCGCGGCTTCGACATCAGGGTCATATACAGAAAGCCGGGTTTGTTCTGGCAGTGTTGCGGCAGGAGATACACGCCTTCCGACGAGAGAAGGTGGGCGTTCGAAATCGGATATTGTCCTTCAAGGATGTTGAAACACCAGTGCTCCGCCTGCTCGCGGCTGAAGATGGGCGGCATCTGCTCCGCCACGCGGCGCATGCGGGTCTCGAGACGATACACGCTGCGCTCGAGTTGGTCTTCCATGCGCTCGAGATCCTGCGCGATCTTCTCCTGGCCGGTCGCCAGAAGGCTGCTCAGGCCGGCGTTCATCTGAAACTCGCCCATCAGAATGATGCCGACCAGGGGCAGGCCGACGGCTGCGGCGAGATGCAGTCGAATGCGATTTCCCACGGTGAGATACTCATTTCCGATGCCGCAAACCCAGAAGCGGTAACTTCCCACCAGAAACGCGAAACTGAAAGCGATCCAGGCGAACCGGGCGAGCGACCCCCAAAGTCGCAACGACCACGGGAACTCCTGCACAACCGAGAACTCCGCGCGGGGAAACCGAATGCCTGCCAGAACCTGCTCACGATCGGCCGAGAAGAAACGTTCGCCGACGGATTCAAGACCATCGAAGGATTGGTGATCTCGAGCCTGACGGTCGGGGTGCGACGCTGCCGTGTCGGAAAGACGATGTCTCAGGAATCTCTGTAATCGTTTGTGCCATAAGGGTTGCAATTGTTCCGTGACAATGTTTGCCTGGTCGATCAGCAGCAGATAGTACGCCTGACCGCGGTCTGCGGAGTTGACGGGGCCGTGAGCCAGCCACCACTTTTTTCCCAGGGCCTGCATGGGGTAGAAGCGATGGCGTCTGGTCATGCGCAGAGCCAAATGTATCGGCAGTTCACCGCCTTCAAAGGAAATGACGGTTCGACTCTTCTCCAGCATCTGATTCTGCCGGTTGCGGAGAATCTGCAGGAAGGGGCGAAAAGCGTCGCTGATCGCGCCGCCGGGAACGAGGCGATCGTTTTTCGGGGACCAGACCAGCAGAAGGTGCGGTCGCAACCCTGCCCGCGTCAGATCGGCCGCGACCGCCTGCCGCCAGGTCTCTGATTCATGCGCGTGAGATTGAACGGCTCGAATCTCGTCCCAGGGCAACGAAAGCAGCATGGATGGCTGGTACGCTCGCTGAATCAGTTCGAGATCGAAGCGCATCGACTCCTGCAGCAGATCGGCATGACAGGAGCGTCGATAGCTTTCGGCACGATCGATGCCGATCAGGAGCACCAGCGACAAGGGAACCCAGAACACGATGGTGATCAGAAGCCATTTGCCGAAATCACGCTGGTTCATGCGGTTTTCTCCCGCTGCACCGTCAGCAACACGCGCCCTTGAACCCCTTCAGGTGGAGGCGGCAGGAGTGACGAGACGCCGTCCAGGTGTCGTACCAACGGTGCCTGATTGAGAGAAAGTCCGTTTTTCACTTCCTGGCGCCATCGTTCGAATCCCAGTCCGAGCAACTCCGGATCAAAACGCCTGACCCAGCCGTTCGTGCAGCAGATCAGCCGTTCTTCATCTGATAATCGAACCTTCAGTGCCTGAACCGGCCGACGCAGGCGTGTTCCCAGCGGCAGACCGCGCTCTTCGATCCATTGCAGGTCGCGGAAACTGCCGATGAGAGGCCAGCAATGCCCCGCGTTGACCAGAACGATTTGCCCGTCGGCAGAGGCGACGCCGATCAGCAGACTCATGTGACGGCGTTTGACCCGCATGGTGAGCAGCAACTCGTTGAGTTGTTGCAGAATGTGTTCCGGTGAAACGGCATCTTCGGCCAGCAGAGAAATCGCCATCTTCACCCGGGCAGCCAGAAGAACCGCGGCCAGAGAGCTGCTGCCCGCATCTCCGATGCAGAACAGCACTCGACCGTCAGGCAACTCGAGAACATCGGCGTAATCGCCGCCGAGAAACGGGCCGGGTTGAAAATCACATTCGATCTGCCATCCGGCTTTTCGCATCGATCTTTCGAAGATCAGGGTTTTCTGCACCGGCGCGGCAGCATAGAGCTCGTCGAAGGTACGACCCGCGGTGACCATGCCGTTGAAAATGCTGGTTAACTGATCATCAGCATCGATGGGGGTCAGTTGAAACTGTCGGTTCTGTAGACGGTACAAGCCGTCTTCGAGACGAGAAAGCCCGGAACGCATGTAAGAGGCGAGAGCATATGCCGCGCCGGCACCGAACAGAACGACGCCGAAAAGCGTGAAAACGGCGGTCCCCAGCCAGGACCTGATCTGACGTTCAATCGGTTTGAACGGAACGGCCCCGAGCAGTACATATCCGGTCAATTGCTTGCCGGGAACGGCGGAAGCGAGAAACGTTCCGCGTCCCGGCAAGGTCAGGCGCATGTTGACGGTGTGACGCAGACGATACGCCTCTTCGATGAGGCTGATCAGGTCGGGGTTCCAGAGCAGACGATCCGGATACCCGCGGCTGGGTCCGGCCAGACCGGTCTCAGCCAGTCCCAGTTGAAAAGTGCGAGAACGATCTGCCAGACAGGTGTGTACATACTGCTTTTTCAAGTCATCAAGGTTCATCAGCACGACGAGAAAACGCGAGCGAGCCGTTGCCGTCTCACCGCGAATCATCTTCACAAAGACGCTGCGTCGCATGCCCAGCCCGGCAAGTTCGTCGGTACGACCGAGGTTCTCCAGAAGATGGCGTGTGAAGCCCTTCATGTAGGTGAGATCATAGCTTTCACGGCAAATGGATTTCGGCTCGCGATTCTCCAGTAATGCCGTCATGTTCACCGCAATCGATAGCGCGAACACGCGCTGAACCTCGTGCGCATTCTGGTGCCGTCGCAGAACCGCCAGAATCACGCCGTAGGGGTCGATCAAATAGGCAGACTCGATCTGCGGGCAGTCGGCCAGCTCCTCTTGTGCCGTTTGGACGGCACGGTCGATGGGCGTTCCATGCAGTCGTTCACCCAACTGGTTCAGTCGGACGTCGAGCTTCTGTCGATCGCGGTTACTCTCTCGATCGATGCGCTCCAGCTCCTGTTCGAGATACCGATGCATCTGCCGACTCATGGTTCGGCTCGAGGTGGTGAGAAAGTCGAACGTCCAGGTCAGAAATAGGGCAAGAGCGGGAATGACGCAGCCGAGAATGCCCAGCCTGATCAATCGACCGAGCGAGAGCTTCTCGGCGGCGGCAGGTCGATACAGTCGAAATCCGAACGCGAGCAGCAGCAGGCCGCCGAGAAGAAGCGTCAGGCGCGCCGAGACGATGACGTTCATGAGCCGTGCGGTGGCGGCCGGTACAAATACTTTTCGACGAATGCGCAGATCGAGAAGCTCATTGCAGGCAAGGCGAACATCAAGGTGAACCGTGCGATCGTGAAAGGGGGCGCTGGTAACCCGATCCGACTGTTCGGTTCGTCGCACGAGATCGAGTCGGGCGTTCCCTCGCAGCAGCCGTCTCGTCCGTTTGATGCTGAAACGGAGAAGACGATTTTGCTCGAACCCCTGGCGCGGCACCAGAAGCAGTACATCGGTGACCTTCCCCTCGGCATTCGCCCCTGGTCTGGTGGATGCGGCCGTTCGGTTCAGTTCATCCCTGAGCGACCACCACCCCGCGTAGGCGAAGCGGATGGAACCCCCCAGCTCAACCATGGCACCTGGGCTTTGGGCCATTTTTTCCAGTGCGGTCCGCATGCCGAGAAAGCTCGCCGAGAGCTTGCGAATTGCCGTCGTCGATGTCGGAGACGGATCGCGCAGCGAGCGCAGCACTTTTTCCGAAATCGCCCCACGCTCATGACGAAAACCAGGGATCTGCAGGCGGCGTCCCTCTGGGCCGAAGACGAGCAGCTCGAATGGCGTGTGCGACCAGGGGATGAACCGACGAAAGCTTTCGGCGACCGGCATCCCCGACTTCAGATCGGCGATTGTCCGACGCATGAGTTCAGGAAAACAGGTCTGAGACGAACTGAGACGCAGTGTGTTTTGCAGAATGCGACGCAGGCCGGCCTTCTCTTCATCGAGCCATTCGGCGCGAATCCGTTCGGCCTGATCGGACAACCAGGACTGCCCGACGAGAACCGTTACCAGCAGACAGCCGCAGAGCGCCAGAAAGGGAAGATCAGGAATCGATCGGCGTGTGTTCATGCCCCGTCAGATGCTGTCGAAAAGAGACGTTTGAGCATGCGCACATGCATTCCCGCGTGTTCGATGAAGTATGACTCTGACGTCACCTGCCAGCCGTGCCTGGCATAGAACCCTCGCGCGGTTTCGCGAGCATTGCACCAGATCAGGGAATATCCGTCGCGTGAAACCGTCCTCTCGGCTTCCTGCAGCAGCAACCTGCCGTACTGGCGTCCCTGCGCCTCAGTGGCAACGGCCATGCCGCGCAGTTGCATGGCCGGTTGGCCTTCATACGGAGCCGCCATCAGGGAGACACAACCGAGCAGGGTTTCGTCTTCCCAGAGCCCCAGATGTCTGGTCGACTCGTCGTTGTCTCCAGGAAGAATCGCGGTTTCCAGTGGTAACCCGGCACGCAGAATCCGATGTCGCAGGCCGATGATATCGGCCGCGCTGGTCAAGGCGATCCGTACCGTTGCTCCCATGCTCGCGCCGGCTCCATAGTATCTGACGCCTCATGATCGCTCGATCAGAAGCGCTCTCCCTCACATAGGGTAACAGAAACGATGTCACGAAGAAACGCCGATGATTCCGCAAGCGGTGTTGAAATCGTCACAGGATGTCTTTCCATCCCATACGAGTCACTCGCCTCACGGCAACCAGAAAAGGGGATGTACACAGCAAATCTCGCCCGAATACACAGCGAACCGGCTTTTTTGAATCACGTCAAGGATTGGGGTTGATGCACAGCATCGAGCATGGCACGCACTTTCTGTAGTAACAGTCTTGGGGAAATTGGCTTCGAGAGAAACAGACAGCGGGCATCATTGGCAACCTTCTCCATGAAACCGGCTCCGTAACCGCTGACAAAGAGAAATCGCGCATCGGCGCGTTTTTCTCTGATCTGCTCCATGATGACATCGCCGCGCTGCTTCGGCATGACGACGTCGAATATGTACAAGTCGATTTCCGAGAACAGCTTCTCGGCAAGAGAGGTCGCCGCGGCACCATCGGCGGCGACATGCACGCGATACCCGGCTCGAGTCAGAAAGTCGGTCATCAACTGTCTCAACGTGTCGTCATCTTCGGCCAGCAAAAGAACTTCGTTGCCGCCCAGGGCCTGCAGACTCGATTCTGTCTCGCGCCCCTCGATGGGTACGGTGTCGATCGCCGGAAAAACAACGGCAAATGTTGTTCCCTGGCCAACTGTCGAGGTGACATCAATGCGACCGTGATGCTGCTGTACAATGCCAAAGACCGTTGCCAGGCCCAGCCCCGTGCCGCGCCCCACTTCTTTCGTGGTAAAGAATGGTTCGAAGATCCGGTCGAGATTCTCGGTTGGAATGCCGGTTCCGGTGTCGGACACCCGCATTTCAATCACGACGGGCGGCATGTCGGCACCACCAATAGATTTTCTTCCCTCTCCTGAAGCCCTGAGGGTTTCGATGGTGATGCGACCACCGCGTGGCATGGCATCGCGAGCGTTCACACAGAGATTCATCAGCACCTGTTCGATCTGTCCCTTGTCGGCTTGCAGGGCAAGAATCCCGTTCTCAAGGCGAAGAGCCAGTTCGACATCCTCGCCCAGCACACGGCGCAGCAGTTTGCTGAAACCCGTGACCACCGCATTCAGATCAATGCGGGTCATTTGTACTGGCTGCTGTCGACTGAAAGTCAGGAGCTGTTTGACCAGATAGGCAGCCTTTTCCACGGTGATCTCGATTTCTTTGACCTCGTCGAACGGAAACCGACCGGGTGATAACTCACTCAGAATGGTATAGGTGTGACAGGTGATCACCTGCAGAATGTTGTTGAAATCATGGGCGACGCCGCCCGAAAGCTGGCCGACCGCTTCCATCTTCTGTGCCTGCCGCAGCTGTTGTTCGGCCTTGCGATGCTGGGTTACATCGCGAGCAACGTGCAGAAAGCCGATCAACTGCTGCTGTTTGTCGTATCGTGGAATGCTTCGGACTTCGATGTGCTTCTTCAGCAGAGGTTCATAGAAATCAAACGATTCCGGTTTCAGGGTTTGTCGACAGAGACACACCGGGCAGTTCGGTCGCGGATGATCAGTCCCGTGAAACAGTTGATAACACTTGATCTTACCAAGATTGTTCAGTAATGAAGGTCCGAAAAAATCGGTCGCAGTACGGTTCGCCTTGGTCACATTGAAGTCGAGATCCTGCACGGTGATCAGATCGGTGATACTGTGGAAAATCTCCTCCCACTCGAGTGACATTTGCTGCAATTCCTCGTCGAGGCGTCGACGTTCGACGATGCGCCAGACCGCATCCATCAGCAGGGTCAGCTGACGCTGATCTGTCTCTTCATACGGATCAGCCTTGTTGGCCACGCCGACGACGGCGACGATGCGTTCGTCGATCACTACCGGAATGGTCAGGAATCGATGCAGAGCGACATGTCCTTCCGGGTAGCCTTTTTTCAATGGGTTGGGCAGGTGATACTCATTTACCATGATTGGCCGGCGCTGTCTCACCGCTTCGCCCCAGATCCCCGTCTTGCTCAATTCGTACACCGTCTGCGGCTTGACCACCCGGCACTCTTTCATGACGTCACTCGACCAAGTGTTCAACGTAAACAACTCGGTCTTCTCATCGTAGTAGTAGATATAACCGATCGCGCTGTTCGTGAGCCTAATTGCCTCTCCGAGAGCGAAATCCAGCATCTGCTGTCTCGTACCTTGAAACTGTGAGATACGATAGAGACTCTCGAACCTGGCCTCATTCAGTTCAAGTTGTCGTTGATCACGTTTTCGCTGCGTGACATCACGAAAGATGAACAACAGTATCCCGGCCGCTTCCGCGCTTTCCATGCGTTCGATGGCGACTTCATACCAGTGATCTTGCACAAACACTTCGGTTTGTTCACGCACACCGTGGTGCAAAACCGTTTCGGCATACGATCTCAGAACAAGACACGCACGCTCTCCGAAAACTTCTCGGCATTCCCTGCCGATGACATCACTCAGAGTGACATCGAAAATGGAGGCAAACGCGCGGTTGCAGCGAACGAAGCGAAAGTTGATGACCTGAGCAATGCCGTCGCCAATCGCGTCAAAGGTTTCCTCCCAGGCTTTTTTCGCTTCTTCGATTCGCCGTTTCGATTGTTCAAGACCGTGCAACGCTTCTTCCAGCTGCTTCGTTCTTGCCTGCACCGTTTGTTCAAGTCGTTCGCGGCTTTGTCGCAACTCATCTTCAATGGCTCGCTGGGCCGTAATGTCCTGAAAGACGCCGCCGATTCTCACAATTTCGCCGTTCTCACGATAAGCCTGCCCAATCGAGCGCACCCACAGGCGGTTTCCCTTTGCCGTGATCAGCTGCAGTTCAAGATCGAACGGCTCACCCTCGGTCGAAGCTCTCCGCACGGCCTCTGAGATGATGGGTATGGATTCTGGAGCATAAAAGGCCACTCCCTTTTCGACCGTCGGTTGAAAATCGAGATCGACTTCGTGAATGCGATAGACCTCTTCCGTCCATTCGAGACGGTTTGTCCGCAGATCCAGTTCCCAGCCGCCGACATGGGCCAGACTGCTGGTCTGGGCCAGGAATTCCAGTGCGCGCTTTTCGTTCATGGCTTCCCTACCTCTTTCCGCTTGAGCAGTTCACGAATCTTTCGTAGCAGCACTCCGGGGGAAAACGGCTTGGCGAGAAATTCAAAACTTCCATCAACCTGCTGCAGATCGGGTAACTCAGGCCCATAACCACTGACAAACAGAAAACTCGATCTCGGACACAGACGGCGAAGATCGAGAAAGATCTCGCGGCCTCGCTTCTTCGGCATGATGACGTCGAGCACAAACACATCGATGCGTCCTTCGTTGTCGTGCGCCAATTGAAGGGCCTGCTCACCATCGCACGCAAGAATCAGTTGATACCCGGCAGTGCGCAGAATCTGTGCCGCGATGTTCCGTACCATCTGATCGTCTTCTGCGAGCAGGATGGTTTCATGGCCGCCAACCACAACGCTTTCAGGTTCATGATGCTGCTCGTTCGTCGACTCAGGGGCGAGAGCGGGAAACGTGAGAGTAAACTCGGTGCCGACTCCGAGCGAGGACTTCACGTCAATCAGCCCCTGATGCTGTTTAACTATGCCGAAGACGGTCGCCAGCCCCAGCCCTGTTCCTTTGCCGACTTCCTTCGTGGTGAAGAACGGCTCAAAGATGTGCTCGAGATTTGCATCCGATATCCCACAGCCGCTGTCACGCACCAGAATCTGGACACCATTACCGGCGGACAAATGCCGGCTACCGTCATGCAGAGCAGTATCGAAGCGAACGCGTCTCGTCTCGATGGCAATCTTTCCCCCCTCCGGCATGGCATCGCGTGCGTTGACCACGAGATTCATGAGTATCTGTTCGAGATGGGTTCTATCGGCACGAATAGGCGGCAGATCACCTGAAGGTGAAAACCGCAGTTCGATGTCCTCGCCCAGAACCCGACGCACCAGCTTCAGCAAGTTCGTGATGACCTCATCGACGTTCACACTGCCGAACCGGGGGGGTTCTTGTTTGCTGAAGGTCAATAACTGCTTTACCAGGTGTGCAGCCTTGTCAACCGCCTGTCCTATTTCGTCAACCTCGTCACGCGGAAATCGTCCTTCCGGCAACCCTTCCTGAATCGAAAAGATGTAACACGACATTACCTGCAGAATGTTATTGAAATCATGGGCGATACCGCCGGCCAGCCGACCGATCGCTTCGAGCTTCTGGGCCTGCTGGTACTGTCGCTCAAGTTGGCGCTCGCGGGTGACGTCGCGCCCGATGGCGATAAAGTGGGTGGTCTTGCCGTTTGAGTCACGCACCGGATTGACCGTGGTCTCCATGACCCAGGTGCCGCCGTCTTTTCGGCGGTTTACAAACGTTCCACGAAACACTCGTCCATCGCTTATGGTTTTCCAGAGCTCTTGATAAAAGTTTGTTTCTTGTACTCCGCTTTTGAACATGCGAGGATTTCTGCCCAGACATTCGTCGCTCGAGTAACCGGACAGCGCAAGATACGAAGGATTGAGATATTGAATCACGCCTGAGACATCGGTAATCAGCACCGCGTCTGTCGACTGCTCGACGGCGGTCGACAATCTGTGCAGCGCTCTCCTCTGCCGTTCGTTGTGCAATCCGATCGTCAGCAGATTCCCAAACGCCAGTCCGAACTGCTCATCTCTCTCGGTAAAACCTCCCGGCTTGTTGCCGAACACCATCAACCCCTGAACCTGCTCATCCAGAATGAGAGGGATGCACAACCCGTTGTAGAGCGGCACATGACCTTCAGGGAAGTGACACGGCACGGGTGTTTTTGAGAAATCCGTGATCCGCAGCGGCGCAGCTCGAGAATAGAGATACCGTCGAAACTCGCTGAGAGCAAAGGTCTCAGGGATTGGCAGCGAACAGACCGCGTTCGTTCCCACATCTGTCAGAATGGCGGTCTCAGCGGTATCTGGTACCAGACGAATGTTCACGAAACCGCACTGAAAGCCGAGCAGGCTTTTCATCAACGGGTACGTCTGAGTGACGATGTCCTTAAACTCCTCCGTATTCAGAATCTGCCTGGCCGCATGCAGCAGCAGTTCCATTTCCTGTTCGCGCTGCTGCGCCTGAGCCAGCGAATTCTTCAGGCACACCTCCTGATGTCGGGCATCGGTGATGTCCGTCGAGATTCCCAGAATTCCCACGCACTTTGATTGGGTATCGTTCGCCCGCAAAGGTGCTTTAAACACCTTGAACACCCGCGCCCCCGAACCTGTTTGAACCATGACCTCATCGAGGGCTTGCGCCCCCTCGAGTACGCGCTGGTCCGTTGCTCGCAATCTTTTCGCCACGTCATCAGGAAACAACTCCGCATCTTCTTTCCCGATGATTTCTTCGTAACGACGACCGAGAACATGTTGAACCGTCTGATTCGCATACGAGTAACGGAACTGGGCGTCTTTCATGAACACACAGGCCGGAACACTGTCAAGCGCCTCTCGCAAGCGTCGATCGTGTTCCAGTGTCGTTCTCATCAGCGATTCCTGCTCTCTGAGTCTGGTGATGTCATTGCCGATGCAGAACATGATCTGTTCCTCGACGTATGGAGTTGCCGTCCAGAGGATGTGGTGAACGGTACCATCTTTCGCGAGGTAGCGATTCTCGAAATTGGTCGTGATCCTTCCTTGCATCAGCGCGTTCACCTCGAGATCATTGCGACGGTGATCGTCCGGGTGAATGAAGTCGAGAAACGGCTTCGTCAGCAACTCTGATTCAGAATACCCCAGCATCTTCGTCCACGCCGGGTTCACCATCCGAAAGTAGCCATCCACGCCGGCAATGCACACCAGGTTCGGAGAAGCGGCGAAGAAGCGATGCAGGTCTCTCTCGATCTCTGAGGAAACCTGAATACTCTCGAGCTGCCGTTCGAGCTGCCTCTCGGCGATGTTTCCGGTCAAAAAATCGTTCGGCGACAGAGAGAATTGATTCTGACGCACTTCACCACCGAACACGATGAACGGATGCGTTGCCAGTACCTGCTGCAACAGTTCAGGCGGAAAGCGACGGCGGTCATACTGGCATAACGCAATGCAGTTTGAGCCGGGAAAAAAGTCGTTCACCAGCGCTTCGTATTCCATCAGCCGGTGAGAACCGGGCAGGCCACGAAAGACCCATGATGCTTCGCCGGTCACACGCAGGGCCGTATAGCCCTCTTTTCTCGCCGCCTCACACAGCACGCGCAGCAGGCTGATCATCTCGGCGGGGTCGAAGGCCCCGGCTCGCACGTAGGCTTCCTGTGAATGGAGGATAACCAGTTGCCCACGTTCACGCAGCGTCGTGATCGAAAACCTGGCAGAATCGATAAACGAAAACACTTCATCGACGGTCGTCTCGTCGGCGACATAGACGACCTTTTCACCGCGTTCAAGCCCGTCGTGCAGAAATCTGGCAAGAAGACGACGACGCTCTTCATCATCTGAATAGATGCAACACAGGTGATCACCGGGGAGTAGATCCTCTATTCGTCGAATCTGTCGTACCACGCCAGTGTGGCTGCGTGCGCCAATTGTTCTCAACGCCGTCTTCACGACTCGGGCCTCCCCGCCTCACCCACGAATGCGATCGTTTGTTTGCCACTTCTCTCAGAAAATTGTATCCTTCTCAGGTGCGTGATAGCAAGATAATTTCGTTTCAGATCAGCGGTTGAGGGGGATATGACGAACAGCGGCACGATGCCCCCGGCTGCCATTTATCCTCCCGCGCTCAACAACGATACCACGTCTGCCTTTGAGCTGGTTTCAGAGTTGTTTCGCATTCTGTTTCGTTCTTCATCGCGTTCCCTTCAAGAGATCTACGCCAAAGGCCTCGAGTCACTGGCACGGAAGGCGCAGGCCCACAAAGCGTGGTTCATGATCTGGCCGGGCAGTCGCGAAGTCTGTGGACATTTGTACGAGTGGGGTTGTGACTCGGCGTTTTTATCACAAACCCTTGATTCACGCGATTTGAAGATCTATCTGAGCCGGCAGTCGCAGATTCCGCACGCGCTCTCAGTAAGTATTATGCAGGCCCATTCTCTGGTTGCTTTCATTGGTGTTACCCCGCTTACTCACACCACAAGCTCCTGTGCACTTCAACCCAACTGTCTTCAATCCGTTGGTGATCTCTTCTGGGCGGCATTCGAGCGTGACCGCGATCAGCAAACGATTGAGGCAGAGAAACGCACGCTCGAAACCACGCTGCTGAGTCTGGCTGATGCTGTTGTTTCCGTTTCACCTTCGGGGCGAATCACCCTGATGAACGAAGCCGCGGGGCAGATTCTCGAGCATGATCCGAAACAGGCGCTGCATCGACCGCTCAGCGAACTGCTGCAACCAACCGATTCTGAAAGCCAGGCCCGTCTTCAGGAGTTTCTGGCATGGAAGAGCGATCCGAGCACACCCGTGCTCGTCCTGCCCCAGTTCTGCATTCTCACCCCTGGGCGCACCCGCAAAGTTCTGGCGCTGACCGTCACGCGTCTTCAGAACCCGGAGCCCAGGCTGCGCGGCTGTGTTCTGATGTTTCGCGACTGTACCGAACAACTGCGTATCGACGCGCAACTCGCCCTGTCGCAGAAGATGGAATCGATCGGTCGACTGGCTGCCGGAATCGCGCATGAAATAAATACGCCGATGCAGTTCATCGGAGACAATCGGCGCTTTCTTGCCGACGCCTTTCAGGAACTGGTCACCCTTTTGCAGGCCTATCGTTCGGCCATGAACCCGGCTGAAGGGCAGATGCCGGCAGAATCAGCTCGCGAACGCGTTCTCGAGCTCGAGCGCAGCAGCGACATCTCCTTCCTGATCGACGAGGTTCCGCAAGCTTTGTCCCAGATGGAAGACGGTATCAAGCGCGTCAGCACGATCATCTCGGCCATCAAGAGTTTTTCTCACCCCAGCAAGGGTTCGCGCAGCTCGGCCGACCTGAATCGAGGAATTGAAGACACGGTCACTATCTCACGCAACGAATGGAAGTATGCCGCTGATCTCGTGACCGTTCTTTCACCCAGTCTTCCAACGGTGCCTTGCTATCTTGACCAGATCAATCAGGTCGTGTTGAACATGATCATCAATTCCACTCATGCTATTGAAGATTCGATAAAAGCCGGTCGGTACAAAAAGGGGAAGATCATCATCTCTACCGGCATTCGAGATCAACATGCCATGATCACGATTCGCGATGACGGAGCCGGCATGCCGGCCGAGATTCTTCCGCGCGTCTTCGATCCCTTTTTCACCACCAAGCCGGTCGGCAAAGGCACGGGGCAGGGTCTTGCCATTGCCCACGACATCATCGTCCAGCGACATGGCGGGCGTATCGAGGTCGAAAGTGAACCGGGCAACGGAACAACGTTTCGTCTGTTCCTGCCTCTGAAGATTCCAGATCCTTCGGTACCGGAGCCAAATCCTTCGGGAGAAGCCACATGAATATGCCACGTATTCTGTTCGTCGATGATGAACCACATATCATTCAAAGCCTGCGTCGCGCGCTGCATTCAACCTCTCGCGAGTGGCAGCTGCATTTTGCCGGGAGCGGCAGCGAAGCTCTCGACTTGATGCAGCGGGCGGCTGCGGCAGATCAACCCATTGACCTGATCGTGAGCGACATGCGCATGCCGGAAATGAACGGAGCGGAACTGTTGCAGCAGGTCAGCAGGCGATTTCCTTCAACGATACGTTTCATTCTCTCGGGACACTCAGACCAGGATCTTCTGCTTCACGTCATCGGCTCAACGCATCAGTTTCTTTCGAAACCCTGCGAAGTGGATGTTCTGAAACAGGCGATAAAACGCGCTTTTGTTCTTCGGCGTTCGCTGAAGTCTGCCGCCATCGTGAAAGTCCTTGCCAACGTCCGAACTCTTCCTACGCCAGGTCCGCTTTATCAAAGCATCTGCGAAGCATTGCAGCGGCCGATGGCTTCGCTCGAGCAGATCGGCGAACTGATCGCGCAGGATCCGACCATCTCCTCGCAGATTCTTCACCTGGCCAACTCGGCGTTTTTCGGTTTACCGCAGATAATCGCAAACGTGCCTGAGGCTGTCATTTTTCTTGGAATTCAGGTCGTGAGAGCCGTTGTCATGACCGCTTCACTGTTCGAAAGTCATTCCCCCGGCTCTTCGATTGGGCGCTTCGTGCAGGCCGTGCAGGAACACAGCCTGCAGGTGGCCGGCCTGGCCAGACACCTGTGCATTCAGCTTGACGGCTCAGGGCGTCTGGCTGAAGAGTGTTTTATCGCCGGGTTATTGCATGACCTCGGAAAATTGCTTCTCCTGCAATATCCTCCGTATTTTCCCGAACTGCCCATCGAGGCTCGAAGACAGGGTATCCCCCTTTATGCTCATGAGATGCAGTTGATCGAATGTCACCACGGATCGATCGGCGGATACATTCTCGGTTTGTGGGGACTTCCCGATTCTGTTGTCGAAGCCGTTCTTTTTCACCATCATCCCGATCAGGCGGTCGGCAACCGTCTTCGCCCGTTGGTGGCGGTTCATCTGGCTAACACCTTTGTTCATGAGATGTCTTCGCCCGAGAACTCGCTACCTTATAGCGGCCTTGACGAGACCTTGCTCAGTTCCGTGAATCTCACAGCGCGTACTGAGTATCTGAGAGCCGCGGCACGAGACTTTTTCGGCAACACGGGGGCGGCAGTATGAACCGTCGTGTGCTGCTGGTGGACGACGAGCAGAACGTACTTCTCGGCTATACCCGCATTTTGCGCAAGCATGCCGAAGTGGTTACCGCATCCGGTGCGGTGACCGGACTGCAGGCGCTCGTACATCAAGGCCCGTTTGCCGCGGTCGTGGCCGATTACCAGATGCCCGAAGTCGATGGGATCGAGTTCTTGAAACGCGTTCAGAAATCTTCGCCTGAGACGACCCGCATGATGCTGACCGGACAAACCGATCTGAACGTTGCCATGCAGGCCGTAAACGAAGGTCACATTTTTCGTTTCCTGACCAAGCCATGCCCGTATGATGTTTTGACGAGATCACTCGATGATGCGTTTCGTCAGTACCAGCTGGTAACGGCCGAGAAAGAGCTTCTTGAGAAAACATTGAAGGGTTCGATCAAGATACTGGTCGACTTGCTGGCGCTGGCCCGCCCTGAACTGTTCATGCGCACAACCGCTCTGACGCCGTTGGTTCGTAAAGTCACGGAGCGAATGTGCGGCAGTCAGAATGTCACGGAACTGGCGCTTATGTTCTCTCGCTTGAGCTACCTGATTCTTCCTCCGCAGATTGTCACCGATCTGCAGAATGGCGTTTCTTCGGCTGACATCGAGACCCAGACAGTGATTGATCAGCAACCCCAGGCTGTCAGGCGAATGCTGCTGCAGATTCCGCGGCTCGAGGAAGTGGCCGAGGTTGTCGGATATCTGCGGAAAAAGTTTGATGGTGGTGGACAACCTGCCGATGGTGCTTCCGGTGACCAGATTCCGCTTGCTGCGAGAATTCTGAGGGCGATTCTCGACTTCGATGATCTGAAAGCAAGAGGGATGAGCGAGGTCCAGGCATTTCAGTCTCTGTTGGCGCGTTATGGTACCTATGACCCGAAGGTGCTTGAAGCTCTCAAAGCTGAAATCGAGTTGTCGCATGACGGATTTGATTTGGTGAAAGTCTGCGTCGAGGAACTCGAACCCGGAATGGTGATGGCAGACAACGTCGTGACCGTAAACGGCGTGATACTTCTGCGCGAAGGCATTGAATTGACCGAGTTGTTCCTGCAACGCATCGTGCAATACAATCGTCTCGATCGAGTCGTCATTCCGATTCGCATCTGGAAAAAGCGAATGGGAAAGTGAATCCTGCAATCCGGAAAACGCTGCTCTGTTTCTTACCCGTGGGTCAGTTACGGTTCACGATGATTTCAGATGCGGGGTGATCAGCTCGCGGAGAACGGCAAACTCCTGATCGAGAGAGCGAATGATTTCGTGCAGATGCTCGGTTTTTCCTTCGCGGGCCAGACGTTCGATCGATTCGCAGATCGTCCGAGCTGTCTCAGCCAGAATACTGCTGCAAGAGCCTTTTATCGAGTGAGCCAATTGTAGAATCTCTGAAGAAGCGCCTCTCTCGGCCGCTTGCCGAAGTGCGGTCATCTGTCTCGAAAACGATTCGATGAAGGTTGCGCCGACCTCGCGTGCGGCTGACTCGTCGTCGCCGAGCAGGTGGACAAAATGATTCCAGTCGAAAACGGCTTTTTCAGACGCCGGCGAAGTCGCTGCCGGGTTCGATGAAACGGAAACGTTGGGAAGCAGTCGGTGCAGGAGCGCCTGCAGTTCTTCCGGTTTGAAGGGCTTGGCGAGAAAATCGGTCATGCCTGCATTCAGGCACTCGGCGCGCTCTTCAGGGAGTACGCCGGCGGTCAGGGCAATAATGGGGATATCCGGATTTTTCACCCGAGCTTTTCTCTGTCGTACCATCCGAGTAGCTTCGAGACCATCCATGACCGGCATGCGGCAGTCCATGAGTACCAGGTGATAATCGATGTCTCGCAGGGCAGTCAATGCTTCGCGCCCATCGGAAACGGCGTCGACGTGGTATCCGAGACGCTTCAGAATGTGCATGGTCACCTTCTGATTGGTGACGTTGTCGTCGGCGACCAGAATGCGATGTTTTCGCGCCTGCTCTGCCAGTAACGGTTTGGTGATCAAGACGTCTTCTGCGGCAGTTGCACGAAGCGTATCGCTGAGCACTCTGTTCAGGCACTGAAGCAGCAGCGTGTGCTTGATGGGTTTCACGAGATACGCATCAAAACCGGCGTTCTTCAAAAGGGCGGCATCGCCCCGACGACCGACCGACGTGAGCATCACCAGTTTCAGATCACTCCATCGTTTGTCCGCTCTGATGCGTTTGCCGAGTTCGTATCCATCAAGCTCGGGCATGAAATAATCGATAATCGCGACGTGAAACGGTTCCCCGGCTGTCGCTGCGTCCTGGAGAACCTGCAGGGCGTTCATGCTGCGTTCGACGATCGTAAAACGACATCCGAGTCCTTCAAGCAAATAGGACAGCCACAAACAGTTCGTCGGGGTGTCGTCAACCACCAGAACTCGTTTACTCTTCCAGTCGATGGTTTGACAGGGCAAGTCGGTTTCGCGGAGTTGTTTCGTTGCGGGATCAACCCATATGTCAAAACGAAATGTCGATCCCTTGCCCGGTTCCGATACGACGTGGATCGAGCCGCCCATCATTTCGCAAAGACGTTTGCTGATCGAGAGTCCCAGTCCGGTCCCGCCGTATCGTCGTGACAGCGAGGCATCGGCCTGGGTAAAAGGTTTGAACAGCAGCACAACGCGATCCGGCGGGATCCCGATGCCGGTATCACGAATCTCGAAATCCAATCTGAAGCGCTGGTCACGCTCTTCGAGTTTACGTACATGAAGTTCGACTTCGCCGTGCTCGGTAAACTTGACGGCATTACCCATCAGATTGAGAAGGATCTGTCGCAGGCGCCCGGGGTCACCGCGAACGCGTTGCGGAACATCAGGATGCACGCACAGGATCAACTCGAGTTTCTTCTCTGAGGCCCGCACTGCCAGCAGATCGCCGACATCGTCGAGACACTGGCGCAGATCGAAATCGATCATCTCGAGATCAAGCTTGCCGGCCTCGATCTTTGAAAAATCGAGAATGTCGTTGACCAGGGAAAGCAGACTCTCAGAGCAGGACTGAATCGTGCGCACGAACTCGCTTTGATCGTTTGTCAGCGGTGTTTCAGCCAGCAGACCGATCATGCCGATGATGCCGTTCATCGGCGTACGAATCTCATGACTCATGTTGGCGAGAAACGCGCTTTTCGCCTGATTTGCCAGCTCTGCTTGAGAGGACATTTCGCGTGCGAACAGGGTAGCCTGTTCCAGATGCTCATTCGCCTCACGCAGTTCGTTCTCTACTCTCTTCTGCACGGAAATGTCGACAAAGCTCTCGAGAAGGACATTCCTGCCTTCGGTCTGGATCTGTACAACGTTCTTGATGATCGGAACCTTCTCTCCAGAGGCATTTAACAGAATGCGTTCTGCATTGTCGACGGTTTCGCCTCGATCTAGAATCGGACAGTTGTCGACCTGATTCGGACAGATGAAATCGTGACAGATATGGCCGATAATCGCTTCGCGAGGTCGACCGATCATCTTCACGGCAGTCGGGTTGACGTCGATGATCTTGCGAGATGCGGCATCGACCATGATGACGCCGGTCTGCACGGCATCGAGAATCGCCTGCAGGCGCTGCTGGCTTTCCATCAATGCCTGTTCGAACAGTTTCTGGTCGGTGACGTCCTGATACATGGCGACCAGTTCACCGGTCTCGATGCGATACACCATGTTGTGACGCCAGCCGGCAATGCGCGTATCCTCATAAAAGGTCATGGCGTGTTCTTCCGCGACTCCACTTTTTCTCACCCGGTCAAGCACGTCGAGAAGACCGAATTTCACGACTCCCGGAAACACCTGATCGACTCGTTTGCCGATGATCTCTGATTTCTTTACGCGCTCAAGGGCTTCGAGAGCGGGGTTTGCATCGACGAACCGGTACCCGCCGTCTGATTCGTCGTACCGATACATGGCTACCGGGTAGAGAAGCCGCTCGAACAGGCTGCGAAACACGATTTCCTGTCTTTTCAGCCGTTGTTCGATTTCGATGCGGGTTTCAATCTCCCGGCACGCTTCCCGACGCATCGCCGCCAGCCGCCGATTCGCGATGAGCAGGCCGAGCGACAGGCCGCTCACGGCCAGAACAAAAAGCAACAACAGTATCGCGGACTCACGATGCTGACCGATAAACTCGATCATTGCCTTATTCCATCACCCTTCGAGAAGTTCGCGGACCTTGCCGACCAGGTGGACGGAAGTGAACGGCTTCTGAATGAATGTCATCCCTTCATCGAGATCTTCCTGCGATGAGATGACGTCAGCCGTATACCCGGACATGAACAAACAGCGGATGCGTGGATTCACGGCAGTCACCTTCCGGGCCAGTTCTCGACCATCCATATCCGGCATGATGATGTCGGTAATCAGCAGGCTGATTTCGCTCGCTCGATCTTGTACAAACGCCAGCGCTTCTCCCGGCGAGGAAGCGGAAAGCACGCGATATCCGCACCGTTCGAGCATCAGGCTGGTGAGATCGCGAATGTCGGCCCGGTCTTCGCACAACAGGATCGTCTGTCCCGACGAATTTGTCGCACCAGAAGGACGCTTCGAAAATGACAGCGCGGCGTCGTTTGAAACTGCAGCGTCAGGTCCCGCATCATGACGTGGAAAATAAAGCCGGAAGGTAGTACCTTTCCCGATTTCACTTTGCACCTCGATGTAACCGCCGTTTTGTTTCATAATGCCGTAGACGGTCGCCAGACCCAGCCCGGTGCCCTTGCCGACGTCTTTGGTGGTGAAGAATGGTTCGAACAGCTTGTCTTTGACATGCGGCGGCATCCCGCATCCGTCGTCGCGAAAACCGAGCCGAACATAGTCCCCGGGAGCCGTGCCCAGTAGACGATCGGTGGTATCCTGCTTCACCGTCACGTTTTCCGCCGTGATGACGATCACCCCTGTTCCCTTGATGGCATCTCTCGCGTTGACACTGAGATTCACGAGAATCTGATCCATTTGTACCGGATCAATGCGAATGTGCCAGAGATCCTGAGCGGGTTTCCATTCGATGCGAATATTTTCGCCCAGCAGTCGTGCCAGCATCGATAACATGCCATCGACAATGTTGCCCAGTTGTATCACCTGCGGCATCGCTGTCTGTTTGCGGGCAAAAGCCAGCAACTGCCTGGTCAATTCCGCTGACCGCTGCGCCGCTCGCTCGATCTCGAGCAGGCTGTGGCGTTGCGGATGATTCTCGCCCAAATCTTCCATCACAAGTTCGAGCCGACCAAGAATGACCCCGAGAATGTTATTGAAGTCGTGAGCGATGCCTCCGGCGAGCCGACCGACCGATTCCATCTTCTGTGCCTGAAGAAGCTGTTCGTGCAACTGAGCGCGCTCTTCTTCCGCCCGTCGTCGTTCAGTGATGTCGAAAAACATCGCGGCAAACTGGTTCGGGCCGGTACGAAATGCACTGACGTCAAAAGTCTTGTTCAGCGCTCGCGAAGCGTTTTCGAATTGTACAGGTTCTCCGGTGGTCACCACGCGCTCGTAGATATCGAGCCACGAGTGCTCGAGATCAGGAATGACCTCGCGCGCGGCACGACCGATCGTCGTCTCAGCCTTCAGGCCGGTTAATCGCTCGAAAGCCGGGTTCACTGCCAGAAAGCGAAAATCCACGGCTTGACCGTCGGGGTTGCGGACAATCTCTCCGCGCAAAAATCCGTTCATCATCAGGCGGAAGAGCTGCTGATACTCTTCGCGCGCCTGCCGAATCTCGGTGATGTCCTCGAGTGTCGCATAGACCTGATACGGCTTCTCTTCACCGGGGCGAAACAGTGGCCGCGCACTCACTCGCAGCCAGCGGTGGTTCGGCTCGTCGGGGCGGGCGACACCCATGATGTGCGGGCCGACGGGCTGCCCGGTTCGCAGGGCGATCATGGCTGGGTGCTCTGAGCCGGGCAGATCAGAGCCATCTTCTCGAATCGAGCGCCAACAAGGATCCATGGAGGTGCGACCCATCATCTGATCAAGCGTGAGGCCGAGAATACGTTCGGCCGACGGATTGGCTGAAATAATCCGCCCATCGGCCGCCTGGTACACGACCCCCTGTGCCATGGTTTCAAACAATCGCCGGTGACGCGCTTCACTGTCGCGCAGTTCCGCCGTGCGAACTGCGACCTGTCGCTTCAAGGTCCTGGTCCAGGCCGCGGAGATCAGGAAAACGACCAGAAGCGGCACGGCCGCCATGGCCAGCAAACGTCCGAATGCGGACAGAGAATCATGTTTCTGTTCTTGTACGCCGAACCATTTTTCATTGATCTTTCGATACTCGCCGGTCTTTTCGACCATGCTGAGGCCCTCGTTGAACAGGCCGGTAAGGGCGATCTGTCCGTTGCGAAAAGCGAAGCAGTATTCCGGCGAGATTAGGGGTTTCTGACCACAGACCAGATTGGTCCACCCGTACTTCTTGATGAGATACTGCGCGGTAAGGCGCCCGACGAGCGCACAGTCGGCGTTGCCGTTGAGAACCGCTCTGATTGCGGACTCCTGGTTGTCGACCCTGATGATATTCTCGTTCAGGCCGTGTTCGACCGCCCAGGCATCGATGAAATCACCGCGTTCGAGCGCGATGCGATGTTTACCAAACTCGCGTGCCTCTGACGGAGGAACCCCGAAATCACGTCGGACGACGGCGATGTAGCTGTTCACGGTATGAGCGTTCGAAAAATCGAATCTCTCGTCTCGTTGAGGGCTGTAGAACATGCCCTGAATCATGTCAATCTCGCCCTGTTCGAGGGCTCGCATTATGTCGGGCCAGGGGCCGAGTTTGATTTCGACCTCAACCCCCATTTCTCGAGCGATGGCACGAATCAGATCCACATTGAACCCGGTCGGCTCGCCGCTCTCAGTGAGAAATTCCCAAGGGGGGTAGTGTTGATCGCCGCCCACGATGATGCGTCGATGCGACAGGGTGTCGAGAGCACCCATCCAGCGCGCATGCAGGCGTCGAAAGGTGCCGTCGGCCATGATCAACGCGAGTCCCTCATTCAAAAGGGCCAGCAGTTCTCGATTGCCCTCTTTCACGGCAAAGCAGAAATCCTGTCTGAACCCGGTGATGGGGGCGGCAACCAACTCGACCTGCTGAAACCGGTGCTCCTGTATCAGGCGCAGAGCCAGCAGTCGTTGGAGCACCACGGCGTCATGTTTCCCTTCTTCAAGCTCTCGCAGCGCTTCGACGAAGGTGGCGGTCTCGCGAATGTGACACCCCGGATCATTCCGCCGCAGGAACTCTTCGGCATTGTCGCCCTTCATGACGGCTACCGAACGTCCTTTTAGATCAGCCAGGGTTTGTATCCCCTGTGTTCCTCTTCTGATCGCAATTGCTCCGTGAAGCGTCAGGTACGGAAAGGTGAAGTCAAACGCGGCTTCTCTTTCGGGGGTTCGACCGACCAGAGGCAGGGCCTCAAGGGAACCTGCTTCGAGCCGGCTCTTGACCTCGCTCCACGGTCCCGTTTCGAAGACAACCTCGCGACCGACGGCATGAACTGCGGCCTGCATTACCTCGACTGCGAACCCCGTTGCCTGACCATCGGGCTTGACCATGCAGAAGGGCGGATAGTCAATTTCGCAGCCCGCCAGAAGCGGTACGGAAGGCGATGCGGTGGCTGTTGCTGTGGCGGCAAAAGTCCTTGTCGAAAAAAGAGAAAAGACGCACAGAATGATCGTGAGCAGACATGTGAATGCAGGTGCGAAAGATGGGCGTTTCGAGAGCGAACCGCGTGAATCGATTCCGGGTTCGCACTCCGCCCGGGCGAATGCTCGGCTTCCGCCTCGCCGATGCCTACTCATCGGCGCTTTCCGTCCCTTTTGTCGACGGCGGGGATGCCGCCTCGGCAAATCGTTCTGAGCGTTTCATGGGATCGTGCCCACAGGCTTCGCGTAATTTGTACAAACGGCGAAAATACGCATTGTTGACCACGGGAGCTTCGAGCAGGTAGGCCGTTCCCTGTCGCTGGGCATATAGAAAATCGGCCAGTTCCATCAGATGAAGAGCTTCCTTTTTGTTTCCCGAACGTTCGGCGATAAAACTGCAGGCATACTGCAGATCGGGATCCTTGTCGTCAAGTTCGCGGGCGCGTTGCAGGTCGTTTTCGGCGGACTCATACTGCTTGCGATCGATGAAAATCAAAGCTCGCCGAACATAGGGTTGTGCAAGTCGCGAATGAGTGGATAGCTGATCGGGATCGGCTTTGAGAAGCCCGGTATTTAAATCCTGGAGGGCGGACTCGTGTTCATTGCGGGAGAGCGAGAGATAGGCGCGCTGAAACCAGGCTTGCGCGTTTTCCGGCTCGAGGGTCACCCAGGCGTCGAGGTCGTTTTTGGCCGCATCCGCATATCGGCTGTCCTCAGCCGCACGTTCGGTGAAGGCACGAATGCGAATCTGCAGGGCGGAACTCAGACGTTCCTTGTTCAGGTCGCCGTAACGCATGGCGCGGGTCGTGAGCCTGATGGCCTGGTTCGGCTGTCGATGCTTCAAGGCGGCACGAGCTGAATCAAGGTCTTTCTCCCCCTCGCTGTAACATCCGGAGAGTGTCAAAAGCGTCGAAACCAATGCTGTCATCAGAAATAGTCTGATCATGGCCGGGGTTCCTTTGCCTGTTTTGTTCCGGAATTCTGAGTGTTTTCGTCTACCGCATCACAGCTTTTTGAGACCGATACGGCTGTGTCTGACTCGGACGCCTGCCGATTGCCCGAACCTGTCGACCCCCTGTTCCCGGAAACATTTTGATCAGATGCCGTGCTTACGTCGGCGTCTTCTTCGGCCTCCTCTGCGTCTTCATCGTCTTCATCGTTCTCGACAACATCGCTGTCGGCCTTTGCCGTCGATGTTTCAGTCTCTTCATCGTCACGCATCATGGTGGCAAAGAAGACCAGCATGAGACCGGAATCGAGCAGGTTGGTGAAGATCCAGAATAGCCCGGTCAGACCTCCGCTGTAGGTGCGGTGCCGGGTCATGGCCATAAAGCTTTCGCCCTCGCTGCCGCCGGCGATCTGCAGAAAGAACTGCAGCGGATCAAAGACGGGCTGAGCCAGGCCGAGACCGGCGATCTGCGCCCCCCAGAAGGCTGCCAGAAACACGGGCGCCGATGACCAGGCGGCGGCGTTGGTCCAGAGATATCCAGGTGCCGGAGCGGGGCGCAGGCGGTTGAAGATCCAGGTGGTCAGTAGAGCGAACGCCAGACCGTGAAAAATCACCATGAATCCGAGCCAGTATCGCAACCATCCCGCGATCAGGCCTGAAAGCAGGCTTCCGATCAACCCCGCAAAAAAGAGTCTGCTCATGCTGCTCCCCCCATTCCTCCATTCCAAGTGCGAACAAGGGGAGTATACCTCACTACCCTTCGCCGCGTCGACGGCCGGCGGCCACTTCTGACTCTATCGCCTGCAAGTGTTTCTCGAGGCGGGTGCGCAGCTCGGAATCAACTCCGTCGGTCTGCAATCGGCGCCGGGTCTGCCGCACCGTTTCAAGGGCCTCGGACCATCTTCCGAGCTTCGCCAGCGCCTGTCCGCGCAAAACGCCTGCTTCGAGCGGATACTGGTGCCGGGCGGCATCGAGCCAGGCGATCGCGTCGTTCCAGAGTCGGCGGCGCAGTTTGAGCCGGCCGATCTGCAGAGCGGGAAGGGCGTCGTCGGGGTTTTCGGCCAGCAGTTCGCTTAAAATCTGCTCGCCCTCTCCATCGCGCCCGACGCGTCCGAGAGCAATTGCCAGGTTGTACCGTGCCGAAATCCCGGTCTCTGAAGCAGATGCCAGTTTGCTCGCATTTTCGAAAGCCTTGACGGCTTCTTCGTTCTGTTGCAGCCCGAGAAAAACGGTGCCGATGGCCAGATGGGCTTCGGCGAAACCAGGACGCAGCTCGATGGCTTTTCCCTGAGCCTGGGCCGCCTGTTGCAGATTGCCGTTGAGGGCCAGGACCAGACCGAAGTTGTACAAGACCTCGGGTGACTGCGGATGCCGGATGACCGCTTTTCCGAGCAGTTCTTCGGCCAGGCGTGTCTTGCCGGCTGCCGCCAGCTTCGCGCCCTCGTTGGCGATATCGTATGAGGTGCTTTGAAGCGCGACCGAACTTTTCGGAAGTTCGATCAGGGCTGTTTCCTGGGCTGTCAGAAGCGCCGTCGAACCGAACCAGAAACCACACGCGAGCAACAGAAGAGAGCGGGCTTTCATGAGATGTTCCTTGAGATCGCGAGATTCGCTGTCAGCCTTCCTTGACCGGCTTGATGATCACCGGCGTGCCGACTTTGACCAGATCGTACAGCTCTTCAGCGTCTTCGGTGAACATGCGCATACAGCCGTGTGATGCACGACTGCCGATCGAGTTGGGGTTGGAAGTACCGTGCATGCCGATGCTTCCGCCCCAGGTGTTCAGCGCCATGAAGCGGGTGCCGAACGGATTATTCGGAGCGCCGCCGGGAATGACCTGCCCCGGGATGCCGCGATAAGGGGGATTCACCGCCTTGCCGACGATCTGGAACGAGCCTTCGGGCGTGCGGCAGTCGCCTTGCTTCTGTTTGTTGAGTCCGTCAGGGTTCGAGCCGTAGGCGATCGGAAAGACCCGCACGACTTCGCCGTTCGAATACACCGTGGCGGTGAAAGAGGCTTTGCTGACGACGACCTTGTCGACCTGACGGCGTTTGGCCCGAATGTCGGCGAGTGCCTTCGATTCGCGGGTAAACTGCTTGTATGTGGCATACGTCGACCGAAAGCCCTTCAGGGCCGCCTGACTCGTCGGATGACTGCGCCCGTTCGCGAGCGTCGATTCGGTGTATTTCTTGTATGCCTGCAGAAAGTTGGCCTGCGCTTCGTCGACGGACTTCGGCTCTGAAACAGGCGCCGGCTCGGTGGTGACGATGGCGATCTTGTACCAACCGTTCTGCTCGCCCTGGAGGGTGAACCTGGCCCCGGCATTCGCCGCCTGAATGATTTCGAAGTTGGTGCCCGGCCCGCTGCGCAGATTCACGCTGTCGCGTGCGATGACCACCACCTTGCCGTCGACCTTCGCCAGATCGTTCCGTACCCAGGCGGTCACGGTGCGGGTGACCTGTGTCAGCCCTGTCGCTGCGCCTGATGTGGCCGCAGTTCCGGTTGTCCCTTGCGTGCCGGTCGTGATCGTTCCGAGGTTTGAATCGCCGTAGGGGTTTGTACCCTGAGCGAACATGGGCGCCATCGAAGCCAGAGCCGTGAACGACAGCAGAAGCACGATGACTTTCGCGACGGGGAGCTTCATACTCTATCCTCCATACCGCAGAGTTTACTTCTCTATTCTACCAGATAAATCGACGAAAGTTTGTCGTCGCGTGAAAAACCGTCTAAAACGAAAACGACCCTCGAAAGGGTCGTCTGGGTGCCCAGGGCGGGACTTGAACCCGCAAGCCAGTAGTAGGCATAAGATCCTGAATCTTACGTGTTTGCCAATTTCACCACCCGGGCATTGTTTGATCAGTTTAGCAGAACGAGAGGTCGAAATCAAGTGTTTTGTCACGACTCCGGGAATGAAAGTTAGAACAGCTCATCCAGCAGGATGTAGTATTTCATTCGATCCCAGTTTGGGGGAATGTCGATCTCCTGGAAGAAAACGTTTATGAGTTTTTCATCCGCACCAAAATCGGTCCGTAGCGCCCGAACACAAAATGCAATATCACACCACTTGTCGGCTTTGCCGGTCCTGCCAAGATCAATTATTCCTGAAACCCGGCCATTCTCGACGAAAAGGTTACTATCTCCAAAATCTCCATGAGAAAGAACAAATTCTTCAGGGGGAACATTCTCGTTAAGAAAGCGAAACAGAGCATCTGGATCCTGAAATGGTGTGTCACTTTCCCAGTGGGTGACGTCTACATCGGCCAGGTCATGGGACATGAGGAAGTGTAATTCGGCCAGCCTGTTCTTTACGCAGTTGTCGTAAGGGCACTTTGAAACATCGATTGATTGTAACAAGTGTATCCCTTGCGCAAAGTATTGAATTGCACGGTTTGGATTTTTAAAGATTTCGTTTTCTTGAGATAACAGGATCCCATGCGCTGCTGACATGAGCAGATATTTACGGCCTTCATGCTCTTCAAAATGAATGACCTCAGGAACCGGCAATTTCCCTTTGAGCCAAAGCATGGTATTCATTTCTCGCTGAACATCGTATGTCGTCCCATCGTAGCGAGAATCGGAAATCTTTAAAAACAATGTGTCATGGCCATTGGTTAGTCTGTAGACCTTGGCAGGGGACATTCCCATTCTGTCACGCACAACGCGGAAATTTGTTGCAATCTTTGAAAGAGTCGGAGGGAGCTTCAGATTCATTTTGGTTCAGGCTTTCTCTGCTCGGTGTAATGCCATCTGCGGACGCCGAGCGAAGCGAGGGAACGGGGCCGTTTTGGGCGCACGCGTTGCGTCCGCAAGGCATGTGCCCAGGCCCCGCGTTCCGCTGAAAGGCTTTGTTATAGCTCTGTTGTTCGCAAATTTGGCTTTCATTTGGTATTTGGACCTAAATTTCTGCCCTCAATTTGCCCTTTGGTTTTCTGCCATAATGAGCTGTTATGCATATTGTTGCTTATTGGGAAATGCAGGGAAGGGGTTGACGCGTTTCTGCATAATCTGTTATGCATAGAACGTTGGGTTGTTTGAGGTGCTCCGCATGGCGACTTTCCGGCCCTCCCTGTGTAGAGACACGTTAATCCATGAGTGAGAATTGAGCAACATGGAAAACGGCTCGGTGTTTGATGAGCGAGTGTTGCAGGCACTCGGCGAGACGTTGCGGCATCGGAAAGTGCCGGAAAAGCAGATTGATTTTTGCCTCAACTGGGCGGTGCAGTTCGGCCGGTTTCTGCACGGAATTCCGTTACCGCAGGTGAAGAGTCGACACATTCTCACGTTTCTCGATCGATTGATCGGCAATCATCGCATTCAACCATGGCAGATCGAACAGGCTGACATGACCTTGCGAGTGTTGTTCCAGGAGGTATTGCGGGCTGATTGGGCGAAACACTGGCCGCAGAGACCGTCTGTCGATGAAGCGCGCACCGACCTTGCAGGAAAAACAACGGGTGCTTTGACTGCCACGGCTTGTCCTGTCGATGTGAAGGCGGCCATGAGCCGATTGTGCAACGAAGTGCGCGTGCGACACTACTCCATTCGAACCGAAAAGGCTTACCTCAGTTGGGCGGCGAGATTCTTTGCCTTCCATCACCCGCGTTTGCCGCTCGATCTGAGCGAGGGCGACATTCAGGCGTTTCTCACGCATCTCGCGCTCAAGGCAAAAGTGAGTTCAAGCACGCAGAATCAGGCAATGCATGCGCTGCTTTTTCTTTATCAACATGTACTGCAGCTTCCTCCGGGCTCACTTGACGGAATTGTCCGCGCCAAGGTGCCCCAGCGAATTCCGGCGGTTCTGACCCGGGAACAGGTGCGAGATCTGCTCGACCACCTCGACGGCACTCCGCGCCTCATGGCTGAACTGATCTACGGAACCGGCATGCGACTCATGGAATGTCTGCGTCTGCGTATCAAGGATGTTGATTTCCAGCAACATCAGATCATCGTCCGAGAGGGAAGAGGCGGAAAAGACCGAGTGGTGCCCTTGCCGCGCACGCTCGAACGTGCACTGGCCGAACAGATCGAACGCGTGCGTTCTCTTCATGAGCAGGATCTGAAACTCGGCTACGGCGAGGTCGCTCTGCCCGATACGCTTGACAGAAAGTACAGGTCCGCATCACGCGATATCCAGTGGCAGTATGTGTTCCCCTCGTCGAAACTTTCACCTGACCCGCGATCGCGTAAAATCCGTCGTCACCATGTTCATGAAAACTCGCTTCAGAAAGCCGTGAAAGCGGCGGTTCATGCAGCCGGTCTGCCGGCGACGACCAGTGTTCACACGCTGCGTCACTCGTTTGCCACCCATCTGCTCGAACATGGGCACGATATCCGCACTGTTCAGGAACTCCTTGGTCACTCAGATGTCAGCACGACCATGATCTACACCCATGTGCTCAAACGCCCCGGAGTCACGGTCATCAGTCCGCTCGATCTGCCCGGAATCCCGCCGCTTCAGACCAGGCCTGTGCTCGGCAGTCGGGCTGCCTCTCGCTCGTTGCCCGTTCGGCCCGCTCGAGTCGGCAAGTCGCCGAAGGCTGGTGACCGATGATGGCTCACACCAGCTGGGACCCGGTCTGGGAAGAAATCTTTCGGACTCGTGCATGGGGAAAGTATCCACCGGAAGAACTGATTCGCTTTGTTGCCCGCTCTTTCTATCGCGCTCCCGATCGCAAAGCGGTAAGACTGCTCGATGCCGGCTGCGGGCCGGGTTCCTGCTGCTGGTATCTTGCTCGTGAAGGCTTTTCCGTCACCGGCATCGACGGTTCGCCCACAGCACTGCAGCTGGCGCACGAACGGTTAACCGCCGAACGGCTGTCTGGAACCTGGGCGCAGACCGATCTCCTTCATCTGCCGTTGAAAACCGCATCGTTTGACGGCGTGATCGATATCGCGGCTATTCAGCAAAACCGCATGGCTTCGATGCGAGCCATCTTTTACGAGATTCATCGAGTTCTTAGACCAGGCGGGAGATTCTTCTCGATGATGCTGGCACACGGCTCATGGGGTGATGGGCTCGGGCGTCAGATCGAACCCCGGACATACACCGACATTTCCGCCGGCCCGTATGCGGGTGAGGGAATCACGCATTTTGCCATCGAAGATGAAATACGAGAATTGCTGACGCCCTTCGAAAGCTACTCTCTCGAGATGAGCACTCGGACATACGAAAATCGTACTCACGAGGTTCGACATTGGATCATCACGGCAACCCGCTGATCTGTGAGTCGTGGGCCGACGGGCCTCCCGCGGCAACACCTCCGCTCCCCTGGGATGTGTATTGGGAATATGCCTGGTTTCGATCGTGGCAGGCCGAGACTCAGGGCCGCCCGACCGTGTTCGTGTATCGCTCATCAGACAAGGTATTTCTGCACAGCTTTCTGGTACACGCCATCGATGGCAGCGACGGAGTCGACCTTGAAACGCCGTATGGATACGGCGGGCCGCTTGCCAATACCGAAGATCGAGAGTTTCTCGACGCCGCCTGGCGGGCTTTTGCCGCCTGGGCCGAAAAAAGTGGAGTGGTCAGTGAATTCATTCGCTTTCACCCGCTGCTCGACAATGCCCGCTTCGTGACCGACGCGCAGTATCGCATCAACGTTGATCGTCAGACCGTCTGGGTTTCCTGCGTCACCAACTCGGACGAAAGCGGGCCTTCGGCCGACGAACCGATGTCCTCGGCCTTTCGCCGCGGTATCAGGGTGGCGCGACAGGCGGGGCTGACGTTTTCCGAACGGTCGTATGCCGACTATCGGCAGGAGTTCAGACAACTCTACCTCACAACCATGGATCGATTACATGCAGATCCCATATACTATTTCAAGGAGGCATACTGGGACGCATTAACATCACCGTCGCTGAAGCCGCGGTTGTTTGTGGTTCGTTCAGGCGATCGCATTGCCGCAGCCGCCCTCTGTTTTGAGTCGCCGCCCTTTCTCCATTATCACCTCGGAGCTTCAGACGCCGATCTGCTAAACCTGCGCCCGAACAATCTGCTGTTCAGCGAATTGATACAGACGGCGTGCCGGACACCCGGGATCAGATATCTGCATCTGGGGGGCGGCAGCGATTCGTCCGCCGATAATTCCCTGCTGCGCTTCAAGTCGGGAGTAGGGGGTCGCCGGTCGCTCTTTCGCACCGGTCGCCGCATCTGGAACCCGGCGGTCTATGAGCGGCTGAAGGCTGAAACCTTGCGCCGATACCCCGAGCTGAGGCAGTATGACGGCGTATACCTGCAGATTCATCGTCTGCCGGCCCTGCGAAAACGAGAGGAGCGATCATGACCCCGAAACCTGCGAACACCACCGCCCTGCCCCAGCCTCTGGTTCGTGCCGAAGCGCTTGCGGAAGAATTGATTGCCTTGAGACGCAGCTTCCACGCCTACCCGGAAATCGCCTTTCAGGAGGTGCAGACCGCCGCGCTCATCGTGAAGACCCTCAAGGGTTGGGGCATCAATGCCGTCAGATCCGGTGTGGGAAAAACCGGCGTCTGTGTGGATATCGGCCCCTCCAGTGGGCGCCTCGTGGCTCTCCGCGCCGATATGGATGCTCTGCCGATTCAGGAGGAACGCAGCCGTTCGTATGCGTCGACGGTGCCGAATGTCATGCACGCGTGCGGACATGATGCGCACATCGCGATGGCTCTCGGCGCCGCGCGTCTGCTCGCCGATCGACACCGTGAGCAGGCGCTGCCCGGCAGGGTTCGCGTGCTTTTTCAACCGGCCGAGGAACATCAGGATGCCGAAGGCTTGAGCGGCGCTCCCCGCATGATCGCCGACGGCGCTCTCGCTGAAGTATCCGCCATCTTCGGACTGCACGTCGACGCCACTCGGCCTCTCGGCTATGTGCGCGTGCAGCCGGGTCCATACAGTGCCGCCGTCGATACGTTTCGGGCGACGATCACCGCTCAGGGCGGTCACGGCGCGTATCCTCACGATGGTCGCGACCCTCTGTGGATGCTTGTTCCGGTTCTCAGTGCCTTGTACGCTATTGTGAGTCGGCGCATCAATCCCCTCGAACCGGCCGTCGTCAGTCTTGGGCAGATCCATGGCGGTACCGCGAACAACATTCTGCCTGCCGAGGTTCATCTGGAGGGCACGCTGCGCAGCTTCAACCCGACAGTGCGAGAGGCTCTGATCGACGAAGTGCGCGCCGCTCTCTCCGTCAGTCGATCGCTGGGCGGCGATTATCGCCTGCAGATTCAGCGCGGGTATCCCTCGACCCGAAATGATGCGTCTCTCACCGGCTTTTTCGAGAAGGTGCTGGCGGATCTGCTCGAGCCGGGCTTGGTACACCATGAGCCGATGGGAATGGGCGGCGAGGATTTCGCCTATTACTGCGAAAAGGTGCCGGGAGTTTTCGCCATGATCGGCGCCGCCATCGATGACGGCACGCTGCGGCCTCATCACACGCCGATCTTCGATATCGACGAACGCATTCTGCCGATCGGCGCCGCCATTCTCGCCGAATCCGCCCTTCGCTTTCTCGCCCGGCCGGGCTGAACGATGCCGCTCGCCGTCGGGTTGCCTCTCTCTTGTCAGCATGAGAGACAGGGTCATATAGTTCTCTCGAAACTCTGTTTTTCCGCCGGCATCGCTCAACGATTCGCCATTGCGG